>NZ_JAEFCF010000045.1 GCF_016405985.1 Paracoccus sp. IB05
AACCCCACAGAAAAATCGGCGGAAATCCCCCGTTCCAATCATGGGAACCGTTGATCTGTGTAGATTTTGTCGATGTGAAGCGAAGCGTCCGCAGGCTGACTGCCTGAGTCGGCTTGCCACATAGCAAGACTGGCGAAGGCAGGGGATTCTATTGCCAGGACCAGCGGGTTGCGGTTTCACCAATCAGTCGTCCAGATGAAATCTCTGCTCGGGACCATGACAAAGCCAACGGGAACAACTCGATGAAACTGAAGATTTTCGGCATGATGGCAGCGACCTCGGCGCTTGGTGCATGTACGCTGCAAACTGAGCAGAGCCCCGTAACTCCACCACCTGTTCCCGAGAACATTGTTGCGCTGGCCGCACCTTATCAAAACGTCCAAACGGCTCGCCTGATGCCCGACGACAACTGCTATTGGTATGAGCACGCAGGTCAGGTCGAGACAACTCTACTGCCGCTAAATACAGCAGCCGGACGGCAAATCTGCGTTCAAAGGCAATAGTTTATCTGCACAACCTCCCTGTATCTGCCGCACCGCAGTTCAACTGCAACGGGGTACCGGATCCGGCCGAGGCCTTACGCATTCAGCCCGCTCTCGAGCGATTGCTGCACCAGAGCAGCAGGGCCATGATCAATGTCAGAAACGGGAGAGGCCCGAGATTGTTGGCCCGCCGGCCTGCAGTGAGCAGGTTCGAGCCAGCAAGGAATAGCATCATGGATGTCGGTCCAAAGACCGTGGACTCGTTCGATCCCTGAGCTTTGGCGCGCTGCTCTGGCCGAGAATCAGCTTGTACGCTCTCGGAACCGGGGCAACTGCGCCCATTTTTCTTCGGGTCAGCCGGTTGGCGTGATGTTGCGGCAAGGGGATACCGGCAAAATGTCTCCTTGGGCCACAGCCTGATTGGACGCTTCCCGGATGCGACGGCAGTTCCGCAGTTTGGCATGATGGGAGGCTTGGCGGCCTTCAGTCAAAGGTGCTCATCGCGCTTCGTCCTTTAACTGAATGGCCGTCCGCTTCGGGCGCACGCGACATGTCCGTACTTCAACTCATGTCATCCAAAGCTCCGGCTTGGCAAGAATACCCGGTCGCAACGCTGCGGCGCAGCGCGCAGAACGAGCATGAAAAATTGTCCAGCGAGCGCTGCCCCATTGACCCTCCAGTAACTGGAAGCACTAGCTTTGCCGTCATGCAAATCATCCGGCATGACGACATGCCGAACAACATGCTGATTCAGATAAACAAACAGGTGGAGAGCCAGAATGTCCGGCACCTACAGAATCGAAGTCTACACAACGCCGACCTGCCCCGACTGCCTCGCGCTCAAGCGTTGGTTTGCCCAGGAGGGGCTGTCCTTCACGGAACACGACCTGAGACGGGCCGAAGTCGCAGAAGAGGCAAAGCGCCGCACCGGCGTGCGCGTGGCCCCTGTGACCGTGATCGACAATGAGCACGTGTTCTACGGCGTCTTTGCTGAACAGAAGAAGAACATCTCCGCTCTGCTCAAGCTCGATGGCAAAGCGGCCGAGGCATGAAAACCGTCTCCCTGCCCCAGATCCACCGCCGCGTGCCCGTGGCGGAGGGCGGAACTGTTCTGGAAGCCGCCCTGCGCGCCGGTGCCCCTTTTCCCCATGGATGCCGTTCCGGGCGTTGTGGTTCGTGCAAATCGGAACTTCTCAGCGGCGAGGTGGAGATGCTACAGCATTCTCCCTTCGCCCTGACCGCCGCGGAGCGGGACTCGGGACAAATTCTCGCATGCCGCGCGGTTCCCAAAACCGATGTCACCGTCGCCTGGCTGGATGATGAATTCATTGAAAAGCCCGCCATCCGCCAAAAGGCGCAGGTCATCGCCCGGGACAAGATGACGCATGACATCATGCGACTGCGGCTGGCGCTGGAGGCGCCGGTGAAATTCCGCTTTGCCGCAGGCCAATACCTGAACCTGACCATGGCGGATGCACCGATGCGCAGCTATTCCATGGCAAACCGTCCGGATGAAGCAATCGTCGAACTCCATGTCCGACATGTTCCGGACGGGAAAACCAGCACCGCCATTCACCGCGACCTTGCTGTCGGCGATAGAGTTGAAATTGAGGGCCCCTGCGGCTCCGCCTGGCTGCGCGATGCGCATGACGGGCCAATCATCGCGCTGGCGGGCGGGAGTGGGCTCGCGCCTATCAGGTCCATTGTCGAGACCGCCCTGCACGCCGGTATGAAGCAGCCGATCTGCCTTTATTTTGGCGTCAGGCGAGAAGAAGATCTTTATCTCGTCGACCATTTCGAGGACTTGGCAAAGCAGTTTCCCAACCTGACCTTCATTCCCGTTCTATCCCAGTCTGCAGCGACGCGCCACAGAACCGGCTTTGTCACAGATGCGCTGGCATTCGATCACCATAGCCTGGCAGATGCGCGCGCCTATGTCGCCGGCCCTCCGGGCATGGTGGACGCTGCCTATGCCGTATTGACCGAGCGGGGCGTGCCTGCGGCAAATATCCATGCGGACGTGTTCTTCACACCCGAAGAGGAACATCCGAAGATTGCCTGACTGCGGTGGTAGTTCAAAACGGTTGGTTCCCGTGACTGGAAGCCCTATATCAGGAGCGAAGCAAGCTCAGGAGAACATCATGAACATCGGTTCTGCATCGGAACGGTCAGGTCTTCCTGCAAAAACGATCCGCTACTATGAAGAAATCGGCCTGCTGACTGCAGGTCGAAGCAACAATGGATACCGGGACTACTCTGCATCGGATGTCAGCCGCCTCCGCTTTCTAAAGAGATCACGCAGCCTGGGTTTTTCCGTGGAGGAGTGCCGCCAGCTGCTTTCGCTTTACAATGACACCGATCGCCAGAGTGCCGATGTGAAGGCGCTCGCGATGGTGAAGCTGGCGGATCTGGACGACAAGCTCAAAGAGTTGATGGAGTTGAGGAACACTCTCCAGCACCTCGTTCACAGCTGCAATGGGGACAGTCGATCGGAATGCTCGATTATCGACGGACTGGCCGATGAAACACTGCATGCAGGTGTAAAGAACTGACCGGGCGAGAACGTCTCTCCCTCGGCAACACTGAAAAGTGAATTGCGACGCGGACCAGTTGCGGGGCAGTTCCCACAGATGCAAGATTGAAGGACGTAGCGGCTCATGCTGACCAGACGCCACTTTATCGCAACGACTGCAGCGTTGTTTTCCGCGCCGCTCGCCGACCCGGTATTTGCAAATAGCTGGCCTTCCGAATCGCAAATGGCGGCTTGGGATGCTCAGGTCACACCTGCGAATTACGACCCGGCGACAAGCAATCCCTGGGGGATCCATCCTCGCTTCCTCCCCAGGCGGGTCGAAGCAAATGACGGCTTGATGGCGGGCGATATCCATGTCGATGCGGTCGCCAGGTACCTTTACCACATTCAGTCTGACGGCACTGCCATGCGATACGGTGTCGCGATCGGCAGGGGAAACCTTTACGAACCCGGCACATACACGATCAAGCGCAAAGTCAAATGGCCGCACTGGACGCCAACCCAAAACATGATTTCCCGTGAACCAGAACTATATGGACGGTTCGCGGGTGGTGTCGAGCCGGGGCCAACAAATGCACTCGGCTCACGCGCACTCTATCTCTACGTAGGTAATCGCGACACCTACCTTCGGATCCACGGGACGCCCGCGCAAAGGTCCATCGGCTCGCGCGCTAGTTCGGGCTGCGTGCGAATGGTAATGGCCCACGTGATCGACCTTTATGATCATGTTGCACCAGGGTCTACAGCATTCTTGTATCCCGGAGAAGATCGCATATCTGCCGCAACCTGAAACTCTAACGCCCCTGACCCAATTAGAAAAAAAGACGGAGCTTGCATCTGAGCAAACTCCGTCCGGAAATCTAAAATCATTATGCTTGAGTAACAGCTCGCGATAGCTTTCATCTTGCAAACTAAGGTAGACAATACACCAGTTCGGTCGACAGGAGCCGAAAGCTCCACTTCATTTCAATCAGCATTAATTTCTTAACCTCATTGGGGCTGATCCGAACCGGATGTGCGCCTGTCTTCGCTCATTTCGAACCACATAGCATTTATCACTGCAAACATTGCCGCGACGGGCAGCCCCAGCATCCAGGCGAAATACCACATTTCAGAGTTCCTTCCGGGTTAATAGGCATTGGGATTTTTTGTCAGCTCGTCTGCGCCCACCTTGCCCCAGAGCACCCGGTATACCCAGGCGGTATAGGCCAGAATGATGGGCATGAAGAACAGCGTGGCACCGAGCATGATGAACAGTGTCTGGTGCGACGATGAGGCATTCCAGACGGTCAGCGAAGATTTCGGATCCAGCGAGGATGGCAGGATAAACGGAAACATCGTCAGCCCGACGGTCGAGATGACCCCGAAAATGCCCAGTTTCGAGGCCAGAAGCGACCAGCCGCCAGCCCCCCGTGACAGGCCAAAGGCGGCCAGGGCGATACCGATCACCCCCAGCACCGGCGCAACCGCGATCCAGGGCCGGATCTGATAGGCCGCAAGCCAGGAACCTCCCCGTGTCATCGCTGTCAGATGCGGGTTGGACGGACCTGCGGGATCAACAGCGCCAATATAGTGATAGGCCGGAATACCGACCGCCAGCCAGAGCCCGGCCGCCAGGAACCCGAGGATCGCAATTCCCCCGGCCACGACCCCGATCCGGCGTGCCCGGACCGCGACCATGCCTTCCGCCTTGAACGAAAGCCAGGCCGCGCCATGGGTGATCAGCATTGTCAGACTGACCATGCCAACCAGCAGCGCAAACGGATTGAGCAGCGCGAGAAGCTTCATCAGCGCATTGCCCGGGTAAAGCGGCACCATCATCTCTGTCAGTTGGAAGGGCACGCCTTGCAGCGCATTCCCGACCGCGATGCCAAAGGTCAGCGCCGGAACCGCGCCACCGATGAACAGCGCCCAGTCCCAGCGGGTCCGCCATTTCGGATCCTCTTTCTTGTTACGGTATTTGAACCCGACGGGCCGCAGGATCAGCGCCGCAAGGATCAGGAACATCGCAAGATAGAACCCCGAAAAGCTGACCGCATAAAGCGGTGGCCAGGCGGCGAAGATCGCTCCGCCGCCAAGGATCAGCCAGACCTGGTTGCCTTCCCAGACAGGGCCGATGGTGTTGATGGCAATGCGCCGCTCGACATCGGTGCGGGCCGCAAAGGGCAACAGCGCGCCAACCCCCATGTCAAAGCCATCGGTCATCGCAAAGCCGATCAGAAGGAACCCCATCAGCCCCCACCAGATCAGGCGCAGTGCCTCATAGCTGATAAACTCATGCAGGATCATGCTCGGGTCACTCCGCTGGCTTGATATCGGTGGCAAGCACGCCGGACAGGCGGGCCTGATGCGCTTTGTTCCAGGCATCGGTTTCTACCGCATCCTGCACCGGGCCTTTGCGGATCGCGGCCAGCATCAGCCGGACCTCGATCACCAGAAGCACGGTGTAAAGCGCGACGAAGCCCGCCAGCGTGATCAGAAGATCGGCGACAGACAGGCGGCTTGCCGACAGGAAGGTCGGAAGCAGACCGTCCACCGTCCAGGGCTGGCGCCCGAACTCGGCCACGAACCAGCCGGCCTCGATGGCGATCCAGGGCACCGGGACCATAAGGACGGCACCGCGCAGGACCCACGTGGGATAGCGCCCCTGGCGGAAATTTGTGCGCCAGAACATATAGGCAAGAAAGCCAAGCATCAGGAAACCCGCGCCGACCATGATGCGGAAGGACCAGAACAGCGGCCAGACCGTCGGGATCGTATCTGCGGCGGCCTGGGCGATCTGTGCCTCAGTGGCATCGCGCGGATCCTCGACATAGCGCATCAGCAGCATGCCGTAACCCAGGTTGCCGCCGTTCGCCTCGAAGATCTCGCGCACCTCGGGCGGCGTGTCCGCGCGCTCGGTGCGGATGGTCTGCAGCGCGTCCCATGCGATGATGCCGGAACGGACACGCTCTTCGGACTCCTTCACCAGATCTTCGATTCCGGCAATTTCCTCGGTCAGCGACCGCGTGCCGATCAGCCCCATCACATAGGGAACATGCACCGCATAGCGCGTCTCGCGCGCCTCCTGGTCGGGCAGGCCGAAAAGCGTGAAGGATGCGGGGGCTGCCTGCGTTTCCCACATCCCCTCCATCGCGGCCAGCTTCATGCGCTGCGCATGGGTGGTCTCGTAGCCGCTTTCATCCCCCAGAACGATCACCGCCATGACCGAGGCCAGACCGAAAGAGCAGGCCACCGTGATCGAACGCCGCGCCAGTTCGGTGTGGCGCCCCTTGATCAGGAACCAGCTGGACACCCCGATGACGAAGATCGAGGCCGCGACATAGCCCGCGCTGACGGTGTGGACGAATTTCGCCTGGGCGACCGGGTTGAAGATGACCTCGAAGAAGCTCTCGATCTCCATCCGCATCGTATCGGGGTTGAACACCGCGCCGACCGGGTTTTGCATCCAGCCATTGGCGATCAGGATCCACAGCGCCGAGAAATTGCTGCCGATCGCCACGCACCAGGCCACGATGCAATGGGCGCGGGCCGAAAGCCGGTCCCAGCCGAAGAACCACAGGCCCACAAAGGTCGCCTCAAGGAAAAAGGCCATCAAACCTTCCAGCGCCAGCGGGGCCCCGAACACATCGCCGACATAGACGCTGTAATAGCTCCAATTCATGCCGAACTGGAATTCCATCGTGATCCCGGTGGCGACGCCCAGCACGAAGTTGATGCCGAAGAGCGTGCCCCAGAATTTCGTCATTTGCCGCCATATGGGGCGGCGGGTCATGACATAGACCGTCTCCATGATCGCCACGAGCAGCGACAGGCCAAGGGTCAGCGGCACGAAAATGAAGTGGTACATGGCCGTCACGGCGAATTGCAGTCGTGACAGGTCAACGACATCAATGTCCATCGGTGGCCTCCTTTTTGAGGGGCGCTGCGCCCCTGCGTGTGATGTGGTGAAGGGGTGGTGCGGCTGGCGGCATCCGACTGTCACGGTCAGCCGGAGGCAGTTGCAGGCGCCGGTCGGCACCGGCCAGATCGCTTTCGCGATGCGAGACGAGAATGATCCCCGACCGGGGCAGATATGCGCGCAAACCCTGCAGGACCGCGGCCGCATTGGCCGGGTCCAGCCCCTCGGTCGGTTCGTCGACCAGAAGGAGGTCCGGTTGCCGCAACAGCGCGCGCGCCAGCGCAAGACGCCGGGTCTCGCCGCCGGAAAGGCCAGCGCCCCGCTCGCCCAATTGCCGCCCGAGCCCTTCGGGCGTTGTGAGAAAATGCGACAGGGCCACTGCCTGCATCACGGCCGCAAGTGCCGCATCACCGGCCTGCGGATCGGCAATGCGGAGATTGTCGGCCAGCGATCCGGCGATCAGCGCGGGCCGCTGCGGCACCAGCGTCACCCCGGCGCGCAGATCGGCCTCGGGCCATTGGCACAGATCGCGACCCAGAAGGGTGATCTCACCCGGCTTTGACGCGGCTGCGCGTGCCAGCATTGCCAGAAGGGTGGATTTCCCGGCTCCCGACGGAGCATGGATCGCCAGGGTCTCGCCAGGGTCCAGCGTGAAATCCACAGGCGCGCTCAGCACCCTGCCGCTGCCATGGGCGTGCACCACAAGCTGACGCACTGCCAGCAGCGACGCTCCGGAGCGCAGGGGGGCAGGCGCGGACATCGGATCGGGTGCCGGTCGGGTATCAGCCCGCCGCCGCGCAAGATTGCGTGCCGCCAGTTCGATCCGCCCGCGCTCGGACCAGCCTCGCCACAACAGCCGAAGGCATTCGGTCAATGCCAGGTTGATCAGGATCACCGTCAGCAGCAGCGCCGGTGAAAGGCTGCCCCCCAAGACCAGGGTTGCGGCAATCGCCATGCCCGGTACGAGGTGTATCACGACGCCTGCCAGACGGCCCATCAGATTCTGGCCGCTGCGCGCCACGGTAGCGCGGGCGATCGCCGCCTTTGCCTGATCAAGACCTTGCGCCAGCAGCCCTTGCATCAGCAGATCGCCGCGCAGCGCCAAAAGCCCGGCGGCACGCGACCTTATCGCCTGCAGCGCCGCCTCTTCCCGGCGGGCATCGGCGCGCTGCCCGCCCCCGGCCAGCCGCGCAAGGCACAGGACTCCCATCGCCCAGATGGCGGCCAAGGCCCCGGCAAGCGCCCCTCCGCCGATGATCCAAATCACGCCAAGCCCGATCAGCAGCGACAGCGCTGCCGCAAACGTCGGGAAGACCAGACGGATCAGCAGCCCTTCAAGCGCCTCCACATCGGCGGTCAGCCGGTTGAGCATCTGCGCGGAATGCCGACGCGCCAGCGTATGAAGCGGCACAGCGGAAAGATCACGGAACAGCCGCAGCCGCAGCCGTTCCAGCGCCCGCAGCGTGGCATCATGCCCCAGCAGCCGCTCGCCATAGCGCGAGAAGGCGCGGATCAGCGTCAGCGTGCGGATGCCACCCGAGGGGCGCAGAAAGTCGAAGACAAGGCCAAGCCCGGCCGCACCCGCCATCGCGGATGCGGTGATGAACCATCCCGACAGGCCAAGAAGTGCTGCCCCCGCAAGTGGCACCATCGCCGCCAGAACGGCCGCACGCCGCAGATGCCGGCCATTGCCGTCGTTCAGTTCCCGGATGACGGCGGCAAGATGTCTCATGCGGCCTTCCCCCCGGCGTGCAGCGCGATGACATGATCCATCGCCCCGACAAGCCGCGCGTCATGTGTCGCGATCAGCAGCGCGCTGCCCGATCCGCGCAGCGCCAGAAGCGCACCGGTGATCTCCTGCGCGGAGGTCGCGTCCAAGTCCGCGGTCGGCTCATCCGCCAGCAGAAGCGCCGGAGGGGCAAGCAACGCGCGGGCGATCATCAGCCTGCGCGCCTCGCCGCCAGAGACACCGCCGCCGGTCTCGCCAAGGCGGGTGCCGAGGCCTTGCGGCAACGACGCCAGGACATGACCAGCGCGGGCGCGGTGCAGCGCATCAATCAGGGCCTCGTCGGTGGCATCCGGTGCGGCAAGGCGCAGCCAGCGGCGCAGGCTCATCGCCGGAAAGCGCGGCTGCTGCGGCAGCCAGCCGGTCGCGCCGCGCAGGCCCGCAACCGTCGCGTCCGAAAGCCGGACATCGCCGAAGTGGATGGTGCCGGAGAGTGCCGGGCGCAGCCCCGCAAGCGTGCCCAGCAATGTGGACTTTCCGATTCCGCTTTGCCCCGTGACCGCCGTGGCGGTCCGAGGCAACAGGGATCCGTCCGGCACAGCAATCGCGGCACCCTGTCCGGGTGAGATTACCAGACCCTGCCAGCGCAGCGGAAAGGGCCTTTCGCAGCGGGCGGCGGGTGCCGCGCCCTCGCCAAGGATGCGCGGCATCCCCTGCGCCAGCGCGGCCCGCGCCTCGCCCAGCACCGCCAGAGCCGCCGCCCGATCATGCCAGGACGCCGCCAGATCCCGCATCGGCTGATAGAAATCCGGCACGATTAAAAGGACAAAGATCGCCCCGAAGGCGCTGATCGGTCCGCCCCAACCACCCCAGGACACCAGCCCGAGGAGCGAGACCCCCATCTGCACCGCAACCAGCGCCACCCCGAGCGAAGCCATCAGTTCCAGCACCGTCGAGGACAGGAACGCGAGGCGCAAAACCTTCATCACCCGCGAGCGCAGATCCGAGGCACGGATTTCCAGATCGGCCCCGGCCTGACCCACGGCGCCCAGAAGCCGCAGCTCGGCAAGGGCCGCGATCCGGTCCATCAGCAGCCGGTTCAGCGCTCCGGCTTCGACCAGATGATCGCGCGAGGCCGCCTGCGCCGCATAGCCAATCAGCATCATGAAGACCGGGATCAGCGGCCCGGTGACCGCAAGTGCCAGCGCCGCCGTCCAGCTCTGGCTGGCAACCAGCACCAGGATCGCCACCGGCACGATCCTGGCACGGCCCATTGCGGGCAGGAACTTCTCCAGCCAGGGGCGGAGCATCGCCGCCTTCTCGCCCATCAGGGCAGCCTGTGCGGCCGCATCCTCGCCTGGTCCCGAGGGGGAGCGCCAAACCGCCGCCTCCAGCAACTGAAGCCGCAGATCTGCAATGATCTGGGACGCTTCATCCTGACTTCCAGCCTCGGCCATCCAGTCCAAACCAGCGCGCAAGCCACTGAGCAAGATGAGCCACGGGGCAATATACCAGCCTGGCATCTCGCTGGCGATAAGATCGGATATGACCCAGGCAATCAGTGCAGCCTGCATCGGCCAGACAAGCCCAGAAAAAACCGAAAACGCAACCGCTCTTCGGCTGATCGGAGATCTCGCCCTGATTAAGAGCGCATGGCTCTCTGGATGAATAGATCGGTTGATTGTCACGGGATTATCCGTATGGCGCGTTTGCGAGTCCCATTTCCGAAACGGCCTCGTCCAGTCACCAGATATCTCCTCAACCAGACAGGATTTGGCGATTGGACATTATGTCTCTGACAATTCGCCGCAGAGCGCGAACTTCAATTTATTGCGAAGTTGGCATTTGTGCGGAAATGGCCGCCCTCAAGAAAAGTTCATCGCATCTGCTCAAGAAACCCCTTGAAGCTATAGCAGCTGGAGGTCCTACACATCGGACCCGGCGAGAGTAATTAACCCGGGTGGACCCGGGCGGGAGGCTTGGGATGAACGGCCCATCACGGCTTGAATGGACGGTCGGCGGCATGGATTGTGCCTCCTGTACGGTCAAGGTGACGAAGGCGATCGAGCGCTTGCCGGGAGTGAGTGACGTCAAGGTCGCCCTGATGACCGAACGTCTGTCCCTGAACCTTGCGCCGAACACGACCGGGGCCTCGCATATCGAAGATACCGTCCGGCGGCTCGGTTATCAGATTGCGCCGCGCAATGCGGCGGCCGGGGCTGTCCCCGCCTCCGTCCCAACAGCTAGGAAGGCGCCGCATGTGCACGGGCCGGACTGCGCGGATCACGACCATGAAAAGGATCATGACCACAAGGATCACGCACATGCGGCGGGCGACCATGTCCAAGGGCCGGCTTGCAGTGGCCATGAGCATTCGGCCCCGCCGGTTGCGGCCAGGGCTGCCAGAGGCGACGATTCCGGTCATGGCAGCCCCGGCCATGTGCATGACGATCCGGCGGCTCGCGGCAAGAAATGGTATCAGACCGGCAAAGGGCGACTGGTGATCTTCACCGGCCTGCTGCTTGGTCTTGCCTGGGCGTTCGAACTGCTGACGAATGCCGAATATGGCTACTGGGCCTTCACCCTCGCCTGCGTCATCGGGGTCGCCCCGGTGGCGAAACGCGCCTTTGAGGCGCTGCGGACGGGTCAGCCCTTCACCATCGAAAGCCTGATGACCATCGCGGCCATCGGCGCCCTGTTCATCGGCGCGGCGGAAGAGGCGGCGCTTGTGGTGTTCCTCTTCGCCGTGGGCGAGGTGCTGGAAGGCGTTGCCGCCGGCAAGGCGCGCGACGGCATCCGGGCGCTGGCCAATCTGGTTCCCAAAACCGCCCTGCTGGAGTTCGACGGCAAGACGACCGAAGTCCCGGCCGAAACCCTCACAGTCGGTGCGCGCGTGCTGGTCCGCCCCGGTGACCGCATCCCGGCGGATGGTGAAATCGTCGAAGGAACCAGCGGCATCGACGAAAGCCCCGTCACCGGGGAAAGCGTCCCGGTCACGCGTGGGCCGGGGGAGACAGTCTTTGCCGGCTCGATCAACACCGAAGCTGTGCTGCGCATTTCTGTCACCAGAACCGCCTCGGACAACACCATATCGCGGATCATCAAGCTGGTCGAAGAGGCCGAGGATGCCCGCGCCCCGACCGAGCGTTTCATCGACCGCTTTTCGCGCTGGTATATGCCGGCCATCGTCGTGGTGGCCGCACTGGTGATCCTGATCCCGCCGCTGGCTTTCGGCGGCGATTGGGACACCTGGATCTACCGCGGCCTCGCGCTTTTGCTGATCGGCTGCCCCTGTGCGCTGGTCATCTCGGTCCCGGCTTCGATTGCCTCTGCCCTGTCCTCTGGGGCGAAGAAGGGCCTCCTGATGAAGGGTGGTGCAGTGATTGAGTCTGCGGCCAAGGTCAGCCGCATCGCCTTTGACAAGACCGGCACCCTGACCCATGGCAAGCCGAAAGTGACGGACATCGTCACTGCGCCCTCTGTGGCGGAGAGCGATCTGCTGGCGGTGGCTGCCGGGGTCGAGACCGGATCTTCGCACCCGCTTGCGCAGGCGATCCTGCGCCGCGCCGCAGATGCCGGGGTCGAAGCCTTGCCCGCCAGCGACGCCCGCGCCATTGTCGGCAAGGGGGTCGAGGCCCTGGTGGGCGGTTCAAAAGCCTGGGTTTCTTCGCCCCGCCACGCTTCGGAGGCCGCCGGGATCGCAACGGACCATATCCGACGGGCGACGGAATTGGAATCTGAGGGCAAGACTGTCGTGGCCGTCTTCCGCGAACGTCAGCCGCTTGGGCTGATCGCCTTGCGCGACGAGCCGCGGGCCGATGCCGGTGACGCGATGCGGCAACTCAAAGCCATGGGCATCGCCCCTGTCATCCTGACCGGCGACAACCCCCGCACCGCCGAAGCCATTGCAGGCCAGCTGGGCATGGATTTCCGAGCGGAAATGATGCCTGAGGATAAGTTGAGTGTGATCCGCGAGATGGGTCAGCAGGGTGGCGTCATGATGATCGGGGACGGTATCAACGACGCACCGGCGCTGAAACAGGCCGGGGTCGGGGTGGCCATGGGATCGGGCACCGATGTGGCGCTGGAGACCGCCGATGCCGCAATCCTGCGCGATAGGGTGGCTGATGTGCCGGCGCTGATCCGGCTGGCGCGGGCAACCATGGGCAATATCCGCCAGAACGTCACCCTCGCCCTGGGCCTGAAGGCCGTGTTCCTTGTCACCTCGGTTCTGGGCATCACCGGCCTGTGGATCGCGATCCTTGCCGATACAGGCGCAACGGTGCTGGTGACGATCAACGCGCTGCGGCTGCTGCGGTTTGACCCCGCAAAGGAAGGCTGAACCGGATGCCTTCACTCATGGGATGGGCCTCCTTCGCGGCCCTTTCAACCTATCTTGTCCTCTTCTTCATCGGCACCCTTCGACTTGCACAGCATGGACAGCGGGTCTGGCTGTTCACCGAGACAAGTGGTCCAGACAGGCTGGCAGCGCTTGGGTTCAGAGCCGCCTTCGCACTGGCCTTCCTGGGGCCGCTCCTCTGGCAAAGCATCCCATGGCTACACAAGAGCGATCCGCTCTGGAGCGAGTACGGCATCCTCATTCCCGGCCTTGCCGGCGCAGCCGCGGCATGGATCGGTGCGTTCATCGCACTTTCCTCGCAATCAGATATGGGCACCTCATGGCGGGTCGGAACTGCCGCAGGACAGAGTAGCTCCCTGGTCACCACCGGGCTGTTCTCTCTGTCGCGCAATCCAACCTTTCTGGGTCAGGCGTCGCTACTGATCGGCATTGCACTCGCTTTACCTGGTCTCGCAACCGCTATAGCCCCGGTCATTTTCCTTTGGGCTGCCAAGACCCAGATCAGCAGCGAAGAGACCCTGCTGCTTGCCACCCATGGAGAAGACTATGCCCGATATATGCGCCACGTTCCGCGCTGGATCGGCCGGAAGAGTGGTGCAGCGTGAGAAACTTTCCTGTCTTTCTGATCGTGGCGCTTGTGGCACTCGCCGCAGATCAGGCAACCAAAGCCGCCGCCCTGACGGGCCTGTCCCCGGGCCTGCCCGTCCCGGTGCTGCCGGGCTTCAATCTGACCCTCGGGTTCAATACCGGCGCAAGCTTCGGGATGTTGGGGGGCTTCATGGCCGACAAGCCTCTGCTGATGGCTGCCCTGACTAGCGCAATCACGCTCGGCCTCATCTGGATGGGTGTTCGTGCAACTGCCACCCCGGAGCGAGTTGGCTTCGCGCTGATAGCCGGGGGGGCATCCGGCAATATCCTTGACCGGCTGCGTCAGGGTGCCGTGACCGATTTCCTGGATTTCTACTGGAGGGACTGGCATTGGCCAACCTTCAACGGGGCCGATATCGCGATCTTCCTCGGCGTCGCGCTGATCTTGCTCTCCAGCTTCCTCCGCCCCCGACAAAATGAGAGACCCCATGCCTGACCTGAACTCGCGAATGAGCCTCGCTTTCATAATCGCACTGATCGCGACGCTTTCAGCACTGTTCATCGGGGAGGTCCTTGGTCAACGGCCATGTACGCTTTGCTGGTATCAGCGGATCGCCATGTTCCCAATCACCGCGATCCTGGCCATCGCACTTTGGCGCGACGATTCTGCGGGCCGCCTTTACGCACTGACACTGGCAAGCATCGGGCTGCTGATCGCGGCCTGGCATTCTGGGCTCTACTCCGGGCTGATAGCCGAGCCGATCATCCCCTGCAGTGAAACCGGGCCTTCCTGCACCGACCGCGATGCGCAGTCGGTTCTTGGCCTGTCACTGCCCTATCTGTCGATGGCGTCCTTCTTCGCCATTCTCCTCCTGCTTTTGCCGAAAGGACCCGCAAAATGAACCGACGGACCATTATCATTGGATCACTCGCAGCCGGCGTGGCGGCTTTCGCCGGCGGTTCCTGGTATATTCAGGACCAGCGCCGGAAAGAGGCTCTGGCGGAAGCAGCCAGGCGCGCGGCCGAGATCCCGGACATCAATGCGCTTTTGCTGAGGCCAGGTGCCGTGGCCTTCGGCCCCGAAAACGCGCCGGTCACTCTGGTCGAGTTCTTTGATCCGTCCTGCGAAGCCTGTCGTGCCTTCCACCCGGTTCTGTCACAACTGCTCAAGGAATTCCCCGAGCACTTCCGGATCGTTATGCGCTATGCGGCCTTTCATCAGGGATCCGACGAAGCTGTCGCGATCTTAGAGGCAGCCCGCCGGCAGGGCCTGTTTGAGCCTGTTCTGAACGCGCTGTTCGAGTCGCAGCCGAACTGGGCATTGCATGATGGCCCTAACATGGACTTCGCTTGGCAGGTAGCTGCCGCACAGGGCCTCGACATTTCTACACGTGAAGTCGAAACACGTTCGCCGGGGACAGTCGCACTTCTGAATCGGGATCGCGCAGACATCGAAGCGCTTGGGGTAAGGGCTACCCCGACCTTCTACCTGAATGGTGAGCCTCTTGAGCAGGTCAGCTTCGACAGCCTTTCAAGGGCGGTCCGAAATGCGGTTCAGGAGGCGACAGACAGCCAGTAGAAATCTCGGGCATATGCCTCGCAGTTTATGAGGTGTCGGCCCTGAGGTTTGTGCAACCGATTGTCGGTTGGACTGCGGGATTCGCGAAAAGTTGTGCCCTGTAATGCCGCAGGTCAGGCGCGCCGAGACGCTTCCTTGCGCAGAGATCACGGGCGCTCATTTCCCCGTGATCCCAAGCAAGGACGGCAATATCCTGCTTGAACCTCGAGTAACTAGAGGTCGTATCCACCCCGAAGTCAGCACCCACCGCCGTGAGGTGGGCACGTCCTGCTGTTGGTTTTCTGTCCGGTCACCGTGTCGGCATAGCAGTGCTGACATTTTGAAAGTGACGACGGAGGAGGTTCTGATGAGCAGGCACGCAGGAAGCAGTCAGGCTTCAAGACGGAGCATTCTGAGTTTGATGGCCGCGAGCGGGCTGACTGGGTTGCTGCCCGGCAGAGCACTCGCACAGACTCTTCCAGCTTTCAGCATGGTACTTGCAGAGAGTGTGGCAGACGACCCCGGGCTGTCTGCCTTCTACCGTAACACCAATTATATGCCGGTCTGGACAGGATCCGAGCACGGAGCGCGCAGGGCAGCTTTCGTGACAGCACTCTCCCAGGCAGGAGATCAAGGATTGCCGACGGGTCAGTACGACCTTGAGGGGCTGATTGCTGGTTACCATGCAGTTTCATCAGAACGGGACCGTGCAAGGATTGAAGCTCGGACCTCGAAGCTTTTTGTGCGATATGCCCGCGACCTGGGGAGCGGCGTTCTGGATCCTATACAAATCATCCCCCAAATTGTCCGAACCCTTCCCCGCCCCGATGTCGCCAGCCTGATGCACGATTTCGCCATGGCCGAACCGGCGGCCTTCATCCGCAATATGGTGCCATCCTGCCCTGAATACGCACGCCTGCTGCGGTCGATCTATCACTTGCGTGAGAAAATCATCCAGGGTGGCTGGGGCCCTGCGGTGACTTCTCTGAGTTTACGGCCCGGCGATCTGGGAGGAGCGGTAGTCGCGCTGCGAGACAGGCTCATAGAGATGGGTTACCTCGCCCGCACTGCTGTTGCGACCTATGACCATCGAATTCAAACTGCTGTCGCCCGCTTTCAAAGCTTCCACGGCATCGCGGCAACCGGCGTCGCGGACGCAGCAACACTGGCGGAAATCAACATCTCTCCGGAGGCTCGGCTCCGTTCCCTCACAGTGGCACTCGAGCGAGAGCGATGGTTGAACATACCCCGAGGGCAGCGCCACATCTGGGTAAACCTCGCCGATTTCACCACCCAGATCATGGACGATGATCTGGTGACGCTGGATACGGTTTCTATCATCGGCGGCCGCCCAAACGACACACAGACCCCCGAATTCTCACACCAAATGACCTACTTGGAAGTCAACCCGGACTGGACCCTACCGCGCTCGATCGTTGCGCGAACTTACTGGAATAGCCTCGTCAGCGGCGGAGCGCGCCAACTCGACGTCATCGACAGTGCAGGGCGCGTGGTCCCGCGGAGTTCGATCAACTTCTCGCGTTATACTGCGCGCACCTTCCCCTACAGCTTGCGCCAGGCTCCAGGACCAACCAACCCATTGGGCACAGTCAAGTTCATGTTCCCCAACCCGTGGGCAATCTATCTGCATGACAGCCCCGAGCGCCAGCTTTTCAACAATGAGCTGAGAGCTTTCTCTGCCGGGTGCATCCGCCTGAGAGAGCCACATGAATTCGCATATGAGCTTCTGTCGCGCCAGAGCGACGACCCGATCGAACTGTTCCAGTCGACACTGCGTAGTCAGAGGCAAACCCGCATACAACTGGAGCAACCCGTTCCAGTTCATCTGGAGTATCGTACCGCCTTTACCACCGCACGCGGCGGCGTTCACTTCAGAAAGGATGTCTATGATCGCGACACCAAGCTCTATGATGCGCTGGATCAGTTGGGTGCTATTTTCAGATTTAGTTGAAGAAAATAACCTCACTCTCACCATACGCTATGCATTTCCGACCGTGCACCTGCAGCAGTCCGAAGAATAAATGATTGCGGCGCCTTGTGACAAAGCCGTGAGGGACCCTTTTTCCACTTGATCCTCTAGTTGCTTGAGGTTGTAGGCGAACCCTCGGACCAGACGAAATAACTTTGATCGCAGGAGAATATGCTCGTGGCCACAGAGGCAGACCGATGCTCGCGCTAATAGCACTACCAATTGGAGCTATATGGGGGGCATTTCTCGCGAAAAAGAGGGGAGGCAACCGGCTTGATATGTTGCAGTATGCGGCTGGCTTCGCAATCGCGTTCTTTCTGCTCACTGTGGTCCTGAGCATAGCGTTCGCTCGATACCTGGAGCTCTGAACGTATGTTACGGTTGAGCAGAATTCAAAAAGCTCTTTGGATTGCAGCAATCCTGGCCTCTTTCGTATTCGCCATCCTGAAGTCAGGGCTCTGGTCCGAAGAAACGCCCCCAACCATCGAGAGCGCAGATTTCCTGCCCCAGTTCAGCCTGCCGGACAGTTCGGGTAAATTGCGCGACAGCGAAGAATTCCGCGGTCGCTGGCTGCTGGTCTTCTTTGGCTTCACAAATTGTCCCGACGTATGCCCGACAACTCTGGCCGAGGCCGCACAGGTTCTGGATGACCTTGGGCCACAGGCCGCTTCCGTTCAGCCAGTGTTTATATCGATCGACCCCGAACGTGACCTAGCGCTTGGAATCGACGACTACACTGCAGCATTCCACTCGCAGATCCTGGGTCTTGCGGGATCACCAACTGCGACCCAGGCCGCCGCCGACAGCTTTCGCATCTATTTCTCACGGGAAGATGATGAAAACGCGCCCGATGGCTACACCATGTCGCACAGTCCCGGCCTTTTCCTCGTTGCACCTGACGGGCAATGGTTGCGCCAGTTTGCATATGGCACCTCGGCAACCGAGATCCTCGCCGATCTGAAAGAAAGATTCTGAGGTATGAAGTATCTCCTGGCCGCACTGGCTGTCAGCATGACGGCATCCGCCGCCTCTGCCCAAAGCTGCCCCTCTTGGCAAAGTGGTGATCTGACCCTCACCAACGCCTGGTCGCGCGCAACCATCGGCCCGGCCCGCCCCGCCGTCTTCTATGTCGAGATCGCGAACGCGGGCAGCGTGGATGACTCCCTGACGGCGATCTCTACGCCGCTGGCCGAAATGCCGATGCTGCATGAAACGGTCGTGACCGACGGCGTAGCGACCATGCCACATGTCTCGGACATTCCGGTGCCTGCCGGATCGACGGTCAGCCTCGCGCCGGGCGGCTTTCACGGGATGCTCATGGGCCTGACCGCCGCGCTGGCCGAAGGGGAGAGTTTCCCCATGACCCTGATATTCGAACGTTCCGGAGAAGTGACCATCGATGTCGGCATTGCCGCCTATGCTGCCAGGGGGCCGGCATGCCAACCCGACGACAGCTGATCCTCGGTGCCGCAGCGGTGGTCGCTACCGCAGCCGGCACGCTGGCTCTGGGTGCCTGGCGCAGCCGGCGGAACCCACCGCAGACAGACGCATCGCCACTGCCTTTGGCACTGAATGAAATGGACTGGCGCCTGACCAGCCAACGGGGTGTGCCTGTCGGCCCCGGGGATTGGATCGGGCGACCGGCGCTTGTCTTCTTCGGCTTTACCTGGTGCCCCGACGTGTGCCCGACAACGCTGATCAACATCTCGGACTGGCTGGAAGAACTGGGTGAGGACGCGGAAGCCCTTACCATCGCGCTGATCACCGTGGATCCCGAGCGCGACAGCCCCGAGGTACTGGCCGATTATGTAAGTCTGTTTGATGCCCGCATCACGGGACTGACCGGAACACCGGATGAGATCGCCCGTACCGCCGCAGCCTTCAGAGTGAGGTACGAAAAGATGCCGCGCGAAGATGGCGACTATACGATGAACCACACCGCCGGCGTCTTTCTGTTCCGGCCCGATGGCCGCTTTGCGGGCATCATTGATTTCCACGAAGACCCCGCCTTCGCCATTCCTAAAATCCGTCGCATCCTGACCTGAAAAGGACATCCTGCCAGATGGCCACAAAACTGACCGTCCCGCTGCTCGCTTTTCTGTTGGCGGCCCCATTACATGCAGAGCCACTGGCGAGCGAGCAAATCGAGACTGGGGCAGCCGTTGAGGTGCAGTCCGCTGAGATCACTATCGCGCAAGGGGACTCTCTTGACAGGCTGTTGGCGCAGGGCGGCATCTCGCCATCCGACCGCGCTGAAGCCGCTCTCGCGCTGGACGGCGTGTATGATATCCGCGATTTGCGCCCAGGCAACGTGTTGCGCTGGACGACCAGACGCGACGACAATTCTCGCCTAGAGTCGCTCCAACTCCTCGTAGGCAATGGCGTCGAAGTATCTCTCTCCTTCACTGGCGAGGTTGAAGCGGTTCGTCTTGAACCAGAAACAACAACCCGGGGCCGGCAAGAGACAGTCGTTCTGAACGGTTCGCTCTATGATGCGCTGGTCAGTATTGGAGCTCCACCACGGTTCGCTGTGGACCTGACCGCGCTGATGGCGGGTCAGGTCGATTTCAGGCGCGACCTGCGAGGCGGTGAAGCCTTCGCCCTGATCTGGCAAGAAGACATCCTGCCGGATGGCAGCATTGCCGGGGAACCACGCCTCTCTTACTCGAGACTGACCATTGGCGGCCATGACTACGAACTGGTGGCGACAGACGCTGCCAGCCCGGTCCTGTTGTTCGAAGACGGTGAACTCGTCCAGCGCAGTGCTCCGCCGATCATGGGCGCGCGGCTCTCCTCAGTTTTTGGGAACCGCAACCATCCGGTATTGGGTGGGCGCCGCATGCATACAGGCATTGATTATGCCGCGCCGACGGGAACGCCCATCAATGCAACAGGGGCGGGCAGAATTGTATACGCCGGCACCATCCGCGGCTATGGATTGACAATTGATGTCGACCACGGTGGTGGCGTGACTACACGCTATGCTCATCTCTCCGCATTTGCTGAAGGGATGGCTCCCGGAACTCGCGTTCGCGCGGGAGATCGTATTGGTGCGGTTGGCGCAACTGGCCTAGTGAGTGGCCCCAACCTTCACTACGAGGTCTTGATTGACGGCCGACCAGTTGATCCACTCGAAGACGATGCAGTTCCGACACAGGAAATCGCGAGCGCCATCGACATGGACGCTCTTGCAAGAGGGCGCCTCGCAACAGGCTACTCCTCGGATCAAGAAGGTTGAGGGTATCTGAGCGGCCTCTGCCGGCATCTCGCACAGATTCTGAAATTTCCGTGATGCGGCAGGATTTCGGGCATCCCGGCCTTGAACCTCATGTGGCTAGAGGAATTACAGGGTCTTCCGAACAAAATGATCTGAAGGCCTATATACGTCTGATGAACTATAGGAATGAAACCATCACCCAGTCGGGTTCCCCGACCAAAATGCGGGCTCCTACCGCGACGATGTTTCGTGGAGTACTGGGTATTGCTGCGCTGCTCACCTTCTCAGCATGTGCCCAATTGAACCCGTCTGCGCCGCCTCGGCTTGATGATTCTGGCTCGTCAGTTCAAGGGATATATTCTGTAACACCTGAGAATGTTGCCAATGTACGGCAGCGTGCACTCGAAACAGTTAACAACACCAGAAGCGCTTCCGGGGTTGCTGCGGTAGTTCTCGAGCCTGCACTCATATTAGCAGCGGACGAGCATTCTCGTTCTATGGCGCAGCAACGCCGCGCCTGGCACTTCGGCGCAGATGGAAGTTCACCGATGGACCGCGCCCGACGCGCCGGCTTCTCTGGCAATGTGCTGGGAGAGCTGGTTTCAGAGACCTATGAGAGCGAAGTTCAGACAATTGCGACTTGGATGGGCAACTCCGCTCAACGAGCTTTGCTCCTCGATCCGGAAGCACAACGCATTGGCATTGGCGTGTTCCAGGAGCCCGGCAACAGGCTCTGGTGGACTATGACGATCGCCGACTAAGAAAAGGAAAAGCTTGATGACCGGTCTTTCAACACGGCGCGACATCCTCACTTTCGTTGCAGCCGGAATGGCTGCCCTTGCGACTCCAGCCGTCTTGCGGGCCCAAGAAGTCACGATGATCGCGCCTTCCGCACCAAATCGCCACAACACAGCGAGTTTTCGCTCTCAGCGCTGGCAAGACCACTTCCAACACCTGAGAAAGGGGGCAATTCTCTGCGATTTGGAGGCCCGCGTCCTGCATTACTGGTCAGAAGACGAAAGCCTATATCTCGTATACCCTTCTTCGGTGCCCATGAGTGAAGAATTAACCCGCCGCGGCTATACCGAGATAGTCTTGAAGCGCCGAAATCCCACCTGGATTCCGACACCGAATATGCGTGAGCGCGACCCGACACTTCCTCAATCAATTGGTCCGGGTCCGGACAATCCCCTTGGTTCGCGGGCGCTGAACCTAAGTTGGCAATATTACCGGATCCACGGGATTGATCTGGTTGAAAAGATAGGCCGTCCCGCCTCAAATGGTTGTGTCGGAATATACAATGAGAACATCGAAAGATTGTTCGATATCGTTGAAATCGGAACGCAAGTGAGGCTGCTCTAGAAGGTTCAGGAATTCTGGACTCATCAACGGCCATGTTGCTTGCAGCTGAACTTCCCGACCCTTGCATGCTGTGTTCCCGGTTAGCGCTTCTCATACCCAACCTGGAACTGCATGTGGTGCCCGTATGGGATGCTCGCCTCAGGGTGTGATCCCTGCGTGATTGGCGATAATATCTGCGGCTTTAAGGACAGCTCTCTCGACCGCAAGTTTACTGTCATCAGTCCGACGGAAGGCCAAAGGCTCAAGGCGGATCGGCGTCAGGGCTCGTACAATCGCGTCACGTCGACTAGGTGCACGCAATTTGGGATCCGAGACGGTATTAGCTCCTGCTGTCGGGAGAAGATCATTGCCTCGCATTTGACCTACGGCTTCCAGTCTTCGGGATAGGAGTCCCACAGCATCTTCTGCCTCCTTTAGCCGGGAATCGTACCGCAGCTTCTCAGCATCAGGATACGGATAGCTACCCCACTGACCTTTATGGGGCAGTTGGAGTACAGGATCTTCGTAATACTTGATCCGCCGGGCCCGGATCGGCATTTGCGCATCGACCACGAGGATGACTTCATCAAGGTCAAGACGCCGCGCCTCATCCTCGTTCAACAGAGGCGTTTCCTCAGTGCGTTCCGTCACGCTGCGGCCTTCAAACGGGTTGCGCCCAACAGAGCGGGACCGCGTCACCACACGCTTCGTTGTTTTCCCCACCGCCTGGCTCAACTCCTCGATGGTCTTCTGATCCGATGGTGTGAGGTAGAGTTTGACCCCTGCCCCACCCTGCAGGGACCGGCGGGTATTCTCACCATAGATCTCGTCCAGCGCCGGGATGGTCTGGGTAACGATGGCGAGGTTGCCGCCGAAGGAGCGTAGCGTCTTGATGCTTTCGGCCACGATCGGCATCTTCCCGAGCCGGTCGAACTCATCGAGCATGATCATCACTGGCCAGGGTTCGTCTTCCCTCGGCTCGGCCGCCTGAAGCGATGCGATCAAATCCGAAAAAAACAGCCGGATGAGCGGCGCGAGGGGCCGGATCATCTCGGATTCCACCGCTAGATAGATGGAGTGCGGCTGACGACGGATATCCCGGAAGGAAAAATCCGATGTCGCCGTTGCCCGGTCAATTGCCGGATTGTCCCAGGTATCCAGGCCCGAGGTCATAAGGAGCGAGAGATAGGAGGTGAGGGTATCGTTGTTGGTGGAAGCCATGCGCTCGAAGATCAGCCTAGCCGAGGGGCTCTTCACCTCATGGGCGCGCTTGAGATACTCCTTCTGCTTGTCGCCTCCCGAGGCGGTGATGCGGTAGATCTCGCCGATGGTCGGAATCCCGCGCTCGAAGGCCAGAAGCCCGGCGGCCACAAATAGGTCGATCCCGCCAGCAAGCAAACCGTTCAGTTTCTCGTTGTCGGTCTGGAGGAAGAGCTTCGCGGTCAGCTTCAACTCCATCTGTTGCCGGTCGGAGTTGGTCATCGCCGCAATCCTCGCCAGCGGATTGTAGCGGTGCGTCGGGCGCTCCCAATCCGTTGGAGCGAAGCGGAAAACCTTGTCGCCCAAGGAGGCGCGGAATCGCGCGGTTTCGCGGAAGTTCTCGCCCTTGACGTCGAGCACCACGGCGGAACCGCGATAGGTGAGCAGGTTCGGGATCACGAAGCCGACGCCTTTGCCGCGCCCGGTTGGGGCTACGACCAGCGCATGCGGAAAGGTCTTTGAGACAATGAAGGGCTTCTTCGACTTCGGGGGGCCCATCTTGCCAAGAAGGAATCCGGCACCGGGTTTTGCGAAGAAGCCGTTGCGCTTCATCTCTGAGCGAGTTTGCCAATGGGTCAGTCCGAACCGGGTCAGCGCATCGCCCAGCATGGTCGCGGTGAGCAGAAGCGCCAGCAGGCCGGATCCGGCGATGATGCCATTGACCCAGAGAAAATCCTGCGGGGCCGTGTTGCGTAGGGCCAGCCAGTTTCGGGCCAGCAGCGTCAGGTCGAGGCTGCGGGTGGAGTGGCCATATTGCAGGACGAAGTAGAGCGTCGCCAGCACATAGCCGATGATCAGGCCCAGCAGGGTGAGTGTCGCGGCGGCGAAGGCCATCTTGCCCTTATCCATGGCGGATGCCTTTCTCGCCGTCGGTCTGGTTGTGCCGTAGATCGTCGCCATGGCGATCTTCCACGATCCGGTCCAAGACTCTGTCCATGGCCGGATCGCTGGCATGCACCTTGTTGGCCTCCAGCCAGACCTTCGCCAGTACAAGCTGCTGGCGCGGATTGTCGGTGATCGCCTCGAGGGCCTCGGCATCTCCGGATCGCAGAGCGCGAATATCCGCATCGGTCAGCCGGGCGTTGACCTGCTCGACCAGCCGCGCCTGCCCTGCCTCTGACAAGGGCCGGACCTCGCCCTGCCCCGCCTCGCGCAGGACCGCGATCAGTTCCGGGGCGGATTCGGCCATATGGCGGCGCTCGGCGTAGACTTGGCGCAAGCGATCCTCGCTCTCGACGGCGCGTTCGCTGATATAGTCACGCGATGCTCCCTCAGCATAAAGGTGGTCGATCTCACGCTGCACTGCGGCGCGGACCTCGTCCGCCGGCATCTCGGCACGGTAACGCGCCAGGGTTCTGGCCTCTTCGGTGATCGGGCCGATATCCCTGAACGGATCGCGCAGCGCGAGTTCCATGTCGCCGATATGCAAGCCGCGGTCCGCTTCCCTAACTCCGGATTTCGGGGGCTGGATGACATCGGTCGCCTTCTCCCACGCCATGGCTGCGAGTTCCGCATGCTGGGGCGAGCGCTGAGCGAAGCGGTCGAAGGCCACCGTAGCCTCGGCCACGCCCTTCTCGCCAGCCCGACGGGCCCGCGGATCATCGGAGTAGGAATAGCTGAAGTCAGTCCGCTCGAACTGATAGACCAGCGCCCGGAACTCCTGACGCTCGGCCGGACTGTAGATGTCGGGCTCGCGGCCCCCACCCGCCGCATTATCCACCTCTGCCCGGTGCACGGCACGGTCAGAGGCCCGCGCCCTATTCTCCCTTTCCGGTTCTTCCCGCTCCACCTGCTCGACGGCCCTCAACACTCGCGCCTCGGTCAGGACATCTCCGAGCTTGCCATGGACAGCCTCCAGCCGATCCATCGCCTGATCGCGCTGTACCTCATCGCGCAGGTCCAACCCTTCCTTTCCGGCAATTGCCCGCAAATCCTGTGCGAGCCATTGCTGTTCCAGCGCGGCATTGCCTGCACCCTCGCGCATCCGGGCCAGAACCGCATCGCTGTCGATGCCGGTGCCCTGCACCGCCTCTGTGATGCGGGTTCTGAGAGCAGGGTCGTCCAACTGATCCCGATGCGCCTCCACAAGGTTCGGGGCGGCATAGATCCCGTCGCGGGACGCGGGTTCGTGCAAAGTGTCGGACCGCTCGCCGAGCGGCTGCAGGTGTGAGACCTCGCGCAGCACATCGGTCAGTTTTCGCTCGATCACCGGGCGCTCGGTTGCCGGAGCCCGCTCGATCAGATCCTCGATCTGCCGAACATTCTGCGTGAACCGGTCGATCAACTCGTCAAAGTCATGAACATCTTCACTCATATACAACACTCCGTCTGACTGGATACTTGCGCCCCGGGCCAACAGATCCCCTGCCCGGGTCAGGGCTTCCGCTACATCATGGAAGTTCGAACGCGAGGCCTCGGCCGCGAGACCTCGATAAATCGCGGCATTGCGCGCGACCTCGGCCAGGGCGCGGTCAAGGTCAGGGCCGGTGCGCGGGCGTTCAGCCGCCACCCTACCCTCTGCCTCGGCCTTGCGGATCTCCGTCTCGTTGGCCGCGCGGGTCAGCACGCCCCGGTCCAGCCGCCGTGTCGCCTCGAGCCGCAGCCCGTGGCGCTCGGCCGCCTCGACCATGGCCTCGCGGAAGGCGTCATAGCTGAAGTGATGGTCCTTCCCGAGGAAGAACATCTCCCCGTCCTTGCTGCGACGGTTCAGCACGATATGGGCATGGGGATGGGCGCGGTCCTCATGGATTGCAGCGATGTAGTCGAAGCGGGCACCATCGCTCTCAAAGAAGCGCTCGCAGATTTCGCGGGTGATCTCGCGCACCTCGGTTCTGCGGGTGCCGATGGGAAAGGCCATCAGGAGATGCGAGGTATGGCCCAGCTTCGGCGCGTGGCGCTCGTTCCACTGGTTCTCGAAGCGCCGCGCCACCCGTTCGATCTCGCCGGGCGAGAGCACTTTCTTGCCATCATGGGTGCCTCGGGAATCTAGGATGAAGCTCGACTTGGTGGTGAGGTAGGAGAGCTGGGCGCGTAGCTGTGCCCCGGTATGGCAGCCGCCCTGGCGGATCGGCTTGAAGATCGCCGGCGAATGGCCGCGCGCGGCCCGCACCATCTGCGCGCGTTTGCCAAACCCGCCCGAGGCAGAGCCTGAGACCTTGCTCCAGCCTCGATCGAAGAGCGCAGGATTGATCGCCCGGACGGCGTCAGCGCGGGCCATCGCGCACCTCCGCCACCAGGGGCGCCAACGCCTGGCTGACCTCCAGTTCCAACGCGCGGCGGCGGTTGCGCGCCAGCTCTTGAATCTGGTCGGACATATCGAAGACCAGACCTGCCAGCGCCCGGATCTCCGCCTGCTCAGGCACCGAAAGCTTCGCCACCTCACCCCTGACCCGGCCCTCATTCAGGCGGCGGGCAATCTGGTTGATGTTGTTGCCGACCCGGTTCAGCGCCGCGCCAAGGCCGCGCAGCTCTTCTGTCATGTATTCGTCCGGGGCCAGGAGATCATCTGCAGCCATCACGAAACGTCTCAGCGCATCGGTGCGGTGAGTGATCCCGCGTCGTGACAGGCTGGCGTCGAAAGCCCTCAGCTCGGCTTCGCTGACCCGCAGGTTCAGCACGCGGGTCCGACTTCCGTTCGAGATACGGCGACCGCTGGCATGGTTCACCGCATTGTAGACCGACACGACGCTGACGCCGTAGCGCGATGCCAACTCCCTCGCAGACACGCCTTCCGACCGCTCTTTGGCGATGCGCAGACGCTCCTCCTCGGTCAGTCGACGGGCCTTGGCCATTGTAAAGAAAACGCTCCTATTTCTTGCCAGAATCGTACAGGCCCGCCGACTCCCAGCACAAGCGGAGTCGGGCCTACGGGCCTGTACTCATTATGAAAAACCGCCCCCGAGGGGCGGATTCACGGTGTCTGCACAATGCGTCACGTCCTATGCGATCTGCATCCCGTCTTCTGGAACGTGCGCCCCGTCCTCTGCCGTTTGCGGTACGTTTTCTGCGGTCTGCGCCACGTCATCTGCAATACGGGATATGCGCTCTGGACCCTGCATCACGCCCCCTGCGTCCTGCATTCTGCACAATGGAAAGTGCCGGTAGGGGAATGGGAGCTGCTATCCGCCATCTGCGTGACGCGCTCTGATTTCTGGAGAGTGCGCCACGTTCTCTGCGATCTGGTAATTGCGCTATGCGGTCTGCATTCTGCTTGACCCGGCATGAAATGCTGCCTAGTCAATAATATTGTATCGTGTCGATTCAGTATTTATGTTGGTGTGCCATGGCGAGTGACTCTCTGCGTGTGATCGCGACCATGGCCCGCAAAGGTGGGTCAGGCAAGACGACCCTGAGCCGGGCACTCGTCAGCGCTGCTGCTGCAGCGGGTCGCCGTGTCACCCTGATCGACAGCGACAGTACTGGCGCCTTCGCGTCCTGGTACAAGCGTGCGGTAGCCAGTGGCTATGGATCGCCCTTGCTGACCCTGGTCAGGGCTGAGAGTGTCGAGACCATAGGCCGCGCCATCGATCACGCCTATGAGCATAACCTTGCGGATCTCATCTTCGTCGACACGGCCGGTGTTGGCGCGGAATGGTCGGACGGCGTCGCAGTGCTGGCGGATCATCTGGTCACGCCGGTCATGCTCTCGACAACAGATCTCGATGTCGGCGAGCAGACGGCGACCTGGTTCGAAAACCTCCGCAACCGCGTCGACGACCCAAGCGCCCTGCCCCGCCATCACGTTGTGCTGAACATGGTCGATCCCAGACCGACCAAGGCCGATGCCGAGTTGATCGCGCGGGCGGTCAGCCGCTTCCCCGTCATCGAGACCGTGATGATGCGTCGCAAGGCCTACAAAGACATGGACCAACTGGGCCTGCTGCACGCCATCGCGCTGGAACGGCAGAACGACCCTAACCCGCTGATGAAACCGCATGTCCGACCGATTGTCGAAGCGCTGGAAGAGGCGGTCGATATCCTCAACGACATTCTCGCGGGGTAAGGCAACCATGGTGCGCAAACGCATTCCCCTCGTTACACGACCTGACCCGGACTATTCGGCCAGCCTGTCCCCGCATGGCCCGCGCCCGGATTCCGCAAGCAGCCTGCCCGAAAGCCCAATAAGCGTTGATACCGCTGAGCAAATGCCGGACGCAGGGCGGACCATCGGGCCGGATCCCGTTGCCCAGCCGGATCGGATGGCATCTTCAATCCAGATCGACGTGCGCGCCACCGCCCTCGACCGTCAGGCAGCGGCGCTGTCAGCCTGCGGGATCGCACCGGCGCAGGTCATTCGTGCTGCCCTGCGCAGGGCCGTGAAGCGGTGGACCCTCTGCCCGACTTATATGCCGCCTGCCCCGCACAAGCGTGCGGGCGATACCAGTTGGACTGCCAGGACCAGCGTGGCTGTCCCCGCTGCCGTATTCGACCGTCTTCAGGCGACACAGGACCCGCTTGGCGTCTGCAGCCGCTGGTCTCTGGTCCGTGGCCAGTTGGAACCCTTGATATGGGAGGAGATCGACGCGCTCCTGGACACGCTGCAGGATGACCATCCTTCTGCCGGCTGAACCCGCTTTCAATCCCGGGATCGCCGACCTTTCGGTCCCCGATCAGGCCGGTTCAGGATCAAGCCGCGGCGGGTGGCAATCGCCACAGCATGGACCGAGTTCTTCGCCCCAAGGATCATGCGCGCCCGTTCCAGCCGCTTCTTGACGGTCTCGGGGCTGATCCCGCGTTTGCGCGCAATCTGCTTGTAGGAGAGGCCGAGCGCCATGTCATCGATCATGTCGAGCTCGCTCCCCGACAGTTCCCGGTTTGCCCCGATCCGGGTGAGGATATGCCCGAGGATATGCTCAACCCCCTCCAACTCGCTGTCGGTCAGCTCCCGGTCTTCGCGGGCGCAGAAGAGAAAGCTCAGCAGCGCAGGTCGCCCCGGATCATGCCGCGAGGCCCCGCCACCGTAACACAGGCCGTGCCGTTTCGCGCTCTCCATCACCTGCGCCCCGGCTGCCGTGATGGACGACGGTTCCAGATCACTCCAGCGCATCCTGCCGGTGTTGGTCCGCGCCCAGTGGTTGACCGGATCAAGCAGGGCAAATTGTCCGTCCCGGTATTGGATTAGCCACGGCTCAGGGAAGGTGGAGACATAGTACTCCGGCGCCAATCCCCTCAGATGAATAACAAGTGAGTAGCCGCTGGTCCCGATCTGGCGCAACCGCGCGTCCAGCGCCGGCATTTCCGTCATGAGTTTCCAAACCATTTCCCCCTCCCGCAGGTGTGGGAATACAACCTGCCACCTTACCCCAACGGGTATCCGCATGGAGAAGTCGCACCCGTTGTGACAGGTTGTGATCAAGCTTGTTCCGTTTCAACTCTCGGGTGACGAACCCCCCTTGATGCAAAGCGCCAAACTCAGGGACATTCGCCACTCTCTCTTTACTTAGATATGGTTATGAGTAAGATGCGCCACGAACATGAGCCTGCCCCTCAAACGCCCAAATATGAACCACGCGAAGCTAAGCTATGCGCGCATCCAGTGGCAAAGCTTAGAGATAGAAAGACGCAGCGCTTAGTGGGCTTTCTGTACAAGTGGAACACCGGCGAGCACATGCCAGCTTGGCTGGACAAACCCTGCCCTAACGCATTGCAAGAACCTCTTGTTGAGAAGCGCTGACGCCGCTGCAGACGTGGGATGCAGCGCATCACTTTTTTCACAGGCTGTTCGTACGTCAGATCGGCATCGATTGTTCGGGGTTCCCGACATCTGATGTCTAATAGCATCGAGCAACGCAGCACGCAGACTCCGCGGGTCATACAACTAAGGAGCTACCGCGTAGTGGGCTATTCATGAACAAGCCGAGCTGAAGTCGCGTGCTGCTTGCAGTACCCGTTTGCCCCTTCAGCGACGCCTGGGTTATAACGTCCCATGCCGGCGTCTCTTCGCGCGCCCAACTATCGAGTGAAAATAGCCAAATCTGAGCCAGACTTAGTAAAACGCGCAAGGCCAAGAGCTTCAGAAATTAATTGACCGACCCAATCGGAAACGACGCGAACGCGGTAGGGCATCTGTCGCCTATGAGGCCATACTAGCGAAACCGGGATAGACGGCGCAGAAAAGTCGCTCAAAATCTCGACAAGTTCACCACGGTTTATAAACCCGGAAACCTCGTAGGCTGGAGCGCGGACAATACCGACGCCGGCGAGCGCACAAGCAAGCAGAGAATCCGCACTGTTCACGCTCACACGTGACCTGAGAGGTGGTGAGATCAAGTTTGTGCCATCCAAAGACCCCCAGTCCAGAGGACGACCGGTGGAAGGAGATATCAAACCAACTTCGACATGACCGGCGAGCTGTCGCATGTCGGTAGGTATTCCGTATCGCTTCAGGTAGCTCGGACTGGCTACAGTCACGAGGCGGACATCACCAACACGCCTTGCTACCAGATCACTGTCAGCAAGAAGCCCGAACCTCACAGAGATGTCCACCCCCTCGGCAACAAGGTCTAGCAACCTGTCGCTACCGCCGAGTTCAATATGCAATTCAGGATAGGCACCAATTAGCGTCGGCAGTGCCGGGGCGAGTATCGTGCTGCTAACGCGCGCCGGCGCATCAATTCGTACCCTGCCTGTCACATTGCTTTGCTTGCCGCGAAATAAGGCCTCTACCTCTTCCATATCGTTGATCAAATGCCGGGCACACACATATAACGCTTCGCCATCATGCGTAGCTCGTACACTTCGCGTACTACGATGAAACATCCTAGCGCCAAAGCGCATCTCAAGATCCTGGATCGCCGCCGAGACCACGGACCGGGAAATATCCAAATCAGCAGCAGCTCGGGAAAAGCTCCGGGTCTCCAGAACCCGCACGAAAATACGCAGCAAATCGATCCTGTCCATGGCCAATGGTCAAAGACGCTACCCGGGTTAGTCAAGAGGCAACCAACTCTTACCCCGTTCACAAGCTGGGGACGAGCCAAGGGCAATCACGGCAGGGTGCGTCAAGTGGATTGGCGACGCTTACGCGCCGCCCCTCGCCATGCGGTAGACGGGGATACCCATCTTGCGAGCTTTGTCGGCCAGGTTTTCCTGGATGCCGGTGCCGGGGAAGATGATGACACCGATCGGCAGGCAGTCGAGCATCTGGTCATTGCGCTTGAAGGGTGCGGCCTTGGCGTGTTTGGTCCAATCGGGCTTGAAAGCGACCTGCGGCACCTTGCGGTTGCTGGCCCAGGTGGCGGCAATGCGCTCGGCCCCCTTCGGGCTGCCGCCATGCATCAGCACCATGTCCGGATGCTTGGCGTGGATCTGATCGAGACGATCCCAGATCGTGCGGTGATCGGTAGTGTCGCCGCCCGAGAAGGCAACTTTCGGCCCCGGCGGCACCAGCATTTCGGTCTCGGCGATCTTCTTGGCGGCGAGAAAGTCGCGGCTGTCGATCATGGCTGCCGTCAGATGGCGATGGTTGGTGCGTGAGCCCGAACGCGGTGCCCAATGGGTGCCGGTCACGCGCAGGAAGATGTCGGCGGCGGTTTCGCGGAAGAGTTCCAGGCTTTCGCGACGCTCGATCAGGTTGCCACCGATGCCGATCAGGCTCTCGAGTTGGACGGATTTCACCTCGCTGCCATCCTGTTCCCGCTGGAGGCGTTTCTGCGCCTGCTCGTTGTCATCGAGCTTGCGCTCGATCCGTTCCGCAGCGCGGTGGAACGTGTTGACGGTCGACCAGAGGATTTCGTCGAGGTCGAAGTCGAGGTTGGTATCAGCCATGGTGGAAATGAGAGCGTCGAAGATGTCAGAGACCGCGGTCTGGATGGCCTGGTCTTCGGGTGTGGGCCGGGGATCTGCCTCGCCCTCGGCAGGACGGTAGCCATAGAGTTGCATGTCTTCGATGATATGGCCGGTCGGGGAGATGGTGTGATCGGGTTCGAACTGATCCTGGGCATACATGGGATGCATCCTTCGGCTTGGACCGCGACCGTCGCGGCCTTCTGGCGACGACAAGCCCACGGGCGCTCCGGCCGGGCAGCCCGCGCCTTCGCGGGCCTTGATGGCAAAGCCCGGCTGATTTGCCTCGCGATGTAAAGGCGGGGAAGACGGGGCCCCCACGCGACCTGTCGCGTGGGGTGGTTTTCTCGCCGACGGAAATCAGTCGGGCGCCGCCATTGCCGGGCTGGAGCGTTTGTGGGCCGCTCGCCCTCTGAGAAGGCCAAGGCGCGGTCCTCTTGCCGAAGGGGTTGCCTCCCCTGATTGCCCGGGCAGGCGCCAGACCGCCCGATCACCCTCCCCACTCCCGGCGGATCAGCGAAGTGTCATGAAGCGGCTGACGTCTTCAGGGGCGAGTTGCCCCCGGACCTGCGCCCGAAGCGCCTCCAGACCCGGCCCCATGAGATCGTCGTTGAAATCCCCCAACATGGGCGAGAGCGTGATGGCCTCGATGCCGATCTCATGTGCCCGGGCGATCAGGCTGTCCCGCGCCCCTTCACCGGCCGGATCATTGTCGCGGATGATATAGAGCCTGCGCAGACCCGACGGGAACAGGATGGCTGCGAGATGTGCGGCCGACAGCGCCGAGACCATCGGCATCGTTGGCATGATCTGGCGGAGCGAGATTACAGTCTCGATGCCCTCCCCTGCCGCCATGATATCCTGCGCGCGACCAAATCGGACCGCGTGGCCGAGCAGATCCCCCATCGCCTTGCGGGCTGGGTCGAGAGGCGCTTTCCCGCTGCCATCGCGGGCGAGCCAGGTACGGTGGACGCCGGTGAGTTTGCCGTCGAGGTCGGTGACTTTCGCGATCAGTGCGGGCCAGGTCTCGGTCGGACCTTCGCCCTCCGGACGATAATAGCAGTCAGGGTGAAAGCGGAGACTATCAGTGCCGCGCAAATCGGTCAGGCCACGGGTCCGCAGATAGGTGCCGGCGAGTGAGCCCCGAATGGGACCGGACATGCGCCAGAGACGTTCTGCCGGTTCAGATGATCCTGAAGGGGATGGTGCCGATCTGCGCGTCTTCCCCTCTGGTGCCGGTTCCAGTTGCGGCAGGCTAAGGAACCGCCGAGCTTCCTTAGCGGCTGCGGTGAAATCGGCGAGCCCGAGGCTTTCGCGAATAACGTCGAGCAGATCGCCGTGTTCGCCATTCTGGCCATCGGTCCACTTACCCGCTGCGCCCTTGCCGGATGCTGGACCGGTAAGGCGGACGAACATCGACCGCCCAGGCGCGTTGCGCACATCGCCGACCTGCCAGTAGTTGCCCTCTTTGCGGCCGTTCGAGAGATAGTACCGGCACACCGCCTCGGCCTGTTGGCCGAGACGCTGCGACAGATCGGCGGCATCGATGCGGGCCATCACGCCGCCTCGCGCTCGGTGATACGGCTGATCGGATAGATCGCGAGCAGCTTACCGAGGATCGCGGTGCCGTGTTCCCCAACGGGCACGAAGAAGCGAAGCTTCCAGGAGATAATCTCGCTAAAGAGGCCCCAGGCCCGCAGTCGGTCGCGCATCACCTCGGTGAACCCGGTCAGTTCGATCCGGTTCGCGCCCATGACTTTTGAGCGGCGCAATTGCAGCCCCTCCTCCAGATCGAGGATCGTGCGACCGTCGAGAAGTGCAGCATAGGCCTGATCCGGGGTCAGGCTCACCGCGACACTGGTCGTGGCATTGGACGCCCATGCAGGCGAGACCCGGCGACCGATGATACGTTCGCCCGCATCCGTCTGGAGGCGGTAGACGCGGGTCTCATCCGGCGGCAAGCGCTTCCAGACCGGCAAAAGCAGGCCCGATACCACATGCAGAGTTGCGTCGGAAAACTCCGGCACATCAGCGACCTCGGCCCGCCATGCGGCCGCGAAGGTCTTCCTGTCGGTCTCAACCCAAAGGGTGTCACTCATCATCCTGACTGACATGCTGAAGGCTTCCATCGGTCGGATCAAGCGCACACGCCGTTCGATCTCGCCATCGTCAAGCATGATCGAAGTGGTCGGCACCTGCACCGCCGCCCGGTTTGAGCGGCTGTTTATCAGCAGTACCGCGCGCGGATCATCCAGTTCTTCCAGTGCGGCATCAAGGAGAAGCGGCTTGTTGCGCCGCCGTTCGGTGATGGTCAGAAGCCGGGTCTCCGCCCCGGTGCCGGGATGGGTATAGATCACCTGCCGGTCAGTGACGGTGAAGCTCTCGGCCTTCAACGTCTCAAGGCCCAGATCATAGATGCCGGCGGCTATCGCACCCTCGACCTTCGCCTCCAGCAGCTGCTCAAAGGCCGTGAAGAGCACGCCCTGCAACTCGATGGTCAGCGCCAACAGGCGGTTGAGGAAGGTGGTGATCGGCGGCAACTCATCCTTCATGCCATTGCTGTCCATCAGCTTCAGCCCGGTGGCGGCCTCGAACCGTTCCAGCGAGCAGCCCTCCACTTTGCCCCGCACAAGGAGAAGATAGAGCTGGCGCAAAGCGGCACGAGCATAGGGGCTTTCGAGATTGTCCTCCGGCCGGAACAGCCCCTGCCCGCCAGTCTGGCGCTGGCCGCGGGTGATCGCGCCGAGTGTGTCGAGGCGCCGCGCGATCGTGCTGAGAAACCGTTTCTCCGCCTTCACATCCGTGGCGATTGGCCGGAACAGGGGCGGCTGCGCTTGATTGGTGCGGTTGGTGCGCCCCAGACCCTGAATGGCGGCATCGGCCTTCCAACCCGGCTCCAGCAGATAGTGCACCCGCAGCCGCTGGTTTCGCGCGGAAAGCTCGGCGTGGTAGCTGCGCCCGGTGCCACCTGCATCCGAGAAGACCAGGATACGCTTCTGGTCATCCATGAAAGCCGAGGTCTCCGCCAGATTGGCCGAAGCGGCGCGGTTCTCGACTGCCAACCGTGCCGCCGGACCTTCGCCCTTACGGACGATCCGCCGCGAGCGCCCCGTGACCTCTGCCACCTTCTCGGTCCCGAAATGCTGCACGATCTGGTCGAGCGCGCCCGGCACCGGCGGCAGGCCGGCCAGATGCTCGATCATCGCATCGCGCCGGGAAACGGCCTCGCGGCTTTCGACGGGCTGGCCATCCCGGAACACCGGACGCGAGCTGATATTTCCCTCGCCATCGCTGAACGGCTCGTAGAGCTGCACCGGGAAGGAATGCTGCAGGTAGCTCATGACATACTCGCGCGGCGAGAGGTCGGTATTCAGGTCATTCCAGTCCTCGGTCGGGATCTCGGCCAGCCGCCTATCCATCAGCGCCTCGCCGGTCGAGACAATCTGGATGACAGCCGCGTGGCCCGCCGCCAGATCCGCCGAGATCGAACGCAAGAGCGTCGGCGTCTTCATTGAGGTCAACAGATGGCCAAAAAAGCGCTGCTTCGTGCTCTCGAAGGCGGATCGGGCAGCGGATTTGGCCTGGCGGTTCAGCGTGCCGTCCGAGCCGGTGATGTTTGCGGCCTCCATCGCCGCATCAAGGTTGTTGTGGATGACGGCGAAGGCCCCGGCATAGGAATCGTAGATCCGGCGCTGCTCATCGGTCAGCTGATGCTCGATCAGCTCGTATTCGACGCCATCATAGGACAGGGACCGCGCGGTATAGAGGCCGAGCGAGCGCAGATCCCGCGCCAGCACCTCCATGGCTGCGACGCCCCCGGCCTCGATCGCTTCGACGAACTCGGCCCGAGTGGCGAAGGGGAAATCCTCGCCGCCCCAGAGGCCGAGGCGTTGTGCATAGGCGAGATTGTGGACGGTCGTGGCCCCGGTGGCCGAGACATAGACCACCCGGGCATCGGGCAGGGCGTGCTGAAGCCGCAGACCCGCCCGGCCCTGTTGCGAGGCCACGACATCACCGCGCTCGCCCTTGCCGCCAGCGGCATTCTGCATCGCGTGGCTCTCGTCGAAGATGATGACCCCGTCGAAATCCGATCCGAGCCAGTCAGTGATCTGCCGCACCCGCGATGCCTTCTCGCCGCGCTCATCGGAGCGCAGCGTGGCATAGGTGGTGAACAGGATCCCTTCCGAGAGCGTGATGGCCTTGCCTTGCGCGAAACGCGACAGTGGCGTGATCAGCAGTTTCTCCTGCCCAAGCGCGGACCAGTCGCGCTGCGCATCCTCGATCAGCTTGTCGGATTTGGAGATCCAGACCGCCTTGCGCCGCCCGCGCAGCCAGTTGTCGAGGATGATCCCCGCCGATTGCCGCCCCTTGCCCGCACCGGTACCATCGCCAAGCATGAAGCCGCGCCGGAACCGCACGGCACCTGCGGCACCGGCCGGTGCGGCGCTGACCTTGTCCAGGGTCTCGTCGAGGGTCCAGGATCCTGCAAGATGATCGGAATGGGCCTCACCGGCATAGATCAGGGTTTCCAGTTGGGCGTCGGACAGGCGGGTGCAAATGTCAGCGGGCAGCAGTGGCCAGTAGGAGGGACGTGGCGGCGCGACCGAGGCCATGGCGGCGGATTGCACCAGCTTCGTCGGATGCGGGGCCGCGCCGGGAATCCGAATCGATTGCAGCGTGTATTCCTCGTAGATCGCGTCCGAGAGCCGCGCGGCTTCGGGCGGGGTCCAGTCGATCGTCTCATAGGTCAGCTCAACGGCATTCGGGCTGACATGAATGATCGGGAGAGGTTGCGAAGAACGCGCTCGAGCGAGATGGGATCGAACCGATCTGGCGGCTGCCGGTGCAGCCAGCGCCGCAGGCTTCGGGAGATCGACCGGCGGACGGGACGGCACCTGCGTCGCGATCCAGTCGAGCAGAGTGGCAACATCGGGGGCCATGCCGGAAGAGGCCGGGAAGGACGAAGGGTTCTCGGCAGGAACCTTGTCGATCACCGTAAGGCGCGTGTCGAAACTCGTGCCGTGTTTTGCATAGACCGCTCCATTGATGGCGGCGGTGAAGACCACGCGGCCGCTCTCCTGCATACGGATGAAGGCTTCCCGCCAAGCGGGGGCTTCGGGGCCAAAGCCCGCACCGGTGATGGTAGCCAGACGCCCGCCAGGAGCAAGGCGGGCCAATGCCGAGGCGATATGGCGGAAAGCGGCATCGGAAACCCTGCCAGTGACGTTGGCCAGCGCGGAGAAAGGCGGGTTCATCAGTACCACCGAAGGCACGATCTCAGCATCGAGATGGTCGTGGACCTGGGCCGCATCGAAACGGGTGACGGAAAGGGCCGGGAAGAGGAGCGAGAGCAGATCGCCGCGGGTTTCGGCCAATTCGTTCAAAGCGAGACTGCCGCCAGAAATCTCTGCGAGGATCGCCAGAAGGCCTGTGCCTGCCGAGGGTTCCAGAACGACATCAACCGGTGTGATCGCTGCTGCGGTCAGAGCGGCAAGGCCGAGGGGCAGCGGCGTGCTGAATTGTTGCAGCGCCTGGCTTTCCTCGGAGCGGCGGGTGTGGCTCGGCAACAGGCCTGAGATCTTCGAGAGTGCTGCAAGTCGGGAACCCGGCGTGGCGGCTTTGCGGAAGATCGCCCGGCCGTATTTTCGCAGGAAGAGAACCGTGGCGACCTCGCAGGCCTCATAGGCCGTCTTCCAGTCCCAGGCACCGCTGGCGTCGGATGTGCCGAAGGCCTTTTGCATCGCGTCGCGCAAGATGCCAGCATCGACAGGCTGGCCGCGTTCGAGACGCGGCAGCAATGCCTGGGCCGCGGCAAGGATCGCGGCCGCGCCGGAGCCAAAGGCAGGCGCTTTGGGCGCGACCGGCGCTTGCGCCATGGTCGCGGGAGACAGATCGTTCATCGGGGAGAACCTCAGGAGAGCAGAACAGCGGGATGGCCCCGCCAGCGCTCTCTCTCACCTGCCGGGAACCACCCCCGTCCCGGCCGCTCTCTGTCTCTCCAGATCGATCCAGCACAGCCGGGCAGATTATCCGGTTCGGTTTCGGACCGGCCTGACCTTGCGTCAGGGATCATTGCCCGCATGGGGGGAGACGGCATCACCGGCTCCCGTCCGCAAGGACCTGAGCCCGGTCCCGGCCTTGCCGGGAGACGCCCGGTTCAGTTTGAGCCTGTTACTGTCACTGGCCCTCGGCGATCTGGAAGCTCTGACAGACATGGTTCCAAAGGACCGCGCAGCAGAGTAAATTGTCGCAAGTTTCGGGAATTTTGCGACGGTTAGAGCGCCGCGAGCTGCGCGAGGTGGCCGTTCAGATCGACGCCGGAGCCGGTCGCGTTGATCGTGTCGAAATAGTCATGCCACCCCGAAGCGGCGATGCCCGACACCAGGGCGTTCATTGCTGCCGCGTCGGGCGCACGCCAGATCGCAAAGAACTTTTGCGACGGGGCATGAAGGGTCGCGGCGTTCGTTTCACCCAGGGCAATCGCTTCCACGCCGAGGGCCGATAGCGAGCCCATGCCAGATCCAACGGCCTTGAAAAACTCTTGACGGCCGTTCTGGTCGAGCGCCAACCATGCGGTTTTAGGGGAATAGAGTTCAGCGAGATAGTGCGCCATAGAGGTGGTCCTTTCGTATGTCAGCCCTTGCGGTCGATGGAGCGCAGGGCGCGCTTGCAGATTCGGGTGGTTGAGGGGATGGCGCTTTCCGCTGACCATTGGGCGCAGAGCGAGCGCACCCAATCGGGCCGGTCCTTGCTGGCATCGTTCAGCCAGTTGCCAACGGAGTCCTGCACATAGGGGGCGGGATCGGCGCGGAGCGGTTCGAGGATCGGCAGTGCCTTTTCGGGAGATTGCCGCAGCGCGCCGAGATGGGCGCACCATACGCCGCGCGGCCGGGTTGCTTCGCTGGCGAAGCGCCGCAGGCGTTCGGACGGTTCGCCCGTCCAAGCGGCGAGCAGCGAAATCGCGTTGTCGAGATCGGCGGCGATATGCGGGCGAACGACCATCCATGACCATTCCCGCACCCCGAAATGGTGATCGTCCGCAAAGGGCTTGATTGCAGCGAGCCGGGCGGGAAGGGGCATGTCCTCGGCCGCGCCGATAGTGAAGCAAGCCCACCCGCGCACCGTGTCGGATACATGGCGGCGGAGTTCTTCCACGGCGATCATGCCACGCCGTTCATGGATCAGGCGCCCAGCCAATGCCATGCGCCGCGAAATGCCCTCGCCTGCCGCTTTCTGCATCGCTGCTATGGCATCTGCTGCGATTTCAGGCAGGGCGGCGCGCATTAGCACCGCAAAATCCACGGCCAGGCACTCGGTCAGCGTGGCGGCCTCGGTAACGCCGGCATTGAGCTGGCCGAGACGGGCAGGCTCAATATCCATCACACGTTTTCCCGACCGACCAGCATTCACCGGGGATCGCCAGCAGCAACGGCCGCGCTGTCCTTCGCCGGAATTGCCAAATTGCGCCAGACATGCCGCAGGAGGCCGCTAAGGGCTTCGCGCTCGTGCTGGTCGAAGCCCGCGAAAAGCGAGGCAATCCATTGGCTATGTTCGTTGAACAGATCGAGTGCCACCGCCTGCCCCTTGGCGGTGAGGCGCACCGACACCTTGCGTCGATCTTCCTTGTCTCCATGCCGGACAAGAAAGCCGTCGCGCTCCAATCCGTCGAGAAGGCCGGTAATCGTGGCGCGCGTGACGCCGGCGCGTTCGGCCAGCTCGTGCGGGGCCAGCCCTTCCGGCAGATCGCGCAGCAGGAACAGCAGCACGAATTTTCCTTCAGACAGGCGATGCGGCGCGAGGCGCGACGCGCAAGCCCGGTCAATGCCCGAGGCCAGCGCCAAGACCTCGAAACAGAGACGCATGTTGTCCGTGGCCGACTGTCCACGGCGCTGTGCCTCATTGAGCAATGCGAGATGTTTTTGTTCCAGTGTCGTCATGCGGCGGCATATAATATGTCGCCTAATTAAAAGTCAACATTGCGCAGCTTCGATAACCTGCAGCGATTTTCATGTCGAAGATCTTGTCTCAGGTGGTGTGGAGCTTGCGAAAAGGATGTCTTGCAGCGAATGGAGGCTTCGTCCCGCAAAACTGCCGGTCCAACCGGGAAGATCTTAAAGGCCCCGGTCCTTCGACCGGGGCCCTGGTTGGGGGGTTAGTCCCCCCGGCGGCTGTTGGGCCGCGACCAGATCAGGCTGTAGCTTTCGCCGTCCTCGTCATCGAAGAGGTTGGCGAAGATCGGGTGGCTGAAGCTCGGATCGTCCAGCTTCAGGCCCAGATACTCCCGCCCCTCGTTCGAGCGCTTCGTCCAGGCGGCGCCGATCTCCGCGCGGCCGACCAGGATCCGGTGCGAGGGCGCGTTCTCGCCCGTGGACCGCAGGTCGGGGACGATGCGCACGCCCTTGGCCTGCACGCTCAGGGTGACGATTTCGCCGGAGTATTCGTTGCCGGTCTTCTTGAAGGTGCCGATGGTCGCCATTGTCTGTCTCCATTCTCTCGTGTTCGGGCCCGCTCCAGTGCGGCCTCGATGGCGATCTAAAGGCCGGAGACAAAGGCCGGCGCAGTCCCGAACGGGATCCTGACAGCACAGGCAGGGCTTTCTTGACCCGCGAGGAATGACGGCAGGGCCGGCAGGGGAAGAAAGTCCCACGACGCTGTTGCGCCGAGACGTTGAGGCGCGCCTGCGCGCTGTTCTTCGGCCAGATCAGCCCATCACAGAGGACGCATGCGAGCGAGCCGCCACAGACAGGGAGACAGCGGCGATCCTGAAGGAACCAGCAGGAAGATCAGGCAGACAACGACCGGCAATGCTCACACCAGCGGCTGACGGACAGGCTTGCGCCATTTCCCCACCGACCTGCAGCTACGGCCGTGCAATTCCACACCGGATCCTGATCGGCCGCCGGAGCGGCGCAGGCCAAAGCAACGCTCGACAGGGAAGAGGAGCAGGGCCTGATGAGCGGTCCTGGTATGCTACCGATCTCAGCCTATCATGGTGATCAGGATGGCAGCGGCAGAGTCCACTGGCTCCTCAATTCCGGACGGGAGGACCCGCCCGTGACTTGGGAATGCTCCGTCGAAAGATCTGGCACCTGGTGAGAATGCAGCCCGCTCTTGCCGCAGTGTGTGCTCAGCCGGGCAACGCATCCATGAAAATGAACTTCGCGGGCTGTCTCTGATAGGCATTTATGAGCGGTACCAATCGCGTGAAGTGCTCCGACGCGCAATGGGCGTCAAGAGCAGCCCGATCTGGCCACTCCTCAATGAAGACAAAGTGCCCAGGATCCTTCTGATCGATGAAGAGATCATAGGCTATGCAGCGCTCTTCCCGGCGGGTCGCCTCCACCAGTTCACGATAGAGTGGCATCACGATCTCCAGCGCATCAGGATTGATAAAATCCTCTGCAATCACCTTGAGCATGCGAACGGTCCTTTCAGAAACAGGGCGCGGCCAGGGGAGAAGTCCCGGAAAGGGACGACGAACATCACATGAACCAACGCTACTCTCAGCCTATGATCGGCTGCAATGTTCACTTATTGTTCCGGCGGTCAGCCGAAGTCAACCTGACAGAATAGAATGGCCGCCAGGCGCCCCGACCGAGCGAGGGACACGTGCCAACGTCATCCGAAGCGGCGACCGGCCTCCGTGAAAGTATACTCATTGGCCGCGATGGTGTCATCGACCGCCTCGTCGGAGGACAGGTAGTTGTATTCGCGCTCCAGCTGGCGGTAGAGCCAGCGGGCCAGATCACGCAATGCTTCGATGACGGCATCTTCGGCATCGGCAGTCATGTCCTGATATATGGGGCTGTCTCGCTCGACCGAGATCGCCATGCAGTATTCGTGACAATAGTGGCCGCGATGGCTGGCCTCGGCGCGAAGCTGATAGAAGTTGCGCCGCTGGATCGCCTGCAGGGCCTCGGCGATGCGGTGCAGTTCCGCATCCTGTGGCGCATAGTCTCGGATCCGGCGGGGCGCTCCTTTCCGATAGGAATACCACGATTCAAAGCATGCTCCGTCACCTTGCGACCAGAAACCCCGGAACCAGATGCAGGGATCCTGCCGTGTGCCGCCGCCCATGAGGCGAACGGGCCGGGTTTTGAAGTCGAGGCCGAGGATTTCCGCGATGCGCTGGAAATCCTCATAGACGGCGTCATACCAGCCATAGTCAAATCCGCCCTCGCGATACCAGGCGCGGGCCTTGTCCCTCGCCGCCTCCGACAATTCGTCGAGGCGATAGACGGTGGTCTCGATCACCTCACTCATAGGGATTGCCTCCCTCCAGCACGGTGGACAGCCAGCCGTCGGTGTAAATCCAGTCCACCGTCTCACCGGTGGCAAGATCAAGGACGTGCGCGCCGCCGCCGAACCCGTCGACCCTCGGTCGGGAGCAGGTATTGGCGTATTGCATCCCCCACAGACCGGTCAGGCCGAACTCTTTCGCACAGCGCAGCACGAATTTGAGGACGTGCTCGGCGTCGCCATTGCCGCCATCGTGGATCCAGAGCCAGGTGCCGCCCTGCTCCGGCTGGATCGAAAGCAGAAACCCGTTGGCAGGCGGGTCCTCAGCCGCGTTCTCGTCGGAAAGCGCGGTGTAGAGTTCCAGCGCGCGGACAGCATTCTCGGAAGAGCCTATGTCGAGCAAGCAGGAAAAATGGGTGAAATAGTCGGCCATGGTGATCTCCAGACAGTATAAGGCCCGGTGCTGGACCGGGCCGGGGGGATGGGAAACAGGGTGATGCTCAGGCGGCCTGCGGCAGGCGCAGCAGATCGGCGGCAATCTCGCGCCAGGCAGGATCGACCAGCCGCGCCTCCAGCACCGCAGCGCGGTGGCGCAGGACGCAAGCCTCCACCGGGTCCGAGGCGCGGAACGCCATGCCGCGCAACCGGCTGGCCTCGGTCACGATCTGGCGGGCCTCGGAATCTGAAGCGACTGGCGGCTGCCAGAGGATGAGACCGGCGCGGATTTCGCCGGAGAGGACCAGGCCGTGCTCATGGTCCTGGATCAGCATGAGGCGCGGGTTGAACTGCCGGAAGCCGTCAGGCGCTGTGCAGATGTCGCCGCTCGACAGGTGCAGGGCTGCAAACTGCATCGCCTCCTGGGGCGACGAAGTTTCTTCGAGCAGGATCACCCGGTCAAAACTTTGGGCATCGTCACCATCATCATGGCTGGCCTGCCCAAGGCAGGAGATGCGCAGCGGCATCTTTTGCGCCTGCCGGAGCGCAGGCAGTACCTTGGTCGTAACGATCTGGCCAATGGAACGGAAGCTGTCGGGGCGGGCAAAGGTCATCGGGAGCACTCCATGACGGGCGCCGGAAAGCCTCTCTCTCCAGCCCTGAACCCGTCACGGCTGAACCACCCGACCTCTGCCTCACCCCTCAGTCGGGACCAATCTCCGCCTCCTGACTATTCCCGGCGCCTGCTGCCGCATGGGCTGCCAGCATCTGGCGATAGAACCGGCGTCGCGAGAGGCGCAAAGATGAATCCCGTCGGATCGAAGGGTGCATGGCCCGGGCGGCAGCACGCAGCACAGTGAACCTGCCCGCATCAGCCGAGACCCCGAGAACATCGTAAATGGGGTCCGTCTTAGAACCGGAGGCTGGAAGGGCTGGCTCCACCTCCGCCTTGATCTGCACCGTCCGCCCCATCCAGGGTGCGGGCTGGATCGCCCGAGCCCAGTCGGCGAAACTCGGGATATGCCGCAGATCCTCGCGGACATGCTGCTCACCGACCCACCGGGTCGGGATAACCCGCCCGGACGAGAGTGTGATCGTCGGGCCGAAGATCGTCTCTGCCATGAATATGCCCTCCGCATGATGGCGCAGGGCGCGATGCCGGAAGTCCGCCAGGATTTCCTTCGAGGCATCGATTATGTGGACAGGATGCCGACGGTGGCGTTTTGCCCTATGCT
>NZ_JAEFCF010000046.1 GCF_016405985.1 Paracoccus sp. IB05
AACAGACTGGATTCGTGAGGTGAATCCTACGCTGCATTTGCGCAACAAAGCCCCGCCGTCCACGAAACCGGCAGCAGCTCAGGGCGCCGATGTCTGCGGGAATTTGGTGATGAATAATCCGCAGGTATTTATGGCATTCATCAGCGAAGCAGATGCTGAGAATGCCGAGGCCGGAACCTTATCACAGCAGATGCCGGAAGCGCTGCTCAGGACCGGGCACAGTGCAGGTGATGCCGCGCTAATTCGGGATATCGTCGTTGACCACGCCCATGGCTACCGTCTGGCAAATGCGGCACAGAAAGACCAGTCCGTGTTAAGCGATCTGCGTGAAGGCTATGCCGCCGCAAGCCAATTGTTGATGGACAGGCTGATGGCATGACCGGGAAGTCCGCACAGCGCAAACAGCGATCCCGCCCCTGTCGGACCGGGATCGCTGATGGCGTCGCAAAGGTCTGCTCCCCCATCGCGGCATTACTGGAACGGGTTCGACGGTGCCGGAGGCGCGCTCTTGCCGGTGATTGCATCACCGCATTCCAAAAGCGACGTGATCGAGGCTTTCGACCCCGAAAGCGAGTAATTCTGCACCTCTTTGCCGTCTTTCGAGCGCAGGAACAGCTTGTTGCCCCCGGCGATCTCCATCACGAAACTTACCGCCGCATCGCTGTCGGGCAGGTTGAAGCTTACCGAATTCTGCTTGAGGCTGGCGGCGGTCAGATCCCAGCCCTCGCGCTTGTCGATCTGGACCCGCAGATCCGCGACCTGGCCTTCGGTGCCGAAATCCCAGGAGGTGGAAAAGAACTGCAGCTGGATCATCGCATCCTGAAAAATCCAGATCGCAAAGCTTTCCTTGTCGTCGCCGACAACGGCACGACAGCCGACCTCTCCATCATCCCAGCCATGGATATCGACCTTCCAGTGCTTGTGCTGGAACAGGATCTCGCTGGAATAGGCCAGCGCCGGCACAACCTGAGCCAGCGCAAGCAAAGCAGAAAGCGCGATACCGGAAACACCCCTGGCCAGTTTCATTCTGTGATGTCCTTCAACTGTCGTTCAACTGCCGTTCACAGGGGCGAGAGTGCTGCGAAAGCCGGGAATCATCAAATGAAAACTCCTGTCATAAAGCCGGGATGCCCCGTCATTCGGCCCATTCCCAGGGGCTGGTAAAGCCGCCGAGCACCGCATCGGCCTGCGCCTCAGTCACGCCATCCAATTTATCGACCCGGGCGACGAGGCCGCGTTTCTTGTCCTCGATCACAGACGTGACCCGCACCGCGAGCCCCGCCTTATCGAGGGCTGCGTTGAAACAGCGGATGATCGCCAGCCTTCGCAGATCGGGCTTAAAGACCTTGCCGACAGCGGTTTTCGGCAATTCCGGCAGGATCTCGATATATTTCGGCACTGCCGCGCGCTCGGAGATATGGCTTTCGGCATAAGTCATCAGCTCGGGCACCGTCACCGTCGCGCCCTTGACCAGTTCGACATAGGCGGCGGGCAGTTCCCCCGCATGCAGATCGGGCTGGCCGATGGCGCCGACAATGGCGACTGCCGGATGGCCACTCAGCGCCTCTTCGATCACTGCCGGGTCGATATTATGGCCGCCGCGAATGATCAGATCCTTGGCGCGGCCGGTGATGAAGAGGTAGCCGTCGCCGTCGATCCGGCCCAGATCGCCGGTGCGCAGGAACCGGCCTTCGGCGAAGAGATCCCTGTTCTTGTCGTCCTCGGTATAGGTCGAGCCCTCATAGACCCCGGGCGAGCCGACGCAGATCTCGCCGACCTCGTCGGTGCCGGCCTCGGTAAAGCCGCCCTCTCCGTCGCGGTTCAGGATCCGAACATGGCTATAGGGAAAGATCAGCCCGACCGAGCCGTTTTTCTTTACCCCCGCCGGTGGATTCACCGCCACCAGACAGGTACATTCGGTCAGCCCGTAGCCCTCGACAATCTCGACACCGGTTTCCTTCTTGAACCGGTTATACAGCTCTATCGGCAAAGGGGCCGACCCCGAGAACCCGGCGCGCAGGCTTGAGATATCGGCATTGACCGGGCGCTGCATCAGCGCGGCCAGGGCGGTCGGCACGGTGATCAGATAGGTGCAGCGGTAGCGCTCGATCAGCTTCCAGAGATTGTCAAAAACCCCCTCGCCCCGGTAGCCGGCCGGCGTGGGGAAAACGACCTGCGCGCCCGAGGAGATCATCGACATCAGGATCGGATAGACGGCGAAAACATGGAACAAAGGCAGCGGGCACATAACCACATCGGTCTCGCGGAACAAAAGCGTGCCGCCGATCCAGCCATTATAGATCATCCCCGAGACTTTGTGCTGCGCGACCTTGGGCATCCCCGTGGTGCCTCCGGTGTGGAAATAGGCGGCAACGCGGTCGGCGGGATCATCCTGGAAGGTCAGCCGGTCGCCGGGCTGACGCGCCAGCGCGGTGTGGAAACACTGCACATCCGCCGTATGCGCGACAGGGTTTTTCGGCCGGACCAGCGGCACGATGAATTTCTTCACCCCGGTCAGATAGGTCAGGAGATCAATTTCCAGCACATGTTTCACATTGGGCGCATGGCGCACGGCCTCGGCCACTTTTTGCGCGATATCTGTCTTGGGAAAGGCGCGCAGCGTCACCACCACCTTCGCCTTCGTCTCGCGCAGGATCGAGGAAATCTGCGACGGCTCCAGCAGCGGGTTGATCGGATTGGCGATCCCCGCAACCATGCCGCCCAAAAGCGTCACCGCCGTCTCGAGTGTATTCGGGAGCACATAGGCCACGACATCGGTCGGGCCGACCCCGAGCGCGCGAAAGAGATTCGCCGCCCGCGTCACCTGGTCATGCAGCCCGGCCCAGGTCAGGGTCGCATTTGCTGCCCCCGGATCCGAGAGCAGCTGGTAGCTGATCGCAGGACGCGCGCCATGGGCCGCTTTCACCCGGCTCAGCGCCTCATAGATGGTGCGGGGAACATCGCGATCCGCCCAGGGCATCTCGGCTTCAAGCGCCCTGAAATCGTCTTTCGTGGCGTAGACCTTCTGCCCTGCAGCTGCAGCGCCTGTCGCGGTTCCTGCCATGCCGTTCTCCCCTTCAGCGCCCCGTCTCCCGCGCGGCTCATCCCCGGAATGTGGCAACCGGGGCGAGGCTTGCCAACCTTTTTCGCCGCTTTTCAACGCAAGGTCAAAGCAACAGCCGGGTCAGGCATGGCGGAATACCTGACCTGTCAGGCTGCCAGCCCATCGGTGAATTGCAGTTTTGCCAGCCGCGCATAAAGCCCGCCTTCGCGCACCAGCGCGTCATGCGTGCCCTCGGCCACGATCCGGCCGCCCTCGAAGACAAGGATACGGTCAGCGCTTTTGACAGTGGCAAGACGATGCGCCACAACCAGCGTGCTGCGCCCTTCCGACAGGCGGCTGAACGCGGTCTGGACCGCATGTTCCGATTCCGAATCCAGCGCGGAAGTCGCCTCATCCAGCAGCAGGACCGGCGCATCGCGCAGGATCGCCCGCGCGATGGAAATGCGCTGGCGCTGGCCGCCCGAGAGCATCACGCCGCGCTCGCCCAGCCGGCTGTCATAGCCGCCGGGAAGCCCCATGATGAAGTCATGCGCCTGCGCGGTACGGGCCGCAGCCTCGACCTCGGCATCGGTCGCATCGGGCCGGCCAAAGCGGATATTGTCGCGCGCCGTCATCGCGAAAATCACCGGATCCTGCGGCACCAGCGCGATTTCGCGGCGGAAATCCTCGCGCGACAGGCTGTCCAGCGCGATCCCGTCCAGCGTGATCCGCCCGGATTGCGGGTCATAGAACCGTTCGATCAGTTGCAAAACGGTGGATTTCCCGGCCCCCGAAGGGCCGACCAGCGCCACGGTCTCGCCCGGGTTCACGGTGAAGGACACCCCGTCCAGCGCCAGCTGTCCCGGGCGGGTCGGATAAGAGAAGCCAATATTTTCAAAGGCAATCGCGCCTTTCACCGGGCGCGGCAGCGCCGCGGGCGTCGCAGGATCGCGGATCTCATCTTCGGTGTTCAAAAGCTCGACCAGCCGCTCGGTCGCGCCGGCGGCGCGCTGCAATTCGCCCCAGATTTCCGACAGCGAGCCGACCGAACCTGCCACCAGCACCGCATAGATCACGAACTGGATCAGCTCTCCGACACTCATCGTGCCGCCACGCACATCGCGCGCGCCGATCCAGAGCACGCCGACAATCCCCGCGAAGACAAGGAAGATCACGATCACCGTCATCACCGCCCGGGTGCCGATCCGGGTCTTTGCCGAAATGAAGCTCTCTTCGGTCACCCGGGCAAATCTGGCGCGGGTCGCCTCTTCATGGGTAAAGGCCTGGACGGTCTGAATGGCGCCAAGCGCCTCAGACGCCATGCCCGAACTTTCCGCGATCCAGTCCTGGTTCTCGCGCGACAGCCGCCGCAGACGGCGCCCCATCACCACGATCGGCACCACCACGGCGGGCACGATCAGCAAGACCAGCCCGGTAAGCTTGGCCGAAGTCAGCAGCAGCATCGCCATGCCGCCGATCAGCATCAGGAGATTGCGCAGCGCGACCGAAACCGAAGAGCCGATCACCGACAGGATCAGCGTGGTATCGGTGGTGATGCGCGAAACCACCTCGCCCGTCATGGTCTTCTCGAAAAACGATGGCGAAAGGCGGGTCACCCGGGCGAACACCGCCTTGCGGATATCGGCGACGACCCGCTCTCCCAGCCGGGTCACGACATAGTAGCGCAGCCCCGTCCCCAGAGCGAGCAGCGCCGCAATCAGCAGAAAGGCCGAGAAATAGGTGTCCAGAAGCTCGAGGTGATTGCCAAAGCCATCAACCACCCGGCGCACCGCCAATGGCAGCACAAGCGTGACCCCCGCCGTCAGCACCAGCGCAAACAGCGCCAGCAGCAGCATAAGACGGTAAGGCCGCAGGAAAGGTCGCAAGCCCCCAAGCGCCGAAACCTTGCGCGACGCACGCTCCTCACCATTGGCGGCTGAGCTGGTGGCAGCCGCACGGGCATTTGCTGGCTTACGGGCCATGGGGGCTCCTGTGGCTGGTCGGGCGGTGTCAGGCCGGTGACCCCGGATCCCCGGGGTGGGCGCAAACCGCCCCGGCTGGGGTTTAGGCAGGGAGTGCGATGAGAAAATGGCGACAGGTGTAGCAACGGTCTGGGGGGATTTACGGCTGAACCCCCCGCGCGGCAAGCGGCGTGATGCCGCGCCTGCGCTTTTTGCGCGGCCCCGGGGCCGTGAAAGCCCGGCATTCCAGGACAAACCCGGGCCGCCCCCCCTTCCCCCTGCGTCCCGCAGCGGGCAATCTCGTCCGGGGCCCTCCGGCCTCCGCCGCCCTATATCCCTGCCCCATCCGCAGCCAATGCAGACCCAGGAAGGAGATGCCATGCCAGACCAGGACAGGCTCAGTGCCGAAGATCCAACGGGCGAGACCCTGTTCTTCACCTGCCCTGACGGCGCCCGGCTGGCTTATTGCCTTGACGGGGCGGAGGATGGCCTGCCGGTCCTGTGCCTCGCGGGCCTGACCCGCACGAAAGAGGATTTCATCCCCGCGCTGCCGGCCCTGGCAGCCTGCCGCGTGATCCGGATGGATTACCGCGGCCGCGGCGAGAGCGATTTCACCGGCGCCGCAACCTATACAATTGCGCAGGAGGGCGCCGATGCGCTGGCGCTGCTGGATCATCTGGGGATCGCGCGCGCGGCGCTTCTCGGCACCTCGCGCGGCGGGCTGATCGGCATGGTGCTGGCCCAGCTGGTACGGGACCGGCTGATCGGGCTTTGCCTCAATGATATCGGCCCCGAAATCGCGCCCGCCGGGCTGTCGGCCATCGCGGCCCGCATCGGCCGTGCCCCCCAGGCCCGCAGCCTGGCCGAAGTGGCGCTGCAAATGGCCGCCAACAGCCCGGGCTTTACCGGGCTCAGCGCAACGGACTGGCTCGCCTACGCGGCGCGGCTGTTTCGCGAAGTGCCCGGAGGGCTGGCCCTGCGCTACGACCCGGCGCTGCGCGACGCGTTTCTCGCGGGCTATGACCCGACCCAGCCGCTCCCCGATCTCTGGCCGCAATGGGAGGCAAGCCGGGGCCTGCCGGTCGCGCTGATCCGGGGCGTGAATTCCGACCTTCTTTCGCCCGCGACAGTTGCGCGGATGCTGCGGATCCGGCCCGATCTCGCTGTCACCGAAATCCCCGGGCGCGGCCATGTGCCCTTTCTCGATGAGCCAGAGGCGCTTGCCGCATTGACCGCCTGGACCGGAGCCCTTGCATGAACATCACCATGATCGAAGCCGCCGCCACGCGTCTGCGGGGCCATGTGCTGCGCACGCCGCTGCTGAATGCGCCGCTCCTGGACCGGATCGCCGGCCGCCAGGTGTTTGTGAAAGCGGAATCGCTCCAGGTCACCGGCAGTTTCAAGGCGCGCGGCGGCTGGGCGGCGGTCTCGGCCTTGCCGCCAGGGACGCCGGGCGTGATCGCGATGTCCTCGGGCAATCACGCCCAGGGCGTGGCGCGCGCGGCCTCGGGCCACGGGATCGCGAGCGTGATCTTGATGCCCGAGGATGCGCCGCAGGTGAAGATCGCGAATACCCGCGCCTGGGGGGGCGAGGTCGTGCTTTATAACCGCGCGGCCGAGGATCGCGATGCCATCGCCACCCGGATCGCGACAGAACGCGGCTACGCCCTGATCCCGCCTTATGACCATGCCGAGGTGATCGCAGGTCAGGGTACGGTCGGGCTCGAGATCGCGGAACAGGCGCAGGAGGCCGGCCTGGCCCGTGCCGATGTGCTGGTGCCCTGCGGCGGCGGCGGGCTGTCCTCCGGGGTTGCGCTGGCTTTGCAGGCACGCGCGCCCGGACTGCGCCTGCGCACCGCCGAGCCCGAGGGCTTTGACGATATGGCGCGCTCGCTTGCCGCCGGCGAACGGCTGCGCAACCCTGCCCTGACCGGATCGGTCTGCGATGCGATCCTGACGCCCATACCCGGAAAAATGACCTTCCCGCTCCTCTCCGCCCTGGCCGGCCCGGGGCTTGTGGTCAGTGATTCCGAGGCGCTGGAGGCCGTGACGCTCGCCTTCCGCCATCTGCGTCTGGTGCTGGAACCCGGCGGCGCAGTGGCGCTTGCGGCGGCCCTCTTCCGCCCCGATCTGCCTGATCAGGTGATCTGTATCGCCTCGGGTGGCAATGTGTCAGAAGATCTGTTCCGCGATTGCCTCACAAAGGCCTCGTGACACATTCCAACATTTTGCACCCCTGACCGCCGGGCTTCCGGCAAATAAATTACAGATATCGAACATGCCCCTCATCTACCTGCCCGATCTGCGTCTCAATGCCAGCCTCACCGGCCCCGAGGACGGCCCGCCTCTGGTGCTGCTCCACGCGCTTGGCCTCAGCCATGAGATCTGGCAACCGCTGATCGACCGCCTGCCCCGGCACCGCATTCTCAGTTTCGATCTGCGCGGCCATGGCGCCAGCGACTGCCCGCCCGCGCCCTATAAGATGGGTGCGCTGATCCAGGACGCTGAACGGCTGATCGGGCATTTCGGCCTGAAAGACTGTGTGGTGATCGGCCTCTCAATCGGGGGCCTGATCGCCCAGGGCCTGGCGGTGAAACGGCTCGATCTCGTGCGGGGCCTTGTGCTGTCGAACACCGCCGCCCGCATCGGCATCGCCTCGCAATGGCAGGACCGGATTGCATTGGTGCGCCGCGACGGGCTCGCCGCCCTGCATGACGCCACGATGGAGCGCTGGCTGGGCCGCAACTGGCGCGAAAGCCCGGCGCTTGCCGGTCTCAGCGCCCGCTTCCTCGCCACATCCCCTGAGGGCTGGGCCGGCTGCGCCAGCGCCATTGCCGGCACCGATTTCTACGAGACCACCGCGACGCTGCGGCTCCCGACCCTGGTGATCGCCGGCAGCCATGACGGCGCCACCCCCGTCGATCTGATGCGCGAAACCGCCGATCTGATCCCCGGCCACCAGTTCCGGCTGATCCGCGGCGCCGGCCATATTCCCCTGGCCGAAAAGCCCGACGACTATGCCGACGCGATCCGCGATTTCCTGACCCGGATCGGGCATGGCTGACTTTCTGCTGGTCCACGGCGCGGGCTTTGGCGCCTGGTGCTGGCCCTGGCTGACCGAAGCTCTGGCCGGCTACGGCCACAGCGCCCGCGCAATCGACCTGCCGCGCGGCCCCGGGATCAGCCTCAGCGACCAGGCGCGGGCGATCTGCGACAGCCTCACCGGCCCCACGCTCCTCGTCGGCCATTCCGCCGGCGGCTTTCCGATCACCGCCGCTGCCGAAACCGATCCGGCCAAAATCCAGGCCCTCATCTGGCTCTGCGCCTATATCCCCGCGAACGGCAGTTCCGTCGCCTCACGGCGCCGCAGCCAGAGCGAACAACCGCTGCGCCCCGCCCTCAGAATAGACCGCGCCACCGGCAGCTACAGCTTCGCCCCGGAAAGCCTGACGCCGCTTTTCTTCCACGACTGCCCGCCAGAGGCCCAGGCTCTTGCCGCCCGCCATATGGCGCACGAATCCATTGCACCGCAGGAAACCCCGATCCGTCTCACCCCACGCTCACGGAACCTGCCGCGCTTTGCCATCACCTGCGAAAACGACCGCGCCATCCCAGCCGCCTTCCAGCACACCATGGCCGGCGCTGTCCCGCCCGATCACCGTTTCTCCCTCGCCTGCGGTCATGCCCCCTTCTTCGCCAGACCGAAAGAGACCGCCGCCCTCCTGCACCGGATCACCGCCCTCATCCCCTGATCCCGACGCCCCCTCGTCGCAAACCACCCTGGCCCCTGAAGAAATCCCTGCTACCTTCCTCCTGATCCAAATACTCCACGGGGGTCCGGGGGTGTGAAACCCCCGGCGCTCCCCAACCAGGAGACGCCCGTCATGATCCTGCAAGACCTCGAGATTTTCGTCGTCGCCCCGCCCGCGCCCGGCTGGGGGGGCCGCTACTGGATCTTCCCGAAACTCACCACGCGCTGCGGCATCACCGGATATGGCGAATGCTACGCCTCGAGCGTCGGCCCCAAAGCGATGCAGGCCGTCATCGAAGACGTCTTCACCCGCCATATGCAGGGTGAAAACCCCGAAAACATCGAACTCATGTATCGAAGGGCCTATTCCTCCGGCTTCACGCAGCGCCCCGACCTCACCGTCATGGGCGCCTTTTCCGGGCTTGAGATCGCCTGCTGGGACATCATCGGCAAGGCGCGCAACCGCCCGGTCTGGGCGCTGAATGGCGGGCGGATGAATGACCGCCTGCGCTCCTACACCTATATCTATCCCGCGCCAGGCCAGGACCCGACCGAATTCTGGGCCAGCCCCGACCAGCAGGCCGAGGCCGCGCTCCGCTATGTCGACCAGGGCTTCACAGCGCTGAAATTCGACCCCGCCGGCCCCTATACGATCCGGGGCGGGCACCAACCAGCTCTGTCCGACATCTCGCGCTCGGTCGCTTTTTGCAAAACCATCCGCGAAGCTGTCGGCGACCGCGCCGATCTTCTGTTCGGAACCCATGGCCAGTTCACCACCGAAGGCGCCATCCGGCTTGGCCGCGAGCTCGAGCCCTGGAACCCGCTCTGGTATGAGGAACCGATCCCGCCCGACAATCTGCTGGAATTCGCCGAGGTCGCGAAACAGGTCCGCATTCCGCTTGCCACCGGCGAGCGGCTGACCACCAAGACCGAATTCGCTACCCTGCTGCGCGCCGGCGGTGTCCGGATCCTGCAACCGGCGCTTGGCCGGCTTGGCGGCATATCCGAGGGTCGCAAAGTCGCGGCCATTGCCGAGGTCTATAATGCCGAAATCGCGCCGCATCTCTATGCCGGGCCGGTGGAATGGGCCGCGAATATCCATCTCGGCGTCACCATTCCCAATCTTTTGCTGGTCGAGACCATCGAGACCGGCGGCGCCTTCCATCAGCGCCTGATCAAAAACACCATCCGCTGGGAAGACGGCTATATCCTGCCCCCCGAAGGCCCCGGCCTCGGCATTGATTTCGACGAGGATCTTGCCCGCGCCCATCCCTATAGCGGCGAGAAACTGCATCTCCAGATGCAGGAGGCGCCCTGCTCCTACCAGGCCGAGAACCGGTTCGAAGGCGGCGCCCCCTCCGAGGTTTAACCTGCCTTCGCAACGGCTTAGCCACTGTTTTTGCGCAAGGTCACAGATTTTTACATTTCCCCTCTTGCGCCCTGGCGCAGGCGGGGTTAGATCACCGCCATCCGGACCGGTTGCGGGCGTAGCTCAGGGGTAGAGCATAACCTTGCCAAGGTTAGGGTCGGGCGTTCGAATCGCCTCGCCCGCTCCAGTCCAGGATCATCCCTTAAGATGTGATGTGAGAAAGCGGCCACAGGCCGCTGTTTTCATTTGTATATCCTCACCATTTCAATCTGCCGCACCGGTCATCTGCAGTCATCTGCAAGCGCCGTTGCTGATGCGCTGTGCAAAGCGCATCAGCCTGTATGCTCTCACTCAGCGGTGGTCGATGCGCCGTGCCAGCGCATCCCTCCTAACGGTGGTCGATGCGCCGTGCCAGCGCATCTCCGGCCCATTGCATGATCGACACCATCACAATCAGGATGATCACGACTGCGACCATAATCACCGTCTCGAACCGCTGATAACCATAGCGGATCGCGATATCGCCAAGCCCGCCGGCCCCGACCGCCCCCGCCATCGCAGAGGCGCCGATCAGCGTCACCATGGTCACGGTAAAGCCCGAAACAATGCCAGGCAGCGCCTCGGGGATCAGCACATCGCGCAGGATCGTCATCCGCGTTGCGCCCATCGCGCGGGCCGCGTCGATCAAAGCGCGGTCGACCTCGCGCAGGGACACTTCGGCGACCCGGGCGAAATAGGGCGCCGCCGCCAGCGTCAGCGGCACAATCGCCGCACCGATCCCAATGGCCGTGCCCACGATCAGCCGCGTCAGCGGGATCGCTGCCACCAGAAGGATGATGAACGGCACCGAACGGAGCGCATTGACCAGCCAGCCAAGACTCCGGTTGATCAGCAGGTTCTGAAAGATACCGCCCTTGTCGGTCGTCACGAGGATCAGTGCCAGCGGCAGGCCAATCACGAAAGACAGCGCGCCGGAAACGCCGGTCATCACCACCGTCTCCCACATCCCCTTGACCAGCAGGTCGAACATCGGCCGCGTCATCGCCCAGCCCAGCAGCGTCTCAAACAGTTGCGGGGACATAGCCGAGCACCTCGATTGCGGTCGTTTCCGGTTTCAGCTTTGCCACCACCGCAGCCAGCTTGTCCTGATCATTGGTCCCAAGTGCCAGAAATAGCCTGCCATAAGGCTCGCCCTGAACATCATTCAACCCGCCATGCAGCAGCCGCGCGGGCTGTCCCGTGATAGCCTCGACCCCGGCCAGAAGCGGGCGGCGGGCATCCGGCCCGTAGACATCAACGCGGATCAGCGCCTGATCCCCCTCGGGCGCGATCTGCGCCACCAGATCCGCCGGCAGGACCGGCGAGAGGCCCCGGAGCAGGCTGCGTGTCGTTTCGGTCTGCGGGCTGGCGAGCACCCTGGCCACCGGGCCTTCCTCGACGATCCGTCCCGCATCCAGCACGAGGACGCGATGGGCGATCTGGCGCACCACCTCCATCTCATGGGTGATCATCAGGATCGTCAGGCCGAGCTGGCGGTTCACATCTTTCAAAAGCGTCAGGATCTGTTGCGTGGTCTCGGGGTCGAGCGCCGAGGTCGCCTCATCCGACAAAAGCAAAAGCGGCTCGGGCGCCAGCGCCCGCGCGATGCCGATCCGCTGTTTCTGCCCGCCCGAAAGCTGCGCCGGATAGACATTCGCCTTATCGGCAAGCCCGACCAGATCCAGCAGTTCCATAACGCGCTTGATCCGTGCGGGACGTGCCAGGCCTGCGATCTTCAGGGGCAGCGCTACATTCTCGGCCACGGTCTTCGCGGATAACAAATTGAAATGCTGGAAAATCATCCCGATGCGGCGGCGCACCGGGTTCAGCGCCTGTTCCGACAGCGTCGAGATATCGGTGCCATCGATCACAACGCGCCCCGCCTGCGGCCGGTCAAGCCCGTTCAGGCAGCGGATCAGCGTCGACTTCCCCGCGCCAGAGCGTCCGATCAGCCCGACGATCTCGCCCCGTGCCAGCGTCAGCGATATATCGTCCAGCGCCGGCCGGTCATTGAACCGCCTGACCACATGATCCAGCTGCACCGCCGGCACATCCGCGCCCGCCACTTTCCCCGCCTGCCCCATCGGCACCGCTCCTTCAATCAGTCAGGGCGCCCGAAGCTGATCCGGGCGCCCTGATCGGTGTCACTTAACCCAATTCTTACCAGGCGGGAACTGCCGCGCCTTTGTAAGCATCGGCATAAGCCGCCTTGACCGCATCGGACTGGAAGGCTTCACGCAGTTTCGCAACCCATTCCGCATCTTTGTCAGCGGTGCGGATCGCGATGAAGTTGGTATAGGGGTTGTTCACACCCGATTCCTCGGCGATCCGGTTGTCGAGCAGGTCAGCCTTGGCCGCCCAGTCAGTATTGACCACCGCCGCGTCAAGGTCATCAATCGCGCGCCCGACCACACCGGCATCCAGCTCGCGCAGGTCGAGGTTTTTCGGGTTCTCGGTCACATCGATCACAGTGGCCAGAATACCGGCCTCCGGGTTGACCTTGATCAGGCCCAGCTGCTCCAGCACCTTGAGCGCGCGGCCGCCATTCGACGGGTCATTCGGCACGCCGATCACAGCGCCATCCGGCAGCTCTGCCAGCGAAGCATGTTTCTTCGAATAGACCCCGATCGGGAAGATTGCGGTGTCGACCTCCGGGATGATCTCATAGCCATGCGCGGCGATCTGCGCTTCGAGATAGGGCAGATGCTGGAAGGCATTGGCGTCGATCTCATTGCGGGCCAGCGCCTCATTCGGCTGGGTATAATCGTTGAAGATCACCGTCGAGATATCGAGGCCCAGCGGCTTCGCCTGTTCCGCGACCACGGCCCAGACCGCTTCATCCTCGCCCCCCATGATCCCGACCTTCAGCGCGGCATTCTCCGCGAAAGCCGCCAGAGAAAGCGCGGGGGACATAAGGGCGGCAGCGGCAAGCGTCAGGGCCGCACGGCGGGACAGGGAAAAGAACGACATGGGGTCAGCCTTCAGAAAATGAAACACGGCGCGAAAAGCCCGCCGCGAGCTGAACGGAATATCATTCCTGCCGCAAAAAGGTGCAACCCCTGCGAAGAGAACATTGTTTTGATCTAAGCCGCATTGGCAAGACAGAGTTGTCGCTTTCCCGCTTGCCGCAGGAGTTTGCGCCGGCCCGCGATTTTGCCCGCCGAAGGCCCGCGCGAATCCCCCTTCCGATGCCTCGGGCCGCGCAATAGGGTCAGCCGGAACCTCCTCCGCATCTCCGGTGTCAGACATGCTCAATCTTCCCGTTCCCCTGGTGACGGTCCTTTTGCTGATCGCCTCGAATATCTTCATGACCTACGCCTGGTATGGCCATCTGAAAGACGGCGCCTCTCTGCCGATGTTCAAGGTCGTGCTGATCTCCTGGGGCGTCGCCTTCTTTGAATACTGCCTGATGGTTCCGGCGAACCGCATTGGCTACACCTATTTCAACGCGGCACAGCTCAAGACCATCCAGGAGGTGATCACCCTCGCGGTTTTTGCGGCGTTTTCGGTGCTCTATCTCAAGGAATCCCTTGGCTGGAACCATCTGATCGGCTTCAGCCTGATCGCTCTTGGCGCGTTCTTCATCTTCCAGAAATGGTGAAGCCCCCCCGCAGATAAAGACTGCATGGCAAAGGCCGGGCGGCAAAGACCGGGCGGCAAAGAAAAAGGGAGCCTCGCGGCCCCCTTTTTTAATCTCTGCGCGGATCAGCGGCCCTGCGACCACCAGCCTTTTTTGCGCGGGCGGTCATCATCGCCTTCCGCGTCATCGGCCAGACCGGCATCAGTGACCGGGGCCTCACCCGCATCCGCCACACCGGCAATGCCAGGATCTGCCGCCATCCTCGCCGGAACCAGTGCCGGAGAGGCCTCAGCCGGGCCACCTACGGGCGCCTCGGGCGCGGCTTCCGCCGGTGCGGCCTCAACCGCTGCAACCTCAGCCCCCGCAACCTCAACACCTGCGACTTCGGCCTCATCGGCTTTCTTCGACCGCGACCGGCTGCCTGCGGCTTTCGGCTTCGCCGCTGCACGGCTGCGCGCGGGCTTCTTCCCGGATGCCGGCTCAGCAGCACCGGCTTCAGCAGCACCGGCCTCCAAAGCGACGGCCTCAGGAGCGGGTTCCCCCCCGACAACCGCTGCGCTGGCTTTTGCCCGGCTGCGGCGCTTCGGTGCCGGGGCGGCGGCAGGAGCCTCCGCCTCAGAGGCCACAGCTTCGCCAGCCACGACCGGATCAGTCACAGCGGTTTCAGCCACAACCACCACAGTCTCTGCCGCATCGGCCGCCGCTGCAGCAGCCTTTGCCGCCGCGGATTTCGACCGCGACCGCGTCGCCCGCTTCGGTTTCGCCGGCGCTGCGGCTTCTGGCGCCACAGCATCGCTCACGTCACCGGCTGCGGTCTCCGCATCGGTGCCGTCAGCGTCATCCTCATCCGAGCCTTCTTCATCCGACTCGTCGCCCGCATCAGAGCTGCCCTCGGCGCCCTGACCATCACGGCCACCCCGACGACGGCGACGACGACGGCGCTTCTTCTTGCCGCCCCCTTCTCCGCCTTCCGCCACAGGCTCGGCCCGGACTGGCGCCGCAACCGCAGCTGCCTCTTCCGCGACCTCTTCTTCCTCGTCCAGGATCTCGTCGACCAGATCCTCGTCTTCCTCCTCGACCAGATCGCCCATCAGCCCGGCATGGCCGGAGATGACCTGGCTCGGCTCGGGCAGGCTGCGGGTCGCGGTCTTGAACTTCTCCAGCTCGAAATCGGGCGAGACGAGGGCCGGGTCGGCCTCCATCCGCACTGCCATACCGTAGCGGGATTCGATCAGCCCGATATGTTCGCGCTTATGGTTGAAGAGATAGTTGACGATGCCAATCGGCGCCTTCAGCAGCACCTCTTTCGAGCGCTTGCGCGTGCCCTCTTCTTCCAGTGCGCGCAGGATCGTAAGGGCCATGCTGTCATCCGAACGGATCAGCCCGGTGCCATGGCAATGCGAGCAGGGCTGCGTGGTCGATTCCAGCATGCCCGGACGCAGCCGCTGGCGCGACATTTCCATCAGGCCAAAGCCCGAGATCCGGCCAACCTGGATCCGCGCACGGTCGGTTTTCAGCCGGTCTTTCAGCCGCTTCTCGACTGAGGCGTTGTTGCGCCGCTCTTCCATGTCGATGAAGTCGATCACGATCAGCCCGGCCAGATCGCGCAGACGCAGCTGGCGGGCGACCTCGTCACAGGCCTCAAGGTTGGTCTTGAGCGCGGTATCCTCGATGGATCCCTCTTTCGTCGCCCGGCCCGAGTTTACATCGATGGCGACCAGCGCCTCGGTGATGCCGATGACGATATAGCCGCCGGATTTCAGCTGCACGACCGGGTTGAACATGCCGCCGAGATAGCTCTCGACCTGGAAACGCGCGAAGAGCGGCATCGGCTCGTTATAGAGCTTCACCTGTTTCGCATGCGCCGGCATGATCATCCGCATGAAGTCTTTGGCGGAACGGTAGCCCGCCTCGCCCTCGACCAGCACTTCGTCGATCTCGCGGCTGTAGAGGTCGCGAATGGTGCGTTTGATCAGATCACCTTCCTCATAGATCGCGGCAGGCGCGACCGAGCGCAAAGTCAGGTCGCGGATCTGTTCCCAGAGCCGCATCAGATATTCATAGTCGCGCCGGATCTCCGGCTTGGTGCGCTTGGCCCCGGCGGTGCGGATGATGAGGCCCGCGCCTTCCGGCACCTCCAGCTCGCCCGCGATTTCCTTCAGCTTCTTACGGTCGGCCGCCTGGGTGATCTTGCGCGAGATGCCACCGCCCCGCGCGGTGTTCGGCATCAGCACGCAGTAACGGCCGGCAAGCGAGAGATAGGTGGTCAGCGCCGCGCCCTTGTTGCCGCGCTCTTCCTTGACGACCTGAACCAGCATGATCTGCCGGACCTTGACCACTTCCTGGATCTTGTATTTGCGCAGGCGCGACCGGCGCGGGGCGGCGATCTCTTCCGAGACATCCTCTTCCGCGATGGTCTCGATCTCATCGGCGCTGGCAGCGGCGTGATGGTCATGATCGCCATGATCATGCTCGCTGTGATCATGATCTTCATGATCATCCCCAGGCGCGTCATCGCCACGGGCCTCGTCGCCCGCATCGTCTTCGCCCGCATCGTCTTCGCCCGCCTCAGCTTCACCGGCATCACCGTTACCGGCAGCCTGTTCGACCGCAGCCTCTTCGGACGGCGCGACAGCATCGGCCCCGGTCGAGACCAGGCCCTCAGCAACCGCAAGAGCGGAAGCGCCCTCCTCGCCCTCACCGGCCGAGAGATCGATCACATCCATCTCGCTGTGCGAGGCCACAGCCTCACCTGCCAACGGCGCCGAAACGCTGGGATCGGCGGGCGCGCGCTCGGCCCGGGGCGCCGGCTTGCGACGGCGGGCACGACGGTTGTCCTCTTCCTCTTCCTCACGCGCCATAGCGCGTTCTTCGGCGAGGAGCGCCTGGCGGTCCGCAACCGGGATCTGGTAGTAATCCGGATGGATCTCGGCAAAAGCGAGGAAGCCGTGGCGGTTTCCACCATAATCCACAAAGGCCGCCTGGAGCGAAGGCTCCACCCGCGTCACCTTGGCGAGGTAGATATTCCCCGCGAGCTGGCGCTTGTTTATTGTTTCAAAGTCAAATTCTTCAACTTTGTTTCCGTCCACCACAACAACCCGGGTCTCCTCGGGATGGGTGGCGTCGATAAGCATCTTCTTAGCCATGTTTTTCCATTGCGCCCCGGTGGCATAAAGACCCCCGGCGGCCCTGAGACAGGGCCGGAGAGCAGATCATACGGTTCGGGGCGGCTTGTCTGAGCGCGGACGGCGGGCGCGAACGGGCTCAGCCGGCCAATCAGGCCGGTATCGCCAATCGTTACACTGCTCACGCGCCTCATCGCGGTTACGTCCTGGGGGTTCAGGCCCCCACCTTACTGGCCAGACAGGCACTTCATGGGGAAGCGCTGGTCCATCTGGCAATGTGCACAGCCTTACGGCCGATCCGGCTCCCGGTCATGGGGCGGCGCGGAACGCCGCGCCATGCCCCGCAAAGGGGAGAGAATTTCTTTGACCGTTACAAAACGGCCATAGCGGGCAACTTACGATCAAAGCTGACTGAAGGGCAATGAAAATCTCTCGCCCGGCATATGACACCTGCCCAAAGAGAGGGGGCGCTGCCCCCGTCGCCCGTACCGGGCGCCTCCCCCGGAGTATTTAAATCAAGAGGAAGCCCCATTTCCTCTTGATCCAAATACTCCCGCCGGAGGCATCCGCAGCCGGCAAAGCGCGCGGCGTTCAGGTATAATCCGAACGCTGCAGGTTATATTTCGCCATTTTCTCATTCAGCGTGCGGCGCGGCAGGCAAAGCTCTTCCATCACCGCCACGATCGAGCCCTTATGGCGGCGCATCGTATTGTCGATCAGCATGCGCTCAAACGCTTCGACATATTCCTTCAGCGGCTTGCCTTCAGTGGTCATCGCCGGGCCCGAAGCTTCGTTATCGGCCATCAGCAGGGATGCAATCGAGCCGGAGCCGCGACGGTTCTGCAAGACCGCACGTTCGGCGATATTCACCAGCTGGCGCACATTGCCCGGCCAGGGGGCCTGCAACAGCTGCGCCGCCTCCTGCGCGGTGACCTGGGGCGCATCACAGCCATATTCTTCGGAAAACTGCTCGGAGAGCCGGGTGAAGAGCTGAAGGATATCCTCGCCGCGCGCCCGCAAAGGCGGCAGAACGATGGTCATCGCGCCCAGCCGGTAGAAGAGATCGGGGCGCAAAGCCTGTTCCAGAGTCAGATCCTGCGCCTGCTGGTTGCGGATCGCGATGATCCGGGTTTCGGGCGGCAGGCCCTGATCGTTGATGAAGGTCAGAAGCCGCGCCTGCAGGCCCTGGCTCAGCGCTTCGATATCTTCCAGCAGGAGCGTGCCGCCCCGCGCCTCTTCGACCAGCGGGATCGCGCCATCCTCGCCCGGGCCAAAGAGTTTGGCGGAAAGCTGATCCTCGGACCAGGCCGCGCAGGAGATCGTCACGAATTTTTTCGAGGCGCGCGGCCCCACCGCATGCAGCGCATGGGCGACAAGGGTTTTGCCGGTGCCGGTCTCGCCATCGATCAGGACATGGCTGTCGGCCTGGCCGAGATCGAGGATATCCTCGCGCAACCGCTCCATCGCCGGCGAGGTGCCGACCAGCTTTTGCATGATCGTGGTGCCATCGGCCAGCTCGCGGCGCAGCGCCCGGCTGTCCAGTGTCATCCGCCGCGCATGGGTCGCCTTTTTCGCCAGTTCCGTCATCCGGTCCGGGTTGAACGGCTTTTCCAGGAAATCGAAGGCGCCGACCCGCATCGCCTCCACCGCCATCGGCACATCGCCGTGCCCGGTGATCATGATCACCGGCAGGCCGGAATCGAGGCTCATCAGTTTCTTCAGAAACGCCATCCCATCCATGCCGGGCATCTTGATATCCGACACCACGACGCCGGAAAAATCCGCGCCGATGGATTTCAGCGCATCTTCCGCCGAAGGATAGGTCTCGGTGTCAAAGCCCGAGAGCGCCAGCCACTGGCTGATCGATGCGCGCATATCCGCCTCGTCATCCACGATCGCCACTTTCATCGCGCGTGCCATATAGACCTCATTCTGCTGCTTGTCTTGCGTCGCCAAGGATCGGGAGCTGCATCTCGAAGACAGCGCCTCCCTGCGCCCCATCCTGCGCTTCGCCATTATGGGCGGTCAGCCGGCCGCCCAGATCGGTCACAATCCCGGATGAGATCGCGAGGCCGAGCCCCACGCCTTCGCCGGGTTTCTTCGTCGTGTAGAAAGGCTCGAACAGATTATCGAGATCGATGATCCCCGGCCCGTTGTCGCGCACCGTCAGTGTCGCCGTCTCGCCGGCGGCGAGCAGCAATTCGATCTGCGGATTGGGAACCTCGCGCAGCGCGTCGAGCGCGTTGCGGAGGAGATTGATGATCACCTGTTCCAGCCGGATCCGGTCTGCCATCACCATGACGGGCTGGCGCGGCATGCCGCGCACGATTTTGACGACGCGGCTTTTCAGCTGCGGCTCCATCATCGCCAGCGCCGAGGAGACACAGGCGCGCAGATCCACCGGCTCGAAGGCCTCGCCGCCTTTGCGGGCATAGGATTTAAGCTGGCGGGTGATCGATCCCATCCGGTCGATCAGATCATCGATCCGCTGGAAAGACGACAGCGCCTCTTCCGGCCGCTTGCGCTGCAACAACAGCCGCGCGCCGGCGAGATAGGTCTTCATCGCCGCCAGAGGCTGGTTCAGCTCATGGCTGACCGCCGCCGACATCTCGCCCAGAACCGCCAGTTTCGACGATTGCTCCAGCGTCTGCTCGGCAACCTGAAGGTTCGCCTCGACCTTTTCGCGCTCGGCGATCTCGCGTTGCAGCCGCACATTCAGCGCCCGCAGTTCCGCCGATTCGCGGGCCAGCGACCAGGAGCGCGACCAGGCCCGCCGCGTCAGGAAGTAGAACGCAATCGACATCAGGATCGCGAACCCCATGATCTCAAGCGCGAGGATACCATTCACCCTTTCGCGGACCTGGGTGTAATCGGTGAAAGTCACGATGCGCCAGCCGCGGAACGGAATACGCGCCTCGGTCTTCATCACCGGATCGCCCTGCATCCAGGCGTCGGTGCGCGGCCTTGCCCAGTCGGTCGAGGCCTGGATCGCGCGTTCAAACGCGCTTACGGGTTCGCCACGGGCCATGGCCTCATTCAGCGGGCGGCCACGCCAGGAGGGCACTGTGGTCAGAATGACGGTGCCTTCGGAATTCGTGACCACCACCGCGTCATTCAGCCCCGACCAGGCGCGCTCATATTTCAGCAGATCGACCGAGACGACGATGACGCCGAGGATCTTGCCATCCGAGCGGATCGCCCGGCTGTAGCTGAAATCATAGCCGCCCGATTCCCGCGGGCTTGAGGTGAAGATCGTCTCATTGGTGCGTTGCGCATCAACGAAATAGCCTTCCTGGCGGAAGTTCGACCCCAGGATATTGCGGTTGGTCGCGCCCACCACGCGGCCATCGATATCGAGAAGCCGGATCGCCGCCACGCCGATTTCCGCCTGGAGCGCGATCAGTTTGGCCGAGGTGCGCGAGAAGTTCCCGTCTTTCAGTGCCGCGATCAGATCGGGGTCGCGCGCCAGCAGCAAAGGCACCACCGAGGTGCGCTGCAGTTCCGAGACAAGGTTGCCGGAATAAAGCGCAAGCCGCACATCCGAGCGGTTGCGGTTGGTTTCGGTAAACCGCTCGGTCAGCCAGCGATTCGAGACCAGCACCACGCCAATGGCCGCTACAACCAGCGCCAGGATGACAAGCTTTACCCGCCAGGGAAGACCCTGTGGCTTGTCATTCGGCTGTGTGCTCTCGCTGCGAAACATTGCGCTAAAATAGGCGCCGCGCCGGGTTGCCTCAAGGCGATGGGGGTCAGGCCAGCGCCAACCCGCCCATGAGCGAGGCGAAAAGCGCCGCGCCGTCTTTCGACCCGTGCAGCGGCTCGAAAGCGCGTTCAGGATGCGGCATCATGCCCAGCACGCGGCGGTTCTCTGACAGGACACCGGCGATATCGCCCATCGAGCCATTCGGATTGTCGCCATAGGTAAAGGCGATACGGTCCTCGGCCTTCAGCGCCGCCAGCGTCGCGTCATCCACGGTGTAATTGCCGTCGTGATGCGCGATCGGGACGCGGATTTCGTCGTCTTTCCGGTAATTTGCGGTAAAGGCCGATTGGGTGGTCGCGACCTTCAGCGTGATGGTGCGGCAGATATATTGCAGGCCCTTGTTGCGCATCAGCACACCGGGCAAAAGCCGCATCTCGGTCAGGATCTGGAAACCGTTGCAGATGCCGATGGCGTAACCGCCGCGCTCGGTATGGGTTTTGACCGCCGCCGAGATCGGCGACTGGGCCGCGATGGCGCCGCAGCGCAGGTAATCGCCGTATGAGAACCCACCCGGGACGCCGACAATATCGGTGCCCGCCGGAAGGTCACTGTCCTTGTGCCAGACGCGGGTGACATCGAAGCCGGCCTTTTCAAAAGCAACGGCAAGGTCACGGTCGCAATTCGAGCCGGGAAAGGTGATGACGGCGGCTTTCATGGGCGCACTCCGATGGGCACAGGGTTGGCGGCGGTGCCCTTCCTTACTGCGAGCCCGCCCCTTACTGCAAGCCCGCGCCTCACTGCAGACCTGTGGCCGGCTCCGGCCTCGGGGCCTGGCTCAGCCTTTGCGGCGCAACCGGCGCTCGAAGGCCTCCTGCGAGGGAAAGATCACCGGCAGACGCCAGGCGGTCAGAATGGATTTGAGGGCAGTCATGTTCTGGCTCCGACGGATAAGGGCCTCCCGGGCGCAAGATAGCAGCGCGGCCCTGCGGCGAGAACCCTCAGCCCGGCAAAGCCGTTGGTTGCGGGCTGCATGTCTGACGTTGCGTCAGGGGAGATCAGGCGCTGATCAGGCTGCGCGCGGCCTCGCGGGCGGCGTCGGAAATGGTATCACCCGAGATCATGCGGGCGATTTCCTCGACGCGCTCGATGTCGGAGAGCGCCACCACGGTTGAGAGGGTGACGTTGTTTTCGACCCGCTTTTCCACCCGCCAGTGATGTGCGCCAAGGGCCGCGACCTGGGGCGAATGGGTGACGACCAGCACCTGGGCCTCATCGGCAAGCGCGCGCAGGCGCCGGCCGACCGCATCGGCGGTGGCGCCGCCGACACCGCGGTCGATCTCGTCAAAGATCAGCGTAAGGCCGGTCGCGCCGCCGGTGAGGCAGACTTTCAGCGCGAGGAGAAAGCGCGACAGCTCGCCCCCGGAGGCGATTTTGTTCAGGGGGCCCGGCGGCGCGCCCGGGTTGGTTGCCACGGTGAAGGTGACCTGATCCTGGCCATCGGGGCCAGGATCAGCGCCGGTGATCACGCTGCGAAACACCGCGCGCTCCATCTTCAAGGGCGCGAGCTCGGCGGCCATCGCGGCATCGAGCCGCTCGGCCGCCCGCTGCCGCAGGCCCGTGACGCGGGCAGCCTCGGCCTGATAATCGGCATCGGCTTTGGCCAGAGCCGCAGCGAGGCGGCCCAGCCCGGCCTCGCCCGCATCAAGCGCCGCGAGGCGGGCGGAGAGATCGGCGCTGTGACGCGCGAGATCATCCGCCGGGATGCCATATTTGCGCGAGGCCGCGCGGATCGCGAAGAGCCGCTCTTCGGCAGATTCGAGCGCCGCCGGGTCGAAATCCAGCGCATGCAGCGCGGCCTCTACCCCGGATTGTGCCTCGGAAAGCTCGATCATCGCGCGGGACAGCGCGGCCAGCGCCTCGTCAAGACGGCCCGCCGCCTTGTCTGCCGCCGCCTCGAGCCAGCGGGTGGCGTCGCGCATCCGGCCCTCGGCGCCCTCTTCCGACAAGGCCCCAAGCGCCTTGGCGACATCTTCGCGGATGCGGCCCGCAGCCTGCATCAGCCGCCGCTTCGCATCCAGTGCCGCTTCTTCGCCCGGTTCGGGCGCGAGCTTTTCCAGCTCGGCCACGGCATGGCGCAGAAAATCCTCTTCGGTCTTGGCCCGGGCAATCTGCGCCTCAGCCGCCACGATCGCCTCGCGCGCGCTGCGGCGCGCCGTCCAGAGCCCGCGCAGGGTTGCGAGATCAAGGCTGCCAAAGAGATCGAGCAAGGCCCGGTGTCCGCGCGGGTTCAGGAGCCCGCGATCGTCATGCTGGCCGTGCAGTTCAACGAGCGTTTCCGACAGCCCCCGCAGCACCTCGGCCGAGACGCGGCGGTCATTGGCCCAGGCCTGGCGGCGACCATCGGCATGGGCCAGACGACGCAGAATAAGCTCGCCCTCGGTTTCCACGCCGGCCTCTTCGAGGATCGCATGGGCCGGATGCCCGGCGGGCAGATCGAAAATGGCCGTGACCTCGCCGCGGTCGGCGCCCTGCCGCACCAGATCGGCGCGGCCCTTCCAGCCCAGCACCATGCCAAGCGCATCAAGCAGAATCGACTTGCCCGCCCCGGTCTCGCCGGTCAGCACATTGAGCCCCGCGCCGAGATCCAGCGTGAGGCGGTCAATGATCAGAATGTCGCGAATGTCGAGCGAGATCAGCATGACAGGATCAGCATTTGAGGACTGGCCTTGATCGGCGGGGACGCATCACGCCCCCTGCCCGACCGTTACAGCCATTCGCCACGGACCATCTGACGATAGGCCTTCGACAGCCAGCTGTCGCCCTTGACCTCGGGCGAGAGGCCTTTGCCTTTCAGCAGATCATAGCCGTCCTGGTAGAAGGGCGAGGACTGGTAGTTATAGCCGAGTATCGCACCGGCGGTCTGCGCCTCGGCTTCGAAGCCAAGCGCCAGATAGCATTCGATCAGACGATAGAGCGCCTCGGCGGTATGGGTCGTGGTCTGGTAATCCTGCACCACGGTGCGGAAGCGGTTCAGCGCGGCGGTGTAGTGACGGCGCTTGAGATAATAGCGCCCGATCTCCATTTCCTTCGCCGCGAGATGGTCGAAGGCGAGATCGAATTTCATGATCGCCGAAGTGCTGTATTCGCTGTCCGGATAGCGTTCGATCACATCGCGCAGGGATACCAGCGCCTGATAAGTCAGGCCCTGGTCGCGGCCGACATCCTCGATCTGATCATAATAGCTGAGCGCCATCAGATAGGCCGCATAGGGCGCATCTTCATCATCGGGGTAGAAATCGAGGAAGCGCTGCGCCGCGGCGCGGGCCTCTTCGTATTTCTTCGTCTTGTGATTGACGAAAGCCTGCATGATCAGGGCGCGGCGGGCGAATTCCGAATAGGGATAGAGCCGTTCGACTTCCTGGAAATACATCAGGGAATCACCGGCGCGGCGGGCTGTTTCCAGCTCCAGCTCGCCCTTGCGGTAGATTTCCTCGGCATTGAGGGCCTCGAGCGACTCGGTCTTTGAGGCTTTGCCGCCACCGCAGGCCGAAAGCGACACCGTGAGCAGCAAGACTGCCCCGATCTTCAGCGCCGGAATGCCTGATCCCGGTCCCTTGCCTGCCATCTTCCGCTTATCCAAACCTGACTTCCTTGCCCGGATCCGCCACGTCGCGACCGGGATAACCCCCTGCCCCAGACCGATGGACCCGGTTTACCCGAGGCTCATCCTGGCGATTTGCCTGTGTCCTAGCACAGAAAAATCGGTTGCGCAAAATGCCTTTCTTATCCGCCATAAAGCCGCCTGCCTGCGAGGTGGGAGAGCCGGCTGAGCCAGTTTGCAAGGCCGGTCCGGTCACTCCATCGCCCGCAATCAGGCCGCGCGGCGGCGCGAGGACGGCAGATCGCCGCGATGAACGCCGATTCCAGGCAGTTTCCCGCCGATGCCGCTGCTGCATTCCTCGATCCGGAAATTGGCCGGGTCTGAGAACAGCGCGCGCAGGAGGCGATTGGTCAGCGCGTGACCTGCACGAATGCCGGTGTAGCGCCCGAGAATCGGACCGCCGGCAAGCGACAGATCGCCCACAGCATCGAGCATCTTATGGCGCACCGGCTCGTCCTCATGGCGCAGACCGCCGGGCGAAACCACACGGTCACCGTCAAACACAACGGCATTGTCCAGCGTGCCGCCAAGCGCGAGACCACGCTCGCGCATCGCATCGACATCGGCCTGACGGCAGAAGGTGCGGCTGTCGGACAATTCGCGCACGAAAGCACCGTTCGACATGCGCAGATGCCGTTCCTGGGTGCCGATGGCGGCCTCGGCAAATTCGATGCGGAAATCGATTTCCAGCATATCGGCGGGCTCGAGACGGGCAATCGCCTCGCCTTCGCGCACTTCAACCGGTTTCAACACACGGATGGCGCGGATTTCCGAGGCCTGTTCGCGGATGCCGGCTGCCAGAAAACCCTGCACGAAAGGTTCGGCCGAGCCGTCAAGGATCGGCACTTCGCCGCCGTCGATCTCGATCAGCGCGTTATGGATCGCGCAGCCGGCAAGGGCCGCGGTCAGATGTTCGATGGTCGAGACCGAAACTCCATCGGCATTCTCGACAAAGGTGCAAAGCCGCGATGGCGTCACCGCCGACCAGATCGCCGGGATATCGGCGCGCAGCCCGCTGGTTCCGGCCAGAATATCGGTGCGGCGGAACCAGATGCCGTGATCGGCCGGAGCCGGGCGCACCGTCATGCGCGCAGACTGCCCGGTGTGGAGACCCACGCCGCTGAAGCTGACTGCCGTGTTCAGTGTGTTTTGCACCCTGGTGCCTCTTTCTCTCGCCGTCTGGTCCTGCATCAGGACAATCAGAACGGGTCCGCCGCATTCCGGGCCCTGGGAGAAACCCCACGCCTTCGTTAAGATTAGTTAGTAAATGGTGAGGGGGATCACAATTCACCTTTTGCAACGGTTTGTGACACTGTTTGCGACTGCGGCAAGGCGATGATTTCAAAAGAAAAAGGGCCGGTTTCCCGGCCCCTTTGTAACATAGGATTCTGCTCGTTTCAGTTGGCCTGTCTTCTGAGGAACGCAGGAATCTCGATCTTGTCCTGATCGTTGCCGGTCTCGCCTTCGTCATCATAGGCGGTGACCGGAGGTTGTTGGCGATGCGACTGGGCCGGGCTGCGCTCGGCCTGGGTGCCACTTTCAAGATGGCCGGCCATGCGGTTGATCAGCGAGCCGATGCCAAAGCGCGGGCGCGCGGCCTGCGCAGGTTCCTGGGCAAGCGGCTGCGGCTGCGGCTGCGCCTGACGCGGGTTTTTCTGCACCGCATTGGCCAGACGGGCCAGCGCAGCCGGGGTCGGCGTGCCGGGCACATGCGGACGCGGTGCGACGAAGGACCCGGCTTCGGCTTCGATCGAGGCAGGCGTCGGACGGGCCGAGGTCATACCGGCCTGGCCGGCGGTCGGGCGCGGACGATAGACCGGCGGCGGCACGTCATTCACGTGGCCGTGGTGGTCTTCGTTCTCATAGCGCGGCTCGAAATCATGGCCATGGGACTCGCCGGCGCCGAAAAGATCTTCGGTATGCGCGCTACGCGGCGCCGCAGCAGGCTGGGCGGGCGCATAGGCCGGAGCGGGCGCGTAGCCCTGGGGCGGTGCCGGAGCATAGGCCGCAGGCTGCGGAGCCGGCTGATGCGCAACGGGTTGCGGTGCGGCCGGGGCGTGCGACATCGGTTGCTGCGCGGCGGGCTGCCAGTTCTGCTGCGGTGCGGAGGCGGCTGGCACGAAGGCCACATCCGGCACATCGCTGTGACCGGCGCCATGGCCCGGCTGCAGTTGCAGCGGCTGCGCCATCGGGCGACGCGTCAGGGGTTGTTCGGGCTTCAGCTGCTGCCCCGCGTCGATGCCGGTGGCCACGACCGAGACGCGGATGCGCCCTTCCATCGTATTGTCCAGCGTCGAGCCGACGATGATATTGGCTTCCGGATCGACTTTCTCGCGGATGATATTCGCGGCTTCGTCCAGTTCGAACAGGGTCAGGTCATGGCCGCCGGTGATCGAGATCAGCACGCCTTTGGCGCCATTGAGGCTGATTTCATCAAGGAGCGGGTTGGCAATCGCCTTTTCGGCGGCCTGAACAGCGCGGTCATCGCCATCGGCCTCGCCCGTCCCCATCATCGCCTTGCCCATCTCATCCATCACCGAACGGACATCGGCGAAGTCGAGATTGATGATGCCCGGGCGGACCATCAGATCGGTCACCCCTTTGACACCCTGATACAGGACATCATCGGCCATCGCGAAGGCTTCGGTAAAGGTGGTGCGGTCATTTGCCAGACGGAACAGATTCTGGTTCGGAATGATGATCAGCGTATCGACGACCTTTTGCAGCGCCTCGATACCCTCTTCGGCCTGACGCATGCGCTTGCCGCCTTCAAACGAGAAGGGCTTGGTCACGACGCCGACGGTCAGCACGCCCAGCTCACGCGCGGCCTGCGCGATGATCGGCGCCGCGCCCGTGCCTGTTCCGCCGCCCATACCGGCGGTGATGAAGCACATATGCGCGCCGGCCAGATGGTCGACAATCTCTTCGATGGTTTCTTCGGCGGCGGCGGCCCCAACCGACGGACGCGCCCCTGCGCCAAGCCCCTCGGTCACCTTCAGGCCCATCTGGATCCTGGCATGGGCCATGGACTGCTGCAGCGCCTGGGCATCGGTATTCGCCACGACGAATTCGACGCCTTCAAGCTGCTTGTCGATCATATTATTGACCGCATTGCCGCCTGCCCCGCCCACACCAAACACGGTAATGCGCGGCTTCAGCTCTTCACGCTGGTTCGCCATCGTCAGATTGAGTGCCATGGTTCCGCCTGTCCGTTTTTTCCCAGGTCAACATCAAGGTTATCGCCCGTAAACCTTAATGAGCCGTTTTTGTGATCGTTACGCCGAGATATTCTTTTCGGCTTTGCCCTGCCCGTCCCGGGGCGCGGCATACCGATTTGACTTCCGAGTCTATCGACATCGGCCAGGGAGGTCACGGAAAAAATAACTTAATCCCACAAAATATGGGGTATTTCCTGCCCCGATCGGCGGGATTTCGCGAGTGACGCTGTATCCTGGGGTTACCAGTTGTCCTTGAACCATCTGAATGCCCTGCGCAAAGACCTGGCCGGATAACGTTCAGCGGGAACTTCAAAATCCCACCACTCATCCTGCGGATGTGCCGCAAAGAGGCAAAGCCCCACCGCCGAGGCAAAAGCCGGCCCGGTCGCAGCCTGCGGCAGCCCCTGGACCCGCAAGGGGCGGCCCAGACGGACGCGCTGCCCGAGGATGCGGTTCGCGAGCATATCAAGCCCCGGGATCTGGCTGCCGCCGCCCGTCAGCACGATCTGCTGCGAGGGCAGATGGTCGAAGCCTGCCGCATCCAGCACCGTGCGCGCCTCTTCGAGGATCTCCTCGACACGGGGGCGCATGATGCCGATCAGCTCGGTGCGCGAGATGCGGCGCCGGTCTTTCTCCCAGTCGCCGCTTTCGCCGCCCAGCTCGATCATCTCGCGGTCATCCATGCCCGTGGCAAAGAGGCCGCCATGCCGGGTCTTGATCTTTTCGGCATCGGCCGCCGGGATATAAAGCCCTTTGGAAATATCCGCCGTGACGTGATCGCCGCCCATCCGCACAGAATCGGCATAGATCATGTGTTTCTTCATGAAGATCGAGACGCCGGTCGCACCGCCGCCCAGATCGATACAGGCGGCGCCCAGTTCCTGCTCATCTTCGACCAGCGAAGAGATCGCCGAGACATAGGCAGAAGACGCGATCCCCGCCAGTTCCAGATCACAGCGCTGGATGCAGTAAAGCAGGTTCTGAATCGCGGAATCTTCCACCGACAGAAGGTGCATGTCGCAGGCCAGCCGGTTGCCGATCTGGCCGCGCGGATCGGCAAGACCCGAGCGGTGATCCAGCGCGAAATTCACCGGCTGCGCATGCAGTACTTCACGACCCGGCCCGATATCGGGCACATCGCAGGACGCGAGCACGCGGGCGATGTCATGTTCGGTGACGACATTGTCTTCAAGATCGATCTCGCCCGCCAGCCCGTAAGAGCGCGGCTCGGCGCCCGAGAAACAGGCGATCACGTGATCGACACGGACATTCGCCATTTTCTGCGCCGCCTGGACGGCGGTGCGGATGGCGCGCTCGGTCTCGTTCATCACCGAAATCTCGCCGAACCGCACCCCGCGCGAGCGGGTGGTGGCGGCGCCGATGATGCGGAATTTCGACTGGCCGGCCATCGGGCCGACGCCCTCGACCTCGCGCAGACGGGCTTCGCCGTCGAATTTCAGGATGAGGCAGGCAATTTTCGAAGTGCCCACATCAAGAATGGCAATCACGCCCCGCTGCATGGCAGCCCGGCGCATGTTCCGCATGACGCGTTGGGTCTGGTAGAGGTCGGTCACAATTCGGTCTCCACGGTTTCGGGCAGGGGCTGAAGGCCTTTGGCGCGACGAAGCTCGTTCATCGCATAGGTGGTGAGGCGCAGGGTCGGACGGTTCGGCAGCCGCAGATCGACAGCCACCAGATCGCGGGCGAGCATGTCCTGCGCCTGATCCAGCGCCAGCAGACGTTCCAGCGCGCGCACCGGACGGTCTTCGGGCAAAAGAATGCGCTGGCCGCGATCCAGCACGATATCCCAGCGGCGCTCGCCCATCCGGACAAGACCCCGGATCCGGGGCGCAATCGGCCCGGCGGCGGCAAGGATCTCCAGCGCCTCAGGGGCTGCGGCATCCGCCCCCTCGCCCGCGATCAGCGGCAGGTCGTCGCGGTCAGCCCGTTCAAAAAGGCCTGCGACCCGGTGACCGGTCTCGTCAACCAGCGAGAGCCCCGAGGCCTGGCGCCAGACGAGGACAGGCTGGCGTTCGGTGATCAGAACCGAAAGCACGCCGCCCGACCGCACCCGCAATTCCACCCCCTTGACGGCATCAAGCTCGACCACCCGGGCGCGGGCGGCTTCGAGATCCAGGTCAAACGAGCTTTGCGGCAGGTTCAGATCCAGCCGCGCGCGCACGGCATCCGCCAGCTCGACCGAGGAACCCTCGATCGAGACCAGCGTCACCATGAATTCCGGGCGGCTCTGGAATTTCTCACGCAGGTCGGTGAAGACCTGGACCACGCTGTTGCGGCGGTCTTCGCCCGACATATAGACGCCGGCCATCGCCGCCACCGCAAGAACCGGCAGCCCGACCCGCAGGAAAGCGCGCAGGTAAGGCGTCAGCATCACCCGCTGCATCCGGTAGGCCCAGAGCGAGGGCGACGGATCATGCGCCACCTTCTGGCGCGTCAGCGGCGGCTCGGCGCGACCGAACCCCGGCTGGCGGCCATGGCGCGCGGGGCGCAGGCGGAAGGGGATCAGCGATCGCATGACGCGTCCTCGACCAGCCAGGAGCAGAGTTCGGGGAAGGAAATCCCCTGATACGCCGCCTGTTCGGGCGCGAGCGAGGTCGGTGTCATGCCCGGCTGGGTATTGACCTCAAGAAGGATCAGCCCCGCAAGGCCACGGCTTTCATCCCAGCGGTAATCGGCGCGCGACAGGCCACGGCAGCCAAGCGCCCGATGCGCCTTCACCGCGATGTCGAGACAGGCGTCAGAGATCTCTTGCGGCAGATCCGCCGGGATCACATGGCGTGAGCCACCCGCCTTGTATTTCGCATCATAGTCATACCAGCCATCGGTGACGATATCGGTCACGCCAAGCGCGCGATCCCCCATCACGGCAACCGTCATCTCGCGGCCCGGAACATAGGTCTCGACCATCACCATCTCGGGCATGGTTTCCGCCAGACGCGGCGCATTCGATCCGGGATGGACCAGATAGACCCCGACCGAGGAGCCTTCATTATTCGGCTTCACAACATAGGGCGGCGGCAGCACATGACCGGCCTCGACCGCGTCGCGCGACGCGATCACGCTTTCGACCACCGGCAGGCCAGCGGCGCGAAACACTTCTTTCGAGCGGGTCTTGTCCATCGCGAGTGAGGAGGCCAGCAGGCCGGAATGGGTATAGGGGATGCGCAGCCATTCAAGAATGCCCTGGACGCAGCCATCTTCGCCCCAGCGGCCATGAAGCGCATTGAACACGGCATCCGGGCGCAGCTCGGTCAGGCGCGCGGCCAGATCGCGGCCGGCATCGACCTCGATCACCTCATAACCCGCCTCACGCAGCGCCGTCGCACATTCCGCACCCGAGGAGAGGGAGACCTCTCTCTCGGCAGACATGCCACCTTTCAGAACCGCCACGCGGGGAAATCTGCCCGATCCCGCCGCCATTTACTGCCTCTCGGGGTCTTGCTGACCCCTTTTTGTTATTCCCGGCTTTATCGCCGCTTTGTTACCCGGATCACATGCCTGGATCCAGGGCCTTGACTCTTGTCAGCGACCTGGTTCGCCAACCCGCATGATTTCCCATTCTAGCGTGATCCCGCTGGATTGGAACACCTTTTTTCGCACTTCTTCCCCAAGTGATTCGAGATCCGTGGCCGTAGCGCCACCGGTATTGATCATGAAATTGGCATGCATCGGCGACATCTGCGCCGCGCCGACCGATGCGCCGCGCATTCCGGCGTCATCAATCAGCTTCCAGGCCTTCAGCTCATGGCTGTCATCCGCCCGGCCCGTCGAGGAAAACCCGGCCGGATTGCGGAAGGTCGAGCCCGCCGTGCGCTCTTTCGTGGGCTGCGAGGCGTCACGTTTCGCGAGCTGCTCTGCCATCCGCGCGGCCAGCGCCCCGGGGTCGCCTTCGGGTGCGCGGAAGGTGGCCGAGATCAGCACGGCGCCCTCCGGCAGGTCCGACTGGCGGTAGCGCAGGTTCAGCTCCGCCGCCGGCAGAACCTTCGTCTCGCCCTGGCGGGTGATGATCTTCACCTCCTCCAGGTGATCGGCAACATATAGCCCGTAACAGCCCGCATTCATCCTGACCGCGCCGCCGATACTGCCGGGAATGGTGCGCAGGAAGGTCAGATCCCGCCCGGCCTCGGCCGCCTTTTTCGCGACATGCGCGTCAAGTGCTGCGGCACCGGCAATCACCCGGTCACCCTCGATTTCAATCCCGTTGAACCCGCGTCCGAGCCGGATCACCACAGCACGCAGCCCGCCATCGCGCACGATCAGGTTCGACCCCACCCCCATCGGGAAGACCGCAATCTCCGGGGGCAACGCGCGCAGAAATTCGGCCAGATCCGGCTCATCCGCCGGCTGGAAGAACCAGTCCGCCGGGCCGCCGACCCGAAGCCAGGTCAGGTCGGCAAGCGGGCGATCAGCGGTCAGCGGGCCGCGCGGGGTGGGGAGAGCCAGAGCATGTGTCATGGGGCTCAGCTATCCGCGAAGCCCGGCTTTGCGCAAGGGGGTGCCCATGGATCAGCGCCGCCTGCAGATCAGCCCTGGCGGCGTTTTGCCCGGATCTGCAGGAGTTTCCGCACCATCACAACAACCACGACCGCTCCAAGCGCCACCAGGGGCAGCCATGGCAGGGCCTGGACAAGCAGGCCCTCGCCGGTGCCGTCGCGGCCTCTCCCCCCGGCGCCTCCACCGTTCATGAGCCACACGAGGGGTGCCAGCAGCACAAGTATCCAGATCGCGAAGAAGTCGATGATATTGCGCGCCTCGAGCGCTGCAATCGCCGGGGGCAGCGCCACAATACAGAGGATCAGGATCAGCCGCAGCGCAATGCCAGAGGCCTCCCCTCTGACAAAGGGGATCACCACCAGCAACAGCATCGCGACTGAGACCGGGATAACATAGGAGAGCGGCATGACGGACCCCAGGCTGGACGCTGGCCACACTATTGCCAGGAGCTTTGTCCGGAATATGGCTTTCCGGCTCAGCCCGTTCTGCGCATCGAGCGCCAGAACCAGATCAGCGGCCAGCGCATCACACTCGCGCCCCCGATCAGGAAGACAAGGCCCCAGACCGGGCCGTTGCTCCATGTCACCCAGCCCAGCAGCGGGATGCCGATCACCACCAGCATCATCGCCGCGCGGATATGTTTGTCGCGGGTGGGAAACATCGCGATCACATTGGCCAGAACCAGCCAGAGACAGGCCAGGATCAGGGAAAGGTCAATCATGGCAGCCCCGTGCATTCGGGCGCGTTGAAAGGCGCCTTCGGTGTCATCAATGTTACAGTCGGGCCCGTCACAGGCTATCCACCAGCGTGAGGGCGAGAATACAGAGGTGAAGGACCGCAAAACCGATCCCCACCGGCATGGAATATGCTGCGATCACGCCGATGATCAGCCCGATCCCGGGCCCGGCCGCCAGCCCGATGGCGACCAGCATCTCGCCGAGACCGGCCAGATAACTGCCGGTCGCAATGGTCGAGAGCCAGACGAAAAGCCCTACAAGCCCCGCCACGACCAGCAAGGCCAGGATGACCGTAAGTTTCCATCCGCGCCTCCAGGCCGCCCATGTCCCCGCCGCGCTCGCCCAGGTGGCGACGAAGAAGGCGAGGAGCGAGACGGCCACCTCCACCCGCTCAGGCCGCCTGACCAAGCAGTTTCGCCGGCAGCCCGTTCGCCCAGGCCGAGATGGTCCCGGCGCCAAGGCAGACAAAGATATCGCCCGGCCGCGCCTGTTCGCGGAAGAGCCGCGCAAGATCCGCCTCGTCGATCACCGCGCGGGCGTGACGATGGCCATGCGCGATCAGCCCGGCCACGAGATCATCGCGGCTCGCGCCAGGGATCGGGTCTTCGCCCGCCGCATAGACCTCGGCGATGCCAACCACATCGGCCTCGTTGAAACAGGTGCAGAAATCATCGAACAGGTTCGAAAGCCGCGAATAGCGATGCGGCTGATGCACCGCGATCACCCGCGCGCCCGGGGTGCCGGATACCGCCTGGCGGGCCGCTTTCAGCACGGCGGCAATCTCGACCGGGTGATGGCCGTAATCGTCGATGATCGGCACCCCGCTCACCTCGCCCACCCTGGTAAAGCGGCGGTTGACCCCGGCAAAGCCCGCCAGCGCCGCGCGGATTTCTTCTTTCTTCATGCCCAGATGGCGGGCGACAGCCACCGCCGAAAGCGCGTTCGACACATTATGGTCGCCGGGCATCGGCAGCTCGCACCCTTCGATAACCGAGCCTTCGCCCTCGTTTTGCAGCTGGATGTCGAAGCAGGACATGCCCTTTTCGAACCTGAGATTCACCGCCCGCACATCGGCCTGGGCATTGAAGCCAAAGCTGATCACCCGGCGGTCGGCGACGCGGCCGACCAGCGCCTGCACTTCGGGATGGTCGGTGCAGCAGACCGCCACGCCATAAAACGGGATATTCGAGACGAAATCGAGGAAGCCCTTGCGCAAAGCCTCGATGGTGCCCCAGTGCTCCATATGTTCGGGATCGATATTGGTCACGATGGCGATGGTCGCGGGCAGCCGGTTGAACGAGCCGTCAGACTCGTCGGCCTCGACCACCATCCATTCGCCCGCACCGGCCCGCGCGTTCGACCCGTAAGCATGGATCACGCCGCCATTGATCACGGTCGGATCAAAGCCGCCTTTGTCGAGCAAAGTCGCGACCATCGTCGTCGTGGTCGTCTTGCCATGGGTGCCCGCGACCGCGATGTTTGACCGCAGGCGCATCAGCTCGGCCAGCATCTCGGCGCGGCGCACCACGGGAAGCTTGCGGCGGCGCGCCTCTTCCAGTTCCGGGTTACCGCGTTTGATCGCCGAGGAAATCACCACGACCGAGACGTCTTCGCCGATATTCTCGGCCCGCTGCCCCTCATGGAATTCAGCACCAAGGGCCACCAGCCGGTCAGTGATTTTCGACGCCTTGCTGTCAGAGCCCTGCACCCGGTAACCCAAAGTCAGCAGGACCTCGGCGATGCCCGACATGCCGATGCCGCCGATGCCGACGAAATGGATCGGCCCGAGCTCCAGCGGGAGTTTGGTTGCGGCATTCATCTTTTATCTCCTGCGAGCTCTTCGACCAGCGCCACCAGAGTTTCGGTCGCATCCGGGCGGCCACAGCTCAGCGCATTGGCGGCCATCTGCCGCGCGCCCCGGGGATTTCCGAGGACGGCGGCGACTTGCGCGCTCAGGCTGGCGGGGTCAAGCAGTTTCTCAGGGATCAGCACCGCTGCCCCGGCGTCAACCAGGCCGCGCGCATTGGCGGTCTGGTGATCGCCCGTCGCGGCAGCAAAGGGGATCAGCACCGAAGGGCGCCCGATCACCGAAATATCCGCGACCGATGAGGCGCCGGACCGCGAGATCACCAGCTGCGCCTCGGAAAGCCTGCGGGGGATATCGTCGAAAAACGGCCTGATCTCGGCGCGGATCCCGGCCTCGTAATAGCCGGTCTGCGCCCGTTCGGCATCCTCGGCCCGGGCCTGATGCGCCACGCGCAGATTGTCGCGCAGGCGCCCGGGCAGCAAAGCGAGTGCCGCGGGTACCACATCCGAAAGGATGCGCGCGCCCTGGCTGCCACCGATCACCAGCAGGCTCATCGGGTAGTCACCCGGCTCGATATAGGGGGCGCCGGCGCGTTCCAGGACGCTCGCGCGCACCGGATTGCCGACAGGCTGGCCCTCGACGCCCTCAGGCAAGGCGGTCGGCCAGGTGCCGCAGGCGACAAGGTCAACGCGTCTGGCAAAAAGCTGGTTCACCCGCCCCAGCACGCCGTTTTGTTCATGGATCATCCGGGGACGGCGCAAGAGGAACGCCGCCGACAGCGCCGGTATGGTCGGATAGCCGCCAAAGCCCACCACGACAACGGGCTTGTCGGACAGCATCTTCACTGCCGCCCCGATCACGCCGCCCGCGATCCGGAAGGGGGCTGCCAGTTTCGCCACCGCGCCGCCGCGCGCGAAAGTGGCCGAAGACACTTTCTCGACAACCACCGCTTTGGGAAATCCGCCGGCATAGCGCGCACCGCGCTCATCGGTCGACAGTCTGACCCGCCAGCCGCGCGCCAGCATGGCCTCGGCCAGGGCCTGGGCGGGGAACATATGCCCGCCGGTACCCCCGGCCGCGATCAGCAGCAACGGCGCCATCAGCGCCTCCGCCCGAAGAGTTCCGCCATCCGGTCGCGCGGCCTGGTCCGGGTCAGCGCCAGAAGCATCCCCACCGTGATCCCGGCGGCGATGATCGAAGAGCCCCCGTAAGAGACGAAGGGCAGCGTCATGCCCTTTGCGGGCAACAGACGAACGGCAACGCCCATATTGATCATGGCCTGGACGCCGAAGATACAGGCAAGGCCCGATCCGGCCAAACGGGTGAACGTGTCACGTTCGGCGGTCAGCCGCACCAGCGAGCGCACCACGACGATCCCGAACAGCGCGAGGATCACGAGGACGAGCACAAGGCCATATTCCTCGGCCGCGACCGCGATGATGAAGTCAGTATGCGCATCGGGCAGCGACCATTTCACCTGGCCCTCGCCGACGCCGACGCCGAAGAAGCCGCCTTCCTGGATCGCGTTTGCCGCATAGCCCAGCTGGGTGCGCGGATCGACCTCCGGAGACAGGAACCCGTCGATCCGGCGGGCAAAGTGTTCAGACGCGCCATAGGCGGTAAAGCCGCCGAATGCGACAATGCCGATGACGGATGCAATCAGCACCATCGGCGCCCCCGCGATGAAATAGATCACGCCCCAGGAGAAAACGATCAGCGCCGATTGCCCGAAATCAGGCTGCATGGCCAGAAAACCGACCACAAGGCCGAGGATCCCGAAGGAAATCAGCTTGCCGGGTGGCCCGTTGATATCCTGGGCCGCCGCCATCATCCAGGCGGTGACGATCACGAAACCTGGCTTGAGGAATTCAGAAGGTTGCAGCGAAAAGCCGCCCAGCGACAGCCAGCGAATGGCGCCCTTGCCGTGATCCTGACCGACGAAAGGCAGCGCCATGACAAGCACCAGCGCGATCACGAAACCAAGGATCCCAAGCCGCCGCACCACCGCAGGTGGCATGGTCGAAATTGCCAGCATCACCACGAGCGCGATACAGCCGAAAACCGCCTGACGCTGCACATAGAAGAACTGGTTCAGCTCGTTCCGGCTTGCAAGCGGCACCGAGGCCGCAAGGCCCAGCAGCAGCCCGATCCCGAACAGCATGAAAACCGAACACATGGTCCAGCGATCAACCGTACGCCACCAGCGCGGCAGCACAGGCTCGCGTATAGCAACGGGTGAGGAACCATAGACCATCTCAGTCATGGGGAGCCGCCTCGATAAATCGGTAAACCGAATTTCTGCCTCTGGCCCGGGTGTCCCCCCGGGTCCGTAATGTGAAACTCTACCGGCAAAGAGGCCGGAAGGCCAGCGAAAATCCGGCCGGATTGTGGCGGCATCTGCTGGCTTTTACCTGGCAGGCGGGGGTCGTCCGGCGCCATGTCTCAGGTCGCTTCAGCCCGGCCCGTTTGACGTCAGGCCGCTTCGTCAGGGTCGCTCGCCAGACGCTGATATTGCTGCAGGAGACGCAGATCTCCCGCGGGGCCAAGAGCCTGGCTGCCGGCCGCATGCAGGCAGGCTGCCCAGAGCCGATAGCTCCCGGCCTGCCGGATCAGCTGGTCAAAGCGCGCGCGATGCCAGGCGACCGCCGCTTCATGTAAAGGGGCCACCCCCGGAAGCGCCATCAGCGCGGCGACCTCTTCGGCCAGCGGCGCCGCAAGCGCGAGGGCTGCGGTATTTTCGTGATTGTTGAAATTGCGCTCGACCCAGTAATGCAGGTCGATCTCTTTCTGGCTGCGATTGGGCAGGCCGCGATCTGACTTCACCACAAAAGCCGCAGCCGAGCGCAGCGAATAGTGGTGCATTTCGGCAAGGTCACGATAGCCGGTCAGCGGGATCAGCGACAGCCGGCCGTCCTGGCTCAGGATGGGGGATAGTGCGCGGCCGCTGCCATCAACCCAGGCTGCCGGCCCCTGCCCTGCGCGGCGCTGCGGCCGATGCACCCCCGGGCGCTGAAACGCCGCTGGCCGGAACAGGCTTTTGAACAATGTTGCCGCAACCGGATGCATCATATCGGGCGGCGCCGAGCGAAGGAACTGCGCCGTCACCGGCCGCTCTTCGAACCCTGCGATACCGCCCGCACCGAACAGACGCCAGGCCAGGGCCACCGCCTCCGTCCCCTCGGGCAATGCCGCGATCAGATCGGCAAAACGGCCATTGCCGCAATGGATCACCGGGAATTCATCGACATCCGAGATCAGCATCCAGTCGGCGGCCTTGCGCTCCGGCCCGGCCCAGATCGCCTTGAGCGCGCGCCATTGCACGCTGGCAGCTTTGCCTTTCTCAGAGGCCAGCGCGGCCATCGGCGGCTGCGGCAGATGGCGCAGCACGCCTGCCTCGGCCAGAGCTTCCAGCAGCCGGTCGGTCCCGTCGCGGCAATCATTCGAGGCGATCACAAAATCGCTCGCCCCGAGCAGCCGGTGCCAGGCGAGCCATTCAATCAGATAGGGCCCTTCATCGCGGACCGAGGTGGCACAGAGAATACGCATCTTTCATGCGTCGCGCAGATCCGGCGGCGGAGCAAGCCCCCTCACCCGGGCCGCGCGCCCTCAGCCGCCGCGCAGGGCCTTTTTGCCGGCCATTTTCGCCAGCGTGCCGTCTTTCCACATCGCCTCATGCAGGCCGACCATCGCGATATGGCCGATCAGCAGCACGCCAAAGACCCAGCCCAGTTCGCCATGCACGGCATCCCCGAAAGCGACCATCCAGGCTATGGGCTCGTCGCGGGTCGGAAACAGCGGGAAGCCAAAGGGTGAAAAGCCGCGCCCCGAGCCGAAAGCCCGCGCCAGCGCCGCCAGCGGCACGATCAGCATCACCAGATACAGGATGCCATGTCCGGCTTTGGCCGCAATGCCGATGAACCCGCGCCCATGATCGGGCCGGCGCCCGGCATTCGCGAAAGCCCAGGCCACCCGGATCACGATCAGCACGAAAACCGCAGTTCCAACCGGCCCATGCGAGCCGACAAGGGCGCTGTCCCTTGGCGAGACGCCAAATCCCACCTTGAGGATCATCGTCATGAACTGCCACAGCACCAGGGCCGCGACCGTCCAGTGCAGCGCACGGGTCACTTTGCCATAGGCGCGGGGCGTGTCTCGCAGGGGGAGCCTCATCCGGGTCATGCTCGTTATCTGTTTCATCTGGTCTCGCAGCGCGGGTCTTCCGTTCAGGGTTCTGGCCGCGCCTTTCTTACCGCCTAAGGGATAATGCTGCACCTGCCAACCGCCAGAGGTAAAGTTGACTATTTTCCCAGGTGGCTTTATCCCGGCCCAACGAGCGTCATCCCGGCCCGCCGGACATGCCGCAAAACGCCGTCACTGTTCCGCAGGTGCGCCATGACCGAAGCCCCCCGTCCTGATGTGGCCCGTCCTGATATGGCCCTGCCAGATGTCGCCACTCCCGATGCTGCCGCGCCACGCCAGACCTGGCCCGCAGATCTCGCCGCGCGCTACCGCGAAAAAGGGTATTGGCGCGGCGAAAGCTTCGGCACCCTGTTGCGCCGGCTCGCGGCCGAACACGGGCCACGGATCGCCGTGGTCGGAGGCGAAACCCGGCTGAGCTATGCGGATCTGCTGACTGCCGCCGAACAGGCGGCACGGGGCTATCTGGCGCTTGGCCTGCAGCCTGGCGCGCGCGTGGTGGTGCAGCTTCCGAATATCGCGGGCTTCTTTCCTTCGGTCTTTGGCCTGTTTCTGGCCGGGCTTATCCCGGTCTATGCCCTGCCCGCGCATCGGCGGACAGAGATCGCGCATTTCATCGCCCGATCGGACGCGAAAGCCCTGGTGATCGCCGACAGCTGGGAGGGGTTTGATTACCGCGCCCTCGCCCGTGAGCTGCGCAAAGAGGCCGCAGGCCTCGAGGTCATTGTGATCGGCGAAGCGCAGGAGTTCACCAGCTTCGCAGATCTTGGCGCATCAGGTGAGGGCGCATCAGATCAGGACGCAGGCGCGCTGCCTGAGACCGATCCGTCCCGGGTGGCCTTCATGCAGATTTCCGGCGGCACCACGGGGCTGTCGAAACTGATCCCGCGCACCCATGACGATTACATCTACAGCTTCCGCGAAAGCGCGGTGATCTGCGGGCTGACCCCAGACAGCGTCTATCTCTGCGCGCTGCCGGTCGCGCATAATTTCCCGATGTCATCGCCCGGCGTGTTCGGGGCGCTGTCAGTGGGCGCGAAAGTGGTGCTCAGCCCCAACCCCGCCCCCGCCACCGCCTTCCCGCTGATCGAGGCCGAGCGGGTCACCATCACCGGCCTTGTGCCGCCGCTGGCGCTGTTGTGGATGCAGGCGGCGCCGGGATGCACGCATGACCTTTCCAGCCTCGAAGTGCTGGGCGTGGGCGGCGCGAAATTCATCCCCGAAGCGGCGGCGCGGGTGCGCCCCACGCTGGGCTGCACCCTGCAACAGGTGTTCGGCATGGCCGAGGGGCTGGTGAATTATACCCGCCTTGATGACCCGGAAGAGATCATCATCTCGACACAAGGCCGCCCGATCAGCGAGGATGACGAGGTGCTCGTGCTGGATGATGAAGGCCAGCCGGTCGCCCCGGGCGAGGCGGGCTACCTCCACACCCGTGGCCCCTACACGATCCGCGCCTATCACAACGAACCGGCGGCCAATGCCCGCAGCTTCACCCCCGACGGGTTCTACCGCACCGGCGACATGGTGAAACAGCTGCCCGGCGGTTACCTGGTCGTCCAGGGCCGCGCCGGCGACCATATCAACCGCGCCGGCGAAAAGATCTCGGCCGAAGAGATCGAGGATCACCTGCTGGCCCACCCGGCCGTGTTCGACGCCGCCGTGGTCTCGATCCCGGATGCTTTCCTGGGCGAGCGCAGCTGCGCCTTTGTGGTGGTGAACCCAGGCGCCGAACGGCCAAAGCCCGCCGCCGTGAAGGCCTTTGTCCGGGGGCGCGGTATCGCCGCTTTCAAAGTGCCCGATGAGGTGGTTTTCGTGACGGAATTCGCCACCACCGCCGTTGGAAAGATCAGCCGCAACAAGCTGCGCGCCGAGCTGCGCGCGCGCTATCTGGAAGAAGAAGCCGCAAAATGACTGTTTCCGGTGAGACTGTGACCCTTGAAAAGATGCGGGCCGATATTGCGCGGCTGATCGACCTTGACCCCGAAGAGATCGGCAATGACGACCACCTGCCCGACCTGGGGCTGGATTCGCTCCGGCTGATGCGGCTCGTGAGCGCCTGGGAACAGGCCGGGCTGAAGGTGGATTTCGCGGTTTTTGCCGAAAGCGCGACGCTCGGCGAATGGTGGGAGGCGATCTCGCACCTGCGGGCGGCTGGCTGAGATGGCCCGGGATGTTCAGGAGACGCGCCCTCTGACCGAGGCGCAGGAGGGTCTCTGGTATTTCCAGGCGCTCGATCCGGCCAATCCGATCCTGAACACCGGCCAATATCTTGAACTGACCGGCGCTGTCGATCTGGCGGCTTTGCGCGAGGCTGTGGCGCGGACGGTGCAGGAGACCGAGGCGCTGCATCTGCGTTTTCGCGCCGGGCCGAGCGGGCCGGAGCAATGGCTGGCCCCCGGCGGGATCGCCCTGGGCGAGGTCGATCTGACAGCCCATCCGGATGCCGGAGCCGAGGCGCTGGCGCGGATGCAGGAAGACAGCGCCCGCCCCCTTGATCTGGCGCGAGAGCCGGTGGCGGCCTTTACCCTTTTCCTGCTGCCAGACCGGGTGTTTCTCTATGAACGCATCCATCACCTCGCGACCGATGGCTATGGGATGGTGCTGGTCTCGAACCGGATCGGCGAGCATTACGGCCATCTGACCGGCGCGGGGCCGGCGCCGCTGCCCTTCCCGCCGCTGGCGCGCGCCGATGACGAGGATACGGCCTATCGCACCGGCCCGCGCCGGGCGGCGGATGCGGCCTGGTGGAAGGCGGAAATGGCCGATGCGCCGGTGGTGACAAGCCCCGGCACGCTGGCCGGTGAACGCGCCGTCAGTGCCCATGACTTCCGCCGTGAAAGCCTCTGGCTGCCAGACACGCTGACCGCAAAGCTGGCGGCGTTTTCCGAGACGCATGACCTTGGCTGGCCGGATGTGCTGACCGCTTTGACCGGCGCCTGTCTCGCGCGCTGGTCGGGGGTGGATGGTGGCGGTGGCGAGGCGGTGATTGGCATGCCCTTCATGGCGCGGATGGGGCGCAAGATCGCCCGCCTGCCCTGTATGGCGATGAATGTCCTGCCGCACCGGATCCGCCCCGAGGAAGAGGCACCGCTGGCGGAATGGCTGGCAAGCGAGGCGCGGCGGATGCGCGAGGCGCGCAAACACGGGCTGTACCGCTCGGAACAGCTGCGCCGCGATCTGGGGCTGATTGGCGGGGTAAGGCGGCTGCACGGGCCGCTGGTCAATGTGCAGCCCTTTGACCGGCCTCCGGTTTTCCCGGGGCTGGAGTGCCGGCTGCATATTCTGGGCGCCGGCGCGGTCGAGGATCTGACCTTCACCTTCCGGGGCGATCCCGATGCAGGGATCCTTTTTGAGACCGACAGCAATCCGGGCCTGTACAGCGCCGATGAGACACAGGGTCATGCATTGCGGCTGGTGGCTTTCCTGGAGGGAGCCCTGGCGGCAGAGCGGCTGCGGGATGTGCCCTCGGCCAGCCCGGCAGAGATCGCGGCGCAGGACGCAAGGGCGGCGGCGGGCCGCTGTGATCTGCCCGATGTCACCCTGACCGACCTGATAGCTGCGCAGATGCGGGCGACACCAGAGTCGCCGGCGCTGCGCTTCGGCGCGACAGGGCTGAGCTACGGCGAGCTTGATGTGGCGAGTGCCGCGCTGGCGGCAAAGCTGCGCGCGCGGGGCGCCGGGCCGGACCGGATCGTGGCCGTGGCGATCGAACGGTCGCTGGAACTCTCGGTGGCGCTGATCGCGATCCTGCGGGCCGGGGCCGCCTGGCTGCCGCTCGACCCGGATCACCCGCCAGAGCGCCTGGCCCGGATCATCGCCATGGCACAGCCGGTGCTGGTCATGACCAGCGAGGCAATCGCGCCGCTGCTGCCGCAAAATGCCCCGATTTTCCGGCCTGTGGACTGGCCCGCTGAATGGCCCGCAGACGGGGCCACAGACTGGCCCAGAGACTGGCGCCCGGACTGGCCTGCAGACCGTGCCGCAGACTGGCATGAAATCTGGCCCGCAGATTTGCCCCGAAATCAGACGACCGGCCCGATCCTGAATCCCGGCTCAGGCCCGGGCGACAGCGGTGCGACAGCGGTGAAGCATCCCGGCTCTGCCGGGATGCTTCCGGGGGCGGAGCCCCCCCCTGCCCCCCCCCGGAAGCATCCCGGCTC
>NZ_JAEFCF010000047.1 GCF_016405985.1 Paracoccus sp. IB05
AACCCCACAGAAAAATCGGCGGAAATCCCCCGTTCCAATCATGGGAACCGTTGATTCCAGTGAGCGGGCAATGAAACTGGAAATGATCAGCTTGCCGGATCCTGACTGCTAAAAGCAGTCAGGGGCAGTGAGACAGCACGCGGAAGAAGTGGCTTCAGAAAAAGCGAAGCCTCCGGTCATAATGAGGAGCGAGCCATTGACCTCAAAACACCGACAGGCCGAGATCTACAGAATGGTGATGCCGGGTCACATCTGCCCATATGGCCTCAAATCGCTCGACCTGCTGAAACGCAATGGGTTTTCCGTCAGGGACCATCATCTGACGAGCAAAGCAGAGACGGAAGCCTTCAAGGCAGAGCATGGCGTTAAGACAACGCCACAGACCTTCATTGACGGAAAACGTATTGGCGGACATGACGATCTTGTCGAATTTTTGGGTGGAACTACGGCCACCAAAGACACCGTCACCTACCAGCCGGTCATTGCACTTTTCGGGATGGCAGCACTCATGGCACTGGCGGTCGGCTGGATCGCCGAGGGCCGCATTGTCCCGGTTCCTGCCATCGAGCGTTTTATCTCCACCGCCATGTGTCTTCTGGCGCTGCAGAAGCTGAAAGATGTCGAGGGGTTCTCGACGATGTTCCTGAACTACGACCTGCTCGCGCAGCGATGGGTTCCTTATGCGTATATCTATGCCTATGCCGAAGCTCTCGCAGGTCTGCTGATGCTGGCAGGTATCATGATGTGGCTTTCCATTCCGCTTGCGCTCTTCATCGGAACGATTGGTGCCGTTTCCGTTTTCAAGGCCGTTTATATCGACAAGCGCGAACTGAAATGCGCCTGTGTCGGCGGCGACAGCAATGTGCCATTGGGTTTCGTGTCGTTGACCGAAAACCTGATGATGATCGCCATGGCTGTGTGGATGCTGTCGAAAACCGGGATGGCGATGCCTTGACCAGAATGCAGGCTCTTTCTCTGAAGGAGTTCTAAAAGAACCGTTTGTCCCGAAACGTCGCCACGTCTCCGGGCCAGAAGTAGATAAAACAGACAGAAATCGATCAGTGTTTCTGAGTCATCCAGAGGAACGAGCATGGCAGCGCAACACGATGATGAAGACGGTCATGATCATGGCCAGACCGTAACCTCCGACAACGAACGCCGGATACGCTTCGTCTTCATCTTTACCGCAGGCTATGCGGTGGTTCAGGCCATCGGAGGCTGGCTGTCCGGGTCTCTTGCTCTCATTGCCGACTCTGGCCACATGGTTTCCGATGCGGCGGCTCTCCTCCTGGCCCTGATTGCCTATAGGGTTGCGCGACGGCCGGCCGATGGCACCCGGACTTATGGCTTCCATCGGGTGCGCGTCCTGGCGGCTCTGGCAAACGGGGCTACGCTCTTGCTGCTTGTTGCCTGGATCACCTGGGAGGCCATCCAGCGCTTCAACCAGCCGGTCGAGGTGCTGGCCGGACCAATGCTGATCGTTGCTACAATCGGGCTTCTGGTGAACCTTGCCGGTGCCTGGATCCTGTGGTCGGGCAACAAGGGCGATGGCAACCTGCGCGGCGCCCTGTTGCATGTGATCGGCGATCTTCTAGGTTCGGTTGGGGCCATCGCCGCTGCGATCGGCATTATGCTCACCGGCTGGTCCTTCCTTGATCCGCTGCTATCCGTTCTGGTTGCGGTGCTTGTCGTCAGGTCAGCATGGGCGCTGGTCTCGGACTCGATCCGCGTCTTGCTGCAGGCTGTCCCCAAAGGTCTGGATGCAAGAGCGGCAGAGTTGGCGCTGGCAGAACTCGATGAAGTTGACGAAGCCGCGCATTTTCATGCGTGGACACTCACCGACGACACCGTCGTTGCTACGGTGCATGTCACTCCGGCTACAGGAGCAGACACTCTTTCTTTGCCTCGGATTGTCGCAGACTCGCTCAAGAAGAAATATGATATTGATCATGTAACTGTGCAGGTGGACCCGCCGGGCGAACTTTGGCGGGGTGAAAACCTGTAGAAATAAGTGCCAACCATTTTGCGGCAGTTGTGGCTGGCTTCTGATCGAGAAACGGGGCCGTAACCTCGCTTGGGAGGGCCTAGAGGTGGCCCTCTCAACTTGGAGCAGTTCGCGCGTCTTTTGTTCAATTGCCGTCGAAACGGCGGCTGGCCGATCGAGAGCTCCGCCTGTCGTCACTAACTAGTCCGGCTAAACTATCCCACGCTCCCATGGCCTGCCGCGAGATTCAGCCCTCCTGTCTGCCTTGGAACAGTGCGCCAGCAACTCAGTGGGGTGATATCCATCCTCGAGCAGCGAAGCGGCTTCGCGAACCATAGCGATTGGCTGGACCATAGCGCAGGCCATCCTCTTCGAAATACGCCAGAGAGCCCAAAAGCCAGGCTCGATGCCAACGCGACTGCGCGAACAGCTTTCGCAGCCAGCGCGGAAAGACATAGCCCGTATAGCCTGAAAGGTAGAGGTGCAGTAGTACCTCTCCTGCCAACTGTTCAGTGCCGGTTGGATAAATCCTATGCATCCTTGCCGGTCGGCACGACAGCAAACCGGTCGGCCGCGAGCGAAGTCTCATAGACGGTCTGCCCGTCTTTCTCATAGTTACTTTCCGCGATCCGTCCCCGGACATGCACCAGATCACCGGGCTTCAGGTTTTCCTTCAGCCAGGCAAAACCTGTGGTGCTACGTTCAAAGAGAGTGACGGTGTTCCAGTCGGTGCGCTCGCGCAACTCGCCGCTGTCCTTGTCGCGCCAGCTGTCGGTGGCCGCGATGCTGACCTTCAGCACCTTGCCGCCTCCGAGTTCGGTCCGGCGCCCCACATAGCCCTGAATCTGGAATTCGGCATGGGTGTACAACATCTCTGTTCTCCTCGTTACGATACTGATTTCAAAGGCTCGCACCGCGGGCGGTTCTATTTCCCGAGACGGCGGGCCCTTTCGGCAACCCGCACGATCTGACCACCAGCGGCCATGGCGGCGGTTTTCACGGCGGGGGCGTTTTGGGCGATCTGGCGGCCAACCATCTCTCCGGTGCTGAGACTGCCCGTCCTCTCGCGCGCTCGGACGCCCGGGGTGTTCATCATCCCGCGTGTCATCGCGGCGGTGCCCGCTGCCACCGCCGGCGCAGCAACCACCATGAAATTCCCCGAAAGCCCACGCACGATCAGAGGCGTCGCAGCGACAAAGCCCTTGGCGAGGAAGACGATGACGAAAAAAGGCACCAGCGATCCGATATTGGTCGCCGAAGCCGGATCTCCCATCTGCGTGAGCAGCGCGTTCGCCATCCCAACCACAGTCGAGAACATTGCGGCGATCACAACCGGATAGAAGGCATAGCTGACAGTGGTCGAGACCCAGCGATGGAAGAAGTCCTTCGTCGCGTCAAACAGCGACAGCGCGATCATCACCGGCGCGAGGCCCAGCATCAGCGAGAGCATCATTTTGGCGAAGATCAGCACGATCCCGGTCATAAAGCCGAGCAGGCTCAGAAGGATCAGCCCGATGCCACTCAGGATCGCGCCGGCCATCCAACCGAGATTGTTGCCGATCGCGTTCAGATAGCCGGTGAACTGTTCGATCAGATTGTCGAACTCCGCCGCAAAATGCGTTGCGCCTGCGCCACCACCGCCAACCGAGGCAACCAGCGCACCCGCAATGTAATCCAGACCGCCGATCACCGCATTGGCAACAGCGTTGAAATGGGTCCAGTTGAAGGCAAAAAAGCCGATCAGGGTCAGCTTCAGCAGGTACCAGAAGAAAGTGGCCCCATCCATGCTGCGATACTGGAAGGCCATGTTGATACAGAGCCCGATCAGGGACAGGGTCACCATCAGCAGGGTGATCGTGCCGATATTGCCCGCCACCGCCCCGAACTGCGATTCCGCAGCAGAGGCGAGAAAGCTATCGGCGGAACCGACCATCCAGCTGACGACGCCCATTACCAGTTGCCCTGGGCTTCGCAGATCGCCTGGACAGCATGGCGCAGATCATTGGTCTGCCGTCGGAGGGCGCGTTGCGTTTGCGTGTGCTCCGGCGCAGAAATGTCTGCGAACCGCTCGGTGTATTCGGCGGCGGCGGCCGCCCAGTCCGGGAACCGGATTTCACAGGAGCAATCCTCGCTCTGCACAATGGCCTCCCAGGAGCGCAGCTCATAGAGGCCCATCAGGGTCAGGGCTTTGTATGCCTCGCGCGGATTGACCTCTTCGACCCAGATCGGTCGCGCGGGCCGGTCATTGCAGATCCGGTATCGCTGCGGCTCCATCGTCACCGTCAGATCATTGGTGATCGGAGTCTGGGCGAGCGCCGGAAGCGCGGTGGCCGCGAAGACAGCGGCAATGCAAAGATTGCGCATGGGATTCCCTTTCATCATTCGGCGACAAGGCGGGTTCGGGTGGCTGCCTCGCCCGTGCCGGGCAGGTAGAATTCGGTGATGCCGCGCGCGCCTTCATGGCGGCCTGCCTGGATGATCACGTCGATCGAGCCCTCGATATAGGTGATCATATCGGCATAGGTCATCGGCAGGTCGGTCTTCAGGGCAGCAATGGCAAGGCGGCGGACCGCGAGCTGCGGGGTCTCGGCATGAAGGGTGGTGAGCGATCCACCATGGCCGGTGTTGATCGCCTCGAGGAAGGTGAGGGCCTCCTTGCCGCGCACCTCGCCCAGCACGATCCGGTCGGGCCGCATCCGCAGGGTCGAGGTCAGCAGGGCATCGGCACTGCGCATCTCTGACTCCCGGTCCGAGATCAGCGTCACCACATTCGGCTGCTCGGGCCGCAGTTCGGCCGCCTCCTCGATGGTCAGAATGCGCTCTTCGACTGGAACAAGGGAGAGGATCTTGCGGGCCGCGACGGTCTTACCGGTCGAGGTGCCGCCCGAGACGATCATGTTGAGTTTATTCTCGACGCAGAACCGCAGCGACGCTTCGATATCGCCCGAGGCGACGACCGTGCGCAGCGCGAGATTGCGTTCCTTGCGCAACCCCTCAAGGCTTCGTTCACGCCCGTAGAGAAACCCGAAACTGATCTTGTCCAGGGGCAGGGAGGAGAAGAAGCGCAGCGAAATGGAAAATCCACCCTCGACCGCTGGCGGCTGGATCACCTGCGCCCGGATCGGCCGGTCGCCCCAGGTGATGCTGACCGAGACGATGGGCTTGCGGGCGCTGAGCGTGGTGTTCGCAGCCGAGGCGATCTGATTGCCGAGGTCGCGGATTTCCGTGAGCGAGAGCGGGCGCCCGAGATCCCGCATAAAATGATCGCCCTGGAACTCGCCCCAGATCCTTCCATCGGGGTTGATGCAGATCTCGATCAGATCCGGGCGGCGGATCGCGTCGCCGAGGCGGGCGAGGGAGGCTTCAAGATAACTTGCCGCCATCAGAGGATCTCCAGATCGTGGTCGACCATGACGGTAATGCGGGTGCCCTGCGGCACGCGGATCACCGGGCGGATCGACAGGTAGTCCTGCATGACGCTGCGGCTGGCATCGCGCAGATCGCCCGCAACATCGCTCGCAGCTTCCGATGTGGTCTCGCCGTCGATACTGGCCGCTGCCGCTGCGGGCACCGCTCCGATCAGAGAAATCAGCGCCGCCGAGCCGAAGCGCTGGCCAAAGCGGGTGTCGACATCGCCGGTGACACCGGAGCGCCCGAGTTCGTCCCCGCCGAATGCGCTGATCGCAACCGTCTGGTTGTCGGGAAGAATGATGCGGTCCCAGCCGACCATGACACGGGACTGCGCCAGCGAGACCTCGGAGCGGTAGCGCCCGATCAGTTGCGCGCCGCGCGGGATCAGCACACGGGTGCCGTCAAAGGAATGCACGTCCTCGGAGACCACGGCGCGGATCACGCCCGGCAGGGTGCTGTCCATCGCAGTCTCCAGCACGGCCTGGATCATCGTACCCTGCACGACGGTATGGCCTGGATTCACGATCAACTCGGCACGGGTCACCGGCGCAGGCGCTGCGCCGCCGCGGACAAAGGCCTCATCGGGGCTGAGACGAGCGGCTTCGACTGCCGTTTCGCCTTCAGCCCCGCCGCCCATCCCGGACCAGGCCAGCATGGGCGAATTCACCCGCGCTTCGCGTGCGGCAGCCTCCGCGGCGCGACGACGTTCCAGCTCGGCAAGTCGCGCATCTTCCTCGCCCTCTCCCTGCGGTCCGAGGCGTGCGATTTCCAGATCCATGCGGATCCGCTCCAGCTCGCGATCCCGCTCGACCAGTTGGCGCTCTAGGGCGGCGCGTGCCTCCGCTGAGCTCGCTTCCAGTGCCGCCATCTGTGCCGTCAGATCGGTGATTGCCGCCTGCGCTCCAGGATCCCCGGTCTCTACCGGGCGTGCACGAAGCTCCTCGAGTTCGCTCTGAAGTCGGGCAAGGGCTTCGCGCAATTCGAGTTCGGCAGCACTTGGCCCTTCCGGAACCGGGGCAGGGGCGGGCGCAGGTTCCGGGGCCGGCGTTCGCGGGAACTCTCCAAAGCCCGAACCCGCCGTCTGGAATTCTTCAGCGGCAGCAGTCGGCATACTGGGTTCTGACTTTGGCTGCATCAGCATCCAGCCCAGACCACCGACGGTCAGGATGGCGACACTGCCCAGAAGAGCCGTGAAGAGGGAAGGGCGGGCGCGGGCTTTGCGTTTGCCGGTTGACGCTTCGATGGCTGCAAGGCGGGCGGAGAGATCGTCGGGCTCGCTGCTCATGACGCGGCTCCGTTCTCGGCATCCGACATGTCCTGGATGCAGATCACTTCCTCACCGAGACGCAGCACCCATTGGCGGTGGACTCCGGAGACGCGGATCACGCCTTCGTCCTGCGCCACCGAATTTACCGTGCGCTCGCGGCCGCCCGTCCAGCGGAAGATCGCCGGGATCGGCGTGTTCCGCGGGAAGCGGAAGTAGGTGAAGGTGCCGTCATCCCAGACTGCGGTCGGCGTAAACTCGGTCTGGCTGCTGGCCGCATAGTTGCTGTTCGGCGCGCCGGCAGCCACGGCATTCGCCACTGGCGTGGTGCTGTCCGGATAGCGGAACTGAACGACATAATGCGGGGTCTCGCGCACCTCGACCACGTGGAAATAATAGGAGCGCCGGTTGGTGTAGACGGTGATATTGGTCGCCACCCCGGAGGCCACCGGCTTGATGGCAAAGGCCCGGCCGCCCGGAACACCGTCAAACTGGAACCCGGCGGTGTCGCCGGCAATGATCGAGCGGATGGACTCGCCCTCGCCGAACTCGACCGAAGTGACCCGGGTCAGGTTGGTGACCACCCGGTAGACCTGACCCTCGGTCCAAGTGGCAATCCGCACCCGACGGTCATGACCACCCGGGCGCGGCGTGGTTTCCGCGAGAGCGGGAAAGGCAGCCATGGCAATGAGTGCCGCGGCCAGAAGCCGGGAAGGCGAGGTGAGGCGGGGCAGGGCGCTTGGCCTGAAGCGGTTCATTCCGACCGGTCCGATCTGATGGCATATTGGGTCACGGTGAAGCCGAAGGGGTTCTGCCAGACATCATCGATGCTGCGTGCCCGCTCGGGCCGGAACTCGAACATCAGCGTTGCGGTGAAGAGGCCGACCTGACCGCCCTGCGGGCTCGTCAGACGTTTGCGCAGCCGGATCTGCGCCCGGTTCTCGCCGATCAGGGTGATGCTGGCGATCTCGACTGCCATCTCAGCAGTGGGCCCATAGCGCGTCGGTGGGAAACTCTCCTGCCCGCTGGTCCACATCGCCCGCATGCCGGCTTCGGCCGCACCCGCCGATTGCGCCAGAACCCGGTTCACCCGCAGATCATTGTCGAGCTGGTTGTAGGTCTCTCGATCCAGAATGTAGCGGTAGATCTGGGACTCGATCACCGCCGGGCGCTCGGATAGCCGCACGGCCTGCACCGTGGCATTGGGCAGGGCGAGGCCGCTTTCCGGATCATAGGGCACAACGACAGGCAGCGGGGGTTCCACAAAGATCGCGACAGCGGCGGCCGCCAGACAGCCGAGAACCCCAAAGCCCGCGCCCGCGATCCCGATGACCCGCCACTGCCGTTCCCGGCGCAGAGCACCATAAACTAGCTCTTCCTCGACCACATCCCGGATGCTCATCGTCGGATCCGCCGCGCTCACTCGAGGCTCGGCATGGTGAAATCCATGTAGCGCCGCTCTTCGGCGATGGTCGCGGCATCGACCACGCCCGCATTGCCCGCACCGATGGTCTGGATCGCCTCCAACTCCCACATGCGTGTCATGGCAATCGCGAGTTCCGCTGTGACACGGGTATTGTGGTCCATCGAGGCCTTCAGATCCTCCATATCGGGAATCATCGCGACCAGACGTTCAACCCGGGCGAGCGACTGCGCGGCTTCCTCGTGACTGTTCTGGGCCGCCGCCGAGAGCACGGCACCGGTGGTTGCCCGCGTGGCGATCCCCTCGGCACCGGGATTGCCGCTGGTTGCGATCTCGCGCAGGGAATCCTCGTCAAACCCCGCACTTGCGAGCGCCGCCTGCATCTGACTGCGCATCGGCCCGGCGGTCACGCCGAGCAGGTTGCTCCAGTCGCCTTGCTGGATGCCACGGATCAGACCGGGGATGTCCTCGAACTTGGCCTCAAGCAGCTGATCGAGGTCACCGCCCATGAGTAGACCAAGGATCTCGCGCGGCCCGGTCAGCGAGGTATACATGGTCTGGAGCTGGTCGAATTGCTGCTGGAGCACATCGAGTTGCTCGAGTGCATTCTCGAAGATATCGCTCTGGATGCCAAAATCCTCCAGCATCTGCTGCAGCTGGCGGATCTCCTGGGCGATGTTCTGGGTATCAACCGTGGGCACACCCTGCGCGGAAGCACCGGTGGCGAGGCCGAGGCAAAGGGCAGTGCTGATCAGCAGATATCTCATCGCAGATCCTCCATTGTAAAATCCATGAACCGCCGCTCGGCCGCCTGGGCTGCGGCCAGTGCCAGCTGTTCATCGCTGAGGGGTTGGGTTTGCGCCGCCTTCAGGCGGGTGCGGATCGCGACGATCCGCGCCAGTTCGGCGCGCGCATAGGTGTTGAGGGCGAGGGATTCCTGTACGTCTTCCGTTTGGCTGATAAGACTTATTATGTCATGCAAGCGTTGTGCCGCGGCCTGAACTGACACCATCGAGTAGTCGCCATAGACGCCGGATCCATGCGCCGAGAGGCTGAAACTCGCGTTCGCCAGCAACACCGGATCGATGGTCCCGAGCGCATCCGGACCGCCGACCATGGCGAGGTAGCGGTTGTACTGCGCCGGGATCACCACGACATAGTTCTGGGTCTCGGCGAAGGGCGGCACGCCGCTGTATTGCTGCACGCGCCCCGGCCCGGCGTTGTAGGCCGCGAGCGCATGGATGATATTGCCATCGAACATGGCGAGCATCTGCGCCAGATAGCGCGCGCCCCCGGTCACCTGCAGGTAGGGATCGTCGTAGTATTCCGGATTGATCCCCAGATCGCTGGCGGTGCCGGGCATGATCTGGGTCAGACCGAACGCACCCACAGGGGAACGCGCTCCGATCTGGAAGCGGCTTTCCTGCCAGATCAGCGCCTGCAACAGGCAGCGCCATTGCACTGGTGTCAGGCCGGCACGCGAGACGCCGGAAAGAGAATGGGTGTCGCGGGCCGCGCGGATGATCAGTTCCTCGACCGTCTCCCGAGCGTCCCCGAAGAGCCGGCTGGCGGCAGGATTACCGTCGTCAGTTGCATAGACCGCCACCGCCGCCGTCTCTCCCCCATTCCCGGCCTCCAGTGCTGCCACCGTCGCGCGCACGGACGGGCTAGCACCTGTGGTCACCGCGCCCAGAATGCTCTCGAGCGAGACGAGCTGCTGACGCTCGATTTCGGCCAGCTCCTCTTCCCGGGCTAGTCGGTCCCGTTGCAGGGCGATGTCACGATCCCGCTGCGTGATGGTGGCCGCAGTTCGGGCAATCGCCTGAGCATCAACCGTGGGCACGCCCTGCGCCGCCAGGGGCTGCGCCAGCGACATGCCGATCAGAACCTGTGGCAGAAGCCTGACCATGGCTTCAGTCCACCGCGCCGAGCAGAGTAAAGGAACAAGGATCTGATGCCCGCGCGACCTCGCCGCCCATGGTCGAGACCGTGACACCAGTTGGGTGCTCCGCAAAGCTGAAGCAATTGGCCCGTGGGGCCTGCCCGCCCGCGCAAGCGGCGAGGAGCAGGAGACTGCCGAGGACGGGAAGATGGGTAAACCGGAAACCATTTACACGAGACATCACACTACACCTTCCAGAAATCAGGGCGGTCGCGGTAATCCGCCCCCACGAGTTGCTCGCCCTTCTCCATGCCGCCAAGGACGGTCACGAGAGGGCCGAGGGCTGAGAGATCGGCGTCGATGACGACCGAGCCACGGTCGTCGCGCACCAGCGCCAGTCGCGAGGCTGTGCCGACGCCCAGAAGGACATCGAGTTCCTTTCCGCTGAGACCCAGCATGGCATAGTCGGCCGCGCTGGCGCGGATGTTCGGCAGCAGGATCTGGGTCGGCACCGCTTCGACGATGGTCTTGCCGGTCCGGGTGCGCTCCAACTGGCTAGCATACTGAGTCATCATCACGACGACGGCGTTCTGCTTACGGGCCGTGACCAGCCAGTTGCTCAAGCGATCCGCAAAATAGGCATTGTCGAGCGCCTTCCAGGCCTCATCGATCAGGATGACGGTCGGGCAGCGGTCCTCGATCACCCGTTCCACGCGCCGAAAGAGATAGGAGAGCACTGCCATCCGCTCTTGCTCGCTTTCGGAATCGAGGATGCCGGTCAGATCAAAGCCGGAGACTTCGCCGCCGAGCGAGAAGCTGTCTTCCGCATTGGCGCCGAAGATCCAGCCGTAGCGGCCAGTCTCGGTCCATTCCTGCATCCGCTCGAAGAGATCGCCATCATCATCCGTGGACACCAGCAACGAAGCAAAGTCTGACCAATTGCGCAGCCCGGCGTGATCGGCGCCGGCGTTCTGGCGCACCACCTCCTGCAGCCGATTGGTTTGCACCGGCGTCAGGGGCCGGTCGCGACGTTCAAGCAATGTTGCGAGCCAGTCTGTCAACCAGGCCTGACCGCGATTGTCGATCTCGGTCTGGAGTGGATTCAGCCCGGTGGGCTTGCCAGCGCGGACGGTTGCATAGCTGCCGCCAAGCGCGCGCACGGCCATTTCCATCCCGGCGCGGTAGTCGAAGATGAAGAGGCGTGCCCCGGCCCGCCGCGCCATGGTCATGAGGAATGCCGCCAGCACCGACTTGCCGGAACCGGGACGGCCGAGGATAAGGGTATGCCCCCCGGTTGGCTCCTTGTCCGGCGATCCCTGTTCGTGAAAGCTGAACCGAAACCCGCTGCGCTCGGGCGTCGGGAAGAGGGCAATCGGTACGCCCCAGGGCAGTTCCGGCCCTGTCTTGCCGAGTGGCGTGCGGTGGAAGGTCGCGAGATCTGCAAAATTGTGGTTGGTGATCGCTGCCTTGCGGCTGCGCGCACCGGTGTTGCCCGGATGCTGCGCCATGTAATGCGCACGCGACCCGAAGCCTTCCGAGATCAGGTTTATGCCGGAACTGGCCGAGATGTTGCGGATCTCGGCGCAGACATCATCGAGATGGGCGCGGCTTCGGGCATAGACCGCCACGGTCATATGGTGCTCGCCAAAGATCAGGCGCTTCGATTCCAGATCGTCCTGCGCCAGCTCCAGCTCTTGGGCCAGACTGACCGCGCCGTCATTGCTGGCCTGCATCAACCGCAGCTGGCGCTTGATCCGGCCCGCCATGATGTTCGAGTTGATCGGTACGAAGGAATGGGTGACGACCATGTCGACCGGCAGGTTCAACTCATCGAGCATCAGGCTGTCGGTCTTGGCTGGATAGTTCTTCACCGCGAAGATCGCGCCGAACTTCTCGCCCACTGCCCCATCGGTGAGGTGGATCTCCGCGCCACGGAAGGTCACGCGGGTATTGGCGACGTCTTCGGCGAGGATACCGAGGCGCGAGGCCGGGAAGAGCGGGTGTTCCTCGCCGGTGTTGAGGCTGCCGAGGAAACCGAGCAACTCGCCGCTCTCGGCCGAGAGCAGACGCGGCTTCAGGTCGGCGAAGCTGGACAGGAGGAATCCCACCACCTCATCGAGCTTGCGCAGGCGGCGTGCCGTGTCGGCGGCAAGGCGGCTGCGGGACAGGTTTGCCGCGAAAGGAATGCGACTGCCGGGATCGGGGCGCTTCAGGACAGAGAGGGTCAGGGTCTTGTCGCGCAGGCCGCCTTTGGCCAGGTCTGACTGCCAGCGTGCATCGACCGCCGCCGCAAAGCCCTCGCCCGGAATGGGTGGCAAGCCGGTCTCGACCGCCTTCGAGACCTTGTGCAGAAAGAAGGAGAACTCGGTCCCGACCTGCGCCACCACTCCGGCAAGAATGGCGCCGATGCGATCCAGATGGCTGTCCTCGGTGGTGGTGCTGTTGACCCCTTCAAGCCGGAGGCATTGCATCAGCTCATTGCCCCGCGTGCGGATAGTGGTGGCGTTCACCAGGCTGACATAGGGCAGCATATGCGCCAGCCGCCGCTCCTTCCCGGCCCACTCCGGCAAAGCAGCAAGCGGGTTGTCGGGTAGGTCGATCTCGGCGGACCGAACGGCAATCGTGTCACGGGGCATAGCTGTCACCCCCGTGCTGCTTGCGGTTCCGCGTCGGCGGCGTTTCCTGCAGAGTGATCACCAGCACGTCGAGGAAATGCGGATCCCAGTCTGCGGCCTTCCACAAGAGCGGCCAGGAGATCCCGGCCGCCACGGCGATGATCCAGTTCTGGATCCAGAGGAACAGCATCGACGAGCCGAAAAGCCAGACCATGGCATACATGATCGGCAGCCCCAGCAATTTGGGGGGCCGCAAAAGGCCGATGAAGACGCGCGATTGTTCCGCCATGGATCTTACCCCTCAAGGCCTCGGGGAGGGTGTGGTCCAGATGGCTGCAACGATGGTCGGTGCGGCGGCAATGCCGGCGATCGCCACCAGCACCCAGAGTGCCTGACGGAAGTCGAGAATACCAAAGAGCCAGGACAGGAACACGCCGATTAGTGCCAGCGTGCCGATCACGATACCAAGAGGGCCGGTGATCGCGGTGACGATGCCCTGCAGGAGGGTTTGCACCGGCGAAAGATCAATACTCTGGGCAAGAACCGGGCCGGCCAACACCACAAAGGCCATCGTCATGATGGCGGTGACAGGCGTGTACTTCATGAACTCGCTCCTCTCAGCCGCGCATAGACGGCCTGCACACGGGCCACATGGCCCTGGGTCTCGGTGTAAGGGGGAATGCCGCCGTGGCGGGTAACCGCCTCGGGCCCGGCGTTGTATGCGGCGAGCGCCAGTTCCGGCGTGCCGAAACTCTCCAGCATCATCAGGAGATAGCGGGCCGATCCGTCGAGGTTTTGCCGCCAGTCATTCGGATCGACCCCGAGGAAGCTGGCGGTATCCGGCATCAGTTGACCAAGCCCGATGGCGCCAGCATGACTGAGCGCTGACGGATCATAGGCGCTCTCGACCTCGATATTGGCGCGGTAAAACAGCGTCCAGTCGGTGACGCTCATGCCGGCGAGGCGGAGCGCGACATGGCCGCCATACCGCAAAGCCGTGTCCTCGATGCCTTGCAGAACTTCGGCGCTGGCCACCGCCGAGCGCGGCGGGGCCACTATCGCCCCTGTCCCGTCTTCTTCATCGGTTGGGGTGGAAAAGAGAAACAGGCGCTCCGGCGTCTCGGCGCCTAACTGGCGCATGAAGCCGGGTTCCGATGATACCGAGGCCAGCTGGCCATCCGATGCCATCGCGAAGATGAAGCCTTCGGCCCTGACCCCGGTCGCACCGAGCGCCGCCAAGGTCAGAATTGCCAGTAGGCTGCAGGTGGACTCAGTCCGCCTGCGATGTCTCGGGCAAAGTGTGGCGGGCGCGACCACCTTCTTCCAACGGAATATGCGCCGTGCGCATTCCGAGATCGGAAAGGAAGCTGACAAGGCCAACCACGGTCTTGAACTCGCGCGCCTTGATATAGCTGCGGCTGGTGACGACGATCTTCTCGTCACCGCCGTTCGGTCCGATGGCGCGGACGATCCAGAGCCCATACCAGGCATTGAGCCGCTTCTCGGCAGCCGATCGGCAGATGACCTCGGCGGCATAACCTTGGGCCAGCAACTGGCGCAGTCCGTCTTCTGTAACCACATTCGGGGCGTCTTCTAGCATGGTCTCCCCGCGGCTCCTCTCCATAGGATGGCTCGGGCCGAGGTGAATCAAATCACCTTAGCCGTATCATTACACTATCATTGCTTGCAATGATTATTTATTGTCTTGACGACAGACCATCGCTGCACAAAGCTGGATAGCCCAGATCTGTGACAAATCAAAGCAATGAAGGGGCTTCGTGCAAACCGTGGTGGCAAGAAGCATTGCTCCATACGCCGTTGCGATCATGGTGATGTGTGGATCTGCATCCGCCACCTGCCTGCCACCGGAGCGTCCGTGGCTGCCATCCGACGCGACTGACGTCCGCGCTTACGCCGACCTGATCCGCGAGGACTTCGAGAGCTACATCGCCGACGTGCAGGACTATTTCCGCTGCCTTGATGCGGAACGGGCCCGGGCCTTCCTTGAGGCGCAGGAGGTCAGTCAGGACTACGGGCGCTTCCAGGCCATCGTCAGCAATTGACGTACTGCGCAGTACGCGTGCAGGACTCGGCGCGCCGAATCAAAGCAAGATCATTGCAATCAATGATAGTGCATTGTAGCGATAAGGCGTAACTGAGTGAGTCGCCTTCATGTATTCTGCCTTCAAACACAGACTTCTGACAGCCTCTCTGGCGCTCGCCGCTGCCGTCGGGGCACCCCCTCCAGCGTTGGCGCAGAGCTATCCGATCGACTGCGCCATCCTGCTTTGCCTCGCAGGCGGCTGGCCCGCTTCCGTGCCCTGCGCCCGCGCTCGGGCGGAGTTCATCCGTCGCATCACGCCCTGGCCGGTCGAGCCTCCACTCCAGATCTGGCGCTGCCCAATGGGCGCAGCCTTTGATAGGCCCTCGCCTCTCAGCCCGATGGAGCGCCTCTACGACATTGCGTTCCGGGAAGAGCGGGAGATTGCCGGAACCGGTCAGAGCGCCGCAGCAGATCTAACCCTGGTGCAGGCACAGGAGCGGGCCGATATCGACATATCCGATGATGCCTTCGACTTTGTCCGCAGCATCCGGGTCTATCACATCCAGTTCAGCCAACATCAAAACCGTGATGGTGATTGTATCCGCAGCGATGCCACAAGGCTGGGATCCTACGGCCTCCAGGGCGACTACGCGTGGGCGCGATCGTCAGTCGCCGCTGTCCCTGATGCCTCTGATCTAGCTATTCCCCCACATTGCAGCAGCTATTCTTGGCGCTCGGTCTTTGTGGACTGGCGCGATCATGCCGGCAACTACGGGTCGGAAGAGGTTCGCTACTGAGGAGCCGCCGGGGCCTTGCGGCCCCGGCTTCGTTTACAGCCCGGGGATCACCGATCCCCCGGTAAAGCGACATTCGGTCAGAGACAGAACACCACCCACCCCAAAAGGCTAACACTCACCTAGCCAGAGTGGTCTAGCCGATGGGGCGAGGTAGTGCAAGCAATAATGTTCTATTGATTGCACTGGTGGTGTTTTGATCCTGAATCCGGATGCTCGCCCGGAGACAACCATCATGGAACTCACCACCGGCGCCATCCTTCGTTGCATCACCAACACCAGCCTGTCGACAGCCGCGCACAAGCTCGCCACCCTCATCCTCGACGGCATTGCCTGGAAGGATGGCTACAATGGCCTTCCGCGCGGGACCGCAGCCTTTGCGCTCGTAGATCTCGCCGAGAGGATGGATGTCTCGCGCCAGTATCTGCACACCTTGCTGAATGAGTTGGCAGCTTCAGGGCTGCGCCTCGTCCGCCACAGGGGGCGCGGGAACTTGGCCCCCTGGCTCTTCCGCTTCGCCGGCTGTGATGAGACTGACCGCGAGGAGAAGGTGTCAACCACAGATGACACCGCTCTATATAAGGAAGATTCAAACAAAAATGTATTCTTCGGAACGATAAGGGTGTATTGTGAAAAGCAAGCCACATCGCCTCGATGGTTGGCGCTGATCAGTAAGGCTAAGGCCACCCTGCCCTGCCACAGCGCAGACAGTCGCTACATCTGGGACAGGTTCCGGGAGTTCAACCGGCGGCGCGGCTATGAGGCGGTGCCGGCAGGCTATCTGCTCGGGTTCATGCGGAAATGGCGGGTGCAGGGAATGGGCCACACACCGGTAGTTGTAGAGTGCTCGGTGCCGGGCATCAGCCCGCTCCAGCAGGAACTACAAAGCCTCATCGCTCGGGCACCCTTTGCCAATCGACATTTCCACGAAATCGATTTGAAGCGAATGATCGGAGAGAAGCGATACCACGCACAACTTGCGGAGATCCGAGAGAGATTTAGCTGCTCAGAGTTCCAGGCGAGGCTCGCTCTTCATGGAAAAGCCGTCGCGTCCGCAACCATATCCAGATGAATCTGCGGGCACATACCCTCGCCCTTCGGCAAGGCCAAACTCATGCGTTCGACAACACAACAATGAGCGAGCCCACTCGATTGCAAACGACCGAGTGCCCTCTGGCGGCAAAGGCATTATCGTGTTGTCATTCCGGCATTGGCCTGTCGCCGGGCCAAGCCATCATCCGCTCACGTCATCGCCAAGGCCGGCGATATGCTCGGCGAGTGTGGCCTCGACGTCATCGAGAAACGTGATCCATGCGCCTTCTTCGTCGATGCCATTGATCCGCATCAGGAACAGCCCTTCAACCGCCAGAAAGGCCACGCGCGCCGCCCGCGCCCGGTGCGAGGGGCCGTCAAGGCGGCCGAACATCCCCTGATACCAGTCCCGCGTCTCTTGCTGATGCACCGGATCTTTGAGGGAACTGATCAGCAGGCCCGCCATTTTGGCGTTCATCAACTGCTGCGAGGCCCGGGTGGCCGCTATGTAACGGCGAACGAAGTCAACCGGGTCGTCCGGTAGCGGCTCTGCCAACAGAGCATCGAACTGTTGGTTCCAGCGGTCGACCAGGCTCCGCACCAGATCTTCCTTTGAGGTAAAGGAGTACTGCACCCCGCCTTTGGAAATGCCTGCCGCTTGGGCCAGCGCGCCGATGGTCAGCGCCGGCGCGCCGCCGCTGCGCACCAGTTCCTCGGCGATATCAAGCAGCTTTTCACGGGTGATCGTCGGCTTTCTGCCCAAGTTCCCTGGCCCTCGCAGATTCTTGTTGAAAACAATACGACCGTATTTATATGAGACCTGCGAAGTGAAGCCAAGGTGAATCATGTCTGTCCGTCAACCCGACCCGAAACGCTGGCTGGTGCTGCTGGCGGTGATGCTGGCATTCCTGCCGGTCGTGCTGGACATGACAATTCTGCATGTCGCTGTGCCCAGCCTGACCCAGGCGCTGGCCGCCTCCAGCACTCAGGTGCTGTGGGTGATCGACATCTATCCGCTGCTTATGGCTGGCCTTCTGGTGCCGATGGGGACCCTGGCGGACCGGATCGGCAACCGGCGCATCCTGCTGACCGGGCTGGTGATCTTTGGCTTCGCCTCGGCTTTCGCGGCCTTTGCCCCCAATGCGCCGGTGCTGATCACGGCGCGGATGCTGCTGGCGCTCGGCGGCTCGATGATCATGCCCTGCGTACTGGGGATCATCCGCCGCACCTTCGAGGATGAGAAGGAACGCGGTCTGGCACTTGGTCTCTGGGGCACGGTCGGCGCGGCGGGGGCGGCGGTTGGCCCGCTGATCGGCGGCGCGCTGCTGGAGCATTTCTGGTGGGGTTCCGTCTTTCTGATCAATATCCCGGTGATGGTGGTTGTCGTGGCCGCCTGCTGGCTGCTTCTGCCCCGGCAAGAGGCAACTACCCCGGGTCACTGGGCTATCGGGCAGGCGCTTTTGCTGATTTTCGGCATGATCGCCACGGTTTACGCGATCAAGGCCGGGTTCGGTGCAAAGCAGTCGCTGCCTGTCGTGCTGGCGGTGCTGGCACTCGGGTTGGGCCTGTTGACGCTTTTCGCCCGCAAGCAGATGAACGCCGCCGAGCCCATGCTGGATCTGTCGCTGTTCTCGCATCCGGCCATTCTGGCGGGGATGGTCATGGCGATGGTGGCCAGCGGATCGCTGGCAGGGGTCGAACTGACGCTGGCGCAAGAGCTGCAATATGTGCTGGACAAAACCCCGCTGCAGGCCGGGATCTTCTTGATCCCGATCATGGTGGCGGCGGCAGTTGGCGGACCGGTGGCGGGTTGGCTCTCGGCCCGGTTCGGCCTGCGCGCGGTGGCCAGCCTGTCGATGGCGGTGTCGTCAGGCGCGCTGGCCTGGCTGGCGCTGAGCGACTTCCACACACCGGGGCTGGCGGTACCGATGGTGTTGGCGGTGCTGGGCCTCGCGCTCTCCATCGGACTGACAGCCTCGTCCATTGCCATCATGGGCTCAGTGGAGGCCAGCAAGGGCGGCGCGGCAGGTTCGCTTGAGGCGACCGGCTATGAACTGGGCACCGGACTGGGCATCACCTTCTTTGGTGTCTTCATGTCGGTGGTCTATGGACGGCATTTCGATGCCCCTGCGGCGCTCGCGGCGGAACAGGTGGCACAGGCGACCCGTTCGATCGGGGACAGCTATCTGGTAGCCCGCGATCTGGCACCGGGTCAGGGCGAGGCGGTGATTGCCGCCGGCAAGGCGGCATTTTCCGCCACCCATTCAGTGCTGCTGCTGACCGCTGCCGCGCTGATCGGTGCGCTGGCGGTGCTGGTGTTCGTCCTGCTGGCAAAGGTGAAAAGCGGCGCTTCGAACCACTGATATCTTATCAGCGGGGGCGCATTCTGCGCCCCCGCCCGACCAATCAGTCCGCCGCCGGCAAATCCGCCGAGACGCAGTCTTTGAGGCTGCCCTCTTCCAGCTCATCCTCAAGCGTCGCGGTCTCGCCCTTTGACCACCAGACATACGGGCCCGAGGCATAGCGCGCCCCCGAGCCTGAGACGACATTGACGAAGATGCGCTGCTCGCCGTCGATGGGCAGCAGGGCCAGCGCATTGGCCCCGGCATTGACATATTGTACCTGAAACGGCTCGCCCCCGGCGCAACTGTAGGTCGCCGTGATCACCGTGCTGGTCGCGCCGGTTTGCAGCGGGATCGACAGCGAGACCTCCGCATGAGCGGTGCCAGCGATCATTGTCGCAACGAGGGTCGGAATAACTGCGCGCATTGTCAAAACTCCTTACACTGCAGCCGGGCTTATGGCACCGCCCCGGCTGCCCACAAATCACGAACAGCTGTTCGCGGCGGCGACAATATAGCTGCCGACCTGCTTTGCGGCGATTTCTGCCTCACTTTCCAGCCGGATATGACGGCGCAACTTGCCCTTGCCCTCAAGCACCGTGAGGGGATCCGCAAGTGCATGACCTGCACTGAATTCGACCGTCACATGCGATCTATAGGCGAAGATGCCGCAGAAAGGGCGCGGCGCGGCAAAAAGAATACCGCCATATTTGAATTCCTCGGAAACGCTCGGCCCCGCTGCCAGCGCAAGTTGCCGCAAAGTGCGGACAATCGGGTAAAGCTCACCGGCAGTCAGGCGCAGATCTTCCAGATACTGTGTAATCTTGTCCATGATGCGCTTTCAGGTGCTCTCGTCTGGCCAATCTGGTGTGCCGGATTGCGCCAGATCATTGCAGCGGGCTGACCCGCGCTGCAAGGTTGGCATTGAAGGGGCACATCCCCTTCGCCGCTGAAATCATACGGAAGGCATACAGGATGGCCGTTCCTCAGTCCCGGGATACGTTGCTCGCCGCCATAGATACGACGTTCGAGAGACTTATCACCGATCTCAAGCGTGTGCCGCCACCGCTGGCCCGCGACGCTTCGCTCGACGGGCATGTTACGGGCACGCGCATGAGCCCGGCCGATCTGGTGGCCTATCTGATCGGCTGGAACGAGTTGGTGCTGAAATGGCTCGACCTAGATGATCGAGGCGAGGCACCAGATTTCCCGGAGACCGGATTTCAATGGAACCAGCTTGGACTGCTGGCGCAGAAATTTTACGCAGATCACGCCGAAGCAGACTGGCCAGCACTGCTCTTGCGGCTGAAGGCGGCCAAAGTGCGGCTGTCCGCGACGATCAAGGCGCGCTCGAATGAGGACCTTTATGGCAGGCCGTGGTATGGCAAGTGGACGAAGGGCCGGATGATCCAGTTCAATACGTCCTCTCCCTATACCAATGCGCGTGGCAGGATACGCAGTTGGATGCGACAACAGGACTGAGCGATGACACGCGCCTACAACATTGGGAAAGCTTTCGCCCCTTCGCGTGAGGTGGGCGTGGGGCTGGAGCTTGTGATCGCAACACCGCCCGGCAATGGCCCCTTTCCGGCAATGATCTTCAACCATGGCTCCACCGGGCGCGGGCTGAATGAGGCCGTCTTCCGGCGCACGATCAGCCCTGCCGTGATCGCGGGATACTTCGCACAGCGCGGCTGGATGACGATTTTCCCGCAGCGGCGCGGCAGGGGGAAATCCGGCGGCGCCTATGGCGAAGGACTGGCCCCCGCTGGCGGCTATTCCTGTGATGTTGCTGTCGCCCTGGCCGGGTTTGAGCGCGCGGTCGAGGATATAGACGACGTGATGGCGCATCTTCCTGCGCTTGCGCGCGCCGATACGGAGCGGCTGGCTATCGGCGGGGTGTCGTGGGGCGGGATCCTCGCCATTGCCTATGCGGGTATGCGGCCGGGGCTGTTCAGGGCAGCGATCAATTTCAACGGCGGCTGGCTCGGGCGGGCCTGCCCGGGCCATGAGGTGTTGAACCCGCAGCTTTTTCGCCGAGGTGCCAGCGCCGGCATTCCGACGCTTTGGCTGCATGGCAGCCAAGACCCCTATTACAGCATCGGCCATTGCCGCGAAAACCATGGGCAGTTTCTGGCGGCTGGTGGACAGGGCCAGTTCGTCGCGGCCCGGGCCGGTCATGGGCTGATGTTCAAACCTGCGCTGTGGCAGCTCCATCTTGACCACATGCTGAACGCTCCGACCGCGCATTGAGCGCTTGTTAGGTGTCGCACTCTTGCCAGAAACTCCCCAAGCGCGAACAGGGCAGACAAGGTCTGGATGAAAACGACGATTGCCACGCCGAAGGCCCGGTAACGATGACACACCACTCCGCAGGAAAAGTCGTTCAGAAGGGCGTGCAGTGTGACGCAACAGCCCAGCCAATGAGCTAAAGAAACAAACTCGCTGTCGCTAGCACCAAACCTCACCGCATCTCCCGCAATGTCACAAAGGGCTGCAAGCGGGATGGCGGAAGCACGGGGTGGCGGCCGCCGCGAACCTAAGAAAGAGGTCAGGCATGCCTATCGCCGCGTACCGTTCTGTCGCTTCGCTTTCGAAGAGTCAGACAGAGATAGATATTAAAGCGAGAAGCTCCACCTCCTGGATTTGCGGCGGAGATCCTGCTCGAGTGCTACTTCTGCAACGACGTTGGCGACAGATCTTGCCTCGATTTTACGGTTGCGATTCCATCCCGCCTGTGCCCCCATCAGACGTCAGGCGGCGTAGTTTCATTCGGCGATCGTCACGGCCGGGAAGCCTGAAAGGGTCCGCCGACGCCATATCAGAGGGAGACCATGGCACCCCACTATCGGCGCATTGTCGGCTGTGCTCGCGCAGCGCCAGGTTCCCCTTGAACCGATTGTCAGGTTACTGGCCGTCGCGGAGCATTTCATGTCTTGCCGCTGGCTGAGTTGGAACGTCCGGTCAAGCTCATAAGAGGCAGCATAACCGGCTTGGATTATGGGAGGTTTGAGCTTGCAACGGGTTAGATTTCAGCACAGTTATTCGGCCTGCTGCACCATGAGTAGAAAATCAGTGGAGAGAAACAGAGGTCGCATGCGAGAAGGCCCATTTGCCAATAGTTGACGATTAGTCCTATCCTCACTTTCAAAGATTCACTTGAGATAGGGTCGACCTTAATGATCTTCGTAGATCGTGGCGCTGTTCCAAATCCACTTCTAGATTCGCCCCTTGCTGCTCAAGCAGCGCGCGAGCTTGAAAGGGCGCGGGCGGTAATATCCACTGGCTCACTCCAGCGTCGGGTTGAATTTTCGGCTTATAAACACCCGACGATCAAGGCCGCGCTAAATGTTCTTTTCCACGAGAAATGCGCCTATTGCGAAACCCCATTGGTCAGTGCGATGGGCGACATCGAGCAGTTCCGACCGAAATCCGGAGTATCCGAAGCTAACGGTCATCCCGGTTATTGGTGGCTCGCCGTAACGTGGGAAAACCTTTTAATCGCTTGTCAGTACTGCAATCGCTTGGCGAAGGCGGAAATAGGTGAGGGTGGTCGCTCCGAGTCGATCGGCAAAGCGAACCGATTTCCACTCCTCGACGAAAATAAGCGAGCTCGCGAGCCTGACGATGATATCAACCTCGAACAGCCCTTACTGCTCGATCCCACGCTTGATAACCCGTCCCCGCACCTGACCTTTGCAGAAGATGGCCAAGTCTTCAGTGAAACGGAACGAGGGAATGCGACCATCTCGATCTTGGGCCTTAATCGGCTCAGTCTTCTTCAGCAGCGACGTGGCACTGCGGCGCGATATCGTTCTCTCTTCGCCTACGCGCTTTCGTCGTTGTCCAGCGGCGACGGCGAGGCATCCAGGCTCGTCCGAGAGTTGATTGAGATGACTTCGAGCAGTGCGCCCTACGCGGGTATGGTGCGCCAGTTCCTGCAACGCGATCGAGCGCAGTTGGAGACGAAGCAGGTTGTCATCCCTATCCCGAGCTCTGTGGACCAAGGGTCTTTGGCAGCGACGTCTATGAGGGTGAAGCGTGCGGTTCGATCGACCAACGCGTTTCGTCAGCGAATGGCCAACTACTCGCTAGCCGACGATGAGGGCGTCCGCAAATATAAGTCACAGCGACGCGCAATCGAGACAATTGCAATCCGGAACGTACGTGCGATCAGTAGCTTCGACATAAACTTGCAGGCCCTCGGCACGGGGGCTGGTAGGTGGCTCATGCTGCTTGGTGAGAACGGCACGGGTAAAAGCACGGTACTTCAAGCAATTGCATTGGTGCTTGGTGGATCTGAATATGTCTCGAAACTTATCAAAGAAAATCGAATGTCCATCAGCGACCTCGTTCGGTTTCGATGCCGTTCCGGTGAGGTCGCCGTTAAGCTGAGTGGCTTTGATGTTCCTCACCGCCTCAGAATATTTAGAGATCGTCTGGAATTCATTAGTCCAGGGAAGAAAGTTGTTACCATCACTGCTGATGGAGAGATCGCCGGAGCCAGCGGAGCACCTCAGACCGTCATCGCTGGATATGGAGCGATCCGCCTGCCATCGCGACGTCAAAATGACGTCGCATTCGGCGGTGAATTCTCTAGGCTGGAAAACCTCTTTGACCCATTCGCCCCGTTGATAGATGCACAACGTTGGCTGAACGGACTCAGCCGAAAAGATTTCGATCATACAGCCATTGTTCTCAAGGACTTACTCTCGATCGATGTCGAAGCGAAGCTCGTAAGAAGCAAGGGGCGGGTCGCAGTGCACACATCCGGGGCAACGGTGTCCCTTGCCAATCTCAGCGTTGGCTATCAAACTGTAGTCGCGCTGGCTGCGGACATACTCGAAATCCTCTCGCGAGTTTGGCCGAACCGAATGGACGCCGAAGGCATAGTGCTGATCGACGAACTCGACGCCCATCTTCATCCCACGTGGCAGATGCAGATCGTTAGTTCACTGCGTCGGGCCCTGCCGTTCGTTCAATTCATCAGTACCACCCACCAGCCACTTTGCCTGCGCGGCCTCTATGAAGGTGAGGTCGTGGTCATGCACCGCCGTCAGAATCATCAGATCGAAGTGATTACCGATTTACCGTCTCCAGCCGACTTTAGGGTCGACCAACTCCTGACCTCGTCCTTCTTCGGTCTGAGTTCCACCGTCGACCCCAACACAGAACGGCTCTTTGATCGCTACTATGCGCTGCTGGCCTTAGACGTGCGCACCGACACCGAAAAGGCAGAGCTTGCCCAACTCACCTCCGACCTAGCGACACGAAAACAATTCGGGTCCACGCTTAGAGAAGGGCTCTACCTTGAAGCAATTGATCAAGTTTTGGCACGGAGAAAGGTAATGCCAGAGATCTCGACCGAAGAGGTACGAGAGGAAGCGGTTAATGAAATCTCAGCGATCTGGCACCGCCTCACTTCGGACGTCGTATCAAGCGGTGGAGGCACGGCTTGATTTCGATAGAGCGAACAACCGACGCTGCGGCATTGGCCTGTTACGCCGTTGCCACCGTCTACGACCTCGGCGGCGCGGCGAAGGTTACGCGTCACGAGCGTGAGCGCGAATTGGCTATCCAGTTCTTCACAAACCCAGCGAACTATTTCAACAATCAAAAGCTGGCCTCTAAATCGTTTGCGTTCAAGGTCTACAAGGACAAGGAGCTGGCTAAGGTACTGTCCCGCGAATTCTGCAAGAAATGCGCCTACTGTGAAAGCAAGTTCGCCGCCGTCACCGCGAGTGACATCGAACACTATCGACCGAAGTCTTCGGTCGGCCTCGGCGCGACAGAGTTAAAACCGGGCTACTACTGGCTTGGAGGTGATTGGGACAACCTTCTTATTTCATGTCCGGACTGCAATCGCGTTCGTACCCATGAAGTGCCAGGGCAGAGCAAGGGAATCGTTCTAGGCAAGGGCACTCAGTTCCCGCTTACTGACGAAACTAGGCGCGTACGTAGCCACAATCAAAATATCTCGACCGAGGATGATGCTCGCCTATTGCTCAATCCTTGCATCGACAAACCTGAGGATCATCTGACCTTCGACGAGACCGGTTTGGTTCATGCTATTTGTAATGGCGTCGCGAGTCAAAAAGGCAAAATTTCTATCGACGTGTATGCTTTGCAACGCAAAGATCTCGTTGAGGCTAGGCTAGATGAAGTTAACGAGCTTCGATCGAAAGTCGAAGACCTTCAAAGGTTGGTGCGCCAACACAATACCTTGAGTTCGCTGGGGAGCGCGACCTATCATGCCCGGGCAGACAATCTCGATCACATCGCGAAAGTTCTCAATGGGATCAAGGCAATGATGTTGCCATCGGCAGAATATGTCGCAGCCAAGCGGTCATGGCTGCGCGTCGCGCAACAGCGCGGTGAGTTCGACACGATTCGGAAGTTTGGCATCAAGCTCGAAGTCTTCCAGAGCCTCGCGGCCCAACCCACAGCGTGAACGTTGGGCACCCCATCCAATGACGTGAGACTCGGCGAGCCGATGGCAACACGTCAGTCATTGGCTGAGTTGCCTGCAGGGTGAAGAATTTTCTTGAACACATGAAGCATTCTGTATCTGAAGCACCCTAGGAACTCAAATAACGTTCAAAGTACTTTTGCCGACTAACTCATCATCCTATAGTTGCCATGTATTGCGTTATGGCAAGGCTTAGGCGAGCGATGAATTTGGGCGACTGGGGGTCAAAAGCTACGTTGCTTGCGCATGCACGAGCCGCTGCGCGTATGCTCGCGGAGGTCGCCTCCAGCGCTCAATCGCGCGCAGACATCTGTCTCGGCATGCTCTATCATACCGACGAGGATCTTTGCCGAAGCAAATTCCAGCGCATGCTGCAGGCACTGCCCATCGACGAGCGGCACTACTGGATCGGAACACTGTATACGCTTCTGCTTCCAACAAAGCTACGCCGCTCCCAGGCGACCTACTTCACTCCGCCAACTGTCGCCGACGCCGTCGTAGACTTATCTATTAAGGCGGGCTTTGACCTTGGAGCGGACACCGTGCTTGACCCAGCGGCCGGTGGCGCAGCCTTCTTGTCTACTATTGCAGGTCGTATGGTGAATGCCGGACTGAATGCAGAGGAGGTCGCCTACCGCCTGAACGGCATCGAGATCGATACCGGGCTGTCAGCGCTCTCCAACTGCCTCATCGCCCAGAGACTGGGCAAGCCTCTCCCCCGTGAAGTAATCATCACAGGCGACGCACTGAAGGTGACGATTCCCGGCTCCTACGGCCTTGTGATCGCTAACCCGCCGTATGGCCGTGTCGCGCTAGAAGACGTGCAAGATAAGGCTTGGCGCAAAGTTGCCCACAGTGGCCATATAAACAAGTACGCCCTGTTCACAGAGCTCTGCTTCAGACAGGCAAGGCCCGGCGGCATTGTCGCGCTTGTGATACCGTCCAGTTTCCGAGCAGGCCCTCTCTACGACCGAATGCGTGCCTTTATTCGTTCTCAAGCCGAGGTGCTCGCGGTCGGATCAATCGCCGGGCGGGATGGGGTATTCATCGACGTAGCGCAAGACATCAGTGTTCTGATCGCCCGTAAAGGCAAGGTTCACGTCGCTAGTGCACCCGTCAGCTTCCACATCGTGGGCCTTGTGCCATCGACCAGCCAAGCGATTAAGCAGCTGTTGCCCGCAGAGCAAGGTGGTGCCTGGCCACTGCCAGCTATCGATCCAGCGCTTATCGGTGGCGCTACACTGGCCGATTACGGTGTGACCGTTCGCGCGGGATACTTCGTTTGGAATCGGGAAAAGGCGCGGCTCTTTAGCAAGCTCCAGAGCAAGCAGCATTGTTACCCACTCATCTGGGCGCAAAATATAAAAGCGGGAGAACTCTGTAGGCCAGCGGGCAAGAAAGGCCAGGGTGTTGACTTCGTTTCTTTCCCTAGTAGCAGCACTGCGATCATCATGGGCGTCGCGGCCGTGATGCAGCGAACCACAAACGACAAGCAGCCACGCAGGCTTGTTGCTGCTATGGTCGATCCATCCGTAATTTCCGCATGGGGAGGCTTCGTGAGTGAGAACCACACTATCGTGTTAACCTGTGAGGACCCCAACAGACTCGCTCTCGCAGTGCGCCTTCTAAATACCACTGCTGTTGATCAGCGCTACCGTCGTGTCTCGGGAACAGCTGCAGTGTCAGTGACTTTGCTGAGGCAGCTCGATCTTCCCTCGCCGACCGCCTTCGCTGCCGCCCTCGCCGTGAGCAATGACGATGCAGAGGCCGCCGCCGCTGCGGCATACCGGTCCACCCAAGAGGCGATTGACGCCTAATGGCACGCAACCCTTCATTCCCGAAACCGCTTAGGGCAGATTTGGACGACCGCGCCGAGCAACGTCGCGCGGCTTTGGATAAGAGACAGTCGTTGCTCTCGAAGATGGCAAAAGCCAGTTCGGACCGAGCGGAAGTCACGTCCGCTATGCAAAGTAAGCAAGCGATACCAAAGCGCACAAGGCGCGACGTCGAGCGCTATATGGCAGCCCTGGCTGCTCAGCCGTTCCACCAACTCGGCCAATCCGACACGGCGGTATTAACTCCATCATACGCTCTTCTGGTGCGATCCGCCGCCGAGGTTGCATCAGACGGATCAGTTCAGGTCGTTATGCCATGGCCACCGGTCAAGGTTTCGCCTTCAGCGATCACCGGACTGCTCACGATAGCTGCGATTGGTAGCGCGGAAGTGAAGCAGTTCATCATCCAAGGTGCCACCGAGACAGGTCGCCGCCGATCCGACGAAGTGCGAGCACTCGTGTTCCCCTACGCGCGAGGCAGTCATGCCCAGGCCCGACAGGTTCAGGTTGACCGGAAAGTACTCGGCACCGTCAACTTTGAGCATGTTAAGCGATACGTCAAAGGCGGTGACGACGCCGCCAAGGACTTCCATCAGGTTCTCGCCCGGGTCCGCAACCTTACAGGGCGCGCGTCCGACGGTCGTGAATACGCCGAGTTCGAACACCCGATCCTTGACGAGATTGTGCCGCATGGCTCGCCACGCGGTGAGCGCTCGGCTAATAGCAAACTCCTCTGGAGGACGCGCTCGAAGACTGACATTGTCAAGCAGAGCAGATCGGGCGACGCTGACGACCCGTCGAAGGCCGACTTTTTCCTGTACACGCTTCGTGTTGGCGACCAGATCAGCGCCGATCTGCGGGCTATTAAGCGAAGTCCCGATCTGCTTATCCTCGACCTCACACGAAATGCTCGCACCCGGTTAGGCTGGAATTGGGTGGACAAATCGACCGAATTTGTTGCCTCCCTGCGCGAGGTCCACCCTATGACAGGTATCCTCGCCATCGCCGACGATCCCTGGACCTACCGCACCGCGCGGTTCGATGTCCTGGGCACTCGGAAGCCAGGGCGAGGCGGCAAGGTGATACCAGCGATCGGCCACGTTGCTTATTCCGAGGTGGCTAACATCGTCAGCCCCGTGGCAGCCGAGGCTCCCTCGTTCGAAGGAGCCGATTGCATTGATGTCGACGGCTTCTTCGGTGAAGTCGACCAAAACATCGAGACCCTTCGGCGCCTGGCGAACAGCCTCGACGACAAGGGTGACCTTAAGGGAGCGATCGTCGTGCGCAACCTAGTCGCGACGGTTCGCCGCACAGCCTCTCTGCCGGGCTCGCTCGCTGAGTTGAGCAGATTTCTGGAACAGGAGACATCAACCGCAGCAGCCAACGATCTGCTTGCGATCTACCGTGTTACAGCCGATCTCGCAACCTTGGAGGATCCGCGCGGCCTTGCCAATCAGGTCGACGCCGAGACCGGCGCGCTGGCGACCACGCGCGAATTGATGCGCAACTTCGGCAGCGCCACACCGATGACCACGCTACTCGAGGCGGCGATATTGCCCGCGCTCAGGTCCAGCTCGAAATCCGTGTTCGTGTTCAGGTCGGAACTGGTCGCAGAGTTTGCAGTTAACCGGCTTGGTATCTCCCATCCTAAACTGGCCGCGCGGCTCGAATCCGGGTTCATTCGCTTCGGAGGTGAACGGACACTCAGAGGCGTGGCTGACCTGCCACGGGTTGCGCGTAACCAGTTCAAGCGGGTCGTGCTCGTGGCGCCGACGCGGACCTCTATCCTGACGACACTTACCCAGCCGTGGCTTCCGGAGCACGTAACCGTTCTTGCCGACGCCGACACCCTCGCATTCGCCGCGCGCGACGCCGGGCGTCTCGCGGACGAAATCGACATCGCGCCATTGGCAGTCCGGCTGCGAATGTTTGCAAGAAAAGCTAATGAGCGGGTGGAGGAGATCGGTCGGCACGTCGTGCGGTTCGAAATGCCGCCGGACGACGTCGAATTCCCCAATGGCTCAGTGGTTGACCTGAGCGGCGGCAAGGGCGAACGAAACCTCGTCGAAATCGAATTAAAGAACGGCCAGCGCATTATTGCTCGCCGCAGCACCGAGATTGTGTTGCGCGACGACGGCGCGGCGACGACCTCGTTCGTCGAGCGTCCGGCATCGCAAGTAAAGGTGGGCGACGAGGTTTGCGTCATAGGCCACGGCTTCATTGAGCGGGCACGCACGTTGGTGAACATCCGCGCAACCGCCGCGGAGGAGATCCGCGACTACCACCAGTTGGTGTCCGATCGCTTCGCTGCGATGCCTGAGCCGACGACGATAGGGAAGCTGCGGTCACTTGTTGCCACGATGGGCGAACCCGCAGTGGCGCCCGAAACCGCGCGATACTGGATCGACCTCGGCGAAGAGATCGAAAAACCTCTGCACGACGTCGTTCCGCACGCGCCGCAGGATCAGGACACGTTCATGCGCTTCACCGCCGCCCTCGGCATCAGCGAACGCATGGCTGGCAACTTCTGGAGGTGGGCGGTGGTCGCGCAGCGGTCTCACCGCATCCGTTACGGAAACGTCTTCCACGATGCCTTTCGCGGAATTCTCACCGATCCGCACGCGGCCATAAGCAGCAATCGCGATCGGGTCGACCAAATCCGCATGTTAAGGTCTATGGCGGAAGAGCATGTTGCTATCGTTGACAAGGTTCGGAGCTTTACGGCGCGATGAAGGGAAAGTCGAACAGCGAGCTAACGGCGATTGACGTCGAACTAAAGGAAGCCGTCTGCGACGCGCTGACATATTCGCTGGTGCAGCGCGTCACCGGTGCGGACGAGCGCGGCCGCAACTTGCTCGGTAGTTCGCCTCGCAGGGGCATTTTCGCCAGCCAGCTCCTCCCGCGCTTCGACACGTCGGGACAGGATGATGAGACGACAGACATCCGCATCGCGGCGGTGGGCATTGACTTGATTGCGGTGGCTGGCGGAGGTGGGCCGATACGCGTCACGCCCCGGTTCTCGGTCTATCTCCGAGTGATCCCCGACTGGCTGGACCTTGCGCCCCACGGCGAACTCGAGTTCGACTTCCGCCTGCAGAGGAACATCCAGCAGCAGATCGACGATGCGATCCGGGCAGAGCGCGTGCCCGCGCTGCGAGCGGCGGGCGTCGAAAAGCCTGACTGGAAGGCGATGGACGAGACCAAGCGTTCCAAAGTCAGAGCGACGCGAGCACAGATCCTCACCGAAGTCCGGCGCAAAGCATACGCCGCACACGGCATCAAGCTAGTCTCTGGCGATGCAGATCCGGACGATGCGGCAAAGGTGTCGAGAGATACGTCCGACATAGATCCGAACACGCCTGACGACATCAAGCCAGCGGTACTGCCCATCCCGCGTCTGCTTCGCGATCAGCGAGAGCTTCCGCTCCACCTCGTCGATCCAGCGCCAATCCCGGGGAAGTGGACACGGCTGGACCTCGAAATGCCAACCCTCGAGTTCAACTATGATGCGCCCGACGAAGACCTCAAATCTGCAGTCGAAACGTATAACCGTGCCTTAAGCGGCTCGGTTGCCGCGCAAATCGAAGCTTGGGTCAACGGGCCTGGCGCCTCCACGGCATGGCGGGAGGTGACAGTCCAACCCAGCGAAACGCTGACGGAAGAGAAATGGCGTGCAGCAATGGCTGCGATCGCCACCCGCCCGGTGGATCGCAACCGGGTCGTACCCGACCTCTCGCGCGTCGTAGTCAAAGTCGAGCGCCAGACCGACTTCCTCAACCCGAGCGCTCTATCGATGCGCATCACACTCGACAATCAGTCGCTTGAGCAGTCGCCAATCGACGCGCGCGGCCGCTGCAACACGGTCTTCGATGCCGGCCTTACAATCGAGCTGCCATCGGCTGCGCACCGCCCACTGCGCCTCGACCGCGTCGAGCCATCCTATCGTTTCCGCGAGCACCTCGACTATCCGGCTATAGGCCTCAACTGCGGAGTCGAGGCCCATTGCGAGGGAGCGAACTTGCACCTGCGCACGACGTGCGCGCCCCGCTTCGCCCAGCCGCGGATCGTCGCGCGCAAGCTCGACCTGCCCTATCAGTTTGCCGTCTTGAAGGATCCAGATTTCGATGCATCTAGGCTGCTCGAACTGCCTTGTGAGTACAGGCAGTGGATCGACGGTCAGGAAGCGAGGCTCCGGGATACGGTCACGGCCGGGCTGGAACCCGCCGACGCGGCGATCGAGGCCGAACGCCTGCGCAAGGACATCGCGGCACAACGCGACGAGGCGCGCTACATTGAGCGTGGCGTCGAACTGCTGATCGCGTCCAAGAAGGCAGCGGACGCGCTTGCCGCCTGTGGTGGCGGGGATAACCAAGCCCTCGAGCGGCGTGCCGCGCCTTGGCGAGCTTGGACCATGGCGAACGAGGCCTTTGCGTCGCGCGATGTCTCCGACCCCGGCCGGGGATGGCGCCTGTTCCAGATGGCTTTCATACTCGCCCACGTGCCGGTGTTCGCTTCGAGGATGGACGAGTGGCGCGAAACGCACGACCCTCGACTCGACGAGGAAGGCGTCAGCCTTCTCTACTTCCCGACCGGCGGTGGCAAGTCTGAAGCGTTCTACGGAACACTGCTCTTCGCGATGTTCCTCGACCGGCTGCGTGGCAAGGACCGCGGCATCACCGCGATGATCCGGTATCCCCTGCGGCTGCTAACCCTCCAGCAGGCCCAGCGGCTCCTGAAACTTATTGCCAGGGCGGAATTGGTCCGCAAGCGTCACAGCGTCGGCTCATGGCCGTTCGAGATGGGCTTCTGGGTCGGCAGCCAGAACACGCCGAATAACTACGGGGCCTTCAAATCGGACATCCCGCTTACTACCGATCATGACCATCCGGACGACAGTGGCCTCGATGGCGAGACCGGCGATGACCAGGAGCGAGATCGCGGCCGGCGCTACCTTGTCGCCCGCGAGGCGTACGATAAGATCCCGGACTGTCCGGTCTGCGGCAAACCAACCGGCCTCAGACGCGACGAGACCGATGGTCAGTACGGCAGGCGCGCCGCGATCCTCTGCTTCAACGACGATTGCGATTGGAACAAGGAGCATGGTGGTCGCCACCCACTGCCATTCCTCCTCACGGATGACGCCGTCTACGCGCGCGCGCCATCGATAGTGCTGGGCACCGTAGATAAGCTGGCAATGCTAGGGCAAAACACCAGCACAATCAGCAAGGTGCTTGGCATGTTTGGCCTGGCAAGGCGCGTCGATCACCGCGGCAACCTCAGCAACCCGCGCAGCGAGGCGGACCTCAAACGCGATCCCGCCCTTGACCGCTGCGCCAATGTCTACCCCGCGTACGCGAGCGGCAGGCACATCTTTCACGACCCCTTCCCATCGCTTATCATTCAGGACGAGGCGCATCTGCTGGAAGAGAGCCTCGGCACGTTCAGCGGCTTGTTCGACACTTTACTCGACACGATGCTAGAGGACATCGCCGACATGGCGGGCGACGCACTGGGCGTTGCTCGACGCTGGACCGGCGTCGGTTGGGGTCCGCCCCGAATGCCGAAGATCATCGCGGCGACCGCCACTATCTCAGCACCCGAACGGCAGTTGGAGACGCTTTACCAACGCATCCCCCTGCGCTTCCCTTACCCCGGACCTGACCTCTACCACTCCTTTTTCGCCGAGCCAGCCGCGCCACCGGAAGAGAATGAGGACCGTGTCACTCTCGCCAAGTCGCTCCCATTCGCGCAGGTTCCAGAGGCGACCGCGCCGTGGATGCGCCTCTACGTTTCGCTGTTGACGAACGACGCTACCCACACCGTCACGACGGTTGGAGTCCTCGCCGCCTTCCACGGCATCGTCACATCTCTGTGGGACGGCATGCTGGACGGCGCGCAGCGGGTTCAGACGATCGCCGCAATCCGAGCATCGGTCCCGCCAGGTCGCGCGGGCGACTGGCACCGTGCCGCCATCGATCGCGCCGTCGAGCAGGGTCGTGATGCGGAGATCATGGCGCTCGTGGACCTGCATCGCATCGCCCTCGCGTACGTTACGAATAAGAAGGGCGGCGACCAAGTCATCGACGCGCTGAGCGCAGCGGTCGAAAAGGAGCACCGCCGTATCGGCCGCGCCCATATCGCTTTCGACAGCCGCCTTATCTCCGGCGGCATTGACATGAAGGATATACAGGCGGTGATGGAGGCCGCCGACAGGTCGTTCGTTGGAGCCGACTATCCGGATGTGGCCGAGACCGTGCGCAACATCGTGGCGACGTCGGCGATCAGCCACGGCGTCGATGTCGACCGCTTCAACAGCATGTTCTTTGCCGGTCTTCCCTCTGACATTGCCGAGTACATCCAGGCATCCAGCCGCGTCGGCCGCACCCATGTCGGCTTCGTCATGCTGCTGCCCACGCCACAGAACCGACGCGACCGCTATGTGGTCGAGACTCATGACATCTTCCACCGCTTCCTTGAACGCATGATCGCGCCGCCGGCGGTTGAGAGATGGGCGGAAAACGCGATCAAGCGGACGATGGCTTCGTATGTCCAAGCCTGGGCGATGCTGCGCGAGGCACGCGAGTTCATCGGCAAGGATGACGCCCGTAAGTTCGAGGAGGCACACATGGACCAAGTCAGCCGGCTGGCAGCCCTGGAAAAGCGCGACCACCTCCGTTTCACAAAGGAACTCGTCTCTTTCATACTCCGAGCGAGCGGTTTCGCCGGAAAAGGTGCTTTGCACCTCGGGGCGCCGTACTACGAGGAATTCTATCGCGGGCTCGTCGACAATCAGGTCGAGAGGTTCGCGCGGCACATTTCCGGTCTAGCCACGATATCGAGCCTACGTGACTACTGGGGCGACGTCCCGGTCTTCAAGCCTCCGATGACGTCGTTGCGCGACGTCGACGAAGCCGGTTACATCGTCGCTGCGATGCGCGACCCGCTCGCGCGCGGCAGGTCATCGGACGTCGACCGCCGCGACCTGGCTAAAGTGATGAAAGCTATAAGGACCCAGCGCGGCAGTGCCTCGGAGCTGGACGCGGATGGGGGAAAAGATGGCTGATACAGGCAAGAAAGACTGGCGCGCCCCTTCCGTCCGAAGACCCTCATCGTTCGGCGTCGGCCACGCCGACCCCGATCCGCTGGAGCCGCCCACGATGTTGCGCTCGCGGGTCCAGATCGCCGGCTCTTACGCGCCGGGCGTGCTGATGACATGGGAGGGCGGCAAGGGCATTTGTCGCTCCGTTCCCCTCGCCAACGAGGCGAAGGACCTCAACCCGACGACTGTCGATCTGATCTTCGAGAATCTGAGCCACGCAGTGACCACCTGGCGCAATCGCGTGATGAAAGTGCTGCCCGACGCACTGCCGGAACTCGTCCTCGACACCCCGTTCCGAGACTCGAAAACCGGCGAGGCGCGGGTGCAGCGCGCCGACTTCCAGATGACGAGCCCTGACAAGGTCGGCTACGTACCCTATCCGCTCCTGTACCGCTGCGGGATATGCGGATCGACCCGCGAGTTCGACAGCGTCGCCGATCAGGCGCGACAGCCACTACCCAGGAAGTGCAATGGCCACGAGGCCCGTTGGACGCAGGTTGACGTGGTCTACGCCCACTGGTCGGGCGACATCGAGCCGCTCAGCCCCTTCAACTACAACTTTGACTCGCAGACCGGTACCGCCAAGCAGATCAGGATGTGTACCTGCGGATCGTCGAGTTTCAAGCTGCGCAACACAGCACCTGTGTTCTCCGAATGGCGCTACGTCTGTGAGGGTTGCGGCGAGACAAGGTCGCTCAAGAAAGCCAACCCCGATGTGCTTACGCGTCTCCAGATCCAGCAGAACGAGGGCGGCCGCCAGTTCCAGTGGATCGAAGTCAACATGCTACCGGTTTCATACCGGGCAAACTCGACCTTCTATGTTCAGCGGACCAGCTTCATTGTGTTCAAAGACAGCGCAGTGGTCGAACTAATGAGCCCCAGACGCCGCGACGGGCTGATCGCCCGGCTCGCCCAGATTCACGAAATCTCATTCGCCGAGCCGTCCGGCGATCAGATCCGCAAGAGCGTCGAGGCCGACCAAACGCGTGCAGGCGAGTGGGACGAGTACGAAACCTACCTTGATATGGCGGAGAAGGCGGAAGGTTCCGGGCGCGCCGACGCGGCGCGCCGGCACCGCGACAACGCGAGCTCGCTGCGCGAGGGCTGGTTCGCTAATGGTATCGTCGAGCGCGGCCAGCTCGGCAGCCAAGCGATCCTGCAGGCGATCGCGATGCGAGAGGACTGGACGCAACGTTACGACCCCGTCCGGCTGACGATCCAGCACGACGCATTCGTGCGTGAGCATATCGAGCAGGCGATGACGGAGCACAAAGCGGTCAACGTCATGTCCCCGGACGTCGTACTCACGGATGTGGTCAACGATCCGGCGCGCAAGGTGAAGTACCAAGAGACCATTGGGAGGCTGCTCGGCCATCTTGGCGTCGATCGCCTAGTACTGATCCGCGGCCTTCCGATCTGCGAATTTAGCTTCGGCTATACGAGGGTCTCGGCCACTCCGATCTACCAGCGCGAGCATAACGGTCAGCGTGTCGAGATGCCGGTCCGGCTGAAGGCGTTCGACCAACTGCCTATCCCCGACAACAAGCGGCCGATCTACGTCACGCAACAGCTCAACGAGGCGCTATACTTCAAACTCGACGAGGGCCGAGTCCTGCGCTGGCTTGAGGCCAATCAGGTCGTCGACGTGCCCCGCGAACACGTCGGCCGCGCCTACCTAGAGCGCTACGATGACTTCGGGCCTTTCCTTGAAGTGTTCAAGGATCGCGAGGGCATGGGTGGTTACCCGCGCACCCTCCCAGCCTACATCTACCTGCTGCTGCACACATTGTCGCACCAGATGATGCACTCGCTCGCGGACACATCGGGCGTGGACAGGGATGGTATCGGGGAACACATCTTCCCCGCCGACCTCTCTTTCGTCATCTACCGCAAAGGAATGACGCCCGACTTGGGGAACATCTCCGCGATGTGGCGCAACTCCGCAGAGGCGTTTTTAAAGCGGGCTCTCGACCCGAGAACGCTGCGCTGCGGATCGGGTAGCCTGTGTGATATCCGCGGCGGCGCGTGCCCGGCATGCGTAATGGTGTCCGAAGTTAGCTGTATCGCATCTAACCTGCTGCTGTCGCGGGCCGCGCTGAAGGGCGGTAGAGGCCCGGAATGGGAACCGCGGACCGCTCCAAATCTTATAGGCTTTTTCGATACCTCGCATCAGTCATCAACATCTAATCCCAACGCGTGATCGATTGGAGGGAACACGGGGCTCAGGCCATCGGCTACAACCCGATTGCTTCCGACATAATCGAGGCCGTTTTCCATCGAAGTTGAAGGAGGAACGCCTCCTCATGCAGTAAAGTTGCTTTCAATCACTCAAACGACTCGCTTACATCCTCGGCTTCAATTTGCCATAGTCGCGAGGTTAGGTTGCGACCATCGTTGGACACGGAAGCGAAAACCTGCTATCGTTCCCCTTACGTTCACATAGGAGCGGAGGCCGCCTGAGACGGAGAGTAATGACACAACTGGATTTCGGTGCGCTAGATTTCGCAGCACGGGCTGTTTCGCCGTTCTTGGAGCTTGGGGCATATGAAGCCCTTTGGGACCAAGACAATGCCAGCTTCAAGACCATCGCCGCACGATTCGCTAGGGTGCCGGGAGCGCTCCCGTCCGATTTCATCGCCCCGGCTCAATCGACGGAGTACGCAAACGCGGTGCATCGCGCCCTCGTTGGAGCAGGTGTTCGGCATTATGGCGTACGTGTACATGGCGCCGGAGAGTACCCTGATCGCCTGCGGGATGCAGAGCATCCGATTGAACTGCTCTACTATCAGGGCTGGTGGGAACTGGTGAATTCGCCCAGATCCGTCGCGATTGTCGGAACGCGCAATCCCTCCGAAGACGGGATCCGGCGCACCCGCAAACTAGTGCGTTCTCTGCTAGCCGATGACTTCACCATCGTGTCCGGACTGGCGAAGGGCGTGGACGCAGCCGCGCACACGGCTGCGATCAGCGAGGGCGGCCGCACCATTGCGGTTCTCGGTACTCCAATTTCACAGACATACCCGAAAGAGAACGCAGCGCTTCAAAGGGAAATCGCAACCAATCATCTGCTGATCAGCCAGGTTCCCGTGACGCGTTATGAGCGCGCACCGAACCCGACCGCGAACCGACATTTCTTCCCCGCACGCAACGTCACCATGTCCGCACTAACCGATGCGACGGTGATCGTGGAAGCCGGTGAAACTTCCGGAACGCTGGTGCAAGCCCGCGCAGCACTGAAACAAGGACGCAGACTCTTCATTTTAGATAGCTGCTTCCGCAATCCGAAGCTGACCTGGCCACACACTTACGAAGAGCGCGGCGCGATCCGCGTCCGGGATTACGATGACATCCGACAACAGCTCATACCCGGAAAGACTCACTAAGGTCGACGCGCTGACGCGCGGCGATCACTCCTACCTACACGAAGAAGACAACTGCCTCTTCCTCGGCGAGTACACCGCGCGCAAAGGGTTCTCCTACAGTGCAACCAACAATCTGATCATCAATTTCAAAAAACCGATGGATCGCCAAGGACGCCCAGAATGGTCCCACAAGGCGCGTAACATCCGCAAAGCCGCCGCAGCGCTTCACAAGGCCTTCGGAAACACCGATCTGCGGCGTTACACCTTCGTACCGGTCCCCCCTTCGAAGGCCAGCACCGATCCGATGTACGATAATAGAATGATGGAAATGCTGGCCCATCTGAGTGCCCATGTACGGCGTTCACACGGCTACGACATCGATATCCGGGAACTGGTCAGCCAGACCCAAAGCACGGCTGCTGCGCATGATACGGATGCGCGACCCACACCCGCTGAGTTGGTCGCACTTTACCGGCTCGAGCAAGGTGCGCTCGCCGGAGTCCGTGAGGGGATATTGATCTGTGATGACGTCCTCACCACCGGCTGTCACTTTCGGGCGATGGAGGAAGTACTGTCCGCAGCGCTGCCAGGACGCCCCTGCTACGGCGTGTTTCTCGCCAGGCGCGTTCCCGAGGCAATCGATATCGAAGACGTCGATTGGTGAGTAAGGCACTCACACCTTCCTCAGCATGTTAAAGGCCCCTTCATCCTGAATCTGAACACGCTTTAGCCAGTCCGCATGCGTTCCAGCAGCTATCGGAAGCGTACCTCCCAGCTTTCCCTCAGGCTCTCCTCTTCATCGTCGACTTCATCCGGATCGTCCTGAAGTTGCTCGCTGGAAAGCACCGTTAGCGTAAGACCATAGCTCCCCAAGCCTATGATCTCCTCGTCAAGAGCCCGGCTCGCGGCCCCCTCGAACCAGCGCCTCAAACTCGCTGGCGCGCAATGTCGCCTACCCTGAGCAATATTTCCCGAATCCACATTGAATGCCCGCGTTGCGGTGTCAGGCAGCGATGTCCCTTTGCGTAAGTAGTGCACACCCGGAAGCGCCTTAAAGCTATCGGGCATGAAACTATACGAGATCTCGGCTCCGCGGCTAACTATAACGGCCATAGGGTACGGAGCGCACTCCGCCGCCCTGATCGCCGCCGCCGTAAGCGATGCTTGCGCCTCCCGGGCAAGGGTCTCTATACCTTGCAAGCCGACAGGAGAACCCAGTAGCACTTCGCGCACATGGGTCGTGGGCATCAACAGACCTGATGCAAAATGATCGGCTTCCAACTCGATAGAGCTCGAACCCTCGGTGAAGCCTGCTCGAGAAACATGCGTTCCAGAGGATTTCTGTATCTCCTCCGGGTGCCCTTCAAGGAAATAATGACCCAGCTCATGTGCAACCGTGAACCGACGGAAGCCTTCGCTCCTGATGTGTGTGGAGTAAATAATCCCAACGCTGTCGCCCTGAAAAATGATGCAACCGCTCATGCCTGGCTGCCCAGCATCATTGCCTTGGACGAGAATATCTGACGCTTCGGCGATTTTGAACGGATCCACGGGAAGCGAGAAGAATCCAAACTCTTTGGCCACAGCTTCGCCTCGCTGCCTGGCCTGCCGCAGGCGAAACTTCGGCAATGTCATTCCTTCCCCCGGCGCTCTGCAAACATATCAATCATCATCTGGATACTCTGACGGTCAGCATCGGTGAGGTTCTCTTCACCTCGGAATGCCGTCGTGGCTCCTTCAATCGATGCGGTCCTACCGAGTAGGAAGTCCGAAGACACATTTAGCGCGCGTGCCAGTGATCTGATATTTGCGAAGGATGGCTTACGCCGATTTGCTTCAAAATGCCCGATGGCGGCCGGCTGTAGTCCCGTCAGCTTCCCCAGGTCGCTTTGGTTTAGCCCACGTAATTCACGGGCCTGTCGGAGCCGCGCCGAGAAAATCCCATCCTGATCCTCAGATCTTGACACTACGTTGCTCATTATAGTAATCCTACTTTATCGTAGGCTTTCCGATTCTTAAGGTTCACTGCTGGTGGGCCTTTTACTCTGACTGATCGCCCTACGTTTTCGTAGCAAAGTACTACACGACCAGCGACATCGTCAACCCAAACATCGAAAGGGGGTGAATACCATGGCAAAATCGAACAAGGAGGTTACCAGCGCTCGGGCTGCGTCGGCTGCATCGAAGGTTCTGAGCAATCCGAAATCCAGCGCGGCCGCGAAGACCGCAGCAGCTTCGGCACTGACTCAGCGTCCGAACAAGAAGTGATACTCAAAGCGCTTCCGGGCAAGCCCGGAAGCCTCATCAAATGAAAAGGACAGAACTATGGCTGATCGCCAAGTTACCGCATCGGGTAAAGACCGTGACGGAGACATTACCAAACTGTGCCAATCTGGCGCGATTTGGTCGCCTCGCTCGAAGGCCGATGCCATTCGAGACATCGAGGGTGGCCTGCATACTTATTATGTGCAGCGTCCCGGCACCACCCGTGTGAACGTGAATGTTGTCAATGGTGCAAGCGGAAAGTACCTGCGGTCGACGGCCGACAAGGCATCAAGCAACAACCTGGATAATCTTCCGGACTGTTGAGTTGAGAAGCGACTAAGGCGAGCCTGCCGATTGGCTGGGCTCGCCCTCGAGTGTGCCTCGGTCACCCTCTTACCTTCACCGGGCGCGCACGAATACGGCTCACTCACCTTCACCCACAATCGGCAGATCCAGCGCGATGTCCGCAACCGGCTTCAGCAGCCCGGCATCTTCCAGCGCCTCGAGGTCTGGCAGGTCGCGCAGTGTTTCCAGCCCGAACTGCACCAGAAACCCCGGCGTAGTGACATAGGTATAGGGCGCGCCGGGTTCCGGGCTGCGCGGGCCACGGGCAATCAGAGCCTGCCGGTGCAGGCGGGCGATCAGATCGCGGCTGACTTCCCGGCCGGTCAGGCCCGAGATCGCACCACGGGTGACCGGCTGCATATAGGCGATAATCGTCAGAACCAGCGCCTCATTCTGAGTCAGGTCGCGAGTGGCATCACCCTCACCGCGCGCCATGCGGATAGTTGCCGCATATTGCGGCCGGCTGCGGAACTGCCAGCCGCCTGCAACGCGGGCAATCTCATAGGGGCGCCCAGCGAGTTCGGCAGAAATGTCCTCGATCAGCAGATCGAGGGCGCAGTCCCGGCCGACCACCCGGACCAACACGTCGCGGCCCACCGGCTCGGAGGATGCAAAGAGCACCGCCTCCACACGCGCCATCCATTCCCGCCAGCGCAAGGCCTGCGGCAGATCGGTAAGTTCGGTGTCCAGCGGCTCGGCAGATTTCTGGGCCATCGTCACAACCCGTACAGCCGGAAGGTCGGCCGTCCGGTCAGTTCGCGCACCAGCCCGAGTGACGTCAGACGATCAAACAGCCGCCGCGCCGCGCGGTCACTCGCCTCCGCCCCGGCCTGAGCGGTTATAGCATCCTCGGTCAGTAAAGCGGCAATGATGGCGGCCGTGTCTTTTCCCGGCCGCCGCAGATGTGCCGCGCGCAGAGCCGTGGCGCGGCGGGTCAGATCGACGTGCAGATCGCAGGCGGTCACCGCCGCCCTGCCCCAGGCCACAGTACAGGCCGCAACCCATGCCTCGCCTTCCATCCTGAAGGCCGCGCGCGGCAGATGCGCTGCGAGCAACTGCACTGGCCGATCCCAGCCGAGCGCCCGGGCCAAAAGAGCATCCGCCAACCAGAGCGCCAATCCACGCCAGGTCGGGCCGAGGGCGAGAACCTCCCGCGCGGCTTCGGCTGCGAAGTGCAGAGGCGGAATGCGCCCGACAAACCGCGTCCCGATGTCACGCAACACCTCAGCGCCCGGCTCGAGTGGCAAATCGAAGAAGCCGGGCAAGCGCGCGGGCCAGTCGGTTGATCTCAGCGCCCGCGCCTCGCCCAGGGCACGCCAGCCAATCAGCATCCGCCCGGCGGGGCCGGGATCATCGCCGGGTTTGCGCAGGGCAAAGGCGTCCCGCAGCTGCGCTTCGCCCTCCCGGCGCCCTTCCAGCTGGCAAACAGCCGCTGCGGCAGAGAGCGCCAGCCGCTTGCGCCAGAGGATACCAACCGGATCGTCGGACCGGGCAATCGGATCGAGAGCCGCGAGAACTGCACCGGCAGAAAACATCGCCGTTTCAACGTCATCGCGACCCACACCCTGCCGGACCCATCGCGGCAGGGCCGGAGGATTCGGGGCGAGCTTAGGAGATTTCAGGGCACGGGACATGGAAGAATGCTAGCAAGCATCGGCGTTTTAAACCATTTATGTTCTCTATATCCGCCGCGCCTGTCCTTTTTGCATGATGTCCAATAATGTTGCATTATCGGACATATCATCGCTTAACAGGAGAGACATATGCAAAAACAACCACTTATGTCGGATGACCGGAATTCGTGAGATTCAAGCACTTCGTCGAAGAACATGCCGGG
>NZ_JAEFCF010000048.1 GCF_016405985.1 Paracoccus sp. IB05
ACATGGCAGGCGAGGGCAAACGGGGCGAAAAGCTGATCATCGGGCAGCGTCTGAAAGTGCTGCGGCAATCGCTTGGGCTGACCCAGGCGCAGATGGCGACCGAGCTTAGCGTTTCGGCAAGCTACATCACCCTGATCGAGGCCGATCAGCGTCCGGCTTCGGCGCAGTTTCTGATGAAACTCGCGGCAATCTACGATCTGAATATCTCGGAACTCGCCCCGTCCAGTGACGCGCAGCTGGCCGCAGATTTCAATGCGGCGCTGAAAGATCCACTCCTTCAGGCCGGGCAGATCCCGAAGGTCGAGATCGAGGCGATCCTTCAGGCATCGCCCCGGCTGGCACGCGCATTCCTTCACCTGCATGACCGCTACCGCGAGACCGTTTTGCGCCCGATGGCGGATGACAACCCGCTGACCGACCGTGACAAGGTCGAGGCGCTTTCCGAAAGCTCGCGCCCGGTCGAGGCGGTCCGGGCCTGGTTCTATGCGCGCGGGAATCATGTCGATCCACTGGACCGCGCCGCCGAGGCGCTGGCGGCGGAGCTGCAGCTGCACCGCAGCGAGCCGCATGTCGCGCTTTCGGCAAGGCTTGCGGCACATCACATCCGCACCCGTATTCTGCCCGCCGATGTGATGGGAGGCCAGCTCAGGCGATTTGACCTGCATCGCAAGGAGCTGATGCTGTCCGAGCTTTTGCGTCAGTCAAGCCGGCGGTTTCAGATCGGAGTGCTTCTTGCGCGGCTGGAGCAGGAACCACTGATCGCGCGGCTCGTTGATGAGGCCGGGCTGACGGATCCGCCGGCTTTCACCCTGATGCGCGTCAGCCTTGCCAATTACTTCGCCGCAGCCCTGGTGATGCCCTATGCGCGTTTCCTCGGCGCCTGCGAAACAACGCGCTATGACGTCGAACTGTTGTCCCACCGCTTTGGCACCAGTTTCGAGCAGACGGCGCATCGCATGTCGACGCTGCAACGCGAGGGCGCGCGGGGTATCCCGTTCTTCTTCGTGCGGGTGGACCGCGCCGGGAATATCTCGAAACGCTTCTCGGCGGGGCGGTTCCCCTTCTCGCGCTTCGGCGGCACCTGCCCGCTCTGGAACATCCACGGCGCTTTCGAGACGCCCGATCAGGTACAGACGCAGCTGATCCGCATGCCCGAGGGCGCGAGTTATGTTTCGGTTGCGCGCACCGTGACCCGCGCGGGCGGCATGCAGGGGCAACCGGCGCAGCGGCTTGCGATCGGGCTTGGCTGCGACACCGCCTATGCGCCGCGCCTGATCTATGCGGATGGAATCGACCTTGTCAGATCGAAACCGGTTGAGATCGGGCTGAACTGCTATCTTTGCGAACGGCGCGACTGCGCCGCCCGTGCCCATGCACCGATAAACCGCAGGCTGGCGGTGAATGAGCGTGAACGCAGCCTCGCCATCTTTCGCTTCGGCGAGGAGTGACATGCCGCCGGTTCGTGCTGGCAATATGCCCAGACGCAAGAGACGGCGATGTTATTCTGCATGCCTCAATTGCTGATCCGGCAGCGGACACAGGCGATCGACGCCCTACGCGGACATCTGGCCTAATACGCTCCGGAAGCGGTGGAGTACCACAGGCGTAGCGCTATCCGTTTTAGCGCGACATTTATATGAGATGTGCTGCCCCGATTGCTGCACGAGACGGCCGTTCCGAAGACGGTGATCATCGAAGTGAGCACACGGTCGAATGAGCCTGGGTAAGTCCATCAACACCGGTCAGTCATCAGGAAGACAGGTTCATCGGGTGTCCGATCCCACGGATCAGACTGATCCTGCTGATGCTCATCTATGAAGCGCTGCTGCCAGCTTCCCCCGAAGCTAAGAGACATTGCCCGGTGGGCGCGGCCACAAGCGCCAAACGGAGGAAAGTGGCTAAAGCGTGTAAAACCAGTTTCAGCCGCATTCAGGCTCAGGCGCTGTCGCGCCGCCATCCTCGCTCGCTTTTGCCTGCGCTGCTGTTACAGCAACCGCCGCAATCACATCGTCGACCGAGCAGCCACGTGACAGATCATTTGCCGGCCTTGCCAGCCCCTGAAGTATGGGTCCGATGGCAGTAAGGCCCCCAAGACGCTGCGCAATCTTGTACCCGATGTTTCCTGATGAAAGGTCAGGGAAAACAAAGACATTCGGGCGACCGGACAGGCTGCTCAAAGGGGCTTTCTTCATCCGGATCGCCTCATCCAGGGCGGCATCAAACTGCAGTTCACCATCGACCTCCAGATCGGGTTCTGCGGCTTTGATGATCGCGCGGGCCTCGCGGACCTTGTCGATAATCGGGTGATCTGCCGACCCTGCCGTCGAAAACGAAAGCAAGGCGATGCGCGGCGGCTCTGCCAGTAACTGCTGGCAGGACTGTGCGGCCGACCGGGCAATGGACGCGAGCTTTCCGGCGTCGGGGTCAACAACAAGCCCGCAATCCGCAAAGATGACGCCGCCTTTCATCGGGGCGTCAGGCCCGCAGGACAGCATCAGGAAAAAGCTGCTGACGATGCCGGCGCCCGGTGCCATACCGATCACCTGAAGTGCGGTACGCACGGTATCGGCGGTGGTGGCTACAGCGCCTCCGACGGTGCCATCAGCCATGCCGAGCCGCACCCGCATCGCCGCCTGGCGCAGGGGGTCGCGCATTTCGACGACTGCCCGTTCGGCGGTCATGCCCTTTGACGCCCGCATCCTGTGCCAATGATCGGCCAGCAGGGGCAGGTCGGGGTCTTCGGCGGGGCAAAGCCCATGAACGCCGGCGATATCGGGGCCATTCATCAGGCTGATACGCGCCAGACCCTGATCGCTCAGGCGCCGGGCGGCCTCGGCGATACGGGGATCTTCTCCTTCCGGCAGGATGATGTGGCGCGGATTGGCGCGGGCGGCGGCCAGGATCCGATCTAACGGTTTCATTGCAGTCTCCTCAGGTCAGGAAATGGATGCCGGCGACGACGAAGACACCGAGGAAGAGGGTTTCGGCCACGATCAGGCCGATTGCGACGCCTCCGACGCTCATCATCCGCATGAGCGAGGTCTTGATGCCGACAGCGGCGATGGCAATCAAAAGCGCCCAACGACTGAGCGCGCCGGCCCAGTCGGCCAGCATGGCAGGCACAAGACCGAGGGAATTCAGCGTCGCGAGGATCAGAAAGCCAAGGACGAACCCGGGCAGCAGGGGCGGTCTTTTGCCGCCCTCGGTGCAGCCAAGGCCTTTGACCCGGATTGCCAGTGAAAAGCACAGCACCACCGGCGCAAGCATCGAAACGCGGATCAGCTTGACGAGGGTTGCCGTCTCTCCGGTTTCGGGTCCGATCGAGAATCCGGCGCCGACCACCTGGGCGACATCATGGATTGTGCCGCCCAGAAACACCCCGCTGTCGCGCACGGTAAAGCCGAAAAATTCGGACAGCATCGGGTAGAACACCATGGCGGCGGTCGACAGAACCGTCACCGACAGCACGGTGAAGGCAAGGTCGCGTTCGTTCGACTCACTCTTCGGCAGGACGGCCGAGATCGCCATTGCCGCCGAGGCACCACAGATGGCAACCGAACCGCCCGTCAAAAGCCCGAACCGCCAGTCACGACGCAAAAGGCGCGCGGCACCAAGCCCGAACAGAAGCGTCATGACCACGCCTGCGATCACGAGGCCGATGGCCTGGGCACCAAGGCCTGCGAGCATCTCAAAGCTGATCCGGGCCCCCAGAAGCGCCACCCCAAGCCGCAGCACGGTCCGGGCGGTCACCGCAATTCCGGGTTCCGTGCGGGTCCCCGGATCCGCGAGAAAGTTCAGCGAAAGGCCCAGCAAAAGCGCCATCAGCATCGCCGGGGCGCCGTAGTGATCCGACAGGAACTGCGCCGTCACCGCGACCAGAACCGAAACCGCAAATCCGGGGAAAAGCTCTGAAATCCTCCGGCGCACTATGCCAGGCGTTATCATGCGTATCGTCTTTCGATTGCGTGCAGAAAAGCTGCCGGCGCGTGGTGATCGCGCCGGTGGCCATGTCATCAAAAGGCCTGAGCCTGATATTCCGGGGTCAGACGGCGCCGCGTTGCGGGCGCATATCGGCGGGGTCGATCCCGGCCACTGCGACGGGTTTCTTCATCGCATCGCGGCGGAAGGGTTCGCCAAGCTCCTGGTTGAGCAGCACCTCGATGAAAGTGGTCATCCGGTGCTTCATCTGCCGCTCGACCGCGTCATGCAGGGCCGCCGTCAGCTCTGACTGGCTGCGGACCTGCACCCCTTCGGCACCACAGGCTCGGGCGATGGCGGCGTAGCTGGTGTCACGATCCAGCTCTGTCCCGACGAAGTTGTTGTCGTACCACAGCGTCGTGTTGCGCTTTTCCGCGCCCCACTGGTAGTTGCGGAAGATCACCATTGTGATCGCAGGCCAGTCCTCCCGACCGCAGGCCGTCATCTCGTTCATCGAGATGCCGAAGGCGCCGTCGCCCGCGAAACCGATCACCGGCGTGCCGGGATTGCCGACTTTGGCACCCAGGATCGCCGGGAAGCCATAGCCGCAGGGGCCAAACAATCCGGGTGCAAGGTATTTCCGACCTGCCTCGAAGGTGGGATAGGCGTTGCCGATGGCGCAGTTGTTCCCGATATCCGAGCTGATGATCGCATCCGCCGGTACAGCTTGCATGATCGCGCGCCAGGCCTGACGCGGGCTCATCAGATCCGCGTCACGCTGGCGGGCGCCTGCATTCCATTCGGTGCCGGGATCGTCGTCTTCGTGATCCAGGCTCGACAATTCCTGCGCCCAGCGTGACCGCGTATGTGCCACCAGCGCCCTGCGATCCGCGCGGCCTGCATCACCCGCCCCCTCGGCAAGCTGTGCGAGAATACTGCGCGCGACCAGGGTCGCGTCGCCCTGGATTCCGACCGTGACCTTTTTCGTCAGCCCGATGCGGTCGGCATTGATATCGACCTGAATGATCTTTGCATCTTTCGGCCAGTAATCGATGCCATAGCCCGGCAATGTCGAGAACGGGTTGAGCCTTGTGCCAAGCGCAAGCACGACATCAGCCTGGCGGATCAACTCCATCGCGGCCTTGGAGCCATTATAGCCCAGGGGGCCAAGCGCCAGCGGATGCGAGCCGGGAAAGCTGTCATTGTGCTGGTAATTCGACGAAACCGGCGCGTCCAGACGCTCTGCAAGCCGGATCAGATCCGGGATTGCCCCCGAGAGCACCACACCCGCCCCGGAAAGGATCACCGGAAAGCTGGCTGCCGAGAGCAGCCGGGCAGCCTCTTTCACCGCCGCTTCGCCGCCGGCGGGGCGTTCAAATGCCACCACCTGCGGCAGGTCGACATCAATCACCTGTGTCCACATATCGCGGGGGATGTTCACCTGGGCCGGTGCGCTGTTGCGCCAGGCCTGCATGATGACGCGGTTCAGGACCTCGGGGATGCGGCTCGGATCCCGGACTTCCTCCTGATAGCAGACGCAATCGGAAAAGAGGCGCATCTGCTCCATCTCCTGGAAGCCGCCCTGGCCGATCGTCTTGTTCGCCGCCTGCGGGGTGACCAGCAACAGCGGTGTGTGGTTCCAATAGGCCGTCTTGACCGGCGTCACAAAGCCGGTGACGCCCGGCCCGTTCTGCGCGATGGACATCGACATCTTGCCGGTCGAGCGCGTGAACCCGTCCGCCATCAGGCCTGCATTGGTTTCATGGGCGCAGTCCCAGAAGGTGATCCCGGCTTTGGGAAACAGGTCCGAGACCGGCATCATGGCCGAGCCGATAATACCGAATGCATGTTCGATCCCATGCATTTGCAGAACCTTTACAAAGGCTTCTTCCGTCGTCATCCGCATGACAATTCCTTTCTATTTCCGCTCGTCGCGATAGTGATAGAGATGATAAAGGCCGCGCTGACCGAGCCGCCTGAACGGCGTCTTCCAGCCCTCATGGCGCAATTCCGAATTGAAGATCGGCAGGTCGGGAACGGTCTGTCCGGCAACCAACTGCGCCAGTCTGCGCCCGGCCATGGCCGAATACATCACGCCATTGCCGCCATAGCCGAGCGCGTAGAACATGCCCGGCACATCCGGCACGCCAGTGATCCTTGGCATCATATCATGGCTGACATCCACCCAGCCCCACCAGCTGTAATCAAGGTCAATGCCGCGCAGGGCCGGGAACTTGCGCGCAAGGCTTTCGCGAAGCGCGCCCAGATGGGCCGGATTGGCGGCATCAGCCCCGGTGATCGCGGCACGTGATCCGATCTGCAGGCGGTTGTCGGGCAAGAGCCGGTAGTAATGGCGCAGCGTGCGGGTATCCGTCAGGGGCGACATCTTCCGGATGCCGACGGCCTCCAGCTCGGATCTGTCCAGAACCCGCGTCACGATACTGTTCGACATGACAGGCATCAGCCGGTCGCGCAGCCGCCCCTGCAGGTTTCGCGCAGCATAACCCGCTGTTGCGACCGCAACCCTGCGGGCGCGGACCACGCCGCCCGGCGTTTGCAGATGATGCACGCCGTCTTTGACGGACCATCCCTGAACCGGGCTGTCAGGATGCACGGTTGCGCCGAGTTCGCGTGCCACACGCAGATATTCAAAGGCCAGTTTCGCCGCATGTATCGCGATGCCGTCCGGCTCCCACATTGCGCCATGCGCTTCCTGGTCCCGGACCGCTGTGGCAAACAGCTCGTCGCGTGTCAGGATGCGGGCATCATAGCCGAAGGCATCGCGCAACAAGGCCGCCTCGCTGATCAGCGACGGCATGATGCGTTCTTTATGTGCGATAAAGTAATGGCCGCCGTCCTGCGGGTCACACTGGATGTTATGGTCTGCAAGCAGACTGCGGAACAGCGCGAAGGCCTCGACCATTTCGCCATGCATGCCACGCGCGACATCAAGGCCCCAGCGTTTCACCCACTGGCTGCGCTTCAGCCGGCCGGCGCTGATCTGCGCCTGGCCGCCGTTTCGGGTCGAGCACCCATAGGCCACGCCGTTCGCCTCAAGCACAGTGGCTTTGATGCCGTGCTCGCGGGCGAGGTGAATGGCGGTGGAAAGCCCGGTATAGCCCGAGCCGATAACCGCCACATCCACATCCATGGCGCGGGTGACAGGACCGTCCCCTTCGGGTGCGGTGCCGGCGGTGCCTATCCAATAGGTCGGCGCGTAATTGCTGCCCGGGCCAAGCCCGCGCGCGGTCATCGGATCGTAAAACGGGTCAAAGGGAACGGCGCGCCCCGAAATCTCGCGGACAGTCATTTCAGGCCTGACCCGCCGGAACGGCAGGGCGTTGCTTGCGGATCGCCTGCTTTTCGATGATCTGCCCGTCACGGATGCGAAAAATGTCGGCGCCCTGAACCGCGATCCCTGTTCCGTCGGGATTTGTCGCCCGGAAGGTCCACTGGCTGACGCCACGGGTGCCGTCTTCGGAAAGGAAGTGCGAATGGTCGGCCCATTGGGCGTCAGGCATCGCAGTCCAGACTGCCACGAATGCGGCCGCAATCGCTTCTTTACCGCTGATAAGGTTGCCATATTCGTTCTCGCCGGCAACCGTAAAGAATGCGCAGTCATCGGCGAAATGGGTCATTACGCCCCGGATATCGTGCCGGTTGAAAGCATCGAATGTCGCCTTGAGATCATCGGCGCTCAGCCTTTGGTTCAGTGTCATGGATCATTCCTTTCTGATCCGGAAGGCGGCCGCATCCGCCCGGCCCTCCGGCAGTCATTCACATTGTCTTAGGGTTTGTGTGCGCCGGACGGGGGTGCGCCCGGCGGACCGGCCAAGGCGTGGTTACGTCCGGACCGAAGTATCGCTTTCTTCGGGCTTCAGCAGGCTGACAATCACCAGGACGACGGCACTGGAAAGCATGCCATACATGATCGGCTCCATCGCAGAGGACCCGTAGATCATCAGGCCCGCAGTCACGACGATCCCGCTGATGACCATCGACGAAATCGCGCCCTGCCACGTGGCTTTCGGCCAGAAAAGCGCGGCCATGATCGGTGCGAAAAGGCAGCCGGAAAGATAGGCATAGGCGGTATCAAGCGCCACAAAGACATCACCGATGCAGATCGACAGCAAAATGACGATGCCCCCGGTCAGCGCCGTGATGATGCGGGACACACTGAGTTCTGTCTCGCTGCTGAAATTGAAGACCGGCTTCAGAATGTCATTGGTGACCAGCGTCGCCGAGGCAAGCACCGCCGCACTGACAGTAGACATCAGCGCCGACATCAGGGCCGCGAGAACGATACCGCTCAGCCCGACCGGCATGACCTCGACGACCAGCGCCGGAAGCGCGTCCTGAGGCGAGTCGAGATTGGGCAGCAAGATGAAGGCCAGCACCCCGCAGATGCCCATCGCGACGCCCCAGGCAATCGAATAGAGCCCGGCATAGACAGACCCGACCCGCGCGACCCGCTGATTTCTGGCGGTGAGAATGCGCTGCCAGATGTCCTGACCAATCATGATGCCAAGAAAGAACGACAGAAACAGGGTCAGAAGGCGTGTGCCGCTGATATTGGTCAGTGTCAGGAATTCGGGCGGCACGGCCATGGTGACAGCGTGAACGCCACCCGCAGCATTGACGCCAAATATCAGCAGAAGCGCTATACCGATTGTCATGAGTATGAACTGAATGAAATCGGTGATGGTAATCGCAACCATGCCGCCGATCATTGTATAAACGACCGTCACGATGCCACCGGCAAGGATTCCGTAACTCAGATCCCAGCCGATAAGAGATTTGATTATCGCACCCAGTGCGATAATCTGGACCACCGCAATCAGCACCGCATATACTGTCGATACAACCGCACTGATCCAGCCAGCGCCATGCTTGTAGCGACGTTGCAGCAATTCGCTGAGGGTGAAAATCTCAAGCTTAGAGATTTTTCCTGCAAACAGCACGCCGACTGTCACCACCCCAAGTCCGAACATGAAGGTGATCCATGCCCCGGAAATCCCGTGTTGATAGGCCTGGGACGCCGATCCGAATGTCGACCCCCCGCCGAGGATAACAGCGGCGAGGCAGGGGAAGAACACCCACATCGGAAGGTTTTTGTCCGCGATCAGATAGTCTTGCGTGCCTTTAAGGCGCTTCATGGCGATAACACCACAAAGAATCATCATGGCCAGATAGGCGATGACGATGATAACGTCTATAGTCATAGACTTCTCCTCTGTTGTGATTTCAGAGCCATAGGAATTGAAAGTCCCGAAGACTCTGTTTTTTATTTTTTATTTTATCCCGGCCTGCGAATGGACTGCGGCCGGGTTTTTTATGCAGAGATCAGGCCTTGCCTTTGGAACAGCGCTCTGCGAGAAGGCAGAGCAATTCAAAAAGCATCGTTGCCCCGGCCAGGGCGGTGGATCCGCCGGGATCAAAAGGAGGCGAGACTTCGACCACATCCGCCCCGATCAGGTTCAACCCTCTGAGGCTGCGCAACATTTTCTGAGCCTGATAGGTGGTGAAGCCACCAACTTCCGGCGTTCCGGTTCCAGGCGCGAAAGCCGGATCAAGACAGTCGATATCAAAGGTGACATAGGTCTTTCCGGCCCCGACGATCCTTCTGGCGTCCGCCATTACGGCTTCGATACCACACTCGAAAACCGTGTTGATGGGGAATTGATGAACGCCTTGTTCCACCCCCCAGGCATTGTCATCAGAGCTGTAGAGCCCGCCCCTGAGTCCAATCTGGACCAACCGGTGAGGATCAAGGATTCCTTCTTCAATCGCCCGACGGAACGGTGTTCCATGCGCATATTTGCTGCCATTGAAATACACGTCCCAAAGATCGGAATGTGCATCAAACTGGATCATCCCCAGGGGTCCATGACGCTCGGCCAGGGCCCTCAACACGGGCAATGTCACCAGGTGATCGCCGCCCACAGACAAGGGAGCAACTCCATGACGGGTTATCGTGCGATAATGATCCGTAAGGGCATCCAATGCCGGAACGATCTCAAGAGGATTAACAGGCGCGTCCCCCAGATCAGCACAATTGGCAATCTCATAGGGGCTGATATCAAGCTCCGGATGATATCGGCGCATGAGCGCTGATAAATCCCTGACCTGTCTTGGCCCGTGGCGTGCGCCGGGTCGATTTGTCGTTCCGCTGTCCCATGGAATTCCGACAATGCCGATATCAAGATCTTTGATAGCATCCAGCACAATCTGTGGAAGACGCATGAACGTCGCGATCCCGGCATATCTGGGCACAATATCGGATGAGAGAGGTTGATGATGTGATTTCTGATTTGGCATTTTTTCTCCGGCTCCCGGTTCGGAAACCTTGCCAAAGGAATGCGATCACTTTAATGCAAGGTTTACGTCACTCACTTGCGTTTTGGGTAAGCAATGTTCAGGCTGGCCTATAGCGACATCCGGTTGCTCAGGATCTTCCACCAGGTTGTCATCGGCCGCAGTTTCGCTGCGGCCTCGACCGCTCTTGGGGTCAGTGAAGCTGTCGTCAGCCGGGCAATGTCCGACCTGGAGGCAAGAACCGGTATGATGCTGTGCCAAAGGGGGCGCGGCGGCTTCGTGCTTGAGGCGGATGGTGAATTCGTGATGAAGGCGACGCAGCGACTGCTGAGCGAGATGGATCTGTTCTCGGAAAGCATCGGCACCTATCGCCAGGGCATGGCCGGAGAGTTGCGGCTTGCGATCACCGAAAGCACGCTCTCGGATCGCAACAACCGGATCTCAGAATACATTACGCGCTACAAGCTGCGGGCGCCCAATGTAAGGATCGAACTCAGCGTTCTGCCCCCGTCCGGTGTCCAGTCCCACGTCCTTAATGGACTGGCACATATAGGTTTCCTGCCCACACACCGACGCGTCGTCGACCTGACCTACCAGGAGTTGCATGAAGAGAAGATGTCCCTCTATTGCAGCCCGGGCCATCCTCTTTTTGAGACGGATTGCAGCCGGGAAGACATCTTTTCAGCAGAGGTTGCGGCCCCCGATTATCTGCTGAACGGCCAGCTTGGGCTTCATGCAGACACGCTCCGGATCGTGAACAGCACGAACTCGATCGAAGGCATCGCCATGCTCGTCATGACGGGCAGTTATCTGGGGTTTCTTCCGGATCATTTCGCGTCGAAGTGGCTCGAACAGGGCCAGCTGCGCGAGCTTCTGCCTGAAGTATTCAGCTATCACATCCGTTTTTGCGCGATTTCCCGTTCGGATCGTAAGGACAGTAAGCTCGTCCACTCGTTCCTCAGGGAACTGGGCTGAGCCACCGCGACCACTCGTGCCTTTACCAGGGCGCTGATTTAGTTGCGCCGCCATGCCACCTTTGGAACATGCTTAACCTGCATGTTGCCCCAGGTCCTTCCACTGATCAAGGATCGCTGCACCAGCAGCAGAGCGTGATCTGTTGTCAGCGCCGGGATCTTCGTGTGCACTAGGGCAGCAACGAACCCCGGCAGAAACAAATGCGGCCACACCTGCACAAATCTGATGCAGGGACCTCCCCTCTGCCGGTATGCAGGGCCTGCAACGCGGGAATGCTGCACTGCGGCTGGAAACTTCGCATGTGGCCTACTATTTGATCGTCAACCGAAGCGAATGCCGCTTCGATTTGCTTTCAGAAAAGAGAAATACGGCCATGACTGCCATCACCCTGACCCGCCCGACCGCTCATGCCGCTCCGCAGCATTCCTCGGTTCTTTCGCGGATGATCGCGGGGTTAAAAGCCTGGAATGAGCTGCGGGTGACCCGCAAAGCGCTGAGCGTACTGAGCGATCGGGAACTGGCGGATATCGGTCTGCACCGGGGCGAGATCGCGCTGATCGGCCGCTGACCCACTGCCCCGTTTGCCTATTGAGAAAGCCGTGAGTCTCGCCGCTCACGGCTTTTGTCTTTTCAGCTGTCACTGGGCCATCATACACAGCAATCGGCATTCCTCATCGCACAGCAAGCGGTCGCCTGGGCCCCAGGTGTTCAATACCGGCATCTGGAGGATCGGGTTTAGGATGGATCTTTCAGGCTCTGATGTCCAGACGTGCAGATGTATTTGCAGCGCGTGAGACCGCCGAGCGTCTTTAGCCTGCGCGAAGTTATTAGCCGCCATGAAGTCCGTCAGATGAGCTCGCAGCTGGCCGTATCTGTCGTAATGGAAGCGCTTGACTGTGACCTCCCTGATCGTGCGGTTCATCCTTTCGGCCTGGCCATTGGTCGAGGGGGGATTGGGTTTGGTCAGCCTGTGTTCGATCCCGCCTCGCCACGGTTTCTCGAACCGGTGGCGCAACCGTGTCTGGATCTCGCAGATCATGTCGAAGCGCATCGGACCGGAGCAGATAGTGTTCCGGTTCCATGGCTGCTCCGCGAGCTGGATTCCATTGTCGGCGAAAATAGTATGGACTTGACAGGGCACGGCTGCGAGCATGTGCGACCGGAATTCCCAGACTGTCTTGCTGTCGGCCTTGTCGATGGGCTGAGTCACGGCCAATTTGTTCCTGCGGTCGATGCCGACGAGCAAATATAGCCCCTCGTCTGGAAAGCGTATTCGCAGGGTATTCGATCCCCCGGATCGAATACTGATCCTGTTTATTACTGGAGCGTTTTCTGATCCTCCTCATACGTGAGCGGTCTTCACCCCGGCGATGGCGATGTGGAAGAACCCTCTGGGATAGCCTTTGAACTTCGACCACTTCGGCTTGTCGCCCTCCACATCAGGCAAACGCGAGATGCCATGACGCGTGCCAGGCATCGACGGTCTCATCGCGGTCTCGACAATGGCTTCTGCATCATTCGCGTCATCCTTCTGCCGCTTGACGAATGGCTTGACATAAATCGGTGGGATCCGGCGGACGTCATGACCGAGCGGCTGCAACTCCCGTGCCCAATGGTGCGATGTGGCGCAGGCCTCCATAGCCACAACGCACAGCGGAAGTGTGGACTTAAACGCCATGAAGCGCGTTCGCGGAGGGCGTTTTCCAACGATGGCTCGTCCCTCCGCATTCGCAGCGTGGATCTGGAAAACGTTCTTGGCCAAATCCACACCGACTACGTTAATCTCTTCCATGGACACCCCCTCCAATGTGGCGAGTCCAACATCCCCACCCCGGCACATTGCGATGCCGTCGGGCGGGGGTTCCCACCCCAACAGCACTCGATCACGGCATCACTGAACACTGGTGGCCGGCCATTTCGACCCGCCTTCGGCGCCAGCCACACCATGTCCCTGTCAAGCCAGACCAGCAGTGACTCGCGACGACTCAGAGCGTCATTTAAGGACTTCCACTTCGTCGTCAGTAGCGGCAAGGATCAGGACGGGTCATGACAAACCTCTAACCACATGGATTCGCTATGTGAGTCCTGCCCGACGAGGACTTCTGCAACAACGCCGATGCTCACCAGCCAGTGCCGCTCATTTCACCCAATGGGCGGCACTGCCACGGGCCGCAGATGGAGGGTGACTGCCGCGCCGCCGCCTTCACGGTTCGCGATATCCAGACGGCCACCATGTGCCGCCGCAATCGCTTGCACCACCGAAAGCCCGAGGCCCGTGCCGCCGGTCTCGCGCGATCTCGACGCATCGCCGCGCCAGAAAGGATTGACCGCCACCGCCTGCATATCCTCGGGGAAACCGGGGCCGCGATCCAGCACGCGGATCGTGACATGACCATCGGGTTGCGCTTCGGTCTCGCAGCGCAGCACGCCGCCCGTGGAGGCGTAGCGGGCAGCGTTTTGCAAGAGCGCCAGTACAGCCTGGCGGATGCGGGCCGGATCGGCGGCAATCAGGGCCGGGCGCAGATCGGTCTCCGGCACCAGCCCGCCTGCCTCCAGCATCGGTTTCGCCGCAGAAAGCACTGCCGCCACCTCGACCGCGACATCAAGCTCCTCGCGCTGCATCACCAGTTTCTGCCCGATCGCAAGCGAGAGCGTCCGCAGGTCTTCGACGATCCGCCCAAGTCCTTCGACCTGCAGCAGAAGATCGGCGATGATCCTGCGGTCCATCGGGAAGACGCCGTCGATCATCCCCTGCAGCGCGCCCTGCAAAACGGTCAGCGGCGTGCGCAGCTCATGCGCTACGGACATATTGTTGAACCGCAGGCGGTTTTCCATGTTCTCAAGGCTGGTCGCCAGCGCATTGAAGGTCTGGACAAGGCTCGTCACCTCTCGCGTGGTGCCGGGCGGTGCCGCCACGCGGGCCGAGAAATCTCCGGATTTCAGGACCTCAGCCGCCATCGTCAGCTCTTCGAGGGGTCGGGCGATCCGCCGCGCCAGCCAGACGCCGATCAGGGCGGAGAGGAGCGCCGAGACGATGCCTATGACCAGGGTGGCAATCTGAACCTTGAAATCGGTCGGGGCCGAGAGCGCATTCAGGTGCTCCACCACGATCCTGAGGCCTTCGGCGTCGGGAACAAGCCCTTCATTCACCAGCCGGTAGGCCTCTGCCGCCTCGGGGGGCAGGCTGTTATTGTTGTTTTCTTCGAGATAGGCCGAATACCAGGTCACCCCGATATAGGCCATGCCGACACTCAGCAGCAGCATGGTCACAATCGCCGCCGCCGTCAGCGTGGCAAGCGGCAGCGCACGGATCCGGCGCAGCGTCATTGCGGGTCTGCCAGGCGATAGCCGATGCCACGCACCGCCGGCAGAAAGCCGGTCTCGCCCATCTCTTCAAGCTTGCGCCTCAGGTTCGAGACATGGGTGTCCACCGTCCGCGCCAGCGCATCGCTTTCGGGCATGCAGGCGTCAAGGATATCGGCGCGGGCAAAGACCTGGGTCGGGTGGCGGATCATATGGGCGAGGATGCGGAACTCGCTCAGGGTCAGGGTCAGCGGCTGGCGCTGGCCGTCCTTGAGGACAAAGGCTGCGTAGCTGTCAAAATCAACCTCAAGGCCGCGAAAGCGCCGCGCCGCGCCTTTCTGCTCGCCAAGGCTGCGGCGCAGCACCGCTTTGACCCGGGCGACAACTTCCTGGGGGTTGAAGGGTTTTACGATGTAGTCATCGGCGCCAAGATGCAGCCCGCTCAGCCGGTCGATATCATCGGCAAGTGCCGTCACCATGATCACCGGGGTCGAGCCGGACTGGCGCAGCCGCGCGAGCACCGCGAAACCGTCGAGCCTGGGGATACCGGCATCCAGCAGCACCAGATCGGGTTTCAGCACCGCATGATGCTGCAAAGCCGTCTCGCCATCCGAGGCCTGGACGGTGCGAAACCCCTCGCGCAAAAGATAGGCGTCAAGGATGCGCGCGATGGCGGGCTCGTCTTCGACGATGAGGACAAGACTGTTCTCCATCCCTCTCCTGCCCCTCCTGCGCCTGTTTGCCGGGGCATCGTAAGGCCTTGCTACCGCCCGGACAATGGGCCGGACAGCAGCGTGACAGTCCGTTTACCTGACCCGGATAAGTCCTTGATCGCTTCTTCGCCATTTCTTGACAATCGGGTCGGAACTGACGGGGGAACGACAAAGACAAGAGACCTCTATGCCACGCCCCCCTGCCAGCACGCTGCCTGCCACCGCCCGTTTCGCGCCCGCATCGCAAAGCCGGAAAACCACAGGGCTGACAATCCTGGCGCGGCTGACCATCGCGATCAGCTTCTTCTTCATGATCTTTCCGGCGGCGGATCTGGCGGTCACACGCTGGTTCGCGGATGGGCAGGATTTTGTCCTCGCCGGTCACCCCTTCCTGGCGGGGTTGCGCCAGGTTGGGCTGAAAGGCCCCTATATCGCGATGTGCATCATGGTGCTGATCCTGACGTTTCAAGCGATTTCTGCCGGGCGGCTGCGGGTCGGCGCGCCGCATAAGGCGCTTTTCGTGATCCTCAGCTTCGTCTCGGGCCAGATGATTGTCGAGGCGCTGAAACCGCTGATCGGCCGTGCCCGCCCGCGCGATCTGCTGGAATTCGGCGGCTCGGCCGAATTCACGCCGGTCTGGCAATTTGCCGGCGAATGCAGCCGCAACTGCTCTTTCGCATCCGGAGAAGCAGCGGCAGCGGCAGCCGCGCTTTCCCTGCTGGTCTTCGTGCCGGTCACCTGGCAGAGGCTGGCGGCGATGATCGTGACCCCGGCGCTGATTGCAATTGCCTTCAACCGGGTGATGTTCGGGGCGCATTTCCTCTCGGACGTCACGCTGGGCTGGTTGCTGACCCTGCTGGCAACGGTCTGGATCTGGCAATGGACAGCGGCCCGGGCGCAGCATATCGACGGGTTCATCACAAGAACGCCGGTCCGCGCGATGCAGCGCAGATAAGGCCGCGCGCAATGGGGGCATCATGCACCGGATCGGCCAGTATCTCGACGACCTGCGGCTGAGCCATGGCGCGCTGTTCCCCATCGTCCGGCGCGTGAGGGATATCGCGCTGGCATCCGGCCCCTCGGTGAGCGAGAGTTTCAGATATGGCGGCATCCTCTTTGCCAGCCGCGCGAATTTCTGCGGCGTTTTCGCCTTTCAGGCCCATGTCACCGTTGAATTCAGCGAAGGCGCGAGGCTCGCCGATCCTGAGAACCAGCTCCTCGGCAAAGGCAGGCTGCGCCGCCATATCCGGCTTGAGACCGGGGCCGATATCGACGCGAAACACCTGGAACGCTGGATCAACGCGGCCCGCCTTGCCGCAGATGCGGGCGCGCAGCCCGAAGACTGATCGGCCCGCCGCCGAATGTGATTTGCCGCACCGGGCCCAGACGCTGTAATCTGGTTTCAGTATCAGGAGGTTACATGTTCCGCTTCATTATCCCCACCCTCGCCCTGACCCTCTCCGCCGCGTCGGCACAGGCCGAGGTCTCGCTCTCGATCCCGCTGGAAACCGGCGCGACCAGCACGATCGCCACCGCCAGCTACAGCTGCGCCGGGGGGCGCCTTTCACCGCGCAATATGTCAATGCCGGTGCCAATACGCTGGCGATCCTGCCCATTGATGGTGAGACCCGCAGCTTCGCCAATGTGGTTTCCGGCTCGGGCGCGCGCTATGCCTCGGGCCAGTATATCTGGTTGTCAAAGGGCGCAAACGCGACGCTGGAAAACGAGCTTGAGGAAGGCAGCCTGAAAGACTGCGTCTCGAAGGATTTCCTCGCGGCCGAATGACCGCGAAAGGGCGGTGCCGACCCGCCGCACTTCAAGCCTGCCGCCCCTTAAGACAACACCCAGAGCCCGATCCCCAGCGTGACCAGCGTCAGCGGCGCACCAATGCGAAAATAGGCGCCAAAGCCGATGCGGATACTATCGCGCGCCGCATGTTCCGCGACGATCAGATTGGCCACCGATCCCAGCAGCGTGAAATTCCCCGCAAGGGTCGAAGCCATGGCAACCACGATCCAGGCCGATTGCGGGTCGTGAAGCTGTTCAACAAAGGGTTTGAGCACCAGAACTGCCGGGACATTGCTGACAAGGTTTGACAGCACCGCAGTCAGCCCGGTCAGCGTGGGGGTATTGCTCAGATCGAAACGCCCTGCCGCGGCGAGCAGATCGCCGGTCAGCACGGCATGTTCCAGCCCCCGCACCACGATGAACAGCCCCGCAAACATCAACAAAAGCTTGCCGTCGATCTCGGCATAGATCTTGCGCGGCTCGACCCGGCGGGTCAGCATCAAAAGCGCCGCCGCACAGATCGCGACTTTCGCAACCGGCTGGCCGCTGAAGAAAAGCGCAATCATCCCAAGGCAGACAAGCCCCGATTTCACCACCATCCAGCGGTGAAACCTGACCGGCAGGGTGACAGTCGCCAGCCGCGCCCGCGTCAGATATTCGCCAGGGTTGAGGACGGTGATCAGCAGGATCGCCGCCAGCAGCCCAAGCGCGGCCACTGGCGCCAGCGTCGTGGCAAAGCCGGTATAGCTCAGCCCCGAAAGGTTGCCGATAATCATATTCTGCGGGTTACCGGTGATGGTGGCAACCGATCCGACATTCGACGAGACCGCCACCGCGATCAGATAGGGCACAGGGTTGCGCCCAAGCGTCCGCGTCACCGCGATCACCACAGGCGTCATGATCAGGCAGATCGCATCATTGACCAGAAAGGCCGAGAGCACACCCGTTGTCACCACCACCGCCGCCAGCAGCAGGACCGGATGATGCATCCGCCCGACCGCCCACCCCGTCACCAGGCTGAAAAACCCCGAGATCCGCAGGTTGGCGACGACGATCATCATCCCCAGCAACAGCGTGATCGTGTCGAGATCAACCGCCTGATAAGCTTCTTCCGGTGTCAGCACCCCGCAGCCGATCATAAAGGCCGCCCCGATCAGCGCCGCCCCTGTCCTGTCCACCCTGAGGAAGGGCATCCGCCCAATGGCGATCACCGCATAGGTGAGGGTGAAAATCACAATCGCAATAATCTGCGTGGGATTGAGAGCAAATCCGTCCATAGCCTGATCCGACTGCACAGCGCGATGATCTGCATCGCAGTGCTCCATAGGCTATCACAGGCGCCGCCTCCAGCCTGCACGAAGGCGCCTGCCCCGTTCTGCGCGTCTTCACCACCGCCATTGAAAACGATACATCTGTATTTATATGGCGCGGGAAGTCACTGCCCGGGAAACATGGTGCCCTCTGCGCCTCCGCGCATCTTTGGCTTCCAGCCCTCTTTGCCGCAGCCTTTCTACCGGATGCCATCCCGGGAACGGAACTCCAGATGATTGAAACCGAACGCCTGATCCTGCGCCCCTTTCAGCCCGGCGATGCCGCGGGCCTCTTCGCCTATCTCAAGGCCCCGACTGCGAGTTGTTTCCTGTCGATGGCGCTTCCCGATATGGCGGCGGCGGAGGCGGATGTACAAAAGCGCGCCGGCGATGAGAGCGCGCTTGCGATCTGCCTGAAAGAGTCCGGCCAGGTTATCGGCGGCCTCTTTGGCGGCGCCACTCCGGATGAGGAAGACGAGACCGCCTCGGTCGGCTGGAACCTCAACCCTGCATTTGGCGGGCGCGGCTATGCTTTCGAGGCGGCGCGCGCCTTCTTCGATCATCTGTTCCTCGCAAAAGGCTTCCGCCGCCTTTACGCCTATGTTGAAGACCACAACCTCCCCTCGCAGCGACTTTGCGAAAAGCTGGGCATGCGCCGCGAGGGTGTGTTTCTCGAATTCGTGTCCTTCACCAAAGACGAGGCCGGAAACCCGGTCTACGAGAACACGATGCAATACGCGATCCTGCAGCGGGAATGGATCGCGGGCGGGACCGCAGCGCACAGCCGCTGAACTGAGCGAGAGGAGCCGGTCATTCCACCTCAGAACAGGAAGCAGGGTCCAGACATCCCCGCCCGAGACCCGGTTTAACCGCCCGCCGAGATTTTAGTCTGCGCAACGCTTGGCCCCTGGGCCGGCTGGCTGATCGACGACTGGATCAGCGGCCAGCCAGGCCAGGTCAGCCATCGCACAATGCGGGCTGTTTCGCATACATGGCAGAAACCCCAACCCGATCATGCGCGAATTCTTCAGCACGGAGGAGCCCGAATTCCTGACCGGCTAAGGGGCATCCTGCGCATCGCCTGCGCCGGAAAAATCTGCCACGATGGGAGGCAAAGCCCACACCTGAAGGAACGTCGCCCATGATAGCCACAGTTCTGATCGCCCTGATCGCTGCGCTTCACGTCTATATTCTTGTGATCGAGATGATTCTCTGGACCACGCCACGCGCACGGAGCGTGTTCAATCTGACCGAAGATTTCGCACAAAAGACCAGGGTGATGGCCGCCAATCAGGGTCTTTACAACGGTTTTCTGGCCGCAGGGCTGATTACGGGCCTTTTGATGGGGGCGGAGGGGATGGCGTTCAAACTGTTCTTCCTCATTTGCGTCGCCCTCGCGGGGGTCTTCGGCGCAGCGACCTCAACCCGCCGAATCCTCTTCATCCAGGCGGTGCCCGCTCTGCTCGCGCTCGGGGCGCTGCTGGCGGGGATATGAGGCCGGACGGCGGATCATGACAGCCTCTGCGCGCGCAGCCAGCTGCGGATCCAACGCCGCGCATTGGCATAAGGGGAGGAGGTGTTGAACTGGATCATCCGGCCCTTTTTTCAATTCGCCATACCACGCCTTGCCATAAAGCTCATCATTGCTGCGCGCGGCGAAGGTTTTGGACAGCCGCGCTTTGGCCCGTTTCAACCGCTCCAGCAACGCGGGCCATGGCTCGGCCTGGTGATCGCAGTAGAATTTCTGCGCAAGAGGGGCTCTGTTGCACAAATTGGCCGATAGCCGAGGTTTCCGCTTCCCCGGACAGACCTATCCCCCGGCCTCTGTGATGGGCATTCCGAGCGCGGTGTAGCCGTTCATGACGGCGATCCGAACCTGAAGTTCCGCGACCTCGCGATCGAAGTCCTGTGCCACGAGACGCTGACCCAGAAGTTTTGCACAGTGCATCTTGGTTTCGACGCGGCTCCGACGGTGGTATCCGCTCCATCGTCGCCACAGGGCGCGGCCCAGATACTTCGATGACCGCAAAGCTTCGTTGCGTGCGATGGCACCGGCGGTGACGGTCTTCCAGGGGGTCGCATTCCGGCGAGGCGGGATGACTGCATGTGCGCCACGCTCGGCAATAGCGTCATGGCATTTGCGGGTGTCGCAGGCACCGTCTGCCGTGACACTGCCGATCTCCTGATCCTCGGGAATCTGGTCGGGCAGGTCGGGCAGAGCCGGAACATCACCGATGTGGCTTCCCGTGATCTCGACGGCGCGGACCTCCAATGTTCGTTCGTCGATGCCAAAATGGATTCTGCGCCAGACCCGCCGTTTGGGGCCGCCATGCTTGCGGGCGTTCCACTCACCTTCACCCTCGACCTTGATCCCCGTGCTGTCGATCAGCAAGTGCAGCGGCCCTTTGGAACCGCGATACGGAATGTTCACGGCCAGTCTCTGCTGGCAGCGAGACAGCGTGCTGAAGTCGGGCACCGCCCAGTTCAGACCCATCAGCCGCAAGAGGCTCTCGACGAACCCCGCAACGCCATGCCGGACAACACCTTCATCGAAAGGCAGGTCTGAATGGCCGCATCGCTGTAGGCCTGCTCCCGGCCACGCTTGCCCGTCGGCGCGGCAACCCAGTTCATCCCGGGGTCCAACCAGATCGTCAGCGAGCCTCGGCGCTTGAGCGCTTCATTGTAGGTCGGCCAGTTCTTGGTCTTGTAGCTCGGGGGCGCCGGTCTGCTCATGCCGCCTGGTTATCACACTCGGTTCACAACGTGAATCCAATCACCGGCTTTGTGCAACATAGCCAGTTTTAACCGCAGTCCTGTCGGCATCGAAGAGCCCCCGCGTGATCAAAGCCCGCCATTTTGCACGCCTTGCCGCATGACCGCAAAAGATCTTCTGGCCGCTCAGCCTAAATGGCCAGACATCCCGCGACCTCCCCTGTATGTCCGCGCACAGGCCCGGAACGGTTCAGTCTGCAATACGAGCGCTCGGGATTCCCCAAAAACGCGCAGCTTGTGCCGCCACATGGGCGGCGTTATCAGGAGGTTGTGATAACGACCCTGTCAGTTAGGCGGCAGACATATCGGTACGAATTGCAACCTGTCTGAGTGCTGCTGAAGCTGCGGAGCGGCAACAATGTCAGGCATATGCAGCGACAGGCCTTGGAGCCGCTCGGAATGCTGGAATTTAAAGTCCCGGAGGCGCTTCAGGCCCTCAATGATCGACTGAGACGCAGATTTTCCCGCGCTCCGGACACGGTCGATTTTCTCCCGGAAGACTCTGCGGACCTCGGGGAGATGGCGGGCCTAACCGTTGAGAAGCCGACCTCTCGGCCGGATGGGAAGCGCTCTGATATGGAACAGCAAATCAGGTTGCTGTCAAAAACCTTCGAAGGCCAGTCCGAACTCGAACTGCTTCATGCCGTGGCGATCTCTTACCTCCGGAGAGACACGCCGCACACACAGAAGGCGTGGAAGCTGTTTCGAAGGCTATGGGCGGAGCAGTCCGGTTTTCTTGTGGAAAGACTGAGCGTCCGCTGGCTGATTTCGGCACTCCAAACATTCTATGATCATAGCGACGTGCCCGATGAGCGCAGCGCGGGAGGCATGGGCTTCATCTATGGCAACCTCATAAAAGTCTACGAGACGGAGCACCACGCTCGTCGGCGCAATCGACCGCCAGAAGCACACGCATTCAAGAACAAGAGTGTTCCCGGCATGTTCGGTTTCAGTCCGGGTGATGACATCCTCATCAACCTCAACGTCCTCATGCTGGACGCAGCCAAGCGCGGTGGGCTTGCCGGCGCACCACTCATCCATCTGATGGATGCCGTGGCCAGAGGCGATACCGTATTTCAACGCACCGACGCGCTGGCATCGGTACACCCGTTCTCGGAACACCCACGCTTTACATTCTCCTTCGATGGCAGAAAGAATCAGTCATGAGCCAGTTGCCCGGAATTATCTGCATTGGCGCACAAAAGGCCGGCACCTCGTGGCTGCATGAGAATCTTGCGCTACATCCCCGGGTTTGGGTGCCCCCCTTCAAAGAGCTGCACTTCTTCGATTTCAAGTTTGTCGACGACAGCAAAAAATGGGCCAGATGGCATGTGCGTTCAAATGTCAAGAAGCTGCTGGCTCGCGGAAACCTCACGGCAGATCAGGAGGTGCATCTTCGTTCATTGATAGAGGAGCCGATCCTGAACGGCACCTGGTATAAAAGAGTATTTGGTGAAATGCCCGCCGGACGCGTTGGGCTCGACGTAACCCCCGAGTATTCCACGCTTCCCGCGGAGGGCATCTCGTTCATGAAGAAATACCTGCCGGATCCTCACATCATCTATATCATTCGCGACCCGGTTGAGAGGGCGATCTCACAGGCTAAGATGAACATGAAGCGAAAAGGCCTCCCCCTTCATGACACGGAAAGCTGGCTGGAGGCCGTCCGCGCCCCGGTCATCACTGCCCGCGGCAACTATGAGGGCTATGTCCCCTTGTGGGACGCCAGCGGCATGCGGATCTCATATATGGCATTCGGTGACATCTCGGCACGACCTCAGGAATTCCTGCGAGACGTAGAACAATTCTGCGGACTTGAGGTCGGCGACTATCCGGATGCTCACAGGCCCGTCTTCCAGACGGGACCCGGGAATATTCCGGACTCGGTAAGAGCGCTGCTCGAGGAACGGCTGGCTTCCCAAAGGGAATTCCTGGCCCAGAGGTTTGGAGCGGAGTTCATCAGCCGGACCTGATCACAGCGCCGTTCGCCTGATGTGTTTTCACGGCAATACGTAGCACCGTTAATCTGTCGTTAACGATTTGCGGATATCCTGACACGCAAAGGAAAGACGTTTTTCTGGCGGATCGACGGCGTAGAGCCTCAGCTCTATTTAATACATTCCATCACGAAAAATGAGGAAATTTCGGTGGATGCACATCTCCTCACCTTGCTGGAGCAGGCCCTGATAGGGTATGTTGAACGTTATGGGATGACAGACGCGGCACGCTCTGCTCTTATGGCGTTGGGGCTAGCGGAAAGCCTTCAGGAACCCCTGCCCCGCCCGGATGTTAAAGATAGACATGCACTGAATTGTGCGGAAATTTGCGGTTCGCAGAGTTATTTTAGAGACTTGGATGATGCGACCCGTAAGAAGCGGATATAGCGGAATATTTTACGCAACCGCCGCAGAATTCGACCCGGAGGGTTATTTACCCCGTCGATTGCATGGAATTGTCCTGACGTCGGGCCGTCTGAATTTTTCTTTGGAGAGTGATTTATGCCAGTCTACAACGGAACAAGCGGGAACGATCTTATCACCGGCGGCACAGGAGATGACACCATTTACGGTGGCTCGGGCAATGACACCCTTAACGGCGGTGCCGGCCATGACCTGATCTATGGTGGAGCCGGCGATGACAGTATCAGGGGGGGGACCGGAAACGATACGATTTACGGCGGCGGCGGGGCGGATATGCTCTACGGCGATGGCGGTAATGATTTCATTTACTTCGAGGGAAGCAGCGGCGGTGTCTATGGCGGGGGCGGTAATGACTACCTCTATGCGAAGAAGACCGCGGGCACCCAGATTCACATGTATGGCGGAGATGGTGACGATACCATCGTCATGGATCTGGCCAACTCAACATCTTGGGTCCACCGCGATGGACATCACGTCTTCGGCGGGCTCGGTGCAGATAAATTCGTCTTCCAGAACCCCTCAGCCGCAGCGGGCATGCTGGTCGGCAGAATCGATGATTTCGACAACTCACGGGACAGCATCTGGCTCGGAAGCACACAACTGAGCCTCGCAAGTCTCCCGGCAGGTGTAAAGATTGTTGAACACCTCGGACAGCAATGGCTGGTTTTCTCAAATAAGGCCGCCTATGCGCTTGAGGGCGCGCGGAAGACGTCCGGTGACGTGGAGGAAGACCATTTCCCTGATGATCAGTTCTCGCTGGCGCTGTTAAGCTCCCTTCCGGCGGTTCAGTATATTGATCAGCGGAATTATGTTCCTCATCACCTTTATGCGGCCGTCGAGGCCACCCTGAATAGTGTCGATGGGACCACCGCTACCGTAACCGGCACTGCCGCGGCTGACCGGATTTTCGATAACTCAGGAGATTCCGGCCTGATATACGGCGGCGCCGGAAACGATGTGATCGACGCGAACGGTGGACGGGACACCGTTTACGGCGGGGACGGAAACGATCTCATCGCGGGCGGTCTGGATCAGGATTTGCTCTACGGCGGCACAGGCAACGACATTGTGTATGGCGGCAGCGAAAATGATACCCTTCACGGGGACGCGGGCCAGGATCAACTCTATGGCGGCACCGGAAACGACAGTCTGTTTGGGGGAGAAGGTAATGACACGCTGTATGGCGGTCATGGCAATGATACCCTGAACGGCGGTAATGGGACTGATCGGCTTTATGGCGACGCCGGAAACGACAGGCTCAACGGGGATGCCGGTCATGACAGCATCTACGGCGGGGCCGGAAACGACACGCTGACGGGCGGGGCGGGGCAGGACATCGTGTGGGGCGGGGCGGGCGCGGATGTTTTCAAATTCAACACCGGCGACCTTGTCGACTGGAGCCATATCAGCGGAACAATAGACGAGCGCAACCTTCTTCTCGATCGGGTCGAGGATTTCGTAATCGGGCAGGACAAGATCGACCTCTCCGGCTTCGCGGGCGTTTCATCTATGGCGGACTTTTCCATGTGGCAGTCAGTCATCGGAGGAGACGTTTACTACACGCTAAGGGTCCTCTCCTCAAATGAGCGTATTCTGATCAATACGGCTGATAGCGTCACCTGGGGCCAAATCTACAACGAAGGAAACTTCCTGTTCTGACAAAGGCGGGCCCCGCGCGAAGCGGGGCCAAACCACATCTTGTCAACTCATCTGAAATTTCTGACGCACTATCCCTAGACCCCATGATCGCGTGACGAGTTGATTAGGTCGGTGGCCTCTCCCGCGGCATTCTCTGTTCGAGGGTTGCGCCAGATTGGCTGGCACCGATCCTCAGGAATGGGGGAGAGACCGGATGGAACATAGCACGTTTATCGGGCTGGACGTCCATAAGGCAGCGATATCCGTTGGCGTTGCCCAAGGCACGCGTGGCGATGAAGTTCGGCACTGGGTATCCGTGCCAAACAGTCCAGATCAAATCCGTAAGCTGGTGGAGAAGCTGGCGGCAGGCCGAACTCGGCTTCACTTCTGCTATGAGGCTGGGCCCTGCGGCTATGGTCTTCACCGGCACCTTGTCGAGATGGGGCATGACTGTATTGTGGTCGCGCCCTCGCTGATTCCGGTCAAATCGGGGGATCGGGTTAAGACGGACCGCCGCGATGCGCTTATGCTGGCAAAGCTGCACAGGGCGGGCGAGTTGACGGCCGTCTGGGTGCCGGATGCGGCGCATGAGGCGATTCGCGACCTAGTCCGGCCCGGGCAACGGCAATGCGAGTGGCGGGCAAGTCGCGCCAGCACCTGCAGGGCTTCCTGCTTCGCCATGGCCAGATCTATCCGGGAAAGAAGGGCTGGACCGGGACCTATCGGCGCTGGCTCTCGCTGGTGAGGGTTACGCATCCGGCGCAGCAGATCGTCTTGCAGGATTACATCGACGCGGTGGCTGATGCCGAGGCGCGGGTGGAGCGGCTGACGGGCCAGATCGCCGATCTGCTGCCGCACTGGAGCCTCGCGCCGGTGGTTGCGGCGGTTCAGGCGATGCGTGGTGTGGGCTTCATCGTTGCGGTGACGGTTGTGGCCGAGGTCGGCGACTTCCAGCGTTTCGACAGTCCACGTCAGTTGATGGCTTATCTGGGGCTGACCCCATCGGAACATTCCAGCGGCGCCAGTGTGCGCCGAGGCGGGATCACTAAGGCGGGCAGTGGGCTCGCCCGGCGCGCATTGATAGAGGGGGCGTGGAGCTACCGGATGCAGGCGAGGATCAGCGTGAAGCTGCTCGCCCGGCTTGAGGCACTGCCCAAGCTGGTGCGCGACATCGCCTGGAAGGGCCAGCTCAGGATGTGCCAGCGCTACCGGCACCTGATTGCGGCTGGAAAGGCCAAGGTCGTGGTCGTGACGGCGATTGCGCGCGAGATGCTGGGCTTCGTCTGGGCCATAGCACGGGCGGTGACGACACCACCTGCCGCGCCGCGTGCCCCCGCTGCTTGAGAAGGAAAGATCGCCCGGATCAGCCCGGTGTGCTGGTCTGGGGGCGGAACGCGGTGGGGAACCCTCGTGCCCTGTTATGGGCCGACATAGTCGATGCCCGATCTCTAGACCGAGGCAGCCCCAGGACGTAACCACGGTCATGCGGTAGCCAACCCGCGTATGAGAGCTTGCTCAACCGTCGTCTCAGTTCCGCCTCCTGCCCTGCACATCTACACTCAAAAGCACCCGGCCGAGCCGGATTAAATGGCTTTGAGTAAAGGGTTGACTGCGATCATGAGAGCAGGCTGATCCCGCCTCTCTTCACCGTCTCGAACAGTTGACGGCGGCCCGTTTTGCGGGACCGCGAAGCATAAGGAAGAGAGAGTGATATGATATCTCCAGCGGCCGTGATCGGCATAGATGTTTCCCGCGATTGGCTCGACGGCTTTTGCGCGTCGAGCGGGCAACGGATCCGCCTGCCCAACACCGCGGCAGGCCATGTGGAACTTCTCACGCAGATCCAAAATTTGTCCCAGCCAGTGCGGGTCGGATTTGAAGCAACGGGTGGTCAGGAATGGGTGCTCTGGTCCACACTTGTCGCGGCCGGGGTGGAAGCTGTGCAGCTACCTCCGGCACAGATCAAGGCCTTTGCCCTTTCCCGGGGCACACGGGCAAAGACCGACAGGATCGATGCCGAACTCATCGCGCGGTTCATGCTCTTCAGACCAGAAGCCGGGCGGAACTTGCCGCGAGAGAACTTGCGTATTCTCAGAGCTTTAACAACACGCAGGGCGCAAGTGGTAGAAATGCGCAAACGGCTTTCTGCGCAGATAGCGGCGCGCAGGAAACAACACATCCCCGCCGATCTCGAGAGTATGGATGCCAACCTCCTGGCAATACTGGACGCCCAGGTCGGTGAACTTGAGCAGAGGATCAAAGAAGTCATCGAGCAGGAGGAAACCGCGGCGGCAAAGGCAAGGCTTCTGCTGTCCATTCCTGGGATTGGCCCCGTCTCCGCGGCCATGCTGATCGCGGAAATGCCGGAACTCGGGCGGATGACATCCGGTGAAGCCGCGGCGATGACCGGCCTTGCTCCCATCCCGCGTGACAGTGGCGCAATGCGGGGCAAGCGGGCAATCGCCGGAGGTCGGCGCGCATTGAGACATGTCCTGTTCCAGGCCGCACTGGCTGCAGCCTGTCACAACCCCGTTCTGAAGCCAGTCGCACAGGCCCTCAAAATACGCGGCAAACCCCACAAGCTGGTCATCGTCGCTATCGCCCGCAGGCTGGTTACAATCGCAAACGCCATCATCGATACAGGCGTCCCGTGGCAGACCCAGCCCGATAGGTGAACACAGTTGCTAGGGCGGAACGCAAAGCACCACCAAACGGTGTAGCTTATGAGGGCAATTGCGAATGGCAGCAAAATATCAAACTCCGAACACAAGCTTCGTTACAAACTGCATCGAGCCCGGGAAAACTCACTCTCGCTCAGCATCAGGACGAAGAAATTTGCTGGGCTGCCCTTCACACCGCTCAGTGTATGTGAGAAATAGTTAAGATAGTACACAGGCTGGTCGTACCGAGTATCGTCTCTGAATTAATCGAGGACATAAGCAGGAGCCATGGTTTGTTTTTTTTCTGCTGAAGAAATCTCCAAGAACTTCCCAATATGGGCGGGTGACGACAGCATGATCGGCTTTGTCGATTCCATCGAATTGAACGGTGACCAAATTTCAGTAACCGGCTGGGCTAATGCAGATGAGGTAGGTTTACAGGATGGCGGTACTAGGATATCGAAAGTTCCCAACTTGCCACGTCCAGATGTGATCGAGACATTTCCTGAACTCGACCGAGCCAGCAGCAGCAAGCAATTTGGCTTCAGCGTTGCTGCTAACTTATTATCGGAGAACGTGTTCTTCTTTGTGCGTCAAGGTACGAACACTTACTACTTTCACCTCTGATGGCAATATCCTCACTCAAAAATCTTTGGTATCGTTATCAGGGTGTCAGCACGGTTTTCGCGGCGAAGCCTATGCCATTGCGCGATCTTACTGGTCAGTTGATTGGATACATCGAACATATCGAATACCGCGACAGGCGGGTCCGAGTGGCTGGTTGGTGTTTGTTTGATAACTTGCAGCTTTCAACACTCTCCGGACGGATTTCTATCCGGCGCGGCCTGCACCGTGGGGACGTGATTGCGGCACTAGGCAAGCCTGCGATGTTTAGTACGGGTAACGCAGATGGACGGGTGGCGTTCGACGAGGAGGCAGAATGGCGTGGTGGATCCGTCACTCTGGCACTTCAGCGCGACAATACTGTGCTGAACTGGCTGGTTCCGGTTCCTTCGCAAAAGCGAATCGGCGATGCCCGGCGGAAACTGCTGCTCCCCTTTGCCGGCAAGGTTCTTAAGGCGCTTCCGAAGGGCTGCGCTTATCTATTACTTGGGCGCCCGAAGCATTTACGCACAGCGCTTGTCCACCACTTCAATCTACATCCTCCCCTGCGCGTGTCGCAGAGGTTCGATGTGGACATTTTTCAACGCGGCGATGACGTAGCCGTCACGCCAGCCGGCGATACTCCGATCACGATAGTGCTGCCCGTCTACAATGCTTTTGATCTGCTGCCTGAGGTGCTTGCCCGAGTCGAGGCCCATACGGATCTGCCGTGGCATCTGATTCTGATCGAGGATTGTTCCAGTGACGCCAGGGTCAGACCTTGGTTGCAACACTGGGCGCGAGGTCGTGAGGAACTGGTCACGCTGATCGCGAATGACCAAAATCTCGGCTTTATCGAGAGTGTTAACCACGGCCTGAAACGCGCTAGTCGCGATAGCGGGCATGTCGTTCTCCTCAACAGCGATGCGTTTGTGCCGCAGGGCTGGGCCTCGCGCCTGATTGCACCGATCGCCTCGAACCCGGAGATCGCCAGCGTCACGCCGATGTCGAATGATGCAACCATCTTTTCGGTGCCGCTGATCGCCGGTTCTTGCCAGATCATGCCGGGCGCAGTCGATCATATAGACGCGGTCGCTGCGAGACTCGACCCCGGATCCGCCCATGCGGTCGCCCCGACCGGCGTCGGTTTTTGTATGGCTCTCAATCGCGAGGCGCTGCGCCGGGTTCCGCAACTCGATACCATCTTTGGGAAGGGATACGGCGAAGAGGTCGACTGGTGCCAGCGCGTCGCGCAAACCGGCATGAAAAATGTCGGTATTGGCAATCTCTTCGTAGAGCACCGCGGTGGCCAGTCCTTCGGACAGGCGCATAAGCTTGAGGCGATGAGAAGCGCAGGGCAGATTGTTGCGCGCCGCTATCCACAATATGATGCAGAGGTTCAGGAATTCGTCCGTCTCGATCCACTTTGGAAGGCGCGATTTGTGCTGGCGCTGGCCCTTGCCGCCAGCCGTCCGGAGGCTCCGCTGCATGTCTATCTCGCGCATTCGATGGGCGGTGGCGCGCAGAGCTGGCTGGATCGCCGTATCAGCGAGCGCGAGGCGGATGGCTACGCGACTGCTGTGATCCGCATTGGTGGCTCTGATCGATTCGTGGTTGCGCTGCACGTGGACGGCGGAAGCTTCACCTGCACGATCGAAGACCCGCAGCATCTGCGGCAGCTTTTCGGTCCGGTAGGCACGCTGCATGTGGTTTACTCCTGCGGCGTCGGCGATCCAGATCCGGTTGCGCTGCCGGGTCTTCTCTGTGACCTCGCCGCGGGAGAAGGCAGCAGCCTGGAAGTGCTGTTCCACGACTATCTGCCGATCAGTCCATCCTTCAACCTATTGGACGGCGACGCCACATGGCGCGGTGTACCCAATCCCGCCAGCCAAGATCCTGCGCATATCTCTGCGCGGCCTGACGGTCAAAAGGTTAGTCTGGCTGAATGGCGTGCGGCCTAGAGTCAGCTTATCCGCCGGTCAGATCAACTCACCGTTTTTTCCGGCAGCAGCGAAGGTATCGTTGCGCAATGCTGGCCTTGGGCGGAAGGTAAGATCCGTCTGAAGCCCAGCCGGCTGCCGGGAAATATTCCTCGGGTGAAGCCCGCGATAGCGAGGGCCGGGCAGAAGGTCTCTCTGGCAGTGCTGGGGGCTATTGGCGAAGAAAAAGGAGCGCGGATCGTCAGCAAGCTGTCCTTTGCATTGGAGGGTCGCAGTGATGGCCCGAACCTGGTCATAATTGGCGAGTTTGACCGGCGTTTTCCCCTTGCCCCGTCCACGGTGGTGACCGGTCGATACGATATTCGCAATCTCGCGGATATAATGTACCGGCACCGGGTTGCGGTGTGGCTGATGCCTTCGATCTGTCCAGAGACGTTTTCATTCACCACCCATGAGATGATCGCGACTGGTCTGCCAGTCATGTCATTCAACATCGGAGCCCAAGGCGAAGCGGTCATGGCCGCCCCCAATGGCCATATCGTCCCAGTGGATGTTGATGAAATACAGAAGGTATATCATCAGCTTCAGGCCGTCACGGAGGTGGCGTCGTGAGAACTGTCCTGCATATAGGTATGAACAAGACCGGTTCCACCTCCTTGCAAAACGCGCTTTATTGGGGCCGCGCCGGTCTTCTCTCTGCGGGTATGCTCTATCCCGAGACAGGCTGCGGCCTGAGCGGCACTTCGATGATCTTTCAGTATGAACTGAGCCGCATGCTCGGATATTCCAACACGCCTGCCGGCTCTGAGGGTGATGCGGGTAAGCTGAAGGCCGATCTTGAAAACGAGATCACCGCACACAATCCGAACCTCCTGCTTCTCAGCAGTGAGTATTTTTGTCTGCGCCGGGATATCAGCAGGCTGCAGCAATTCCTCGCCGGACATGAACTGACCGTGGTGGTCTATCTGCGGCGCCACGATTACTGGTATGCCTCGCTCTATGCCCAGGCAGTGGCAAGCATTCCCGGCGCTTTTCCATGGTCGCCGGGCTTTGCTGGCTATGTCGACTGGCTGGCTAGGCATCCTGATCATTTTCACTCCTACGGTGCGCTACTGGACCATTGGCGTGCGGCTTTTCCTGCCGCAAACATCGTTGTCCGCCCGCTGACGCATGACCTGCATCGCAACGAGGCCGGAAAGTCAGAAACTCTGAATATGGTGCACGACTTCTTTCTGCAGATCAGCACCCCCCTGCCGGAGCATCTGGCGCATATCGAACTCCGGCGGGACAATCGATCAGCAGGGCCGGTTCAGGTCCAGGAAGCAGAGCTCAACCGCCGCGTCCAGCGTGGCGAAGCTGTGGGAGATTTCGAAATTTTTCCGCAACTGGTCGAAGCCGAAGCTGTTCAGCGTGTTATCCTGACCCAAGCCGCAGATTACGCCTATATCGCTGAGAAGTATCTCGGCCAAACGATGCAACCTCTCTTCTCGACTGCGGGGGTTACAGTGTGACATCAGACAAAAAGGGAGATCCTCCTGAAACCGGGTATGAAGTCGGAGATACGTCTGGCAGTTGCGGTAGCGCCCAGGTGGAAGCCCTTTCGGTCGAAGTGCCGGATGCGCTGAGTGCCCAAAACCTCGCCCTCTGGTGCCGCTACCTGCAAATCGCCGACCCCGCTTCCGCGCGCCAGGATTACCGGCGCGATCCGGAGATGGACGCTTCCGGGTTCCGGCTACGTGATGGCAGTACACCGACGAACCTCTACGCGTGGATAAAAGAGCAGGTGGAGGAACTGCCTGCTTTGCTTGCAAAGCTCCGCCAGCTTCCTGATTTCATCCGAGATCCGGCTCTAATATCGCTCCCCGATGAGTTGTTTTTTGAGCTGATCGCCCTTGGGGAGCCGGTCGATCGGATGGTCTCGGGATTCTCCGCCTCGCTTTACTACGACCAGCATCACGACATCGCACGTAGCGGTAGCCCGGCAATTGTCCACTATCTTCGCTGGGGCCACCGTGAGGCGATGCGCTTGACTCCCGCTAAGCTCCGGAACCGGTCCAGACTGGTGCGCCCAGCAGCAACCGATCCGATCCTGCTGATCGCTACCCCTGATCCACTGACGGCGGCAGGTGAGAGCGTGGCGAAGGCGCTCGCGAGGCAGGCGAGGAAAGTCGGATTGACTCCGGTTTTCTGTATTGGCTCGGCCGATGTAGAAACATTCTCCGACGATACCTCGGACCCTGATCCGGCGGCAATTCTAAGCGGCGACCTTCCGGTCTGGCAACTACGGGCTCTAGCTGGGCAGTTACCGCAGGAACTTGCGGCGGCGGTCGATCTTTCCGGGGGCGAGCTGCCGTCGCTGTATTACGAATGTGAGGCAGCGGGGATACCGCTTTTTGCCGCACCGCTCAGCGCCCCCGCAGGTGCAGAGAAGCAAAGGCGTGAGGCACTTTTGCTGACATATGCCCACGGCCTGATCTCCCCGGACCAGGAGATTGCACGGGCTTGGCAACTATTCGGCAGAACAGTCGGGATACCGCCAGCCAGTCTCCATCTGGCACCGGCCTCTGTCTTCATCCCCTCGCCCGAAGGCGACAATGGCGCCCAGGAAGCTGCGGTCCATCGCACACTAACCGTGCGATTCGGGGCAGAGTGGCGCGCTCGCCCTCTGGTCCTCGCTTCCGGACCTGCATCGGGGGTTGAGGTGTTTCGGGCTCTCGCCCAAACCATGCGGGCTGCCGGATCGGAAGCGCACTTCCTCTGGATTATACTGCCGGGCCCGCGACCGGATGTGGCAGACGGCCAGGATAGTCGGGATCACGCAGCGATGCCTGCCCGAGCGGGGGAGACGCTTGAAATATGGCAGACACCGTCCCTCCTACCGATTCTGGCCGGTGTTTGTAGCCATTACCTGTCTTTTCATCGCAGCACGTCGGATAACACAGCCATTCTTCTGGCCGCTCAGGCCGGGGCGCAGGTCGCAATCTGCGGGGAAGCCTCCGAGGCCATGACCCTCGCGCGAGAGGTGGGTCTGAGCGACCGGCTGCGATCGCTTCCCGTCATCGATATCCTTGCGCTGTACGATTTCCTGATGGCCGAGAAGGGACGGGACTGGGCCAGCTCAACACCGCTGCCGCCCTTCGGTCCGGTCTTTGCCAAAGCCGTGCTGAAGGTTGTGAAGGATCATGCGAAAGAGAGAGGTGATCCGGTCCGTATCGCGCGTTTTCATCCGGTTATCTACGATCAGGCGCGGTTACTACCGGCCAGGCGGCGTAATTCCTGGTTATCAATTGAGGATTGTCGCGCGGAAATCGCCCGGTCAAATAACTGGCTGCATCGGATGCTGAAGGTCCCACCGCCCGAGCAGACCCGCATCCTCCATGGCAGCGCCCCGTACGCCCTGCATCACCACGTGTTCTACCCGGGTGAGATCACCGGAACAGTTCGCCAGCATCTGGCCACCTATCGCAATGCGCGCCGGGTGGTTTTCACTGTTCCGTCCGCCGCCAGTGCGGCGCGCTTGCGCGAGGCGCTTCGGGGTCTGATGGATACCCCCGAGATCGTTGTGACGGCAAATCTCGGCCGTGACGTCCTTCCCTTCCTGCGCCTTCTCTATGATGATTTCGTGGCCGCGCCGGCGTTATGGTGGGGTCATGTTCATCAGAAGCGCTCTGCTCATCTGTCCAAGGGTCTGCAATGGCGCGACCATCTGTTGACGACCCTACTGTCACCACCCTCCCGCGAGGAAGCCATACCTTCCGTGGGCATTGATCTCTCGGATACGGATCTCGGAGTGATTTCGCCATTTTGCAATGTAGGTAAAATCTGGGGGCCCTCTGCGCGACATTTACCGTTGGTCGAGGGCGCCTTCACGCAACCGCTCCCCGATGAGCCGATGCTTTTTCCCGCCGGCAATATGTTCTTCTGTCGTGGTGCGGTTGCGAAGGCCATGCTGGATCTCTTTGGCAATGACTACCCCTGGCCAGAAGAGCCGTTGGCACTCGATGGAACAGAGTATCATCTGATCGAGCGGTTGTGGCCGGCAGTGGCGGCAAAATGTGGCTATAAATCTATATTTCTTGACTTCTTTAACCTGCAATAATCCAGCACATGTCAGATGGTATTTTGTGCAATTTCGACCCAGGACAGACAGCCCGATCTCCCGTGCTGCACAAACCTTCTTACGGCCAGGCTGCGGCAATCTCCCACGCATCACCTCTTATCGCGAGGCGCTTGCGAGCGGAGCCTTCAATGACTGATCTGCCGCCTGTTGTGTTCGGAGCGCCGATGCTGCCCGATCCCGCCCGTTTCGCCAGCCTGACCGCCGAGGCGCTGGATGCGGGCTGGCTGACCAATAGCGGTGTGTTGCATATGCGGCTGGAACGCGCGCTGAGTGCGTGGCAGCACGGGGGGGATACGGTCTCGCTGACCTCATCGGGAACGATGGCGCTGACACTTGCGCTGATGCTGGGCGAGCTGCCGGCAGGAGCCGAGGTCATCACCACCCCGCTCACATTTGCCGCGACCGCGCAGGCGATTGCAGCGCTCAGGCTGGTGCCGGTCTTTGCCGATGTCGATCCAGACCGGCTGACGCTCTGCCCGCGCGCGGTTGAGGCGGCGATCACGCCGCGCACGGCGGCCATTCTGCCGGTGCATTTCCTGGGGATACCCTGCGATGTCGTGGCGCTGGAAGCCCTGGCGCGGCGGCATGGCCTCTGGCTGGTCTATGATGCCGCCCATGCCTTCGGGGCCGAGATTGACGGCATGCCGATTGGTCATTTCGGCGATGCCTCGGCCTTTTCCCTGCATGCGACCAAATTGCTGCATACGGCTGAGGGCGGGTTTGTCGTCACGTGCGGCAATCAGGCGGCGGCGCTGCGCCGGTTGCGCAATTTCGGGCTGGAACAGGGGCGGGCGACCGGGCCGGGTCTCAATGGCAAACTTTCGGAACTGCATGCCGCCATGGGGCTGGCGCTCTTGCCCGATCTGCCGGCAGAGCAGACCGCGCGCCGGGCGTTGCGCCAGGCCTATGACAGTGCATTCTCCGGCTTGCCGGGGCTGCGGCTGCATCGGGCAGGGGGCGAAAGCCCCGGCTATTACGCGCTGCGTCTTGCGCCGGATCTGCGCGCGCGGCTTGTGCTGGCCCTCGCCGAGGGGCGCATCTTCGCGCGAGATCACTTTCCGCTGCTTTGCGGCCCTGGCACATACTGGGACGGTGCCGGTATCGTAACCGCCTCCGGCACGCCCCCGGTGGCGCCGGAGGCAGCGCCTGAACTCCTCTGCCTGCCCTTTCATGGCCGTATTACTGCGCCACAGCTGACCCGGATCACCGCAATCGTTGCGGCGGTGCTTGATCACAGCGACCCCAAACCGGAGCAGGCCGAATGAAATCCACCAGTGATTTCGACGAGATCACCGTCTTCGGTGCACGCGGGCATAGTCTGATGATCCTGCGCGGGCTTGAGGAATACTGGCGGGGCCGCGTCCGTGTCCGGGCGCTGATTGATGATATCGAGAACGGGTTCGTGCATTCCGGCCTTGGTGTGCCGGTGATCTCTTCGGCTGTGCGGCTGCGTGACCACGCAGCCCTGCCTGTGCTGCTGACGGTCTCGAACCCCGGATTGCGGCGCCGGGTGGCCGGGGGGCTGCGCGAGGAAGGTGCAACTCTTGCCACCGCCTGCTGTCCCGATCTGCCGCATGTAGATCCGGATGTGCAATTCGGCCCCGGTTCGATCACAATGCCCTGGACCCGGATCGGGCCGGCGGTGCGGATCGGCGCCTGTGCGATGATCCTGTCCTCCAGCATCGGCCATGATGTGGAGATCGGCGATTTCTCAACGCTGGCGATCGAATCCGCCCTGGCCGGGCATGTGAAGATCGGCGAAAGCGTGAATATCGCTCCGAGGGGGGCGGTCATGAATGGCAGCCGCCGCCGGGTGATGGAGATCGGCGACGGGGCAGAGATCGGCGGCGGCGCGGTGGTGATCGGCAAGGTCGCGGCCGGGGCGCGCATGATCGGCAATCCGGCCATGCCGATCCGCGACTGGGTCAGGCTTCGCCGTCTGCTGCGGGGTGAAACCGGCTCAGAAGCGCTGTGACATAGGGCCCGAACCCGGTCTCCCGTCGGATCAGCCGGCGCAGATCGCGCCGGGACCCGGCGGTGACGGAATTGGCGGCGGCAACCGCTGCCGCGACAAATCCGGCCTCATCCTCCGGGGGCAGAAAACGCCCGACGCCCTCCGTCATCCTGATCAGGCCGATCAGGCCGATATCGGCGGCATAGCCGACAAAGGGCGTGCCAACCGCTGCGGCATGGATCGCGGTGGTCGGTCCCGGATCCTGGCGCGAGGTCAGCAGATAGACGTCAGCGACGCGATACCAGCCGAGGCAATCCTCGACAAATCCGGGCAGGGTCAGGGGCAGCCCCCCGGCCAGGGCGGCATTCGCGAGATCCCTGGCCCAGGCGTCCAGCGCCCCCAGCCAGACAAAGCGCGCGCCGGGCTGCGCCGCCCGGATACGCCGGGCCGCGTCGAGAAAGAGATCAAAGCCTTTGCGCCGGTCGGCATGGCCGGCGCCGATAAAGACCGGCCCGTCCTGCCGCTGCCGCCAGAGACGCGCGCGCCGGAATGAGGCCAGCGGCGTCGGGGGCGGAATGATCCCTGGGCGCAGTTCCCCGACAGGGGGGGCCCCCGCCGGCGGCCCTGCCTTGCCCCGTGAGGTCCCCTGCGAGATGAGCGGTGAAATGCCCCGTGAAATCTGCGGCATCGAGGCAATCAGCCGCGCGCCCGCCGCTTGCGCCAGACGAAGATCCGGCATCAGGCCCTGGTCCCGGATGTAATCGGGCATCTCATGCAGCAGCACCAGACAGTCGAGACCTGCCTGCGCCAGAGGCAACGCCAGCGCGGCGGCGGCACTGGTATTGATCAGCGCAGCCGTGCCCTGTGGCAGAGCAGAGGCCAGCCCGGTTGCATCCCATCCCTCTGCCAGGATGAAAACGGGGCCAAGCGCGCGAAACCTGTCGAGCAAAGGCCCGGCATTGCCCATAAGGAAAACCGGATCATAGCCCCGTGCGCCAAGGGCGCGCGCCAGATCGAGCGTCAGGATCGGCACCCCGGCCTTTTGCGCGTCATGGCAGACCAGCACGAAGGGGCGTGGCCGTCCGGTCATCGCAGCCCCCATCGCTTCGCGTGACATTGCCGCATCGACAGGTGTTGGCCGCGGCAGAAATCCTAGCGCAGAGCCTTCGGTGATATAGTGACGAAACGGGTGGCTTTGGCCGAGCGCGAGGTAACACCGGCGATAGAAACCGGCATCGAACCCTTTGGAAGGCGAGCGCCCCTCGGCATCGCCATGCAGTATGAAATGCAAGACCGCACTTGGTCCGAAGCCGAGCAGGTCTGGATAGGCGCCAAGGTAGTCGTCTGCATCTATCAAAGGGTGCGGTTGACGCTTATCACCTTTGGCGGTCCGAACCAGGTAATCTTCTAAAGCTGTGGCGCCATTCGTACCCCAGTCCCGATAGCGATCCTTGTAGAACCGGGTTGAAAAGTAGGGAGAAGGGTCCAGTCCAAGAGCATCGCCGTCATTTTGGAAATGCTTCCATGCCCCACTCTTGCTCAGGACATGACCGCATTGACGGCAATAGTGTTCAGTGTCGAAGAATTCCTGTCTCATGACCCGTTTCGTGGCGGTTTGTCTGAAAGAAGGGAAGAAGATCACTGGGGTGTGACAGACTGTCGTGATGGTTTAGCCATACATGTTGCCTAAGCCGCTTCTCTGCTGGGGGCAGTCAGATGCTCACACAACCGAGGCCGATTCCACCACTTGACCTTGGCGCCGTTGCGTTGCGGAAGCAATGGGCGAGCTGCGGGTGTTTTGGTTCAGCGAAGATGAGCGCCCGGACCTATACGCTTTGGGGCATGGACCACCGTTGCAATGTTTAGCACTGACACAGCACAACACGGGTGGCCGTGGTAGTGACGTGGGAAGGGTTGGATGACTTCTGCTCCCCGGCGTCGAAATACGCCATAGTTACGTCAACCACTCGTTCCGGCAGTTCGTCAACGCGGTCTGGCGCCGGTGCTGTCGATCCCGATGCCGATCCACATCGAATTGATCGGAGGGCAAGGACACGAACAGGCGGATCTTTATAGACTTGGCCCCGCTACGGGACCTGCATGTGGCGATCAATGGGCTGCCAGTCGCGGATGACCTGCGGACTGTCTCGGCCATGTGCATGCCACCTCTTTTTCGAAATGATTACCGACACTGGACAAATTCACCCTTTTTGCAATGGTGGCTATACGTTTGGCTAGCGCTACGTAGGAGGTTTTGGTCGACTGTCGGTGTGCCACAGTGCCAGCGTGGCATATTAACTCTTTCCGGATATTGATCCTTGTCGCCAAATCTCAATCCAACCGAAGTTCACCAGCGCCTCTGGACCTCTGCCTGCATGATTGCCGCAGAGCTGGAAGAGCGCGTTGAGACCCGCGTTCAGCCTACGGTCGCACAGGAAACCCGATTCAATGGCGGTGTCGCGCCTCAGGTTGCCAATCATTACGCCGGGATACTGACGTCAAGCGAGTTGCCAGAGAATGCCCGGATCCTGGATCTGGGTTGCGGTTTCGGGCGGATTGCGATGGCGTTGGCGCGGCGGTTGGGGCCGGATGTCGCTTATACCGGCCTTGATCCCAATGCCGATGGTATCGCCTGGGCGCAGCAGAACATCACGCCGCACTATCCGAATTTCCGCTTCCGGCGGATTGACGTCAAAAGTAAGCCTTACAATCCCGATGGTACCGAAGACGGAGCCAGGTTCCGCTTTCCTTTTGACGATGCCAGTCTGGATCTGGTCTTCATGATCTCGGTTCTGACCCATGTTGATCTGCCCACGGTCGAGACCTATTTGCGCGAGACGGCGCGGGTACTGACGCCCTCGGGGCGCCTGGTGACCACGATCTTCCTGCTTGATACCGATGTCGATCAGCTCCTGGCCGCTGGCAGGGGGCATTTCGCCCTGAAGTATCAGAATGGCGAAAGCCGGGTCGAAAACCCGGTCAATCCGGAACTGGTCATCGCCCATCCGCGCCATCGGGTTTTGGAGATCATGGATCAGGCAGGCTTTGCAAAAACCGTGGCGGTAAACGGCCACTGGAGTGGTCGCCCCTCGGCGCAGCCCATGGATTTTCAGGATCTGTTGATCGCAGGACATGATCCAGAGACCATCATAGCGCCAGACGGTCACTCTTTGCTACCGGCCGAGGCGATGACAACAGAACAGGTGGCCACCTATGCGCGGATCATCGCACTGACCGGCGGAGATGAGGCGCGGTTCTCTCAGTTCATCAGATGGTCTAACGCTTTGGCGCTGAATGCGTTCTGGTGGCAGTGTGACGGCTTCCGTCTGTGCCTGCAGGAAGCCTATCCAAGATCGACCGGCTTGAGTTTTGAGGCCCTGCACAGGCTTGGATTAGAGAAGATTCGCCCGAACAGGTGCTCCGCACGCACCGCCTTTCACCCCCTAGATGACGCCGCCATGATCGCCCTGCTAATCCGCGCAGGGCGAATCTCAAGCCGGAACATCCTTTTTGATGCATTTGTCGAAGCAGCCGTAAATGGGCTACGGGTACTGGACGCGATCAACGTCGGGATCGCACCCGTGCTGAACGACGCCGACGGGGGGGAGACTGCTGTTGAAATACCCGCCTGGGCCTGACCAGGCACTCTGGTTTGCGGGTGCCGGCGCCCGCTAAGGAACAATACCCGGAGTGGTCAAATAGAACAGGGTGTACTGGCAATCGGCCCAGCGAGTCAGCCTGCTGCACCACGGACTGCTCTCTGCCGGTCATAATTGAAGTGTCTATGATCTCGCTGCGGTCCGCTTGAACGGCTGCTCCTACAAGTTTCTCCGTCAGCCACGCCGCACCGCCGTTCGACAGTTTTCGCCCAATTTGGGTGCGAGCAAGCACCGGAAATTGCGATCAGTGGCGGTGCAGTCGCCCGCGTTGCTGCCAAAATACGGCGCGATCAGGATGGCGGGAGGGTTGCCGGTCCCAATTGAGGTGCCGCCCTGTCCGTCCCGCGCAATCACCTTGACACCGCGACCCCGTAGGCTGAGGGTGCGGACCATGGCGTCCTGCATCCCGAGCGCTATGCCCGATCACCAGAGCGATCTAACTCTTGTCAGACTCCATGATGGATGTGAAAGAGCCCGGCCGGATGGCTGGTGTGGGTCGAATCGAGTGTTGTGGTATTGTTTAGGGGTCGTCGGCCCTCGCTTGCTTACCTCGACATCCCTAATGGTCCCGAACTTGCGCAGCGCGCGACGACGGTACGTATGGGGCAGGCGCAGCGATCCGGTTGCGCCCGCTGATTATCGTTTTGGGCTTGCCTACAGCTCTACTATCGCCCTGACACCTCGCGGGCCAAGGTAGGACAGGGCGGACGATGCTGCTGCAATGCCACATAATCCGGATGAAACTTCCTTAGACCAGCCAGCCCCATCGAAGTATCATTGAGTCTTTCTGTCCGCTGCCCAAGTCCTAACAGCGGCAAGGCTTAGCCCCGCCCGCCAGAGCGAAGGTGAAATTTTACGGCCTCAGGGCTTTGTTGCGCAAATCCGGTTATGTCCGGAGTTCCCCTTTCCCGGCTTTGTTGCGCTATTCAGATTGCGTCCGCAGATACCCCTCGCCCGATTATCTT
>NZ_JAEFCF010000049.1 GCF_016405985.1 Paracoccus sp. IB05
CGATCGCCATGGAAGAGAAGCTGCGCTTCGCAATCCGCGAAGGCGGCCGCACCGTCGGTGCAGGCGTCGTTGCCAAAATCATCAAGTGATCTGAAGCCTTCGGGCTCTGTGATCCAAAGGCCGCCCTTCGGGGCGGCCTTGTTTTTTGTGCGGATCATGGCCGGAATACTTGCCCGGCAGGCAGGGGAGCCGATGTTCTCGCGCTGGATTTTCGATCTGCTGCCCTGGAGGCTGTTCGCGATTTTGCTCCTGGCACTGGTGGTGACACTTGGCCAGGATCAGGGGCCGGGCCAAATATGGTCCTGGTGGTTCCCGACAACCAACCCGCCTTACTGAAATCCGGTCTGAAGGGGTCGGCCTGCGATGACGCATGGTCAGAATTTCCGGTTTCCTTGACCCGAAGCTGATGAGCCACCGTAACATAAGAGCCAATATGGAGGCGCCCGGTGTAGAGCCAAGGTAGAAACGTGGCCATCTGGCAAAGTTAAAATGTCACCCTTCGGCTTGGGCATGTTCCAGCGTTGGGAAGCCGAAGCGACGGCGCTTCTCGGCGATCTTGTGCATCTCCTCACGGATCTCCAGGTTGTCGGGCGGCCTCTCGCGCCGCACCGTCTTCGGATTGACACTGATCAGGACGCAGGCGCGACGTTGAGAGATCGGATGATCCTTCGTCGCCTGCAGCACCGCATCCCGCCGTTGTATCGGCGGCGTCAGGGCTTTCCTAGGAGATCCTTCAGAACCGCATTGTCCAACATGACATCCGCCGCCGAGGGCGCGTGAAACACATTCCTGGCCAGATCGAGGCCCAGTGTCGTAATCTGCATGGGGTGGCTCCTTTCATCGCAGCTTGTGACAGCTGCACCAGGGCGCATTTCGACGCAGGTGGAGCAGGAGCCATCCACCCCATCCCGCAAAGCTGACCTTCAGCACCTCTGCCCGACGACCGCCGGCCCCGTCCCTACGGCCTTGTGTGTGGAGGGCGGGCCGGGGCTGGTATTTTCGGCTGGGATGTCGGTGCGGCGGTTCCGGGCCTGGGCAGGCGCGGGTGCGGCAGTGGCAGGGGGCGTCGCGACCAGGACCTGTGGCAAAGGCAGCGCCGGCCCCAAAGCCCTGGGGGGGCAGCGCGGTTCCGGCGCTGCGAGTCACAACGCCCATGCCCGGCGCCTGCGCGCGCCTGTCATCACCGGTCAGTTCGGCGGTAAAAGACCGGGACCGGTTTCGGAATTTGCCGATTGAAAGTGATCCAAAGCGGATCTGGCGCCGGTTCTCATGCTGAAACAGGGAACGCAAAGGCCGCACAGGCTGCGGCCAATGCATGGATGGGCGCTGGCTCAGTCGCAGTTTGCGATCGGGGTGCGGACGGCATAGGTGACTTTGCCGGTCATGCCCTCAGGCAATGGCTGCGGGTCCAGCCAGATGTCGATGTCACAGCCATCGGTGTCGATCTCCCATTTCACACTGCCATCCTGACCATGCCGTTCATAATCGAGCGAGTCGATGGGGCGCCCGCCAAGCCTGTCTGCCAGGGCATCGCTGGAAAGGATGGTCTGGATCTGTTCGATCCGGTCATAATAGGGCGGCAGAGCTGCGAAAGCCGGCAGGGCGGTCATGGCGCCAATAAGGGCTGCGGCGGAATAAAGACAGACGGGGCGGGACATCTGAGCTCCTATATCGATTTCTTCCAAAGTCTTAGCGTCCCAAGTCTTAACGTCCAGGTCCGTGACTGTAATGTATATTCTCGTGAAAAGCGAAAACCCGCCAGCGGGTGCGGCGGGTTTTCAGGGGGAGCTGCAGGCAGGTCAGTGGCCGAGGATCTGGCTCAGGAAAAGCTTGGTACGCTCAGATTGCGGGTTCGAGAAGAACTCTTTCGGCGCATTCTGTTCGACGATCTGACCCTGATCCATGAAGACGACGCGATTTGCCACAGCCTGGGCAAAGCCCATCTCATGGGTGACGCAAAGCATGGTCATGCCCTCTTCGGCGAGCTCGATCATGGTGTCGAGCACCTCTTTGATCATCTCGGGGTCAAGCGCCGAGGTCGGCTCGTCAAAGAGCATGATCCTGGGGCGCATGCACAAAGACCGCGCGATGGCGACCCGCTGCTGCTGCCCCCCTGACAACTGGCCCGGATATTTCAGTGCCTGATCGGGGATCTTCACCTTGGTCAGGAAATGCATCGCGGTTTCTTCGGCCTGCTTTTTCGGGATCTTGCGAACCCAGATCGGCGCGAGGGTGAGGTTTTCCAGCACCGTCAGATGCGGGAAGAGGTTGAAATGCTGGAACACCATTCCGACTTCGGAGCGCACCTTGTCGATATTCTTGAGGTCATTGGTCAACTCGGTGCCGTCGACGAAGATATGACCGGACTGGTGTTCCTCCAGCCGGTTGATGCAGCGGATCATCGTTGATTTCCCCGACCCGGAAGGGCCACAGATCACGATTCTCTCGCCGCGCGCCACCGTCAGGTCGATATCGCGCAAGACGTGGAACTGGCCGTACCATTTGTTCATCTTGCGGATTTCGATCGCGACTTCGCCCGCGACGTCCGGGATCTTTTGTACCTGGCTCATGATGCGTCCTTAGCGATGGTCTGTCTTCAGCTTGCGTTCAAGATACATAGAGTATCGTGACATGCCAAAGCAGATAATGAAGAAGATGGCGCCGACGAAGATATAGGGCTCCCAATAGATGCCCTTCCAGTTGATGTCGGCGCGTACGGTGGTGGTCACGCCCCTCAGCGGGTCGAGAAGGCCGACGAAGGAGACCAGCGTCGTATCCTTGAAGAGCCCGATAAAGGTCGAGACGATCCCCGGGATCGAGATTTTCAGCGCCTGGGGCATGATGATCAGGCGCTGCGCCTGCCAATAGGTCATGCCAAGGCTGTCGCCGGCCTCATACTGGCCACGGGGCAGGGCCGCGAGACCGCCCCGGATCACCTCGGCCAGATAGGCGGCCGAGAAGAGCGAGGCGAGGATGATCACCCGCAGGATCAGGTCGAAATTGGTCTGCGGTGGCAGGAAATACTGCAGAAGCAGGGATGCGGTGAAGAGGAGCGTGATCAGCGGCACCCCCCGGATGAACTCGATAAAGCCGATCGAGAGCATCTTCATCAGCCACATGTCCGACCTGCGCCCGAGCGCCAGCATGATGCCGAGAGGCAGCGAGGCCGCGATGGCCGTGACCCCGATGATCAGCGCCAGCAGAAAGCCCCCGATCATATTCGAGCCGACCGGCGCAATCGTCAGCGGCAGGTCGGTTGCCATATAGGAAACCATCTTCGGCGCCTGATACAAAAGCCAGCCACCACCCGCCAGCAGCCCGGCGAGAATGCCGATCACGACCGACCGGTTGCGCGCCGCGACAAAGACAAGCGCGAAGGCAAAGAGCGTGCCGAGACTGATCATCGCCGCCGAGGCGGGCAGAGTTTCATAGCCAAAGGGCCGGGCGACATCGGTGAGATTGTAGTTCAGCACCGCGCTGATCACATACATCACGGCGAGCAGGAGCCAGATCGCCGCGGTCAGCAGCATCACGACGAAAGAGACGACGGCGCCGAAGGCCATGGCCAGGATATTGCCGCCCTGGCCAAAGCCCTGCCAGAAGGTCGCCATGCGCAGCCGCGCAAAGAAATCGGTCGAGATGGCATCGCTGTAATTGATCACCACCGAGGCCACCCAGGCCGCCGCCAGGGCAACCACCAGCGCAAAGGCGTCATTCAGCCATTTATTGGGGTTGTTGTAATAGACCCGCGCCACCAGGGCGCCAAGCGCAATGGCCAGGAGCTGGGTGACCGGTGTCCAGAACGACCCACCCCAGATCAGCCAGATCGCGATGAAGGGAAAAAGCCCGGTCACCCAGATCAGTGCCGCCGGGCGCAGGCTCGCTGTTACCCAGAGCACCGCGAAAATGACGGCAGTCGCGGCAAAGGCGAGGCTGTTTGCGGAAATGGCGTAGAGGGCGGCAAGGGTCAGGATGCCCGCAAGGCCGACCATATGGGCGCTTTTGCGGTTCTTCCAGAACAGGATCGGCGCCAGCGCGGCAAAGAGCAGCCCGCCGGTGAGCACCGGGCGCCAGTATTGATCGGGCGGGAAGAAGCCGAACAGGAACTGGTGCCAGCGCGCTTTGATCACCGCCCAGCAGGCGCCGCTTTCGCCGCCCGCCGCCGCGACGATTTCGCGGCATTCCGCCAGTGAACTGGCGTTCCAGACCGAATGCCACCACCAGGGAAAGGCGGTCCAGACCATCCAGATTGCCACCAGAAGCCCGGCAAAGGTCAAAAGCGTATTGACCGGAGACGAGATCAGGTTCTCGCGCAGCCACTTAACCGCCCCCGCCTCACGCAGTGGGGGCGGTGCGGGGCGCAGCATTTCCTCGCGGACCCAGAGATGCGAAGTCCCGGTCATCTCAGCGCTCCTTCAGCTTAACGGCAGAGTTGAAGGCATTCATGCCGGAGGAAATGATCAGGCTGATCGTCAGATAAATCAGCATCATCAGGAGCATGCATTCCAGCTCGCGCCCGGTCTGGTTCAGCGTGATGCCGCCCAGCGTGCCCCGCAGATCAAGGTAAGAGACTGCGATTCCCAGCGAGGTGTTCTTTGTCAGGTTCAGATACTGGCTGATCAGCGGCGGAATGATCACCCGCAAAGCCTGGGGCAGGATCACCAGCTTCATCGTGCGGCCCGGACGCAGGCCGAGGGCGGCGGCAGCCTCGGACTGTCCGCCCGGGATGGCCTGAATCCCGGCACGCACGATCTCGGCGATAAAGGCCGAGGTATAGAGCGTCAGGGCGATCAGGAGGGCGGTGAAGGAATGCATCACCTGGATGCCCCCCTGGAAGTTGAAGCCCTGGCTCACGCCCTGGGCATTCACCGGAAAGCCCGGCAGCTCCCAATGCAGGCCAAGCGCTGTCAGCAAAAGGACCAGCGGCAGGAAAAGGATCAGGAGCGAGATCCACCAGGTCGTGGGGCGCAGGCCGGTCTCTTCCTGAAGCTTGTTGGCGCGCCGGGTGACCGAGCGATTTGCGATCCCCGAGACGATGATCACAGCAAGCACCGCCAGCACCGAGAAATTCACCGGCACAGAGGCGATTTCGGTCCCGCCGAGCGGGCGGTCCAGCAGCGGCGCAGGGATATTGGTGCCGCGATTTGTCAATGCAATGGAATCGAAGAAGAATTTCGAGGCCGCAGGCTCGGTCGGCCCGATGGCGCTGACCTCGTTTTCGGCCAGAACCGGCGAGAGCGAGGGGCTGAATATGGTCAGGGCCGCGATGATCCACAGAGCCGCCGGAACGGCTGTGATCAGCGCCGCCTTACCTGCGTCAAACCGGCTGCGGGCATATTGCCAGGTCGCGCCGGTAATGCCGATAAAGGCGAGCAGCCAGAGGAAGAAGGCAAAAGACGAGACCTGCAGCCCCGCAAGTCGCGCCGCAAGCCCATGGCCACCGGCCTGGGCCGTCAGCCCGTCCAGCGCGGCCCGGCTTTCAAGGATCGCCGGCGTGATCTTGAAGGCCGCCGGCGCCGGCATGGTCTCGGAGATCACCACGAAAGTCAGAAGGATCCACAGAAGCAGCGGCACATTGCGGAAGACCTCGACATAGACCGTCATCAGCCGCGAAATCAGCCAGTTGTTCGACAGCCGCAGCACGCCGACGGCCACCCCGACCGCGGTGGCGAGGATACAGCCGAAAAAGGCCACCACCAGCGTGTTCAAAAGCCCGATGATAACCGCGCGGCCATGGGTGGAATCATTGGTATAGGGGATCAGGGTCTGCTCGATATCATATCCGGCCCGGACCCAGAGAAAGCCGAAATTGATGTCCTTGCCCTTGGCGTCGAGGTTGCGGATCACATTATCCGTCAGCCAGCCGATGAAAAGCAGGAAGAGTACAAGTGCGATCACCTGGAGCGTGATGGCACGGAAACGGGTGTCATAAATCAGCATCGAAAGGCGGAATCCGCCCTTCGACGCCTCCGCCCGACTGGTGGCAAAGGCCATGAATTCCCCCTGAGCCCGACCGCCTCCGGCTTCTGCCGGTTATGGTACTGCCGCAATCGGGCAGTCCGTGGTCGTGGTTGTTCTGATTGTTTGATCTTAACGAAGTGGGGGCGCGCCTTTCGGACGCGCCCCCGGGGCAGATCAGCGCATCGGCCAGGCGTATTGCAGCCCGCCTTGCGTCCAGAGCGCGTTCAGACCGCGCGCCAGACCGATCGGGGTGCCGGTTCCGAGATTGGCTTCAAAAATCTCGCCATAATTGCCGTTTGCGGCAATCGCACGTTTCGCCCAGTCATTGTCGAGGCCGAACATCTTGCCCATTTCGCCTTCAAGACCCAGCAGGCGGCGGATTTCGGGGTCGGTGGAGGAGCCGGCGACCTCTTCGATATTGGCTTTGGTGATGCCTTTCTCTTCGGCGATCAGCAGCGCGTTATAGGTCCAGCGCACAATATCGCCCCAGACATTGTCACCATGACGCACGGCCGGCCCGAGCGGCTCTTTCGAGATGATCTCGGGAAGGATGATGTGGTTTTCCGCATCCGCCATGGTTGCACGGCCCGCCGCCAGACCCGAGGCGTCGGTCGTATAGGCATCGCAGGCGCCTGCGAGATACTGGCGTTGCGCCTCAGAATCGTCCTGAACCGTGACCGGGGTATAGGTCATGTTATTCGCCTTGAAAAAGTCGGCGAGGTTCAGCTCGGTGGTGGTCCCGGTCTGGATGCAGACGGTGGCGCCTTCGAGTTCTTTGGCCGAGGAAACGCCCAGGTCTTTTTTGACCATGAAGCCCTGGCCGTCATAGTAATTGATGCCGACAAAATCGAATTTCAGGTCAACGTCACGGGTGAAGGTTGCGGTCGAGTTGCGGACGAGCAGGTCGACCTCACCCGAGGCGAGGGCGGTAAAGCGCGTCTCGCCGGTGGTGGGGACAAATTTCACCTTGGTCGGGTCGCCAAGCACGGCAGCGGCAACCGCGCGGCACAGATCGACGTCAAAGCCGACCCAGGTGCCATTCGCATCCGCCATGCCAAAGCCGGTGAGGCCGACATTGACGCCGCAATTCAACTCGCCGCGGGCCTTAACATCATCGAGCGTGGCCGCACTGGCAGCGCCCGCGAGCATGGTGCTGGCCGCCAGCGCGCCGATGATTGCTGATTTCTTCATAATTACCTCTTCCTGAGCTGCCGCCATCGGCCGGGCCGCGGCGGGGGTGTCGCCTGACTGTTCGCAGGCTGTCTCTCGGGTCTTTGATCGCCCGATGAGCATATTTTCAGAGCAAGGTCGCTTATCGGTCAATAGGCGAGCTTCGAATACGGGAAAATCGCCGTTTTTCCGGGCATTGCGCCGGAAAAATGCCGCTCAGATCAGCTTTGCCGGGAAATCGGCCTGAATTGTTACCCGCACAATCCGTAGAATCGCCAGGCAAGCTCAAAGGCCGACTGCTTCACAACCTCAGTTGCGGCGGCGTCTTCATCGACGCCCCATTGCTCGCTTTGCCAGCTTTCATCGAGACGCGAAGCCTCCCAGGCTTGCCCGGCGTCAATCTGGCCAGAGATCAGCGCCAGCGCAAGCACCAGCGAGCCGGATATCGCCACCAGGTCGTGGAATGCGGTGAGGCGGAAATTGTCCAGCGCGGCGACCTCGGCGGTCAGCCGGGCGAGGCTTGCCGCAGGCTGCGCCACCGGCACGACGCCGGCGGTCACGGCAAGCGGCGCCTGCAGGCTGTTGGCCGCCCAGTCGAGGATCGGGTTCCAGACCTCGGCCTGGCGGGTAACAAGGGCAAGCGGGCGCTCGGCGCGGTAGCACAGCAGGTCGGTCTCGCCGTAAGCTGCGAGCATGGTCACCACGGCCTCGCGCTGTTCACTGAGCTTGTCGATCGCCGAATTGGCCGAGCGGGTCGCCGGCATCGATTCAGGGTCGATCTTGCCCTGTTGCGCCTCCCACTCCGTGGCGATCAGTTCCGCCAGAGGTCGCGTCGGCACGATCAGCGGTGCCTTTTGCGGCGTGCGGATCGCGCGCCCGTCCAGATGGACGGTAAAGCCACCATCGGCCTCGGCAAGGCGTGTCTCTTTCCAGAACCGTTTCGGGGCCCAGGCCGACATTTCAGCGCCCTCCGAAAGTCTTGAACGGATCAGAGGGGACGTCGTCTTCCTTCCAGTCCAGCGCCTTCCAGGTGCGTTTCATATGGTCCGGGAGCGGCGCCTGGAACAGCATCTCTTTTTTGGTGATCGGATGTTCAAACCCGATGGACCGCGCATGGAGATGCAGCTTTTTCGACAGATCACCGCCGATGCCCGCCCCCCAGCCATCGCCCTGGTTTTCCATATCACCGCCGCCATATTTTCCATCCCCCAGAATGGGATGGCCGATTTCCGCCATATGGGCGCGCAGCTGATGGGTGCGGCCCGTCACCGGCTCCAGCGCCATCCAGCTCAGCCGGGTGCCAAGGAACCAGAGGGTGAAATAATCGGTCTGGCTGCGTTTTGCATCCGGGTAGTCTTTGGCCTGAGCGGGGTGAATGGCGATCATCTTCTCGCCCTCGCCGCCACGACCACGGCCCGGCGCCTTCATCAGGTGGAACTTGATCGAGCCCTGTTTCGGATGCGGCACGCCGGCGACCACGGCCCAGTATATCTTGCGGGTCAGCCGGTGGCGCAGCGCCTCGGACAGCGCGCGCGCGATGCGGTCGGTCCGCGCCAGCAAGAGGATCCCCGAAGTGTCTTTATCCAGTCGGTGCACCAGCTTCGGGCGGTCTTTATAGCCGAATTTCAGTGCCTCGGTCAGCCCGTCGACATGGCGGTCACCCTGGCCCGACCCCCCTTGCGAGGGCAGGCCCGGCGGCTTGTTCAGCACGATGATATGCTCGTCCTTCCACAGCACGCAGGCCTGGATCATCTTTGCATCGGCATCCGAGACGCCTTTGGTCTGTTCGCGCACCGGGGCCTCGGCGGCGGGCAGGGGCGGGACACGGATCGTCTCGCCCGGCTGCACCCGGTCGGCCGCCTTTGCCCGCCCGCCTTCGATGCGGATCTGGCCGGTGCGGCACATCTTTTCGATATTGCCCTGGGTCAGTTGCGGAAAGCGCTTTTTCAGCCAGCGGTCCAGCCGCTGTTCGCCATCATCTTCGGTGACCTGGATCAGTTGAACGCCGCTCATGAAAGCTGCCTCGCTAAAGTGACGCCGAGGAAGACGGCGAAGAGTGAAAGGAAGACCGAAGCCGCGACATAGGCCAGGGCTTCGGTCATGCGGCCCGCTTCGACCAGTTTCAATGTGTCGAGTGAGAAGGCCGAAAAGGTGGTGAAACCGCCCAGAAGGCCGGTCATTATGATCGGACCCAGCTGCAGGCGCTGGCTCAGCAGGATCCAGGCCAGTCCGATCAGAAAGCTGCCGGCGATATTGATGGCGGCCACGGCCCAGGGCGCGCCGAAAAGGGAAATGATCAGATGGCGCAGCACCGTGCCGGCGGCTCCGCCGAGGGCAAGGGCGAGGAGGCCAGAAAAATGCATCATTTTACCCCCTCAACCGGCGGGTTTTTCCCGCCGGATTTTCCCTTTTGCAACATTTTATCAAATTCCGGGTCGGCGCCAGGCACCGGATCATACCCCGCGCCACCCCAGGGATGGCAGCGGCAGAGACGATGCGCGGTCAGCCAGCCGCCCTGAATGCCGCCATGCCGCGACAGGGCCTCCATCGCATAGGCCGAGCAGGTCGGCTGAAACCGGCAGCCATGCCCGACCCAGGGGCTCAGCAGCAGCCGGTAGCCGCGCACAGGCAGCGAGAGGAGGAAGGCGAGGGGGCTCATTGCCCTGCTCCCATGGGTGGCGGTGCCGGCCCGGTCGCCGGGTCGCGCGGCGGCTTTGGCGCCCGTTCGCGATGAACCGAGGCGAAAGCCTCGCGCAGATCGCTCACCAGATCACTGAAACCACGGGTGAGGGTTGCCTCCGGCCGTGCCACCAGCACATAGTCCCAGCCTTCGCGCCCGAGCTCGGGCAAAACGGCCCGCGCCACTTCGCGCATCCGCCGCTTGGCCCGGTTGCGCGCCACGGCATTGCCGATCTTCTTCGAGGCGGTGAAGCCGATCCGCGTAACCTGATCACCATCGCGCCGGTCGCGGGCCTGGAGCAGGAAAGAGGATGTCCCCTGACGCCGCGCCGAAGCGGCTTTCAGGAAATCCTTGCGCTGCGGGATGACCACAAGCGCCGAATTGTTTGATCTGTTCAATTCCGTCACGGACTCTTCCCATCTGCGGGCAGTTGGATGTTCCAAAACGGAAACCGCCGGAGGCTTTTCGGGCTGTCCGGCAAATTGCCTCATACCCTTTGCCTCCGGCGGTGCCATTATCCGTTCCTCCGGCCCTGCAGGTGCAGGGCGGTGGCAGATCAGGCCGAAAGAACCTTGCGGCCTTTGGCGCGGCGGGCAGCCAGCACGAGGCGGCCGCCTTTGGTGGCCATGCGGGCCCGGAAGCCGTGGCGACGGGCGCGAACCAGCTTGGAGGGTTGATAGGTGCGCTTCATTGCGGCATTCCTTCTGCGTTTGTTGTGGCCAGGGGCCTGTTTCCAGGCCTTTCGGCCATATCTCGCGGCCTCGCGGCCATATCTCAGTCGGATGCCTGTCGCTGCTTTCCCACGGGCGCCTGGACGGCGCGGGATTCGCGGACGTTGATCCTGAAGCCCGGCCTATAGGGGCAGCCGACGCCCAAGTCAACGTATCCTGACAGGAAACCCGGCAGATTTGGCCCGGTTTTGCAGCTTTTGCATCGGTCTTCCCATACTGTCCAACCTGCCCGGGATTTGCTAGTTATTTGCAGGAACCGGCGGGTCAGACGGATCCCTGCCGCGCGCAGCCCGCCGCAATGCGGTGCAAAGCCTCTGGCGGGACTGCGGCGGGTGGCAAAGCGGGACAGCAGAGCAGACGGCCAGTGCGGAAGCCCGGGCCGAAGGAGGGACGGGGTGACGCAGAGGCAAAGCGGGCGGCGGTTTTTGCGGACCTTGTCCGGCCGTTTCCTCATGCTGACGGTCATTTTCGTCCTTCTGGCCGATGTGCTGATTTTTGTCCCCTCGCTTGCCCGCTACCGCGCTGATTTTCTGCTGGAACGCTTGCGTCAGGCGCAGATCGCGGTGCTGACCCAGCTGGCCTCGGACAGCGGGGTCTCGCCCGAACTCGAGGCGGAACTGCTTGCCAATGCCGGGGTCTATAACGTGGTGCTGCGGCGCGACGATATCCGCCAGCTGGTGCTGTCCTCGCCGGTGCCGGAACCGGTCCATGCCGATTACGACCTGCGGCTCTCCGGCCCCTGGGAGCTGATCCGCGATGCGCTTTCGACGCTTTTCGATCCCGAGCACCGGGTGGTGCGGGTGATCGGCAGCCCGGTGCAGGAGGGCGGCCAGCTGATCGAGATCACCATGCCGCAAGAGCCCTTGCGCAAGGCGATGCTGCTTTACGCCTGGCGGCTCCTGCTGTTTTCGGCGCTGATCTCGGCGGTGATGGCGGTGCTTTTGTTCCTCGCGGCGCAGCGGCTGATTGTGCATCCGATTCGGCGCGTGGTCTTGCATATGAAGGCCTATGCCGAGGCGCCCGAGGATGCGCGTACTGTGATCGAACCCTCGGCCCGGGTCGAGGAGCTGCGCGAGGCCGAAGAGATGCTGGCCAGCATGCAGCGTCAGCTGACCGGCGCGCTGAAACAGCGGGAGCGGCTGGCGCAGCTTGGCGGCGCGGTGGCGAAGATCAGCCATGATCTGCGGAACATCCTGACCACGGCGCAGCTGTTTGCCGACAGAATCGAAGGCAGCGCCGATCCGGTCGTGGCACGCTCGGCGCCGAAACTGGTCAATTCGATCAGCCGCGCGGTCAGCCTTTGCGAGGCGACGCTGACCTTCGGCAAGGCCGAAGAGGCGCCGCCGCAGCTGACGCGTTTTCCGCTGGCCGTGCTGGTGAATGAGGTGATCGAAGGCGAGGGGCTGTCCAGTGGCGAAGACCTGCAGCCCACGGCCCTGGTGACCTCACTTACAGATATCGCACCGAATCTGTCGCTCCGCGCCGATCGTGAGCAGCTTTACCGTGTCATATCGAACCTGATCCGGAATGCGCGTCAGGCGATCGAGGCGACCGGCCAGGCCGGCACGGTCGAGATTTCCGCCGGAGAGAGTGATTCTGAATGGTGGATCAGGGTGGGCGACACCGGCCCGGGCCTGCCGCCAAAGGCGCGCGAGCATCTTTTCGCGGCTTTCCAGGGCGGCGTGCGCAAGGGCGGCACCGGGCTTGGGCTCGCGATCTCGTCTGAGCTGGTGCGGGGCCATGGTGGCCGGATCGAGCTTTTGCACAGCGATTCCGAGGGAACCGAGTTCATGATCCACCTTCCGAAGGTCGCGCTGGTGGTCGATCCGCAGCAAATGGAGTGAGGCTGCATTTTGTCTCTTGCATCCCTCCGCCACGCCCTCTAGATACCGGCCTCACAGCGGACCCATAGCTCAGCTGGATAGAGCACCAGACTACGAATCTGGGGGTCGGGCGTTCGAATCGCTCTGGGTCCGCCATAGAATTCAAGGGGTTAGCCGAGAGGCTAGCCCCTTTTTCTTTTCTCCGTGTAAGCACTGTGTAAGCAGCTTGTCGAAAGCGCGGGTGGATTCGCACGGGTCGCTTCCAGACTGGATAGCGGTTCCGGGACCGTCTGGCCTATGTTGAAGCTAAGAGGCTGGGAGTCGGTTAGGCCAAGCTAGACGGCCACCGCCGCGAACTGGACTAACACATGGAATTTGCTTTACTCATTCTTGCGCTCATAGCCGCAGTTGTTTGGTTTTTTGCGGGGCAAGCGCCCGCCTCAAGAAAAGCCCCGTTCTGACGAAAACCCCCGTTACGGTAGATTTCCGCCCTTTGAGCAGCAGAGTGCGCGCGCGGTTCCCAGCAGAACAGAGGTCCGTGGAATGGCCTATATCGTTGATGGGCACACGCTGATTATCCAGAAAACTCAGATACGTTTGTTTGGCATTGATGCCCCGGAGTTAGACCACCGTCATGGGAAAAGTGCCAAGTGTGCGTTGGTGTCGTTGTGCAAGGGGAAAACGGGTCGTGCAGAGATTACTGCGCAGGCCACCAGTTCGGCCATGGTGTAAGGATCCTGTGCTTCCTCTGCCATCACGGTTCCTCCGGATCGGTGATCGGCGGCAGCGGGATCACGGGCCAAGTTTCATCAGGGGGCAGCAGCACCGGCACAGGCGGCAGCATAGCCCTCGCCAGCACTTTGACCGCTGCACCGATAGAATCCCCGGCTTTCACAGCCATGACGTTATACAGGGTGCCACCGTGCTGGATCAGGAACCCATGGTCCAGCAGGCTATCGGTGACGACTGTCAGGGTCACGGCCCCGGCGTCCTTATCGTCGCTGTAATCGCTCAGCCAGAGGCCCAGCTTGTCTTCGGACGGCAAGTCCCGGAATCCATGGGTACGCTGCACCTCACGAAAAACCACCTGTCCCGCGTCATCATAGACCACCACCCCTTCGGGGCTGGCCTCGGCCATGTAGATCACAGCCGGGGCGTATAAGCGCATTGCCTTTTCTGGCGAGGTTGCGAGAGATCAAGCAGAGTCCCGCTGGAAGGCACCAACTGTCCATGGCCCTGAAGCGGGTGAACGGGCCCGGTTCAAGGGCTTCGATTAGGGACAGACACCGTTGGGACCGGTGAAGGCTCCGCTTGTCTGAGCCAGGACCAGAATTATTCTCCTGTTGGGGTGCGGCTCTCGGAAAAGATCGACTGCGGACGCCGTGAATGGCAAATGCGGACCGAAACCTGTCAATTGCGGCAAGTTTGCCCGCAGGTGACAAAACGCTCAGGCAGAGGTCAGAACCACTGCCCGGGTTCCATCAGACCCAGATCCATCAGCTGGTGGCTGTCCCAGCGGAACGCCTCAGAGCTGTGCCAGCGGAAGCTGCGGATCTCGTTGCGGCTGCCGGGATTGGTGCGCAGCGCTTTGGCGGTGCGGAACGAACAGACCGCTGCGGTGAGATTGTGATGCCAGGGGCAGGCAAAGGTGTTCATCTCCTCATCCGAGAAGGTGAAATCCGGCCTGAGTTTTACGCCCTTCGTTGCGCGAAACAGCGAGATACGGTCGATCTTGCGCCGGGTCCAGGGCACGTGTTCCTCGAACCGCCAGCGCAGCCCGCCGAAGAAATCCATCTGGCGCTCTTTCTCGGCCCAGTCGCGCTCGGGATCCTTGCGGGCCAGCGCGTAATAGCCGGCGCGGTCGAGATGGGCGTGGTCCAGCGAGACCGCATTGGGATGGGCGGCCAGATCGCAGGAATACAGATCGACCACATAGCTGAGCATCGCACTGCGGCGCTCTTCGCTGTGGAAGGTGGTCAGATCACGGATCGAGCGGGTCTCGCAAAAGGGGAAGAACAGGAATTCGGCGTTGTAGCAGTAGTAGATCCATTCGCCCTGGATTCCCTGGGCGATGAGGTTCACGGCCGTGACAAGCGCGTCTTCGGCAAAGGCATCGGTTTCGATCCGGTCGATCTGCGCTTCCAGCTCGGGGGGCAGGATGATCTCTTCGCCGGCCAGCAACACGACACGCCCGAAGCCCAGCCTGAGGTGATGGCGCAGCGTGGCGGCGGTCTCGCAATTGTCCTCGGCAAGGATCAGCGCCACAGGGCCCTTGCCCGGTGCGGGTCGTGCCATTTCCAGAAACTGGCCAATTGAACTATACTGCATGTCTCGCCCGGGTGGTGTATCGGCCCGCATCCGGCCGCGCATAAGACTCTGCTATCACGCCGCCGATGACAAGACGTTACCCGGACAGGCATGGCGGTGTATGGCCGCACAAATCCGCAAAGCGGGCCTGGTCGCAGCCCTGCCGGGCATGGCGTTGCCCCGGGCGGCCCGCGCGTGTAAAAGCGCGCTCCAGGAGGCACGCCATGTCGAACCCCGAAAGCCTGACAGATCCCGCAGAAAGCAATGCCGGCCCTGCAAAGGGCCGCGATGCAGATGCGGTGAAGAAGCTCTTCATCAAGACTTACGGCTGTCAGATGAATGTCTATGACAGCGAGCGCATGGCCGAAGCCATGGGCGCGAAGGGCTATGTGCTGACGGATAAGGCGGATGACGCCGATATGGTGCTGCTCAACACCTGTCACATCCGCGAAAAGGCCTCGGAGAAGCTTTATTCCGATCTTGGCCGGCTGAAGCCGCTGAAACGCGACAAGCCGGACCTCAAGATCGGGGTGGCGGGCTGTGTGGCCCAGGCCGAAGGCGCAGAGATCCGCCGCCGCATGCCACTGGTGGATATCGTGGTCGGCCCGCAGGCCTATCACCGCCTGCCGGCGATGGTTGAGGCGGGCGGTGCCCAGGTTGATACCGATTTCCCGGTCGAGGATAAGTTCGAACACCTGCCGCAACGGAAGGGCTATCGCGGCCCGACGGCATTTCTGACGGTGCAGGAAGGCTGCGACAAGTTCTGCGCCTTTTGCGTGGTGCCCTATACCAGGGGCGCCGAAGTGTCGCGCCCGGCGGCGCGGCTGATGCACGAGGCGCGCGAGCTGGTCGCCCGTGGGGTGCGCGAGATCACGCTGCTGGGTCAGAACGTCAATGGCTATCATGGCGAAGGGGAGGGGAAAGACTGGACCCTCGCCCGGCTGATCCGCGAGCTGGCCGAAATCGACGGGCTGGACCGCATCCGCTATACCACGAGCCACCCCAATGACATGGATGACGACCTGATCGCCTCGCATGGTGATGTGCCGCAGCTGATGCCTTATCTGCATCTGCCGGTGCAGTCCGGGTCGGACCGCATCCTGAAAGCGATGAACCGCAAACATACGCGCGACGAGTATTTCCGGCTGATCGACCGCATCCGCGCGGCGCGGCCCGATATTCTGATGACCTCGGATTTCATCGTGGGCTTCCCGGGCGAGACCGACCAGGATTTCGCCGATACGATGGATCTGGTGGCGCGGGTTGGCTATGGCGCGGCGTTTTCGTTCAAATATTCCGCGCGTCCCGGCACGCCTGCGGCGGAAAAGCCCGGCGTCGAGGCGGCGGTGGCGGATGCCAGGCTTCAGGCGCTGCAAAGGCTGATCCTCGATCAGCAGCACGCGGCTCAGGCGGCGATGGTCGGGCGCGAGATTTCTGTGCTCTATGAGAAACCCGGCCGGCTCGCGGGGCAGATGGTTGGCAAATCCGATCATCTGATGGCGGTGCATGTCACCGATCCGGAGGGGCGAATCGGAGATCTCGTCCGGGCGCGCGTGACGGCTGCGTCCTCTAACTCCCTTGCGGCGGAACGGCTTTTCTGACCCCCCCTGTGCCGGGGATCCACCACTGACCCTGGCCTGAAGACATCGCTTTCGGGTCTGAGAAGCCAAGTGCGAGAGCCACATCATCTTGTGTGCAACTGAAAGTTGAAGTCTACATAAATGAATTGCTTACGGTAAATTCTCCTTTACTTGCGCGTGAGCGGGGGGCAAATCTGCGGCTGCTGCACAAGAGAACAGGGGGGCTGGCTGTGAATATGCTTTCACGCGCCGCGCGGATGATGGGCGCTCGAATGAGCCTGGGGGCGACCGCGCTGGCAATTGCGATTTCCGGGGGCAGTGCTGCCCTGTCGCAAAGCACGATTGATCGCACCGTGGTCACCGGCCAGATCGAATGGGGCGTCTGGGTCGATGACGATGGCTGTATGCACTGGTGGGCCGATGGCGGTCTCGAGGGCTATATGGTGCCGCGCCGCGATCCGAAAACCGGCAAGCCGGTCTGCCTGAAAAAGAACCTTTGCCTGAACGAGAACACCGATCAGCTTTTCGCGACCGACAGCGCGAAGCTCACCAAAGCCGGGCGGCAAAGGCTGGCGAATTTCTTCACTTCGACCGATGCGTTTGGCTACGCGATCTACGGCCATACCGACAGCCGCGCCTCGGATGAATATAATATGAGCCTCTCGCAGCGTCGCGCCAAAGCGGTGGCGGATGTCGCCCGTTCGGTCGGCGCCTCGGTTGAACGCGAGATCGGTTTCGGCGAGCGCAATCCGATCGCCGCCAACTCGACCGCTGCCGGCATGGCGAAGAATCGCCGCGTCGAAATCGTCTGCTATCGCTGGTAAGGGGGCATGAGCATGAGCGTGAAACTTGTGACTGTGCTGCTCGGGGCTGGCCTCGTGGCCGGCTGCGCCGAGAGTTTTGAAGGCACCCGGCGCTATTATGGCCCGGATTCGGTCATCGCGACAGGTGTTGACAAGGGCCGCGACCGCGGCGTTTTGCAAAATGGCCGCGCCGCCATCGCCTATGATCCGGATGGCTGCCAGAACTGGATCATCGATGATGGGCTCGAAGGCTATTCGACGCCGCGATTTGACCCGGTCTCGGGCCTGCCGATCTGCAATGACAAATATCCTCCGGGTACGGTGCTGGGCGATTACCAGTCGGCCAATCCGGGTATCCAGGACCGTGTCCCGGGCCCGGGCCGCAAGACCGTGGTGCGCCGCACAAACTGAAATGCACAGTCAGAGCGCTGAGTTTGACGGGCTGCGGGAGAACCTGCGGCCCGTTTTCACATCCGGGGCCTTCCCTCCGGCGCAGGGCGTCCCATATTGTACAGGTTGTCATCAAATTCTGATCTTCATCCGCAAGATCTGGTGGTGGCAATGAAAGGTCTTGCCAGATGCCGCGTTGAGGCGCAGCATCGTGATTAAGGCTCTTGCAGGAAGGAGGCCCATTTGGGCATCAGCGCGCTGACCCCCCCGACCAGCCCCGAGGATATGGTGGAAACCGTCCTGGAATTTCCCGACAACCGGCTCCTGATCGGGCTTTGCGGTGAATATGACCGCAACCTGGCCCAGGTCGAGCATCAGCTGGGGGTCCATGTGCTCAGGCGTGGCAATCGCCTGACGGTGGTCGGCGCTCCGGCCGCACGGGAGCAGGCAGCAGCCGTGCTGCGCGCGCTCTATGCCCGGCTAGAGGCCGGCCGCAGTGTTGAGGCGGGTGATGTCGATGGCGCGCTGCGCCTGTCGATCCCGGCGCAGCCGCGCGACGGCGAACAGATCGAACTCTTCTCGCCCGGGATGGAGCTGCGCACCCGTAAAAAGCCGATCGAGCCCCGCACCGAGGCGCAAAAAGCCTATGTGGCGAACCTGTTCAAACATGAGCTGGGCTTTGGCATCGGGCCGGCAGGCACGGGAAAAACCTATCTCGCAGTCGCGGTCGGGGTGACAATGTTCATCTCCGGCGCGGTGGAAAAGATCGTGCTCTCGCGCCCTGCAGTCGAGGCCGGCGAGCGGCTTGGCTTCCTCCCCGGCGATATGAAGGAGAAGGTCGATCCCTATATGCAGCCGCTCTATGACGCGCTGAACGATTTCCTGCCGGCGCGCCAGGTCGAGAAGCTCTTCGCCGAGAAACGCATTGAGATCGCGCCACTGGCCTTCATGCGCGGGCGCACGCTTTCCAATGCTTTCGTGGTGCTGGACGAGGCGCAGAACGCCACCGCCATGCAGATGAAGATGTTCCTGACCCGGCTCGGGGAAGGCTCGCGTATGGTCGTCACCGGCGACCGCACCCAGGTCGACCTGCCTCGCGGCGTGACCTCGGGTCTTGCCGAGGCGGAGCGGATCCTGAAAGGGGTCAGGGGCGTCAGCTTCAACTATTTCAACTCGGCCGATGTCGTACGCCATCCGCTGGTCGCCCGGATCATCGAAGCCTGGGAAAAAGACGAAGCCACAGTCTGAGCGCCGTCCAGAAGAACTTCCCGGAGCTATGGCTCCGGGAATGCCTCCGGCGGGGATATTTAAGGACAGAAAATGGGCTCTGTTCTTGCTGACATTTTCTGTCCTTAAATATCCCGGGGGTGAGCGGCAAAGCCGCGAGGGGGCTGGCCCCCTTGCTTTCTTGCCTTGATTTGCGTGAAACACCGGGATAGCGCGGCTTTCATGGACTCAATCATTGATACTGTCTTCGAAGATGCGCGCTGGCTCGCTTTTGGGCTGGAGGGCATTGCTGAAACGGCTGCGGCCGCAGTTTTTACGCAGCTGGGCCTGTCCCCGACCGGCTTCCTGATCTCGCTGCTCGCCTGCGATGACCAAAGGATCGCCGCGCTCAATACCGAATTTCGCGGCAAGCCGGTGCCGACCAATGTGCTGTCCTGGCCCTCGGAAGAGCGCGCGGCGGAGGAGGCCGGCGGTATGCCCGACCTGCCGGAGCCGGGCGATGCCGAGGATCCCGAAGAGCTTGGTGATATTGCCATCGCTTACGAGACCTGCATGCGCGAGGCCACAGATCAGGGCAAGGATCCGCGCGAACATGTGACCCATCTGATGGTTCACGGGATTTTGCATCTTCTCGGCTATGATCATATTGATGACGCAGATGCGGCTCTGATGGAAAATCTCGAGACGCGGATACTTGCGGGTCTGGGCATTCCCGACCCATATTGAAACGCACCCACATAGCGGGTGGCTCTGGACAAAGGGACAATGGGCAGTAGCAGCGACGGGCCGGTTACGGCGCAGGATGCGGCGGCATTAGCGGGAACAACGGTCCCGCAGGACAATGCGGGACAGGGGAATACACCGGCAGCACTGCCCGGTGGCGGGCAGAGCGGCCCCAGGGGCTTTTTCGGTCGCCTGATCTCGGCTTTCTCCGGCACTGATGCCGAGGGGGCTGCGCTGACCCAGGGCGAGCAGGCCTTTGCGCTGCTGGCCGAGGTCAGCGTCGATGACGTGGCCATTCCCAAGGCTGAGATCGTGGCGGTTGCGCTTGATACCGGGCTGGAGGATCTGGTCCATGTGTTCCGAAGCCACGGATTTTCACGCCTGCCAGTCTATGAGGAAAGCCTGGATCACCCGCTGGGGCTTGTGCTTCTGAAGGATGTAGCACTGCGTTTTGGCTTCGGCGCGACCGAGGCTTTCACCCTGAAAGACCTGCTGCGGCCGATCCTCTTTGCTCCGCCCTCGATGCCGGCGGCGGTTCTTTTGCAGAAGATGCAAAAGGAACGCGCACATATGGCGCTGGTGATCGACGAATATGGCGGCGTCGATGGGCTGGCGACCTTTGAGGATCTGATCGAAGCGGTGATCGGCGAGGTCGAGGATGAGCATGACGAGGTCGCCGGGCTCCTGTGGAAAGAGGAAAGCCCGGGCGTCATCCTTGCGCAATCCACGGCAGAGCTTGAGGATCTGGAGGCTGCTTATGGCATCCGCCTGCGGGGTCTCGCGGAAGATGATGATATCGACACTCTGGGCGGGCTGGTGTTCCTGCGCACCGGTCATGTGCCGGTGAGGGGCGAGATGGTGGTGCTGGAAAACGGCGCCACGATCGAGGTGGTTGATGCCGATGTGCGCCGGATCAAACGGCTCAGGCTGCGGCTGCCACAGGCGGCGGGCGTTCCGGCGGGGATCGCGGCGGGAAACTGAACAGGGACAGAATTCATGCAGCCTCAGCGCAATCGCCTCTGGCATCAGAGGCTGCGTGATTTTGTCATCGGTGCTGTGGCGGCGCTGGGCCTTTCGCCTTTTGGCCTCTGGCCGCTGGCGCTGGTGGCACTGGCGCTGATCCTCAGGCGGGTGGGCGCGGCAAAGACCGGGCGCGAGGCCTTCTGGCGCGGGCTCTTTGCCGGGGCCGGCTGGTTCGGGCTTTCGCTCAACTGGATCGTGCAGCCGTTTTTCGTTGATCCCTGGCGGCATGGCTGGATGGCGCCTTTCGCGCTTTTGCTGATCGCCTTCGGTCTGGGGCTGTTCTGGGGCCTCGCCGGGCTGATCGCGCGCCGTGCGGGCGGGGGGGCAATGGCCTTCGCGCTGGCGCTTTCGCTGACGGAACTGGCGCGCGGTTTCGTCTTCACCGGCTTTCCCTGGTCCTTGCCCGGTCATATCTGGCTCGATACCGCGCTGGTGCAGATGGGCGCGCTTGTCGGTGGCTATGGCATGACGGCGCTGACGCTGATCGCGCTGGCCGCACCATATTCTTATGGCTGGCGGCGGGGAGGCGCGGTTTCCACTGCCATTCTCGCGCTCGGGGTCGGCTGGTCGGGCTACCGGCTTTCCCTGTCCGAACCTGCGCCGCGCGACATGGTGATACGCATCGTGCAGCCCAATATCGCGCAGAACCTGAAATGGGACCCCGAAGAGGCGCGCAGCAATTTCACGCGGCTCTTGTCGATGACCGCCGGTGCCCGGGCGGATCTGGTGATCTGGCCCGAGACTTCGGTGCCCTATCTGGTGACTGAGGGCGATGGCGCTGCTCTGTCGATCGCGCAGGCCGGAGGCGAGGCGCTGGTCGTCGCCGGGTATCAGCGTGACGAAGGGGCTGCGGCCTGGAACACGCTGGGCGTCTTTGGCCCGGGCGGGCACATCACCCAGACCTTTGACAAGATCCATCTGGTGCCGTTCGGGGAATATATGCCGATGGGGGATCTGCTTTTTGACCGTTTCGGCATCCGCGCTTTTGCAAGCCAGGCCGGGGCGGGCTATTCGGCGGGGCTCGCGCGCAATCTGCTGGATTTTGGCGCCATGGGGGGGCGGGCGCTGCCGCTGATCTGCTATGAGGCGATCTTCCCCGGCAATCTGGTCACGGATGAGCGCCCCGACTGGATCCTGCAGGCCACCAATGACGCCTGGTTCGGCACGCTGACCGGGCCGTATCAGCATTTCGCCCAGACCCGGCTTCGCGCGATTGAACAGGGGCTGCCGCTGATCCGTGCCGCCAATACCGGGATCTCGGCGGTGGTCGATGCGCGGGGCTATATCGCGACAGACCGCGAAGGCCGGCCGGCGCATCTTGGCCTCGGGCTGCAGGGGGTGATTGACGCGCAGCTGCCCGGCGCGATGGCGCCGCCGCCCTATGCCAGGATCCTGCGCCGTGTCGGCGAGGGACCCTTGCTGGTTTTCCTGCTGCTTGGCCTTGTGGTTCGGGCACTTTCCGCCCGCCGCAGGGCTGCTGGCCGAACTGGCGCTTGATTGTTGGCCCTATGGGCGCTAAGCGCAATGACACACCGTCACAACGGCTTCCTGGCGTGACGCGGTCCTTTCCAACGGAGCACTTCCCCAATGAGCCGCAAGAACTATGTCTTCACCTCCGAATCCGTGTCGGAGGGGCATCCCGATAAGGTTTGCGACCGCGTCTCCGACGCCGTGCTGGACGCATTCCTGACCGAGGAAGCCAATGCCCGCGTCGCCTGTGAAACCTTCGCAACAACGAATTGCGTGGTCGTGGGCGGCGAGGTCGGTCTGAGCGACAAGGCCGCGCTGACCTCCATGCTGGAGCGCGTCGAGACCATCGTGCGCGACTGTGTGAAAGATATCGGCTACGAGCAGGACGAGTTCCACTGGAACACGCTCAAAGTCACCAATCTGCTGCATCCGCAATCGGCCCATATCGCGCAGGGCGTTGATAAGGACGGGGCGGGCGACCAGGGCATCATGTTCGGCTATGCCTGTAAGGAAACGCCCGAGCTGATGCCGGCGCCGATCCAGTATTCTCATGCGATCCTGCGCCGCCTCGCGGAAGTGCGCAAATCCGGTGCCGAGCCGACGCTGCGCCCGGACGCGAAATCGCAGCTCTCGCTGCGCTACGAGGATGGCATGCCCGTCGAGGCGACCTCGATCGTGCTCTCGACCCAGCATTCCGATATCGCGCAAAGCTCGGATGATATCCGCGCCATCGTGGAACCCTATATCCGCGACGTGCTGCCCTCGGGCTGGATCACCGACAAGACCGTCTGGCACGTGAACCCGACCGGGTCTTTCGTGATCGGCGGGCCGGATGGCGATGCGGGTCTGACGGGGCGCAAGATCATCGTTGACACCTATGGCGGGGCCGCCCCGCATGGTGGCGGTGCGTTTTCCGGGAAAGACCCGACAAAGGTTGACCGTTCGGCCGCCTATGCCGCGCGTTACCTCGCGAAAAACATCGTCGCAGCCGGCCTTGCGGATCGCTGCACGGTGCAGGTCTCCTATGCCATCGGCGTGGCCGAGCCGCAGTCGATCTATGTCGATACCCATGGCACCGGCACGGTCCCTGACAGCGTGATCGAGCTTGCGATCCCGAAAGTGCTGGATCTGACGCCGCGCGGTATCCGCACCCATCTGGGTCTGAACCGCCCGATCTATGCCCGCACCTCGGCCTATGGCCATTTCGGCCGCGCGCCGGAGGCGGATGGCGGTTTCTCCTGGGAGCGTGACGATCTCGTCGCCGCCCTCAAAGCCGCGGTCTGAGGCCGGTCAGCCTGAAGATCTCTCAGAAGGGCGCCCATAGCGGCGCCCTTTTTCATGCATCCCGGCTGACCTACGCTTGACCCGGTGCCACGCGGCGCTTAGACGCCCGCCCTGACTGCACCTCGCCAAAGGCCCGCCCGATGTCCGATCCTGTTGCCCCGGAACAGCACCCAGCCGAGCCCCGCCGCAATTTCTACGGCCGCTCAAAAGGCAAGACCCTCAGGGCGAGCCAGAAGGACTATCTCGCCAATGATCTCGAGACGCTGCGGCTGAGGGGCGTCACCCGCGACGAGAACCCGGGCCGCGCGCCGCTCGATCTGACGCAGTTCGGCGGCCTTCCGCTCTGGCTGGAGGTCGGCTTTGGCGGCGGCGAACATCTGGTGCATATGGCGGCGCTGAACCCGCAGATCCACCTGATCGGCTGCGAGCCCTTTGTGAATGGGGTCGCAATGCTGATCGGCAAGATCCGCGCGGCCGGGGTGACCAATCTCTCGATCCACCCGGGCGATGTGCGTGACCTTTTTGACGTGCTCCCGGATGGGGTGATCGGCAAGACCTTCCTCAATTACCCCGATCCCTGGCCGAAAGCCCGCCACCACCGCCGCCGCTTTGTGACGCAAGGCTATCTGCGCGCGCTGCACCGCGTGATGGCGCCCGCGACCGAATTTCGCATCGCGACCGATATCCCCGATTACGTCCGTCAGGCGCATGAGGAGGTGCCCGAAGCAGGATTCCGGCTGGAACATGAAGCCGGCGATGGCGGCGCATGGGTAGACTGGATCTCGACCCGCTACGAGCAGAAGGCCTTCCGTGAGGGGCGTTTCCCGCATTACCTGACCTTCCGGCGGGATTGAGACTGCGGAACGCTCCGCGGGGAGTATTTAAGTCAAGAGGAAGCCGGCATTTCCTCTTGATCCAAATACTCCCGCCGGAGGCAGCTGCGCTTTCCGCTTCTCATACCGCCGCGATGCTGGACCCCCCCTTCTGCTTGGGCTATCAGGCAGGGGCATTTGCGGGGACGGGAGAGAAATATGTCTGGCCATGGTGACGCACAGGTGATGATTTCCGCCAAAAGCGGGCCGCTGAAAGGCGTGGCATCGGTGCCTGGCGACAAGTCAATCTCGCATCGCTCGCTTATCTTCGGCGCCATGGCGGTCGGAGAGACGAAAATCTCCGGTCTCCTCGAAGGCGAGGATGTGATCGACACCGCGAAAGCGATGCGCGCTTTCGGCGCGACCGTGACCCGCCATGGTGAGGGGATCTGGTCGGTGAACGGGGTTGGCGTCGGCGGCTTTCAGGAACCTGCCGATGTGATCGACTGCGGCAATTCCGGCACCGGCGTGCGGCTGATCATGGGGACCATGGCGACGACGCCGATCTCGGCCACCTTCACCGGGGATGCGAGCCTCAGGAAACGGCCGATGGGGCGGGTGACCGACCCGCTGTCGCTGTTTGGAACCGAAGCCTACGGGCGCAAGGGCGGCCGTCTGCCGATGACCGTGGTCGGTGCCGCCGATCCGGTGCCGGTGCGCTATACGCTGCCGGTCGCCTCGGCCCAGGTGAAATCTGCCGTGCTGCTCGCGGGGCTGAACGCACCGGGCGAGACCGTTGTGATCGAGCGCGAACCGACCCGCGATCATTCCGAGCGCATGCTGCTCGGATTCGGCGCCGATCTGTCCGTTGAAAAAACCGCAGAAGGCCATGTCATCACGCTGAAGGGCCGCCCAGAACTGCGGCCGCAGAGTGTGGCCGTGCCGCGTGACCCGTCTTCGGCCGCTTTCCCGGTCTGTGCCGCGCTGATCACCGAGGGCTCGGATATCCGCGTGCCGGGCGTCAGCCAGAACCTCACCCGCAACGGGCTTTACCTGACCCTGGTCGAGATGGGCGCCCTGATCGATTTTGAGAACCCGCGCGAAGAGGGCGGCGAGCCGGTGGCCGATCTGCGCGTCCGTTTCTCGCCCGACCTCAAAGGCATCGAAGTGCCGGAAGAGCGCGCGCCGTCGATGATCGACGAATATCCGATCCTCTCTGTCGTGGCTTCTTTCGCCGAAGGCGTCACCACCATGCGCGGCGTCAAAGAGCTCCGTGTCAAGGAATCCGACCGGATCGACGCCATGGCGCGCGGCCTTGAGGCCTGTGGTGTGAAGATCGAGGAAGAGGAAGACGTGCTGATCGTCCATGGCATGGGCGCGGGCGGGATGCCGGGCGGCGCCACCTGCAAGACCCATCTTGATCACCGCATTGCCATGAGCTTCCTCGTCGCCGGCATGGCCGCGAAACGCGAGATCACGGTTGATGACGGCTCGCCCATCGTGACCTCTTTCCCGGTCTTCGAGGCGCTGATGAACGGGCTCGGCGCGGCGATCCGGCGCGGCTGATCTATCCCCGGGACAGATCTATGCCCGGGACAGAACCGAACCCGCCCAGGCTGTGCCATGGGCGGGTTTTCCATATCCGGATCATGGCTTTACATCCTGACCCCGCGCCGCCAGTTTACCCGCAGTTTTCACCTCTCTCCGGGGATCCGCGCCATGCGCTTTGTCTGTTCTGCCGCCCTTCTTTCCGTGATCCTTTATGCGGCCATTCCTGCGGTCTTTTCCGCGACCCCGGCTTTGGCCCAGGAAGAGGGGGAGGAGATGGAGCAGGTCACCGGCCAGCGGGTCGATGGCTGGATCAGGCTGGAAAGCGATGGCGAAAGCCATGACTTCACGACGGTCAGCTTCCTGTTCGACGCGGTCAGGGTCGGCACGGCTTCGGTTGCTGATGGGACGCAGACGGGCAATGAAACGATTGTGACGGTTTCGGGCGGGCAGGAACCGGATGGCAGCGGGCCGTTCTTCCACCTCGCGTTCGGCTGGCCGGGCGAAGGCGCCGAGCCGGTGCTGAAGCCCGAAATCACCTGGTATCCTTCCGGGCAGCAGCCGCCCTTCTTTGCCAGTCTTTTGGCCAGCCCGCCGGAGGTCACGGTCACCCGCTACGCCTTTGACGGGCAGGCCGGGGCGATCAGCGGCAGCTTCAGTGGCAGGGTCTGTTCGGTCACGGACTGGGACCAGGAAGAGCCGGATCCTGCACTTTGCCGCGAGGTCACCGGGGCGTTCGAGACGAAACTCAACCCGGCTTTCTGATTTTCCGGCCCTTTGGTTTTCTGGCCTGCCTGGTCTCAGCAGGCCGGACAGTTTCAGCGGGTCGACGCAAAAAGCCCGCAGGATTTCTCCTGCGGGCTTTTGTCATTCCGGGGCCCGGGCGAAAACGCCCGCAGGCATCAGCGACGGCGGTCGCGGCGGGCGCTCATCGGCTGGAAGGCGACGCCGACATGGGCCTCGCAATAGGGTTTGCCGGGCAGCGAGGGCAGGCCGCAAAACCAGAAATCATCGGTTGCCGGGTCGCCGATCGGCCATTTGCAGGTGCGCTCGGTCAGTTCCATCAATGACAGCTTGCGGGCACGCTTTTCGACCTCGCGCACCGAAGCCAGCGCCTCGGGGCTGATCTCGTTGAGCGAGGGCTGCGGCGGCAGCGGCTGACCTGCGGGCACGATCGCCTTGCGGAGCGGCAGGGGCGTGACATTCGACACCGGAGCCGCAGACGGCGCAGGGGCTGCGCGCGGTGCGGCCGGTGCGGGCTCTTCACGCGGCGGCGCCGGCTGAGCCGGGGCCGCCTCGGCGACGGGTTCCGGGCGTGGCGGCGGGGCCGCTGCTGCCGGAGCCGGCGCGGCCTCTTCGTCATCCTTGCCGCCGACGCGGTTCGAAAGGCCCAGCCGGTGGACCTTGCCGATGACTGCATTGCGGGTGACGCCGCCAAGTTCCTTGGCGATCTGGCTGGCCGACTGACCCTCGCCCCACATGCGCTTGAGGGTTTCAACCCGCTCGTCCGTCCAGGACATATGCCTCTCCGCCTGTCTGATAACCGCTGCATAATAAGGGGAGGGGGCAGGGGGCCGCAAGGGGATAGCGAATCAAATCCCGTTACTGATCGCGGGTCCGGGTTTATGGTCCGGCAAAGGGGCGAGGCAGGTGGCGAGATGAGGGCGTTTTGCCTGCCTTTGCCACCAGCTGTGCAGCGCCGGAAAGCCAGCCACCGCAGCGGCTCCGTCGGGGCTGCGGGTAAAGCCTGCAAACATCGGCGCCAGATGCAGATCGGCAAGGGTCAGCGGACCGGACATCACCAGACCCTCAGCCGCGATAACCTCAAGCGCGGCCAGAACCGGCATCGCGGCGCGCAGCCCGGCCGAAACCCGCGCCGGATCCGGCGGCTCGCCCTCGGCCAGCGCAAAGACCCCGGCCCCGTAATGGTCGCGCAGCATCGGGCGAAAGCCATGCGCATCCATGATGGCGATGGTCTGGACCATCCGCGCCCGCGCCTTCGGATCCCCGGGTTGCAGGGCAGGGCCCGGGAAACCCTCATCAATCCAGCGGCAGATCGCCCCGGTCTCATAAAGTGTGAAATCCCCCTGGCGCAGCACCGGCACCATGCCAAAGGGGGAAAGCCCCGCCGCATCAGGCGTCCGGAACGGGTCAACTTCGGTGAAACGTGCCGCAACGCCTTTTTCCGCAAGGGTCAGCCGCACGATGGCAGTGTGGATGCTGTGGCGCCAGCCGGTCAGGGTCAGGGGCAGAATCAGGGGATCACGCATCCGCCGATCCTCGCATGGCGTGACCCCCCGTGCAAAATCTCCGCCGCGCAAAAGCCTGCGCGCAGATCCCCCGCATTCCCGTTTACAAAGCGTCATCGTCGTTTTATCAGATGCGCATGACCATGAATGCGAAACAGCTTATCCATTCGCGACGCCGCTGAGGCGTTGGTCCCGGCTTGCCCGCCGGTCATTCAGGGCGATCCCCCGCATATCCCGGCAGAGATATATCTGTCTGTCCACGGACCCGTCACCACGCAGGAATAGAATCCGCATGTTGACACCCCCATTGCCCCGGCTTTACGCCTTTGGCTTCCATTCCTGAGGGAAACTCCATGATCACGCCTGTGCTGCCCACCTATAACCGTGCGCCCCTTGCCTTTGTCAAAGGTCAGGGCAGCTGGCTGGAGGCGAGCGACGGCCGCCGATATCTGGATCTTGGGGCTGGGATCGCGGTGAATGCGCTCGGCCATGCCGCGCCCGAGCTGGTGGCCGCGCTGACGGAACAGGCGGGGCGGCTCTGGCATGTCTCGAATGTCTATACGATCCCGGAACAGGAAAAACTGGCAGAACTGCTGGTCGACCGGACCTTTGCCGACACCGTCTTCTTCACCAATTCCGGGACGGAAGCAGCCGAGCTTGCGATCAAGATGGCGCGGAAATTCCATTCCGAGAACGGCCAGCCGGAGCGGACCGGCTTCATCGCTTTTGAGGGGGCCTTTCACGGCCGCTCCACCGGTGCCATTGCGCTTTCAGGGGCGGAAAAGATGGTCAAAGGCTATGGCCCGCTGATGGAGGGTTTCCGGCAGCTGGCCTGGAATGACGCAGATGCGATCCGCGCCGCCATCACCGGCCAGACCTGCGCCGTGATCATCGAGCCGATCCAGGGCGAGGGTGGCATCCGCCCGGTTCCCGATGCGCTTTTGCAGGACATCCGGGCGCTTTGCGACAAGACCGGCACGCTTCTGATCCTCGACGAGGTGCAATGCGGTATGGGCCGCACCGGACGGCTTTTCGCGCATGAATGGAAGGGCGTCACGCCTGATATCATGATGGTCGCCAAAGGCATCGGCGGCGGCTTCCCGCTGGGCGCGGTGCTGGCCACCGAGCGCGCCGCCAAAGGCATGGTGGCGGGCACCCATGGCTCGACCTATGGCGGCAACCCGCTGGCCTGTGCGGTGGGTGCAAAACTCACCGAAATCATCTCTGACCCCGCCTTCCTTGCCGAGGTCGCGCGCAAATCGGCGCTTTTGCGTCAGGGGCTCGAATCCCTTGTCGCGCGCCATGCGGATATCTTCACCGAAGTCCGCGGTGAGGGCCTGATGCTGGGCCTGAAATGCATCCCCGCGCCAGGCGATGTGGTCAATGCCGGCTACCAGGCCGGCCTCCTGACAGTCGCCGCCGCCGACAATGTGTTGCGCCTGCTGCCCGCGCTCAACATCCCCGATGAAGACATCGCCGAGGCGCTCACCCGCCTCGACATGATCGCGACCCGCCTCAAAGCCGCCTGATCATTTTCTGTCCTTAAATATCCCGGGGGTCCGGGGGCTGGCCCCCGGCTTTCCTCCCGGCCTGCCAAAGTCACAAAGCGAACCGAAATGAAACATTTCCTCGATATCCACACCACTTCGACCGATGATCTCCGGGCGATGATGGACCAGGCTCATGCGATGAAGGCCGCCCGCAAGGACCGCCCGAAAGGCACGCCTGATGATGACCAGCCGCTGAAAGGCCGCATGGTCGCGCTGATCTTTGAAAAACCCTCGACCCGGACCCGCGTCTCGTTTGATGTCGGCGCCCGCCAGCTCGGGGCCGAGACCATGGTTTTGTCCGGCAAGGAAATGCAGCTCGGCCATGGCGAGACCATTGCCGATACCGCCAAGGTGCTCTCGCGCTATGTCGACCTGATCATGATCCGCACCTTCGAGGAAGATACGCTTCTCGAGATGGCCGAACATGCCACGGTGCCGGTGATCAACGGGCTGACAAACCGCACCCATCCCTGCCAGATCCTCGCTGATATCCAGACCTATGAAGAACATCGCGGGCCGATCAAAGGCCGCAAGGTGGTCTGGGCCGGCGACGGCAACAATGTCTGTGCCAGCTTTCTGCATGCGGCCGGGCAGTTTGGCTTTGACTTCACCTTCACCGGGCCGGAAACGCTTGATCCCGAAGGGAAATGGCTGGATTTCGCGCGCTCGAAAGGTTCTAAAGTCACCATCCAGCGCGATCCCTTCACCGCGATTGAGGGCGCCGATCTGGTGGTCACCGACACCTGGGTTTCGATGCATGACCCGGAATCCGCGCGCGAACGCCGGCACAACCAGCTGCGCCCCTATCAGGTCAATGAACAGCTGATGAGCCGCGCCAAACCCGACGCGCTCTTCATGCATTGCCTGCCGGCGCACCGGAATGACGAGGCGACCAGCGCCGTGATGGACGGGCCGCATTCGGTGATCTTTGATGAGGCCGAGAACCGGCTTCACGCACAAAAGGCCGTGATGCGCTGGTGCCTCGGGGTCTGAAACCTCCGGTCTGCGGGCGGTTCAGACCACCTGGCGATCATCGGCGCTGGCGGTTCGCCCGGCCAGCGCCGCAAGCCCCAGGATCATCACAGCGAGGCCGCCAAAGGTGACGCGATGGCCGAAATGCTCGGCCAGCCAGCCGATCGAGGCCGGCGCCATCAGGATGCCCGCATAGCCCACCATCGTGACCACCGACAAAGCCGCCCCGGCGCGCTGGCCGGGATAATTGCCTGCGGCAGAAAAGATCACCGGCACCAGATTGGCACAGCCCAGCCCCGAAATGGCAAAGCCGAAGATGGCAATCCAGGACCCGGGCGCTGCGGCGGCCAGCGCCATCCCGGCCCCGGCAATCAGACCCGAGACAAAGAAGATCCGCACGCCGCCAAAGATATTCCTGAGCCGGTCGCCCAGAAAGCGGGTGATCGCCATGGTCGCCGCGAAAAACGCAAATCCAAGGCCCGCGGTGAACTCATCGGCGCCAAAGGCTTCGCCGAGATAAAGCGCGCCCCAGTCCAGCACGGACCCTTCCGGCACGAAAGCCATCAGCGCCATCAGGCCAAGGATCCAGATGCCGGGATCTTTCGGCAGGAAACTGTCCTTCACCGCAGTGGCAGTCCCCGGCTGGGGCGAGGCCTCGGGGGGGACACCGCGCAGGAAGGGCATCGCAATCAGCACCAGCGCGGCAATCGCCACCGCAGCCACCAGAGACTGCGTCTCACCCGAGGTTTTCGAGATGATCCATGCCCCGAGCGTGCCGGCGATAAAGCCGCCAAGGCTCCAGAACCCGTGCAGCGACGACATCACCGCCCGCCCGAGCCGCCGTTCGATCTCGACCGCATTGGAATTCGCAAGCACATCGAGAAAGCCCATCATCAGGCCAAAAATCACCATCGCCAGCGCGAGCAGCGGCAGCGAGGGCGCGTAAACCACCAAAGGCAGCACCGGTGCCTGGGCCAGCGCCGCGAGGCGGAGCAAAGGCAGCGTGCCATATTTCGGGATCGCCTTGCCCGCGACCAGCATCGCAAGCATAGCCCCCACCCCAAGCCCCAGGATCAGCAGGCCGAGCACCGCCTTGTCGATGCCGTGCTTTGGCAACAAAAGCGGGATCTGGGGCGCCCAGGCGCCCACCAGCATACCGCCGGCGGCAAACATCGCAGCCAGCGCCCAGCGGGCGCGTGTCGCTTCCTGGCGGGTCATGGTGAGGCTCATGGCTGTCGCTCCTCCGTTAGCGCCAGCATCCCTATCCTGGGCTGCGTGCGGCGGGAAGGGGCCTCAGCTGCGGGGTTTGGCGCGCAGGGTCGGCTCGGCCTCGCGCGGGTCTTCGGGCCAGGGATGTTTCGGATAGTGCCCGCGCATATCCTTCCTGACATCGGCGTAAGACGAGGCCCAGAAACCCGGCAGATCCAGCGTCACCTGCACCGGACGGCGCGCGGGCGACAGAAGCGTGATGCGCAAGGGCAGCCGGTTCTGGCCGACCACCGGATGGCGGGTGACGCCGAACATTTCCTGCAAACGGACCTCGATTGCGGGGTGGTCGCCGTCATAATCGATCGGCACTTCGCGCCCCAGCGGCGTGGTGAAATGGGCGGGCGCAAGGCGGTTCACCTCTGCCATGTGGTCCCAGCCGATATGGGCTTTCAGGGGCTCGATCAGATCCAGGGCCTTCAGGTCGGACAGGCTGCGGGCGCGGGTCAGATGCGGCAGGAGCCAGTCTTCGGCGCTGGCCAGCAGCGCCTCGTCGCTGACCTCGGACCAGGTCTCGTCACGGGTCAGGCGGATACGGGCGCGCAGCCGCGCGGCGGCGGGCGACCAGAACAGCCCGTTTTCGCGCAGACCGTCCAGCGCCGCGCGGGCGTGCGCTGCGGCGGGTGCGTCAGGCCAGGGGCGCTCAGCCAGCACCAGCGCGCCAAAGCGTTCGCGTTTCAGCGCCTGGACGCGGTTTTCACGGCTGTTCCAGATCACCTCATCGGACCAGGTGATCGCCGCGCCATGGATCCCGCGCAGCTCTTCCTCGCTGATGGCCAGCCCAAGGCGCAGCGTGGCCTCGCGCAGATCGCCGTCGAGGTCGGTGGCGATGATCAGCCGTTCTTTGGCCAGCGCAGTGCCGGTCCCGACCACCGCGCCCTTGCCATTGGCGAGAAGGTAGCGCGGCGCGTCGCCTTTGCGCCGGAGCCCGATGCGGTCAGGCCAGGCCAGCGCCGCCCATTGCGCGACCGAAAGCCCGGGGCGCGCGCCCTCAGGCACCGCGCGCGCGAGGCGCTTGGCCTCCTGGCGGATCCGTTCGATCACGGCGCGACTGGCGGTTTCGGGCGGGCGTTCAATGGCCTTGAGGCGCAGCATCAGATCCGGCCCGGCGCCGCGCATCGGGTCGCGCTCTTCCGCCAGCGCCGCGAGACGCGCGGCATCGGGCCCGGCGATCATCAGCATATGGCTGAGGCGGGGATGCAGCGGCAGACGTGAGAGCCGGCGCCCGTGAGCGGTGATCGAGCCTGCCCCGTCCAGCGCCCCCAATGTGGTCAGAAGATCGCGCGCCTCGCGCAGGGTCGCGGGATGCGGCGGCGTGAGGAAAGGCAGATCGTCCGATCCCCATTCCGCCAGTTCGAGCGCAAGCGCGGTCAGATCGGCCGAGGCGATCTCGGGGGGCGGAAAGGCCAGGAGCCCGCCTTCCTCGCCTTTGGTCCAGAGCCGGTAACAGAGGCCCGCCGCGACACGGCCGGCGCGGCCCCGGCGTTGTTCGGCCTCGGCGCGGGTGACGCGTTCGGTCACCAGACGCGACATGCCCGAGGCCGGGTCGAAGCGCGCGCGGCGCGCGCGGCCACCATCGACCACCACACGGATGTCGGGCAAAGTCAGCGAGGTTTCCGCAATCGAGGTCGCCAGCACCACACGCCTGAGACCTTCGACCGGCGCAAGTGCTGCGCGCTGCGCCTGGAAATCCATTGCGCCAAACAGCGGGCGCAGCGCGATCCCGGGGATGTCTTTCAACCGGGTCTCAACCCGCCGGATCTCGCCTTCACCGGGCAGGAAGGCCAGCAGGCCGCCTTCGGTGGTTTCCTCCAGCGCCTGGGCGATCAGCCCGGCCATGGCGGCATCAAACCGCATCGAGGCATCAACCGGACGGGGCAGCCAGCGGGTCTCGACAGGCCAGGCGCGGCCCTCTGCCGTGATCATCGGCGCATCACTCATCAGGGCCGCAACCGGGCCCGCATCAAGTGTCGCCGACATGACCAGCAGCGCCAGATCGGGGCGCAATGCCGCACGGACTTCCAGCGCCAGCGCAAGGCCGAAATCAGCATGGAGCGAGCGTTCGTGGAATTCATCAAAGATGATGCAGGAAATCCCCGGCAGTTCGGGATCGGACTGGATCATCCGGGTCAGAATGCCCTCGGTCACCACCTCGATCCGGGTCGCGCCCGAGACCTTCGCCTCGCCCCGGATGCGGTAGCCGACGGTTTCGCCGATCTTTTCGCCAAGGGTTTCCGCCATGCGCTCGGCACTGGCGCGGGCGGCGAGGCGGCGCGGTTCCAGCATCAGGATTTTTTGCTGAAACAGCCCTGATTTCAGCAGGTCGAGCGGCACAAGCGTGGTCTTGCCGGCCCCTGGCGGAGCCTGCAGAACGGCACGCCCCGCGCGGGCCAGCGCCGCGCGCAGGTCAGGCAGAATCTCGGTGACGGGCAGTTGTTCCATGCCTGCTATATGGCAAGCCCGGTGCGGATAAGCCAGCGCCGCCCGGGGGAGGGGCGGCGCCGGGTCATCTCAGTCTCCGGGTCAGTCTCCGGGTCAGTCTTCGGCTCAGTCTTCTGGCCACCAGCCGGGCGAGGTTGGCGCGCCATCATCATATTTCGCCAGATAGTCGAGGATCATCGGCTTGTTGCGGATGAAGCCCTTATAGGTCGCCAGCTCATCAGGCACGGTCTTGATCACCCGGTGGAAGCGACGCGCCCATTTCGGCTTGGTGACCAGATCATCCAGGCTGATCAGGTAGCAGCGGATCGGGAAAACAATTGCATTCGAGCGCGGCAGCCGGATCAGCGTCTGCAATTCCACCCGCAGATGCTGGCGTTTGCCGATGGTCTCGGGCGTCATCGTGGTCTTTGACGGGCCCCATTTGTGGTAATTTTCGGGGCTGGTATCCAGCAGCGGATCGACCGTCATCGTCCAGTTGAACCGCCGCACCGGCGCGCCATGCTGAAGCGCAAGCAGGAATTTCAGCGCCCGGTCAAAAATCCCCATCTCATGTGCCAGCGGCACCGGCGCATGCCATTCGTGGAAATTCATCCCGATGTCGAAATCGAGGCTCCAGTCGGCCTGGCTGGTCACCATGCCGGCTTCGATCCAGAGATTGTCGTCGCGCTGATCCTGCAGCGTGAAATCGCCCTGGGCCTGGCGGGTGATATATTCAAACGGCCCCATCGGCAGGGTCGATTCGTCCAGGAAGGTGAACTTCTGGTCGATCCCCAGCGGACGGTTGATCCAGTGCCATTTGTTCCCGTCTTTCGTCAGCGAGAACCATTGCGGATAGTCTTCCGAGAATTTCTCCATGATCAGTTCAAGGAGATCCCAGCCCGCCAGGGTCATATGTGGCAGCGACTGGCAGCGCAGCGGATCCTGTTCCAGCACCCGGGCGCGGTCACGCATTTCCGAGACGTAATGCTCGTCCACGTCGAAGCAATGTTCAAAGATCGAGCCGGGGCGACCTGAGACATGGGGCTCCATATTCACCGAATACATGTAGTCGTCTTCGGGGAAGGGGAAGGGGAAACGGTTCACCGCATGGGGCGTATTGCGATAGGTGTAATCGCCGAAAAAGCTCTCGTCGCGGAAGAACGGGTCTTTGAACGCATCATCAAGGCTCATCGCATCCTCCTCAGAGTTCGATCACCAGGCGCTCGCCTTTGAAACGCGAGACGCAGGGCATGATATGGGATTTCGCGGCTTTCTGTTCGTCAGAAAGCCAGTGATCATAATTCAGGATCTCGCCCTCGACGGCGTTGACCTTGCATTCGCATTGGCCACAGGCGCCGCCACGGCAGAGATAGGGGGCATCGACGCCGGCGGCTTCCAGCGCCTCGAGCAGTGACTGGGTCGGGCCGACATTGATGGTGATGTTTGACTTTGACAGCTCGACCTCAAACGCCTCGCCCACCGGGGGTGCCAGGAATTCTTCGGAATGGAGCGCGCCATTCGGCCAGCCCATCTTTTCAGCGGTCGAAAGCACCCAGCCGATCATCCCCTTGGGGCCGCAGACATAGAGATGCGTGCCAAGGGGCTGCGTTTTCAACAGGGTCGCGAGGTCGATCGCCTGTTTTTCCAGGTCGTAATAGGGATGAACCCGATCGCCATGACGGGCGGAGAGCTCTTTCATATAGGCGCCCAGCTCGCGGTCACGCATGGCGTAATGCAGCTCGAACTTATGGCCAAGCGCATCAAGCTGCGCCATCTGCGCGATGAAGGGGGTGATGCCGATACCGCCTGCGATCAGCAGATGTTTCTTCGCGCGCAGATCCAGCCCGAAGAGGTTCACCGGCTGCGAGATCACCATCTTCATGCCAGGCTTCACGCCAGAATGCATGAACAAAGATCCGCCGCGCCCGGTCTCGTCGCGGCGCACGGAAATCTCATAGCCCGAGGTATCCGACGGGTCCGACATCAGCGAATAGGCGTTCAGACGGCGGGTGCCATTGTCATCCATCTCGACGACGGTATGGGCGCCGCCGGAAAAGCCCGGCATCAGCCCGCCATCTTCGCGCACGAAACGGAAGCGTTTGATCAGGCTGTTGACCTCGACCACTTCGGTCACGATCACGGGCAATCTGGTCGAGCCGCTCATTTGAAACGCTCCTCGGAGGCGGGCACTTCGCCGGGGTCTTCGGCGTCGATACAGACGCCCTGGAAGGCAGCGAGGCGGCGCGAATAATGGTCGCGCACGAAGAGGTTAAGCCCGCAATGCGAACAGACAAACGGGTCAAGCGTCACGTTTTCGGTGATGCCCTTGCAATGGACGCATTGCACGCGCCGCGCGAGCGAGCCGCGCTGCTCGGTCTGGAGCGCATCATGCGGCAGGCCGGCGGCGATCGCGTCGCGCTGGACCTGGCCGATCAGCCCCTCGGTGCCGGCGGCGTAAAGCTGCAGGCCCATATGCGCGTCGCCCAGCACCTTGCGGATGCGCTGCGAGGCCGAGGCATAGCTGGGCGCGGCGTGGAAGACCTGTGCCCCAAGCCCCGCGACCATCGTGGTCAGATCGGTGCCATTGGTGCCGGGAATATAGACAATATGGGTCGTGGATTTCAGATCCGGCGCGGCAGTCAGAAGCGCGGCCACAGCCTCGCCCCCTTCGCCATCGGCCACAATGAAATGCGAGGACCCCTGCCGTGGAACAAGGCGGCCATAGAGCGGCCGGGATCTCATGATGTCATCTGCTTGCGTTTGCGACATTCTTCTTCTTTCGCTCTGGCATGATGCACCCGCGAGGGCTGGCGCATCGGCTTCATGTCTCTTCCTCACCCCAAAGCCTCTGGCGGGCCTTCCTCCCTGGAGAGTGATGAACCTCCCCGCCACAAAGATGTATGGCGGGGAGGGGAACAGACAGGGCTGAACCTGATCAGCCTTTGACGGTATCAGCCTTTGACGGTGCGGCGCTTTTTCTCGACATCGTAGAACGGCATCGAATGGCTGGTCGCCGCGATCTCGCCATGGGTCGCGCAGTTCACCACAAGTTTGGTGTCGTTATTGGCATATTCAACCGGCAGTCGCGCAATTGCGATGGTCCAGTTGTTCAGCGGCGAATGCATCGCCTGGGTCACGACACCCACTTTCTTGCCGTCTTTCATGACCGGCGCGCCATTGCCCGGGACATTGTTGCCCTCAAGCTTCAGGCCCCAGATCTTGAAGCGCTCTTTGCCCTTCAGGCGGTAATGCTCTTCCGCACCGCGGAAGCCGATCTTGCCCGGCGAGACGGTGAAATCGAGGCCAAGCTCCCACAGCGTGTCGCCGCCCGGCTCGTTGTCGAAGGGGTTATTCTCCGACGTGTCGAACGGGTAGAACAGCAGGTAGCTTTCGACCCGCAGCATATCGAGCGTGGTGAAGCGGCAGGGCATGATGCCCATGTCAGCGCCTTCTTCGAGGATGCGGTCCCAGACCATGCCGGCATCCTGACCGCGCACGAAGATCTCATAGCCGCGCTCGCCGGTATAGCCGGTGCGCGAGATCATGACGGGCTTGCCGAAAAGCGAGGTCTGCATATGGCTGAAATAGTTCAGGTCACGGATGCCGGGCACGTGCTTTTGCAGGTAATCAACCGCCAGCGGGCCCTGCAGCGACAGGTCATGCAGGTTGTCGTCGAAGCGGATATCGACATCGCGGCCGGTGGTGTACATGGCCAGCTGCTCATGGCCGTTGCCGGTGCCATGGACGACCATGAAATTGTTCGGCCCGGTGCGGTAGATCACGCAGTCATCGACGAATTTGCCGCCATCGGACAGCATGGTCGCGTAGGACGAGCGGCCCGGCATGATCTTTTCGACGTTGCGCGTGGTGGCGCGTTCGATCACGTGGCTGGCGGCCGGTCCGTTCAGATAGACCTTTTTCAGGCCCGAGACGTCCATCAGGCCGGCTTTGGTGCGGATGGCCATATATTCGGCATCTGCGTCACCGACCTTGTAGGACCAGGCCGTGCCCATCCCGCTCCAGTCTTCCATATCCGAGCCGAGCGCGCGGTGGCGATCACCGAGTGCAGAGAATCTCCAGGAATTGGTCATGATTCCTCCCGTCGTTTTCTTAATGAATGCTGCGACTCATTCTGGAAGGTCGGGATCGGAAAAGCAACATTCATGTTAAAAAAGGTTTCCTGACAGAGAACATTTTCCTGGCCCTCATTCTGTCTCCGGGCGCGGCGCGCGGAACTGCCCGATCCTTGTGCGATCCCTGGATGCGACATGGCAAAGCCGGCGGGAGGATCTCCCGCCGGCTTGCAGTCAGGGACGCGAAGGCCCGGCTTATTTGCCGTTGTCGAGCCCCCAGCGAAGCTTGTCGAGCCCTTCGGCCTGGTCCTCTTCGGGCACACGCAGCCCAGTGGTCGCCTTGAGCACCACCGACAGGATGAGCCCGGTGATGATGCCGGCGCCAAGGCAAAGCGCAAAGCCCGCAAGCTGCATCAACAGGCTGATATGGCCATGCTGATAGGCAAAGGGCCCTTCGGTCACGCCCCAATACCCGCCGCGCGGCGTGCCGGCCTTGAAGAGGCCAATCATCACAAGGCCGTAGAAGCCGCAGCCGATGAAGAGGGGGAACAGCTTGTGCTCGTCGATCTGACGTTTCGAGGTGAAATCATAGACCAGCCAGCAGGTCAGCGGGGCGCCAAGTGCCACGAAGAACATCTGCCAGGGCAGCCAGACGTCAAATCCGGGCGCCCCCGCGACATAGCCGCCGAGCGGTCCGAACAGGAGGTAGATATAGTTCTTCGTCTTATACGAGATCGCCGCGCCGGTGATGGCGCCGCCGGCCCAGGCCAGCGCATAGTTGTTGAGGGCAATCCCCAGCGAGGTATCGGCCATGGTGACCGAAATCGCGCGGGCTTCAGGGTCGACAAAGAACAGGCAGGAGAGAATCACCATCGGCAGGCCCGAGAAGATGGTGATGATGCCGGTGGCCGCGAGGCCGATCGACGGTGCCTGATAGGAGGGCACTTTGGGATGGGGCGCGAACATGCCGGGGCGTTTGCCGAGCTGCGGCACCAGCACCATCGCGATCCCCGTCGGGAAGATATAGACGAAGCCGATCCCGAAGAAGTCATGGAAGCCGGCATTGGTCAGCGGCCCGACCGAGCCCCAGACCGCCCAGCTCAGGATCGAGGATACGACCGTTGCCACCACGCAGGTGATGTAAAAGGCCGAGGCCTTCATCCGTTCAGACACCGCGAAATGCAGCAGCACGTTCACGATCCCCGCAAAGGTGGCGAGGAAGAAGATGAAGATCTGGAATGTGTTCAGCCCGGGGAAGACCGCCGGATCGACATTTTGCGCATGCGCATTCGACAGCGCACCGAAGAACCACCAGTCCTTCAGCGAATCCATCATCGTGGCGCCGCCCATGATGTAATATTGCCCGGCCCAGAAGCCGAAGCCGACCGCGAAATAGGTCGCGAATCCAATAAAAAACCCCACCATTTTCTCGATGGTGGAGTTGTAGAGATTGGCACTTCGCGTTGTGCCGGCGTCGATCATCAACAGCCCGGCGACAACCATCAGGGCCCCCACCGTGCCAGACGCATAGACGAGGTTCTGGACTAGCTGGCTGAGGGTTACCTGTTCCGCGAAGAACGTGGCAGTTTCTTCCATATACGCACTCCCTGTTGTGGGTCCGGCTCCTCTCATGGGGCCGGTTTCTGGTCTCTCCGGCATGGTGCCGGCCGTTCCGGTCTTTTGGAGTTCCGCGTGCAGCAGGGCTGCGTCCCGGAAGCGCCGGATCATTCCGCCCGCCAGCCGGTCCTTGCAGCCGGTCTTCCCGGCTTTCTTTCATGCTGTGAGGGCTGAGTTTCCCGCAGCAGAAAAGCGCCAACCGAGAAAAGTACCGTTCCAATGGACCAGAGGGCAGACCACTTGCCGCGCCAGATCATACCGCTTGCCGATCTGGTCTGGTGTGCAGGGCTACATTGCGAGCAAGCGAAATGAAAATCAACCATCCAGGAAAAAACTATTCCCATAGGGAAGACTGCCCCTGTGAGGTCCCGTTTAACTGACTGATGGGGCGATAAAAAATCTGGATAGGAGAGGCGAAGATATCAGGTTTTTCGGCTGATTCCTGGCCCAAGAGCCGGCTTCGCTGCCGGGTGGCCGACCCCGCCGGCCAGGCGGACCATGCCAAAGGGTCAGGTTTGGCGCTGTACCAGATGCCTCAGACGGCTGAACCGCAGCAGGGAACCGGGAATCGCTGCCTGCCTGTAAAAATATTCCCCTCATTCAACTTTATTTCTTGTGTGTTTGTTTGTCTGGTTGTTAGGATTGGTTTGCGCCAGAGCTAAAAGGGAGCCGCTTCGATGTGCGGGATTGTTGGACTTTTTCTGAAGGACCGTTCGCTGGAGCCCGATCTGGGCCGTTTGCTGACGGATATGCTGATCACGATGACGGATCGCGGTCCTGATTCTGCGGGGATCGCGATTTACGGCGATGATGCAGGGGGCAAGCTGACGGTTCAGTCTGCCTTTGCGGATCGCGATTTTGCGACGCTTGAGGCGGATCTCGGGGCGGCGATCGGGGCGAAGGTTTCGCTTTCGCGCAAGGACAGCCATGCGATCCTGACGCTTGCGGCGGATAAGATCGCGCCTGCGCGGGCGGCACTTGCGGCTCTGCGGCCGGATGTGCGGGTGATGAGCGCAGGCGATTCGATCGAGATCTACAAAGAGACCGGGTTGCCGAAGGATGTGGCGGCGCGCTTTGGCGTCTCCAAAATGTCGGGCCGGCACGGGATCGGCCATACGCGGATGGCGACCGAATCGGCGG
>NZ_JAEFCF010000004.1 GCF_016405985.1 Paracoccus sp. IB05
AGTATGAAGGTGTCTACCTGCACGCCTGGGAAACCGGATCGCAGGCCAAGGCCGGCATCGGGCGCTGGATCACCTTCTAAAACCACCAAAGCCCACACACTGCCCATGGCGGTCAACCGCCCGCCGTGGTCTGCTTCAACACCATCGAAACCGATCAGCAGGTGCAGGCAGTAGCTTAACTCACCCGGAATGCTGTCCAAACATCGGCGAGTAGCTCAATCTGCCCGCTCTAGAGCAGTGGGATATCTTACCCGTCTAGAGCAGTAAGATATCTGGCCCCTGTTGAGCGGCAAGATATCTGCCTGTTCGAGTAGTGCAGCTTCATGCCACGTCTTCATCGGCCACGGTTAGCCCCAGCGTCCGATTAAGAGCATCATCCACCAATCCGCTGACCTTCATGCACATGCTCTGTCTGGTGCGGGTGCGCCAGTCCGTCATGGCTTTTCGGATAGATGGTATCGCTTTATCCGAGGGTGATGATGCCTCATCCCATATCCGATATCCCTGCCGGGTTGTGACTGTGGGCGCCGGATCAGCGTTGAGCGGCATCCCGTTGAAGAGATTCTTGAAGGGTTCGGTCAGCGCGTAGAGCGCGAACTGTGCCTGATCGCTCAGGCGGTAGAACGTGGCCCGCGTATTCTGATATTTGGGAAAGTGCGGCCCAGACACATCAAGTATTTCCTTATCTTTCAGATACTTAGTTGACAGCTTTACGCTGCTTAGGGGCAGACACGGGGCGGAGCTTATGTTCTCGTGGGTGTCATACCGCCACTTAGCCTTGGGATCGCCCCACGGCTTTTCACAGAGCCTTTGCAAGGGCTTTGCAGACCGCAAGAGCATCAAGTGATAGGACAGAAGAGACACGGCGTTTACGGACACAGGATCAGGGCAGAGGCACAGCAGACATTGCCCCCGCCGAAGATCAGAGCCGAAAACAAAACTGTACGGGTTATCCAGCGGGGGGAATGCCCCCGCCGTTCCAGTCTCGGTTGCATCGGCCATATCATGCGCCCGCCGCAATGGCTTCCAGATCGGACAGCCGATAGCGAACAAACTTCCCAATCTTGACGAATGGAATCTGCGGCGCGGTTCCAGCCTGCTTTGCCTGCCAACGGTCACGAGTAAAGAAGGCTTCGCTGCATTGCAGGTACTGTGCGGCTTGTTCGGTAATCATCAGTTTTTCGGGCATGGCTGCGCCTCATGGACAGGTTGCAATTTGTTTGCCCTGTCGATTTGCCCAGTCAGACCAGACGAACCGCCACTCCATTGTTCCGGCGCAGTTGAAAGATATGCCATCCTCAGCGGCATTCAATAGGGAAAGCAGCCCCTAGAATCAGCTAAACTCACCATGCAAACGCTTGCCGCAATCTTGGGAGTGACCATCTGTCGGATTTGTCCTTGAAATAGATGGATTTAGCCAAGAAGATTCAGAATGCGAGTGTCGGAAAATTCACCCTTTGGTTGCATTTTGTCCGTCCGGTCGGGCGTTGATAGGTGTCGATGATTGCCCTCGGCTGACTTCGGCGCATCGCCTGCCAAGCCTGCCAATAGGTCGATTTCGTCGTTCACGGCCTGTAGCGGCCCGCGCAACGCCTCTGCGCTCCGCCGGGATGGAGGTTTCGCTGCCGGTTTTCGCTGGCCCTTACCCCAGCCCTGGCCCTGGCCCTGGCCCTGGTCATTCGGTCAGCGAGGCGGGGATGACCCTTGCAATCGCGTATCTTCCGCCGCCGTAAACCGCCTGGGGTCAGAGGGGCGACCAGCCCTCCTCCGGCCCGCTTTCCGGGATCAGGTGCCAGCGTGCAGTGGTCCCGGCAAAGGCCGCATCGAGCCGCGTGGGGCTGAGATCGCTGCCTGCCACTTCGCGGATCAGAATGGTGATGTCGCGACCGGGATGGCTGCGGGCGGCTTCGGCGTATATCTCGGGATCCTGCTCGCCGCTGTCGCCGATCAGCAGAAAACGGCGGGCGGGGAAATCGGTCAGGATCTGCTGCAATATTGCGCCCTTATGGCGGACCGTGCTGCCCTCGCCGGGCAAAAGCCGGTTCCAGGCGGTGCTTTCGCGCAGATGCAGGCTGCCCGGCGGGAAGCCCTCGTCGCGGAGGAACCCGCTCAGCGCCGGGGCCAGCTGGATCGGGCTTGATGACAGGTAGTGGAAAGACGCGCCCGTCTTCCGCGCGAGGCGGCGGTAGAAGGCGGCCATGCCGGGGGCGGGTCTGAACGGCGCCATCAGGCTGTCGCGCAACAGCGCATGTGTATCGGCGACATTGCTGATTTTGATCGTGTCGTCGATATCCGAGATGATCGAAAGCCCCTCGGCGGGGACCAGATGGGCGATACCCTCGAAACGTTCCTCCGCACCGTCACGGCTGGTGTGAAAGCGGATCAGGCTGTGATCGCCCGGCGCAGGGATCCTGAGCCGCGCCGAGACCCGACCACCGCGATCCGTGGCGGGGAGGAGGTTTTCCGGCGCATCCAGCCCGTCGAAGCGGATCAGCAGTTCCTTGCCGCGCTCGGAATCGGTCAGGAACCAGCGGCTGCGCTCCGCGAAGATTGCGCTTGCCTCGGGGCCTGCGGCTTCCATGTCGATGCCGAGCGCCATGGTGAAGGCGCGCCGCGCACCGGGGCGGCGTTCGAACTCGAACACCCAGGCCTCGATATTGACCTCGATGACGCCCGGCAGCAGCGCGCGCGCATAGCCGGGCAGGAAGAGCACCGTTTCATCGGCTTTCAGCCCGCGTGCAAGCAGCCGCTCCGGCAATGCCGCAAGCCCGACCCCCGCCAGTATTCCACGCCGTGTCAACATCATCCGCCCTCCGCCAGTGGCCATGATCGACGCCGGGCCGGCGGCGGTCAATCCGGGCTGTCATCTGCCATCGGCAGGAAGATGCGGAAACGGGTGCCCCCACAAGGGATGCTGTCTGCGGTCAGGCTGCCGTCCTGGCGGGTCACGAGGTTCAGGCAGATCGGCAGGCCGAGGCCGGTGCCGCCCTCACGCCCGCGCGTGGTGAAGAAGGGGTCAAAGGCGCGCGCAAGGATTGCAGGATCCATGCCTGGCCCGTTATCGCTCAGCAGGATCACCACGCCGTCGCGCCCGTTCTCCGCCCCGTCTTCCAGCCGCAAGGTGATCTGCCCGCCCTGAGGCATCGCCTGGACCGCATTCGAGACAAGGTTGATCAGCACCTGCTGCAGCTCATGCGGGTTCATGCGGATCAGGCGCGTTGCGTGGATCTCTTCCACCAGCACCACGCCGGACCGCGCCAGCAAATGGCGGATCAGCGGTTTCAGCCCCCGGATCGCGGCGGCGGGGTCGGTGCTGAGCGGACCATCGGTGAATTCCTCGGGCCGGGCGAATTGCAACAGCTGCGCCACGAGGGCATTGATGCGCCGGATCTGTTCGTCGATCAGCCGCAGTTCCGGCGCGACATCAGAAGCGCGTTCCGCCAGCACCATGCGAATGACTTCCAGATTGCCGGAAATCACCGCCAGCGGGTTGTTGATCTCATGCGCGACCCCGGCGGTCACCTCGCCGATAGTGGCGAGTTTTTCTGCAAGGATCAGCTGACGGCTGGTGGCCCGGAGCGCCTGATTGGCGCGGGTCAGATCCTGGGTGCGTTCTTCTACCCGGGCATTCAGATCAGCATTCAGGCCGCGCAGTTCCTGGTCGCGGGTCGACAGCAGCGCGAGCAGCGCATCCAGATGGGTCGAGACCAGGGCGATTTCGGCAGCCCCCGGAACCGGACCGGTGCGTGCCCCCATATCGCCGGCCTCGACCAGCGCGATCGTGTCCCGCATCGCGGCAAGCGGGCGGAAAATGCCGCGCGCCCAGCTGAGCGCGAGCGGCACGAAAAACCCGCCGACCAGCAGGAATGCCGCGCCGATCATCACAAGCGTCACCTGCCGGGCCTTTGTGTAAGGCACTTTCGGGATGCCGGCGTAAAGCATTCCGACCCGGTTTCCCTGCACATCCGTCAATGCCTCATAGGCCGAGATATACCAGCCATTCACCACAAAGGCGGTGTCATGCCAGGACTGCCCCACGCCCAGCACCTGGGCCGAGACTGCCGCCGAAGCGCGGGTGCCGATGGCGCGTTCAGTCCCTGTGGGGCGCAGCGTGGTCGAGATGCGGGTATCGCCGAGGAACAGGGTGATGACGCCCAGGTCAAGACCCGGATCCAGCTCTGCGCCGATCTGCCCGGACAGCGCCGGATCGCTGGCCGGGTAGACCAGCGCCGAAATCCGGTCGATGAAATCCTCGTTCCGGTTCAGAAGGAGACCGCCGACGAGGCGACCATTCACGCCTTCAGGCAGGATCACCTGATCGGTGGCCAGAACCACGAGCCCGCGATCCTCGCTGGTCGCATCAGTGGGGCTGCTGCCTTCGGTTGGAATCAGCGGCACCTCGGCGCGGGCGGCAAGCCCGGGGGTCAGCTCTTCCAGCTCGGTGGGGGTGAAAACGGCCAGCCCGCCCTGTGGCTGCGACGGAACTCCGCCTGGCAGGTTCGTGCCGGTCAGCATCAGGAAATCCAGCCCGGCACTCTTTCGCGCCTCTTCCAGAAAGGCCGGCATCTCAGCCGGGGAGGCATCGCGATATGCAGCCGAGCGGGCAATCGCCGCCACGTCGCGCGCGGTATTGGCGGTGAGATGGTCGAGATATTGCCGCCCGACGGTCAGGTCACTGGTGACCCGTGCGGCGAGGATCTGGTCGGTGCGCATCAGCCAGCGCTGCATGGTGATGCCCAGCAGGATCGGGGTCAGAACCAGCATCGGCAGGAGCGCGATGATCAGCAGCCGTCCGCGCACCGAAGGCCAGCCGCCGCGCCGCGCCATGTCACTGCCCCAGCAGATCGGGCGGGAAGGCCCCGAGGATCAGCGCCCGCTCCACCAGGTTTCTCAGCTCGCGCACATTGCCGGGCCAGGGCCGCGCCATCAGGGCGGCTTCGACCCCGGATGTGATCGCGACCGGCGGCCTCCCCAGCCGTCCCGACAGCGTTTCCATGAAATGCGCGGCAAGGTCGATTACATCGCGCCCGCGCGCGGCCAGCGGCGGCATCGGAAGCTGGAGGATATTGATGCGGTGCCAGAGATCTTCGCGCAGCCGCCCGGTCGCGACCAGCATCGCCGGATCGGCATTGGTCGCGGAAATCAGGCGGATATCGACCGGCAACTCGCGTTCGGCGCCGACCGGGCGAATGCGGCGATCCTCCAGCACGCGCAACAGCCGGGCCTGGATCGAGAGCGGCAGCTCTGAGATTTCATCCAGAAACAATGTGCCGCCCTGGGCATGGAGGAAGAACCCGCGCCGCTCGCCGCCAACTTCGCCGAAGAGATCGGCTTCGGCATGGTCCTCATTCAGGGTCGCGCTGTTGACGGGCACGAAGGGCGCATCGCGTCGGTCCGACATCGCATGGATCAGCCGCGCCGCGACCTCTTTGCCACTGCCCGAGGGGCCGGTCAGCAAGACCGAAGACGGCAGCGGCGCCACCCGTGCAATGGTCTCGCGAATGGCGGTGATCGCGGGCGAGGTGCCGGTCAGCGCGACAGGGCCGGGCGTCATTTCCGACCCGCGCCGCAGCTCGTGTTTCAGGATCTGGTTCTCGCCCATCAGCCGCGCCTGTTCGGCCGAGCGCGCCACCGCCGTCAGCAACTGGTTCGACCGGAACGGCTTCAGGATCAGATCAACCACGCCGGCCTGCATCGCCTCGATCGCGATTTCCAGATCGGCAAAGGCGGAAATCAGGATCACCGGCGGCACGATGCCGCGCGCGCGCTGCGTCACCAGCCAGTCAAGGCCGCGATCATTGCCGAGGATATTGTCCAGCACGACCACATCGAAGGGCTCGACCGCGAGCCATTCCTGCGCCTCCTGGACCGAGGCCGCCAGCTCGATCCGCCGGCATTGCGGCCCAAGGATCCGCGCCATGAAATTGCGCATCCCCGGCTCATCATCCACCACCAGAACCGAAACGCGCGCCAGCTTTGCCGCAAAGCCGGGCGCGTTGGCGGGGCGTGTCAGGGGGCGGTCGGAAAGGGTCACGCGGCGGTCTCCTCGGGGACGGGCTCTTCCCGTGTCTGGCATTTTGACCGGGCCGGAACAAGGTTGGGATCAGGGGCGGAGCAGCCGGGATTCAGGCCGCCATCTGGCCGGAAAACCCGCTCAGCGCCTCTTCAAAGGCGCGCACCATCGGGGCCTGTGGTTCGCGCCGGATCAAAAGCGCGCCAAGACCATGGCTTTCGCCCTGGTCGCTGACGGGGAGGAGCCGGATCTCGTCCTGCTCCGCCAGCAGCGCCGTCAGGCTGTCGGGCACCAGGCTGCACCAGGCGCCCGAACGCAGATGCGCCAGAACCCCATCCAGCCCGGAACAAAGGATCGCAGGTTTCAGCGCCGGGCGCAGGAGCGGCAGATCAGCGGTCAGGCAAAGCGGCTGCGTCGCCACATCGGCCAGGCTGACCGGGCCGCCCGCAGCAAAGGGGTGGTCCTTGCGGCAGGCAAAATACAGCCGCATCTGCCAAAGCGGCAGGTGATGCGCCTGGTCGGATTTTGCCCGGCGCGCGGGCAGCCAGCCAAAGCCGCCATCCAGCGAGAAGTCAGTCAGGCCGGCCTCGATTCCCGCGCCATCCGCGAGCGAAATCTGGATGCGCGCCAGCGGGTTGCGGGCCTCGAAATACTCACAGAACTGCGCCATCATCGGCATCGCCGAGGCCGAGACCCCCAGCCGCAGCACCCCTGTCAGCCCGCCTTTGCGGCGCCCCGACAGATCGGCGCGCAGATTGCCATAATCCGAGAGGATCTGGCGCCCCCAGATCAGCACTTTCTCGCCTTCGGCGGTCAGGCCCTGAAAGCGCTGGCCGCGCAGGATCAGGGGCATCCCCAGATCATCCTCGAGCTTGCGGATCGCCAGAGACAAGGCAGGCTGGCTGACACCGCAGAGTTCCGCCGCGCGTCCGAAATGCTCTTCTTCGGCAAGGGTCACGAAGAAGTCGAGATGGCGGATCAGCATGGCATTGTCCGGGGTTCAGGTGCGGGGCGCGAAAGGGTGGCGGGGCTGGTATACCCGGGAACGATATGTTTTCATATATATAACGAAGCTGACGAATCACAGCCAAAACGGCAAATCACACAGCGCCGTCCCTTTGTCTGTCTGGGCCATTCGGACAGGCTGCCTCCTGCGGCGGATGATATCATCATATCACAGTTTCATGATTAACAATGCTTACTGCATCATAATTATTCTAAATCACAAAATAAATCCATTGCGGGACGGGGGTTTGGTAAAGCCATGTAATTGCCTCGGAATTTTTTCTGCCTGCGGATGCTGCACCATGTCGCGGCCCTGCCCCGGATCGTGCATCTTCTGTCTTGCCCGCTGCCGGAGCCGGCAGCTACTGCGACAGGGTAACGGTGTGCCATCGCACACAATCCCAGTCAGTCAAGGGCAGGAGCGGTTGCCATGGATGGTGCCAGGACAAAGATCGGGCGTCGCGGTTTTCTGAAAATCCTCGGCGCCGGAGCAGCGGCACTTTCGGCTCAGGCGATGGGGCTTTCAACTGCCGAGGCACAGGTCTCGGCAGGGGTGCGGCCGTTCAAGCTTTTGCGCGCGAAAGAGACCCGCAACAACTGCACCTATTGCTCGGTCGGTTGCGGCATTCTGATGTACAGTCTTGGCGACGGGTCAAAAAACGCCAAACCACGCATCTTCCATATCGAGGGTGACCCGGATCACCCGGTCTCGCGCGGGTCGCTTTGTCCGAAAGGCGCGGGGCTTCTGGATATGATCCATTCCAAGGGCCGGCTGACGCATCCCGAATATCGCGCGCCCGGGGCAACCGAGTGGGTGAAGATCAGCTGGGAGGATGCGACCAAACGCATCGCGCGGCTGTTGAAAGACGATCGTGACGCGAATTTCATCTCGCATAACGAACAGGGGCAGCTGGTGAACCGCTGGCTTTCCTCGGGGATGCTGGCCTCGTCTGCGGCATCGAACGAGACGGGCGTCTTGGATTACAAATTCTCCCGCGCTCTGGGGATGCTGGGGATCGACTGCCAGGCGCGGCTTTGCCATGCGCCGACGGTGTCTGCGCTGGCGCCCTCGTTCGGGCGCGGCGCGATGACCAATCACTGGGTCGACATCAAGAACGCCAATGTGGTGATCGTGATGGGCGGCAACCCGGCCGAGGCGCATCCCGTCGGCTTCAAATGGGTGATCGAGGCTAAGATCAAGAACAAGGCAAAGGTGATCGTGGTTGATCCGCGGTTCAACCGGACGGCCTCGGTCGCGGATATTTTCTCGCCCATTCGCGCCGGATCTGATGCGGCCTTCCTGATGGGGATGGTGCGCTATCTGCTCGATACCGATCAGATCCAGCATGACTATGTGCGCGATTACACCAATGCCGCGCTGATCGTGCGCGATGATTTCGCCTTTGATGAGGGCGTGTTCTCGGGCTTCAATGCCGAGACCAACAGCTACGACAAGACCTCCTGGACCTATGCGCGCGGTGAGGACGGGCTGGCTTTGCGTGATGAGACGATGACGCATCCACGGTCGGTCCTGCAGCTGCTGAAAGCCCATGTCGACCGCTACACGCCCGAGATGGTTGAGGAAATCACCGGCGTCAAAAAAGCCGATTTCCTGCAGATCGCCGAGGTGATCGGGTCCTGTTCTGCGAAGAACAAGACCATGACCTGGCTCTACGCGCTTGGCTGGACCCACCATACCGGCGGCGCGCAGATCATCCGGGGTGCGGCGATGATCCAGCTTTTGCTGGGGAATATCGGCATGGCCGGCGGCGGCGTGAACGCGCTGCGCGGGCATTCGAATATCCAGGGCTATACCGATCTGGGTCTGCTGTCCCTGCGTGTGCCGGGCTATATGAACCTGCCGTCCGATAAACAGACCAGCCTCGCGCAATATCTCGACGAGACGACGCCGAAGGATGTCACGCCCGGCCAGGTCAATTACTGGAAACACACGCCGAAATTCTTCATCTCTTATCTGAAGAACCAATACGGCCACCACGCCACCAAAGAGAACGACTTCGCCTTTGATCTCCTGCCGAAATGGGATCGCAGCTATGACATGCTGGCCTATTTCGACATGATGTATAACGGTCAGGTCAACGGCTATATCGCGCAGGGCTTCAACCCGCTGGCGGCGATGCCGGATAAGAACAAGACCTCCAAGGCACTGGCGAACCTCAAGTTTCTGGTGATCATCGACCCGCTGGCGACCGAGACCTCGAACTTCTGGAGGAATGAAGGCCGGTTCAATGATGTCCCCACCGAGGAAATCATGACCGAGGTTTTCCGCCTGCCCTCGAACTGTTTCGCGGAAGAAGACGGCGCGATTGTGAACTCGGGCCGCTGGCTGCAATGGCATTTTGCCGGGCAGGAGCCTCCGGGCGAGGCGCGCCATGACCCGGCGATCCTTGGCGGCATCATGATGGAGCTGCGGCGGCTTTACGAGACCGAAGGCGGCGCCTGCCCCGAACAGGTTCTGCACATGACCTGGGATCATGAGACCTATCACGACCCCTATTTCCCGCATCCTGAGGAAATGGCGAAAGAGGCCAATGGCTATGCGCTGGAAGACGTTTTCGACGAGAACGGCGTCCAGATCCTGCGCAAGGGCCAGCTGCTGGATAACTTTGGCCAGCTGCGCGATGACGGCACCACACAAAGCTTTTGCTGGGTCTTTGCCGGGTCCTGGACGGAAAAGGGCAACCAGATGGCCAATCGGGACAATACCGATACAGGTCTTGGAAACACGCCTGGCTGGTCCTGGGCCTGGCCCGCGAACCGGCGTATCCTCTACAACCGCGCCAGCATGGATAAAGACGGCAATCCCTGGGACCCCGACCGCGCCATTCTGCACTGGAATGGTGAGAAATGGGTTGGCGCGGATATTCCCGACTTCCCGGCGACGATCCCGCCCGGCGGCCCGGCTATGCCGTTCATCATGCTGCCCGAAGGCGTGGGCCGGCTGTTTTCCGAAAAGGGCATGAACGATGGCCCCTTCCCCGAACATTACGAGCCGGTCGAAAGCCCGATCGCGAAGAACCCACTGCATGAGGTCGTGACCCATAACCCGACCGCGCGGATCTTCCAGAATGACCGCGAGCGGATGGGAAACCGGAATGACTACCCCTATGTGGCCACGACCTATTCGGTGACGGAGCTGTTCCGCCACTGGACGAAGCACAGCCATCTGAACGCCATGCTACAACCCGAGCAATTCATCGAAATGGGTGAAAAGCTGGCGCTCGAGAAGGGCATCAAACATGGCGATACCGTCAAGGTAACGACCAAACGCGGCTATATCACCGCCAAGGCCGTGGTGACGAAACGGATGCGCACGCTGAATGTCGCGGGCCAGGAGGTCGAACAAATCGGCATCCCCTGTCACTGGGGCTTCGAGGGCGCGACGCGCAAGGGCTATCTCGCCAATACGCTGGCGCCTGGCGTGGGCGATGCGAACTCGCAAACGCCTGAATTCAAGGCCTTCCTTGTCAATGTCGAAAAAGCGGTGGGGGAACTGGCATGAACTCGCAAAATATCGTCCGCCGCTCGGCGACTTCCGATCTGACCCCGGCACCCCAGATCCGGGACCACCAGATGGAGGTCGCCAAACTGATCGATGTCTCGATCTGTATCGGCTGCAAGGCCTGCCAGGTCGCGTGTAACGAATGGAACGATCTGCGCGGGCCCGTTGAGAATAACGTGGGCGTCTATGACAACCCCGCCGATCTGCATCCCGAGACCTGGACGCTGATGCGGTTCACCGAACATGTTGACGAGAATGACAAATTCGAATGGCTGATCCGCAAGGATGGCTGCATGCATTGCGAGGATCCGGGCTGCCTGAAAGCCTGCCCGATCCCCGGCGCGATTGTGCAATATGCCAATGGCGTGGTTGATTTCCAAAGCGACCTCTGCGTCGGCTGCGGCTATTGTGTCGCGGGTTGCCCCTTCAACGTGCCGCGCATCTCGAAGACCGATCACAAGGCCTATAAATGCACGTTATGCTCGGATCGTCTGGCGGTTGGCCAGGCCCCGGCCTGTGCCAAAACCTGCCCGACCGGTGCGATTGCGTTCGGGTCAAAAGAAGAGATGAAAGACCTCGCCGCGACCCGCGTGGCAGAGCTGAACGAGCGCGGTTACGAGAATGCGGGCCTTTACGATCCGGCAGGCGTTGGCGGCACTCATGTGATGTATGTGCTGCAACATGCCGATGACCCCGAGCGCTATGCCGGCCTGCCGAAAGATCCGAAAATTTCGCCCATCGTCGAGGGCTGGAAGGATCTGCTGAAACCCGCCGCTGCCGTGGCAGGTGCGGTCGCGGTCGGCGCGATGGCGGCGCATTTCATCGGCGTCGGCCCCAATACCACCGATGATGATGACCACCCCGAAGGGTCGGACGGCAAGATGCCGGAAGAGCCGAAGAACAACGTCACACCGTTCCCGCAACACGCGGCAGAGTGAGGGGCGCGTCATGGGTAAACCGAAAAAAGACCAGATCCTGCGCACGAAATTCCTCGAGCGGCTCTGCCACTGGAGCATCGTTCTGTGCTTCTTTTTTGCCGCAACTTCGGGGATCTCCTGGTTCTTCCCGACCTTTTCCTGGCTCTCGGGTTTCCTCGGCTCGCCCCAGATGGCGCGGGTACTGCACCCGTTCTTCGGGATCGCGGTGTTTCTTGGGCTTTGCTACATGTTCAAACGGTTCATGCATCACAACCTGCCGGCCAGGACCGACAAGATCTGGTTCAAAAATGTGGTGCCGGTGCTGGCGGGGGATCACTCCCGTAAACTTCGGATCGGTAAATACAATGCCGGGCAGAAGGTGCTGTTCTGGCTGATCATGTCCTCGATCCTGGTACTGCTGATCTCGGGTCTGATCATGTGGCGCGCCTGGTTCGCGGAATATTTCCCGATCCAGGTGCTGCGCCTTGCCATCCTCGCGCATTCTGTGGCCGGGATCGGACTGATCCTCTTGATCCTCGGTCATATCTACCTTGCAATCTGGGTCAGGGGCTCGATCACCGGCATGGTGACGGGCTATGTCTCGAAACGCTGGGCGGCGCAGCATCATGACCGCTGGGCCGAAGAAGTTGACTCCGGGAAGGCCGACCATTGAGCATCCACCCCATCCCCGAGGCACGCCATTTCGACCCGATCCTGCGCGAGGATCTCGGCGCGCTTTATACCGCCCGTGCGGCGCGGCTGCGGCAACTGGCCGAGGGGCATGAGCTTTCGGCCTTCCTCAGTCTTGCGGCTGAGATTACGTTCGCGCAGCACGCCGCGATCCGGGCCGATTATGCCGGAACAGAGCCGGTTGATGCCGCCCGTATCGCGGCATCGGGCCGCTGGCTGCCGGGGCTTGAAACGATGATCGCGCAGCTTGGCGGGCGCGTTCCCGAAGGCGTCCGTCCGCATCTTGACCGGCTGGCCGCGCTGCCCGAGGCCGACAAGATCACAGCCGCTCTGGCCTTGGCCGAAAGCCGTTTCGACGCGGTTGATCCGGCGCTGGCGCCGTTCATCTGGGCTGCCTTGTCGGTTGAGGTGGCCCAGGCCGCCCGTGCCGCCCACCTGCCCGCGAAGACAGATGAGGAAACGCCCTGTTGCCCGGTCTGTGGGTCGCATCCGGTGGCAAGCCATATCCATACCAGCGAACGCCAGGGGATGCGCTATCTGCATTGTGCGCTTTGCGATTGCGAATGGCATATGGTGCGGGCGAAATGTTCCTGCTGCGGTGATGCCGGTCAGCTGGATTACCTCAGTTTCGACACGCCCGAGGCGGCGATCCGGGCCGAGGCCTGCAATGACTGCGGCGGCTATCTCAAGGTGATCAGCGCCGAGCGTGATCCGGATGTCGAGACCGTGGCCGATGATCTGGCCAGCCTGGTGCTGGATGATGCAGCAGTGTCTGAAGGCTTTGGCCGCACCGGGTTCAACCCTTTCGCGCTTCCGGGCTGAGGCGCGCGCGGCGCCGGGCCGCAAGATCCGGAATGGTCCGGTCATTTCGCCGCAATGGCTTTTCCTGAACCGCGCGGCAGGAGATAAGCCTCTGACCGGGATCAGAGCGGTGGGATCATGGCTGCGTTTGACTATATCATCATCGGGGCGGGATCGGCCGGCTCGGTTCTGGCGGAACGGCTGAGCGCCTCGGGCAGGTTCACTGTGCTGGTGCTGGAGGCCGGCGGCAGTGACCGGCGGTTCATGATCCGGATGCCGGCCGGCTATGGCCACAGCTTTTACAATCCGAAGGTGAACTGGTGTTTCTGGACCGGCCCGCAAGCGGCGCTGGCCGGGCGGCAATCCTACTGGCCGCGCGGCAAGGTGCTGGGCGGGTCTTCCTCGATCAATGCGATGGTCTGGGTGCGTGGTCAGCACAGCGATTTCGACGACTGGCAGGCGCATGGCAATCCCGGCTGGGGCTGGGACGATGTGCTGCCGCATTTTCGCGCGATCGAAACCTGGGAGGGCGGCGAGGATGCCTGGCGCGGTGGTTCGGGCGGGGTGAAGGTCGGGGAAATGGGCGCTTCGGTGCATCCGCTCAGCCGTGACTGGCTGGCGGCAGCGAAAAGCGCAGGGTTCAGCGAGACCCCGGATTACAATGGCGCGACGCAGGAAGGTGTCTCGATCTACCAGATCAGCGCGGCAAAGGGCCTGCGGTCTTCTGCGGCCACCGCCTTCCTGCATCCGGCGATGCGGCGCGCCAATCTCAGGGTCGAGACCGGGGCGCTCGTGAACCGTCTGACGATCTCGGAGGGGCGGGTTACGGGTGTTGAATATGCGCGGGATGGCCAGGTCATGACCGCCACGGCGCGGGCCGAGGTGATCCTGTCTGCGGGTGCGGTGCTGTCGCCGGTGATCCTGCAACGGTCCGGCCTCGGGCCGGGCGCGCTGTTGCAAAGCCGGGATGTGGGCGTGATCCGCGATCTGCCGGCCATTGGCGCCAATCTTCAGGACCATCTGGGGATCGACTATCTCTTCCGCTCGAAAGTGCCGACGCTGAACACGCAGCTCAGACCCTGGCTCGGGCGCGCGATGCTGGGGCTGCGATACCTGCTGTTGCGCGATGGCCCGCTGGCGATTTCGGTCAACCAGGCGGGTGGCTTCGTGCGCTCGCGCCCCGGGCTCGACCGGGTCGATCAGCAGCTTTATTTCTCGCCGGTCAGCTACTCAAAGCCAACGCCGGGCAAGCGGAGACTGACGCTGCCGGACCCGTTTCCGGGGTTTTTCATCGGCGTCCAGCCCTGCCGGCCCGAAAGCCGGGGTCGGATAAGCCTGGCATCAATCGACCCGAATGCGCCGCCTGTGATCGAGCCGGATTACCTGTCTGCACCGGGCGATATGGCGCAGATGCTGGACGGGGTGCGGCTGATCCGGCGCATTGCGGAACGCCCCGAGATCGCCCGCTATATCGAGGCAGAGATGCAGCCTGGCCCGGATATCAGGGATGAAGAGGCGCTGATCGCCGATATCCGCGCCCGCGCCGGCAGCGTGTTCCATGCCTGCGGCACCTGCCGGATGGGACCGGATGACGGGACCAATGCAGTCGACCCGAAGCTGCGGCTTTACGGGATCGAAGGGCTGCGGGTGGTGGATGCCTCGGCCTTTCCGAATGTCACCTCCGGCAATATCAACGCGCCGGTGATCATGCTGGCCGACCGCGCCGCAGCGATGATCCTCGCGGAGCGTTAACCGGTCTCTGCGGCGATCTGCGCTTCGAGCACCGAGGCAAGCACCCCGACCCCGCGCTGGATCGTGCGGGGCGGCACCGCCGTCACCCCCAGCACCAGCCCGGCGGGGCAGGGGTCAGGGCCAAAGCGAAAGCGGTCAAGGCCCGAGACGACAAGCCCCGCCGCCTCACAGGCGCTGACCACGGCGGGCTCGGACAATGCGGGATGTCGGAACGTGCCGATTCGGTGAAACCCCGCGGCGGGCGAGGCGCGCAATTCCATCAGCCCGTCAAGCCGGCTCGCCGCAGCCTCGGCAAAGGCCAGGTGGCGCGCGGCATAGATTTCGCGCATCCGGCGCAGATGGGTGGCGAAATGGCCCTCGGCGATAAAACGGGCCAGCACCGCCTGGCTGTCAGGCGAGACGCCTTGCAGGAAGGCGCGCGAGACATGCGAGAACACATCGACCAGCGGCGGCGGTGCGATGTAAAAGCCCAGCCGCAGCGCCGGAAACAGGTTTTTGGAAAAGGTGCCGACATAGATCACCCGATCCGCACGATCCGCGCTTTTCAGCGTCGGGAGCGGTCGCCCGTCATAGCGAAACTCGCCGTCGTAATCATCTTCAATGATCCAGCCATCGCAGTCATAGGCGGCGCGCAACAGCGCCGCGCGCCGCGCAAGGCTCATCTCGGCCCCGGTCGGATGCTGATGCGAGGGCGTGACAAAGGCCAGCCGGAACGCAGGCGCGCGGGCAAGGCCGGCGGCCACATCCAGCCCCTCGTCATCGACCGGAACCGGGATCATGTCAGCCCCGCAGGCGATCAGGCTGTTGCGGGCGCCAATGGCGCCGGGGTTCTCGAACCAGACCGGATCGCCGGGGTTCAGCAGCACGCGGCCGATCACGTCAAAGGCCTGCTGGGCGCCTGCCGTGATGAAAATCTGTTCCGCCTCGCAGGCGATGCCGCGATTGGCGCGCAGGTGATCGGCAATGGCGCGGCGCAGATCGGGATCGCCCTCGGGTTCGGCATAGCCAAGGATGTGGTTGCGCGACGATCTCCAGTGGCTGGCGGTAAGGCGTGCCCAGATCGCCAGCGGGAAACTGTCGAAATCGGGGAGGCCAGTGACAAAGGCGCGGGGCTGACGCGGATGCGGCAGGCGCTGGTGAAAGCGCTGCGACGCAGTGTCGATGGCGGTCGAGAGCCGGGCCGTGCGGGCCTCCGGCGGCGGCTCGACGCCGATGATCCCCTGCGGCAGCCCCGCCCCGGCCTGGGCCGAAACGTAGGACCCCGATCCGGTCCGCGCCTCGATCAGCCCTTCGGACAAAAGCCGGTCATAGACTGCCACAGCCGTCGTGCGCGAAATATCGAGATCCTGGGCGAGGCTGCGGCTTGACGGCAGGCGCCGTCCCGGCGACAGATCACCCGCAAGGATCAGCCCACGCAAAGCCGCACAGACCTGCAAGGTGATCGAGGCCTGCAGGCTGCGGTCGATGCGCAGACCGAAGAGCAACTCTCCAGATGAGCGTTTGACCAAATCCTTGCCCCTTCCCACGGTCGACCGGCGGCAACCGGCTTCCGACAATTTCGAAAGTGGACCTTATCCGACGCACCTGGCCCGGGGCAATCTTGTCGCGACAGAGAGGCCCGCGGCAAGAGGCCAGCCTTAAGAGAGGACCGTCCCCGTGAAGATCACCCGTATCGAGACCTTTTCGTCGCGCTATATCGGTTTTGTCCGGATCACCGATGCCAGCGGCGCCACCGGCTGGGGCCAGGTCTCGACCTATCATTCCGACATCACCGCCCAGGTGCTGCACCGCCAGGTGGCGCCCTGGGTGCTGGGGGTGGAGTTTGACGATCTGGATGCGCTGACCGACAAGGTGTTCGAGCGCGAGCATAAATTCCCCGGCTCGTATCTGAAGCGCGCCATTGGCGGGTTTGACACCGCGCTCTGGGATCTGCGCGGCAAGCAGGCCGGTCTGCCGGTCTGTGCCCTGATCGGCGGCAGCCCGGGGCCTTTGCGCTGCTACGCCTCGTCGATGAAACGCGACATCACGCCCTCGCAGGAGGCCGAGCGGTTCCGCCGTCTTCAGGGCGAATTCGGTTTTGACGCGTTCAAGTTCCGCATTGCCGCCGAATATGGCCATGACATCGATGAATGGCCGGGCCGGACCGAGGAAATCATCCCGGCCATCCGGAAGGCGCTCGGGCCAGATGCAGCACTGCTGGTCGATGCCAATTCCGGCTTTTCGCCGAAGCGCGCCATCGAGGTTGCGGATATCCTTCTGGACAACGGGATCGAGCATTTCGAGGAGCCCTGCCTTTACTGGGAACTGGACCAGACCGCCGAAGTCACCCGCGCGCTGGCCGGCAAACCCATCGCGGTGACCGGCGGCGAGCAGGATTGCGAGATGCCGGTCTGGCGGCAGATGATCACCGACCGCGTGGTCGATATCGTACAGCCCGATATTCTTTATCTGGGCGGCATCAGCCGCACGCTCAGGGTCTGCGAAATGGCCCGTGCGGCGGGCCTGCCGGTCACGCCTCATGCCGCCAATCAGGGCTTGGTGACGCTGTTCACCATGCATCTTCTGCGCGCCATCGAAGGCGCGGGGAAATATCTCGAATTCTCGATCGAGGGGCCGGATTACTACCCCTGGCAATATGGGCTTTACACCGAAGATCCCTACCGGGTTGAGGGCGGTCAGGTCACCGTCAGCGACCGGTCCGGCTGGGGGGTGGAGATCGCCCCGGAATGGCTGGCGAAATCGGCCTGGCAGATGTCAGATATCTCGGATCTCTGAGCCTGCGGCGCGGGCTGGCGAAAGCGGTCTCATGTTTCATCGAAAGTGGACCTTAGCCGCTGTCACGCCGCGCCACATAGTCAGAGCTTATAAAACACGAGCGGGGCCACAGATGCCCTGCCGGATCAACATAGGGAGTGAACAATGACTGCCAGGACAACCCTGATTGCGCGGCTGCTTGCCGCGACTGCCTGCGCCACCGCCCTTTGCATCGGCGCAGCCCAGGCCGAGACGCTGCGTCTCCTGACCTGGGGCGGCTATGCGCCTGACAATGTGATCGCGCTGTTTGAAAAGGAATATCCCGATATCAAAGTCGAGGTGACGCTTTCCAACAATGAGGAAATGGTTGCCAAATTGCGCGCGACCGGTGGCGCGGGCTTCGATCTTGCGCAGCCCAGCCATGACCGCATCTTTGCGGCGCAAAGCGAGTTCGAGATCTACAAGCCGCTGGATCTGACGCAGATCGAGACCGGCAAGATGCAGGCCAATCTGCTGGAGGCCGTCAAGGCCAATACCACCATCGACGGCGCCGTCTATGCGGTGCCGCATCAATGGGGTACGTCCGGCCTTGTGGTCGATGTGACCAAAGCGGCGGATGTGAAGGACTGGTCCGATCTGTGCAAAGAGGAACATAAGGGCAAGACCTCGATGCGCCTGCGCCGGACGATCCTTCTGGGGATGGGCTTCTCGCTCGGCTATGATCCTTTCGCGCTGTATAATGACACGGCGGCCTATAGCGAGATGCTCGACAAGGTGGCCGATAAGATGATCGCCTGTAAATCGGTGATCAAGACCTATTGGAATGGCGGCGACGATCTCTCGACGCTTCTGCTGTCGGGCGAGGTTGTGGCGTCTGAATCCTGGGATTCCACCGCGTTCAAACTTTATGGCGAGAACCAGAACCTGGTCTATGTGCCGCCGGCTTCGGGCGCGCTGACCTGGATCGACACTTTTGTGATCCCGGCCAAGGGCCGCGCCGATGACGCCGCCTATAAGTGGATCAATTTCGTGATGCGCCCGGAGATTGTGACCATCATGTCGGATTCGACCGGCGCGATTGCTGCGGTCGAGGGCGGGATCGAGCTCCTCCCCGAGGCGAAGAAGGCTGCGGTCAAGCTGGCCTTTGACGATGCGGCCATCGCGAATATGAAGTTCTTCGCCAATATCCCTCCGGGGCTGGAAGATATCGAAGGCAAGGTGCTGGAGCGTATCAAAGCCGCTTCGGGGAACTGAGCGCCCCCTTATGACACCGGGACAGGCGTATCCCCGCCTGTCCCCGCCGCCATTTACCTGTCACGAGCCCCCTATGCATGATCTGGAATGTGTGAACCTGACCAGGGTTTTTGGTCGCCACAGGGCGGTGAACGATGTCTCTTTCACCGTGCCGCGCGGGTCTTTCTTTTCGATCCTCGGGCCGTCGGGCTGTGGTAAGACCACGCTGATGCGGATGATCGCGGGGTTCGAGACGCCGGATTCCGGCGATATCCGCATCAAGGGCAAATCGGTGCTCGACGTGCCGCCGAACAGGCGTTCGGTCAAAATGGTGTTCCAGCACCTGGCGCTGTTTCCGATGATGAATGTCGGTGAGAACATCGCTTACGGCCTGAAGTGCCGGGGCGAGAGCCGCTCTGAGATCGCGCGCAAGGTCGAGGATGTGCTGGCGCGGATCGGGCTGCCGGGGGTTGCGGAAAAGCAGGTCGCGCAGCTTTCGGGCGGGCAAAAGCAGCGCATCGCCATCGCGCGTTGCATGGTGCTGGAGCCGGATGTCCTCTTGCTGGATGAGCCGCTTGGTGCGCTGGATCTGAAGCTGCGCGAGCAGATGAAGATCGAGCTGAAGCTGCTGCAGCATCAGTTCAACACGACCTTCCTCTATATCACCCATGATCAGTCCGAAGCGCTGGTGATGTCCGACACTGTCGCGGTGATGAATGCCGGGCGGTTCGAGCAGATCGGCACGCCGAAGGAATTGTATAATCAGCCCGGCTCGGGCTTTGTGGCGGGCTTTGTCGGCGATACCAATCGCTGGGCTGGCCGGGTGACCGGGGTAAATGGCGACGAGGCGCGGATCGCGCTGGACCAGGGGCCAGAGATCATCGCCCGCCAGGGGGCGACCCTGGCCGCCGGCTGCCGCGCCGAGGTGTTTATCCGCCCGGAAACCCTGTCTCTTGCCCCGATCGAAGGGGCGAACCAAGTCTCCGGCACCGTCGACAGCCTTTTGTTCAATGGCGCCAATTCGCGGATCCTGTTGCGCAGTGGCGAGCGTCTGATCGAGATTGCCCAGGGCGTGATGGATGCCACCACCCCGGTCGCGCGCGGGGACAGCGTGACCGCCAGTTTCCGCCCAACCCATGCGCTGGCCTTCCCGGCGCCAGAGGCGGGGTGAGGGATGAAAAGCTCTGACGCCAGCCGGTTGACGCTGATCCTGTTGTTCACGCCCTTTGCGCTGTGGATCATCCTTTTGGTCATCCTGCCGCAGATCGGTGTCGGCTGGCTTAGCCTGCGCGAGAAACTCGGGCCGCGCGAATATGCGTTCGGCTTTGGCAATTACCTCGATTTCTTCCGCGAGCCGATCTACTGGAACACGCTGTTGCGCACCGCCTGGATCTCGGTGCTGGTCACGATCCTTGCGCTGTTCATCGGCTTTCCGGTCGCCTGGTATATCGCGAAAATCGCGCGGCAGCGCTCGCGCGCGGCCTTGTTCCTCATGTGCCTGATCCCGCTCTGGGTGTCAGATCTGGTCCGCGCCTTTGGCTGGATCCTGCTGCTGCGCGAGACCGGGATCATCTCGGGCGCGCTGCAATGGGCGGGGCTGAGTTCTGGCCCGGTCGAGCTATTGTACAATGACATCACCGTCGTGATCGGCATGGTCTATACGGTCGTGCTGTTCATGATCGTGCCGCTGGTCTCGACGCTGGACGGGATGGACAATGCGCTCCTGGAGGCCGGCTACAATCTCGGCGGCAGCCGGTTGACCGTGTTTCGCCGCATCGTCATTCCCTATGCCATGCCGGGGATCGTGGCGGGCTGCATCATCACCTTCATGCTGGCGGCGGGCAGCTATCTGACGCCGATCCTTCTGGGCGGCAAAAATTCGATGTGGTTCACCGAACAGATCTACGAGCAATTCGTCACCCGCTATAACTGGGAATCCGGCGCGACCTTCGGTGTGCTTTTGCTGGTCTTCACCTCAGGCGTGGTCTGGCTCGGGTTGCGGCTGACCGGGCAGAACCTTGCCTCGACCGTGGCGAAGGAGTGAGCAGATGAACGTTGCCGCCCCCCGCTCCGGTCTGATGCGTGGCCTGTATATCGGCTATATGCTGGCGTTTTTCTTCTACCTCGCGGCGCCGCTGGTCGCCGCCGCGATCTTTGCCTTCAACGACTCGCAATTCCCGGCTTTGCCGTGGAAGGGGTTCACGCTCGACTGGTTTTTCGGCCGTGAAGAGCCGGTGATCGGTCTGTTCCATGATCGCCGTCTGATGGCGGGGCTGATCAATTCGCTCTGGATCGGGCTGATCGTCTCTGCCCTCGCGGTCGTGATCGGCGCCTGCAATGCGTTTTTGTTCGAGCGGAAGAGCTTCCGGTTCAAAAGCGCGCTTTATGTGCTGATGATCGTGCCGCTGGTGATCCCGGGCGTGATCCTCGGGATCTCGATCCTGGTGTTTTCCAGCATGATCGCCAATGGCGTCAGCGATGCCTTCTGGTGGGAGTGGGATTTCCTGCGCCCGGGCGTATTGCTGGTGATCCTTGGCCAGCTGTCCTTCCTCGTGACGATCACGACCCTGGTGATCTCGGCCCGGCTGCGCAAATTCGACATCGCGCTGGAAGAGGCGGCGCTGAACCTTGGCGCCTCGCGTGTCAGGGTGCTGGCGACGGTGACACTGCCATACCTTACCCCGGCGCTGTTTTCCGGCTTTGTGGTGGCCTTCCTCGTGTCCTTCGAGAATTTCAACACAACGCTGATGCTGGTCGGATCGGACGCGCCGCTGACCATCACCATGTATGACCGCATGGTCAAAGTCGGCTCGACGCCGGTGCTGAATGCGGTTTCGGTGTTCCTGATGGTCGGATCGGGGCTTTTGGCGCTGGCCAGTGTTTTCGCGCAGCGTCCGCGGCGCGGCGAGGGCTAGGCCCCGCCGCGTGCTTTTGCGTCAGCGGAGCGCCGCTTCGATATTGCCGCCATCCACCGTCATGACATGCGCGGTGGTGCGGGCCGATGCGGCCAGCGCGGTGAAGGCCTGGGCTACATGGCCCGCCTCGACCTCGCGGCCCAGCAGGTTGCCGGCCATATAACTTGCCTCATCCAGCCCCCGCGCGGCGGACCGCGCCGCGATCATCTCGCTGGTGAGAAGGCCCGAGCGGATGCGGTCGGCATTGATGCCATTCACGCGGATGCCCTCGGCCCCCAGTTCCAGCGCGAGCTGGCGCAAAAGGAAGAAGGTGGTGGCCTTGGGCAGGCCGTAAGCGCCGAAGTTTTTGCCCGGGTTCACCGCCTGTTTCGAGACATTGATCAGGATCTGCCCGGCATCGCCCGCGCCGCGGGTGCCGCGCGCGGCGGTCTGGGCGCGGAACACCGCGACGGCGGCCTGGGCAAAGGCCTGATGCGCAAAGAAATTCAGCTCGAAACTTTGCCGCAGCGTGTCATCTGCCAGGGTCGCGATCTCGCCATTGATCGCGGCACCTGCATTGGACACGAGGATATCCAGCCCGCCAAAGCGCGCCACACAGGCCTCAACCGCGATCTCTGCCGCGCCTTTGGCGGTGATGTCGCAAGCGATGCCACCATGATCGCGGCCAAGCGCCTTCAGCGCGCCGTCAAGCTGCGCCTCGTCGCGGTCAACAAGGAAGATCGCAGCACCTTCCGCCGCGAAAGCCCGCGCGGTGGCAAGGCCAATCGCCCCCGCGCCGCCGGTGACCAGCACGACCTTGCCCTGAAAGCGCGGCGGCTTGCCCTTGCCCAGCTTGGCCTGTTCCAGCGACCAGTATTCCATTTCAAAGAGATCGCGCTCGCCAATCGGGAAGAACCCACCAAGCCGCTCGCCATCGGTCATCACGCGGGTGGTCTGGCTGCCGATATCGCCGGCAATCCGCGCCGCTGCGGCAGTGGCACCGATACCGACCACGCCTTCGCCCTCGATCCAGGCAAGGCCGGGCATTGGCGAGAGCATGGTCTTCGGCGTCGCGGCCTGGGGCGCCTGGCGGTCGAAACAGGCGGCATAATCGGCGGCGAAATCGGTCACCGCCTGGCGCAGGGCATCGGGCCCGCCGGCGAGGATCTCACGGGTGATCACCAGCGGATGGCCCTTGGTGCGGATCACATGATCCGGGGTCGCCACACCGCGTTTCGCAAGCGCGGCAAGGTCGTCGCGCAGCGTAAAGGCGCGGATCGCATCATCGGCGCGCAGGTCGAGGACCGGCAGGCCCGTCGCCTCGGGCAGGCAAGAGGCCAGCGCGCCGCGCAGGGAGGCCAGCGTCTGCGCCAGTTCCTGCGGCGGCAAAGCGGCGCCCGGATAGACCGGGCCGGGGCGGCGCTGCGCGAGCCAGGCCTCGACCTCATTCGTATGCGAGATCAGCCGGTCGTAAGAAGCTCTCGCCCCCGGCCCCCAGGTGAAATGGCCATGATTGATCAGCAAAAGCCCTTCGGCTTCGGGATTGCTGTCATAGGCATCCGCCGCGGCTTTCGCCAAAGCAAAGCCCGGCATGATATAAGGCAGAAGCGTCAGCCGGTCGCCGAAGATCTCGCGCGTGGCACCCGCGACTTCGGGAAGGTTTGCCAGCGTCAGGAAGGCGGTTGCATGGGTGTGATCGACATATTTATGCGGGATCCAGGCATGGAGCAGCGTTTCGACCGAGGGGTTGGGGCCGGTGCTGTCCATCAGATTGGCGCGCTGCACATCGACCATCGCTTCATCCGACAGCGCAGTCAGGCCCCGCAGCCGCGCCAGCGGCGCCATGCGCACGGCGGGCAGACCCGCGGCCTGGATGGTCTCGAGATCCCAGCCCGAGCCCTTCACATGCAGCACATCAACCGTATCGCCGTAAACATCGACGGCCTCAGCCTTCATCGAAGTATTGCCGCCGCCATGCATCACCATATCCGGGTCGCGCCCGATGATGCGCGAGGAATAGACCCTGAGTGCGAGTTCCCGCGCCGCCGGGTCAGACCCTGCTGCCTCCTGCAACGCCAGCGCCTCGGTCTCATTCCAGAGATTCGTTCTCATTTGCACCCTCCCCGGTGGATCCGTAATAGCAGCCTGTCCAAAGGCAATTGCACGATCATCCGGCATTGTCTACAAATGTCAAATATACCTGTCAAACGTTGAATGAGGCCAGAGGTGAACAGCACAGCCAGGCGGCGCACAATCGGCCAGGTCAGCGGCGAGAATGCCGTGATCGAGGTTGCCTGGCTCTATTATCACGAGGGGCTGAACCAGAAGGATATTGCCGAGACGCTGGGGATTTCCCGCGCGACGGTGGTGAATTACCTGCAGGAGGCGCGCGAGCGTGAACTGATCCGCATCACGCTGGCGGCGCCTGCTTTCACCACGCATCGGCTGGCCTCGGATCTCTGCCGCCGCTTCGGGCTGAAAGCGGCCTATGTGGTGCCCGATGAGGGCGCCAGCGTCGAGGACGCCTTTCGCCGGGTGGTGAAGGGGGCGGCACTCTGGCTGCCGGATCTGCTGGCGCCGGGGGACAATCTGGGTGTGGCCTGGGGGCGCACCGTCTATGATCTTGCAGAGGCGCTGGAGATCACCCGCACCGAAGAGATGACCGTATTGCAGCTGGTCGGTTCGATGGCGACGCCCTACGGCTTCACCGCCGAGGCCTGTTCGACGCGGCTGGCGCAAAGGCTGGGGGCGCGCTGCCTCAACCTGCACGCGCCCGCGATCCTGTCCAGCGCGGATCTCGCCCGCGCGCTCCGGGCCGAGCCGATCCTGCGGGTGCAGCTCGATGAGATCGAAAAGCTGAACAAGCTTTTGTTCTCGGTCGGGACGGCCAGCGAGGACAGCCATATCGTGTCGAGCGGCCTCGCCACGATGGAGGATCTGGCGCATTACATCCGCAATGGCGCGGTGGGGGTGATCTGCGGCCGGTTTGTCGATGCGCAGGGCCGCGCGATCCCGGGCCCGATGGAAGACCGTATGATCGGGATCCCGCTTGAACGCCTGACCGGGCTTGAAATGGGCATTCTGGTGACGCCGGGCCATGACAAGGTCGCGGCGACGATGGCGGCGATCAGGGGCGGCTATGCCACCCATCTCGTCACCGGCCTTACCGTGGCCGAGGCTTTGCTGGCGCAGGATCTGTAATCCCGCGCCAGCGGGTTTTCAGCGTTTCAGCGCGGCGGATTTCAGATCGCCGAACATTGCCTCCATCGCTGCCGCATCGGCGGCGACCACGCCGCGCTCGGTGATCAGGCCGGTCACCAGCGCTGCCGGGGTCACATCAAAGGCCGGGTTGCGCCCGCCGGTGCCATCGGGGCTGATCTGCACCTGGATGATCCTGCCCGAGGCGTCCTTGCCCTGAACATGGGTGACCTCGGTATCGGAGCGTTCCTCGATCGGGATCTCTTTCACGCCATCAACCACCGTCCAGTCGATGGTCGGCGAGGGCAGGGCGACGTAGAACGGCACACCATTGGCCTTTGCCGCCAGCGCCTTGAGATAGGTGCCGATCTTGTTGCAGACATCGCCCTGGGCCGTGGTGCGGTCGGTGCCGACGATCACCAGATCGACCTCGCCATGCTGCATCAGATGGCCGCCGGCATTGTCGACGATCAGATCATGGCTGACGCCCGCCGAGTTCAGCTCCCATGCCGTCAGCTGTGCGCCCTGGTTCCTGGGGCGGGTCTCGTCGACAAAGACATGCACCGGAATGCCGGCTTCCACCGCGTGATAGATCGGCGAGGTTGCGGTGCCCCAGTCGACCGTTGCGGGCCAGCCCGCATTGCAATGGGTGAGGATATTGACCGGCTTTCCGGGTTTTTTCGCTGCAATCTCGCGGATCAGCGCGAGGCCGTGTTCGCCGATGCGGCGGTTGATCTCGACATCTTCATCGGCGATCTCATCGGCGCGTTTTGCCGCTGCCGCCGCGCGCTCGGTGGCGGGCAGGGGGCGCAGAACGCGGTCCATCTCATCCAGCGCCCAACGCAGGTTGATCGCGGTCGGGCGGGTCTCGTGCAAGACCTCCCAGGTCTCGGAAAGCGAGGCATCCGAAGGGTCGCGCGCCATCTGATCGGCCACGCCATAAGCCGCCGTTGCGCCAATCAGCGGCGCGCCACGCACCCACATATCGCGGATCGCGACCGCATATTCCTCGCGCGTGGTCAGCGGCACGATGCGCAATTCATGCGGCAGCCAGCGCTGGTCGATGATCATCACCTGACCCGAGGCCTCGCGCCAGATGGAGCGGTAGGGTTTGCCATTGATCTTCACAGGTGGTTCTCCAGGCTGATACGCCGCGCGAGGTCAAGCACGGCAGGAATTCCGGTCAGGCCATTGCGGCCATGGATCAGTGCGGTGCCAAGCGCGAGGGCACGGGCCTCGCAACCGGCGCGGGTGGCCTCGTCGCTGATCCGTTCGAAATCGGCGTTATGGGCGAGGCCGAGAATGCGGCGATGCATCTCGACGCCGCAAAAGCCAAGCGCGTCGCGCCAGATCATGCCAAGCCGTTCCGCCCGCGCGATCTCGCTGGCGAGGCCGTGGCCCTGATCCTCATACAGCGTGGCCTGGTAGAGGATGCCCGTCCGTTCCTCGCGCCAGAGCCGGGTGAATTCGGCCTCGAACGCGGTCCAGACATTGGCGGTGACCGACAGCAGCCAGTCCTGATACTCCGCCCGTGTGCCCGCGCCGGTCTCATGCCCGGGCTGCGCGATATAGGCCATCAGAAAGTTCGAGATCAGCATGCCCACATCAAAGCCGATCGGGCCATAGGTGGCGAATTCGGGGTCGATCACGCGGATATCGTCGTCTGAGACCATGATCGAGCCGGTATGAAGATCCCCGTGCAGCATGGTCTCGGCCTGGGCGGTGAAACCCATTTTCAGATGCTGAACTGCTACTTTCAGGGGCAGATCGGCCTGGATGCGGGCAATGGCGCCTTCCAGCCCGGGCGTGTGATGGTTCAGCTTTGCATTGAAATAGGGGTCTGAAAAGACAAGATTTTCGGTGATGTCGCAAAGTTCGACATTGCCCGCAAACAGCGCCATATCGGCCTTTTTCGCGGCCGCATTCATCGAGAGATCCGAGCCCCGGAACAGGGTGCGCGCGCAAAACGCGCCCAGCCTTTCGCCAAGACCGGCATAGCGTTTTCCTGCGATCAGCCCATGGCGCAGGATGATATGCGGGGTCAGAAATTCCATCACGACAATGGCCTGCGCCTCGTCGAAATGCCAGACCTCCGGCACAGCACCGGGGTCGCGCGCTTCCTGGCGGATCAGCGCGTTATATTCGAAAAAGCTGCGTTTCAGCGGCAAGGGCCAGGATTCGCCCACCAGCCGCACATAGGGCAGCGCCTGTTTCACAATCGCCGCGCCAGCCGCGCCGCGCAGGATGAAAACAAGGTTCAGGTTGCCATCGCCGACCTCTTCGACCTGCCAGCTGTCGGGGGGGCCGACGCGGCTGGTCAAAAGGCTCAGCCCGCCCAGGCGGGATGGCACTGTGCTGGGGGTCAGCGCCTCATATTGCGACGCAGTGTCTGACGGATTCACGGCTTTCTCCTCCCGCAGGTGATACGCCGGAGCTGGCCCGGCGCACCAAATCTTGCCCTCCGGAGCGCGGATTCCTCCTCCCGCATCCCGGGGTTACGGCTAAGGATTTCCATTCTTGCGGCATTTGTCAAACGTTATTGACATTTGAACAACCGAGACGCTAGCCTCGGATTGGGAGAGGAGACCATCGTGCCGCAGGACGCCATCGTTATCACGGGGCTGACCCGATCTTTTGCGCGCAATCATGTACTCCGGGGGGTTAATCTGACCCTGCCGGCGGGCAAAGTGACTGTGTTGATGGGGGCGAACGGGGCGGGGAAATCCACTCTGGTCAAGATCCTCTGCGGCGTGCAGCGCCGCGATACCGGCGAGATCACGCTGGGCGGCCAGCCCTTTGATCCGCCGGACCCGGCCTCCGCATTGCGGGCGGGGGTGGTGACCGTGCATCAGAACATCAATGACGGGGTGGCGCCGGATCTTGACGTGGCCTCGAATCTTTTGCTCGACGAGCTGGCGGCGGGATCGTCTTTCTTCCTCAATGCCCGTCGGATGCGCGAAGAGGCGCGGCGGATTGCCGGCGCCGTGGGGCTGGATGTCGATGTTACGCGCCCGGTGCGCGAGCTGAGCCTTGCCGACCGGCAGCTGGTTTCCATCGCCCGCGCGATGTCGCATCGCCCCCGGCTTCTGATCCTGGACGAGCCAACCTCATCGCTTTCGGCGACAGAAACGGAACGGTTGTTCATATTGATCGACCGGTTGAGGGCCGAGGGTGTGGCGATCCTTTATATCTCGCATCGCATGTCCGATATCCGTCGCCTCGCCGACCGGATTGTCTCGATGCGGGATGGGCAGATTTCCGGCCAGTTCGAGGGCGAGACCCTGGATTACGCCGGTGCCGTGCGCGCCATGCTGGGCCATGAGATCACCGAGGTCGATATCGACATTCCGCCTCAGGGCCGGGCGGTGATCGAGGCGCGCGCGCTGCGGCTCCGGCCCGATGCGGTGCCGTTTGATCTGAGCCTGCATGAAAATGAGGTCGTGGCGATCACCGGCCTTGTCGGGTCGGGGAAATCGCTGCTGGCCGAGGTGCTTTTCGGTGTCTCACGCGCCGAGGGGGGCACGATCACCCTGGACGGCGCGCCATATATGCCGAAAAATCCGGGCGCGGCGGTGCAGGCGGGGGTGTTTCTTTCGGCGAAAGACCGGCTTTTGAATGCGGTGATCCCGGAATTCGACATCACCCGCAATATGGTGCTGCCATTCCTGTCGCGCCATACCGGGCTGCTGTCGCTGCTGCGCCCCGGGTCTGAGCGCGCCACCGCGACCAGGATGATCGGCGAGATGGGCGTCGTGTGCCAAAGCCCGAAAGACGGGATCCTCACGCTGTCGGGCGGCAATCAGCAAAAAGTGGTTGTGGCGCGCTGGCTGGCCGAGGCCTCGCGTCTTCTGATCCTTGATGAGCCCTTCCAGGGCGTCGACATCCAGGCGCGCCGCGACATCGGCCGCCATATCCGTGCCAGCGCCTCTGGCCGCGCCACCCTGGTGCTCTGTGCCGAGATCGACGAAGCGCTGGAAGTGGCCGACCGCATCCTTGTCATGAGCGAGCATTCGATCATCGGCGCACATCGCAATCAGAATATCGACCTTGGCCTTGTCATGGCGCAGGTCACCGAATCCGCCGCAGGAATGCCTTCATGAAAAAAGACTTCAATCTGACCGATTTCGCGATCCGCTACGGGTTCCTGATCCTGATGGCCGCGCTGGTGATCGGCTTTTCCATCGCGCAACCGGCTTTCCTGACCGCGCGCAGCGGTGTCTTCATCCTGCAATCGGTGGCGATCACCGGCATCCTGGCGCTTGGCGTCACGGCGACCCTGGTGGTGGGCGGCTTTGACCTTTCCATCGGGGCGGTTGCGACCTCTGCTCTGATGCTTTCGGCCTATACGATGGTGATCTGGGATCTCGGTGCGGTCGAGGCGGTGGTGTTCTGCCTGGCGATGGGCGCCTTTGTCGGCCTGATCAACGGATTGCTGATCGTCAAGATGCGGGTGCCGGATCTTCTGGCGACGCTTGGGATGATGTTCCTGCTGATGGGGTTGCAGCGTATCCCGACGGAAGGAAATTCCATCTCGACCGGCATGTCGCTGCCCGGGGGCGGCACCGCGACCGGCACATTCTCGCCCGGCTTCCTGATGCTGGGGCGGCACCGGCTGGATTTCATCCTTGAGGATCTGGTGCCGCTGTCGGTCGTCTTCCTGATCGTGATCGCGTTTCTGGTCTGGGGGTTCCTGGAGCTCACCCGCCATGGCCGCGTCATGTATGCGATCGGGTCTAACGCCAAAGCGGCGAGCCTTGCGGGCATCAACGTGAATTTCTACCGCATTCTGGCCTATGTGATCTCAGGCACGCTGGCATCGTTCGGAGGCATCCTGCTGGCGGCGCGGCTGGGGCGGGGCGATGTGGCCTCGGGCAACAACCTGTTGCTCGATGCGGTTGCCGCCGCGCTGATCGGCTTTGCCGTGCTGGGCGCGGCGAAGCCCAATGCTTTCGGCACCGCCATCGGCGCGCTGTTTGTCGGCATCCTGTTGCAGGGTCTGACCATGCTGAACGCACCTTATTACACCCAGGATTTCATCAAGGGCGCCGTCCTGGTCGTCGCCCTCGTCTTTACCTTCGCGCTTTCCGGTCGGGGAGGCCGGGCGCGCGGCTGAGCGAAACGGACAACAAAGAAGAGGGAGGAAACCATGTTCTTAAGACGGGTGTTTGTGGGCCTGATGGGCGGTATTGCCCTGATCCCGGGCCTCGCCATCGCGCAGGATGCTCCGGCGCCATTCGATAATCCGGGCGAGGTGAAGATCGCGCTGGTGCGCTATCTGTCGACCGGCGATTTCTTCCAGGCCTATCTCTCGGGCGTGGAAAAGCAGTCAGAGGCGCTTGGCGTCAGCCTTCAGGTCTTCGATTCGCGCCAGGATGCGGCGCTTCAGGCCGATATGGTTGATCAGGCCATCGCGCTTGGCGTTGACGGGATCATCATCCAGCACGGTCTGACCGAGTCGATGAAAGAGGCCGCGCAGCGCGCGGTTGATGCCGGGATCAAGGTTGTGGCCTTTGACGTGAATGTCGAAAACGCCGCCATCCCGCAGGTCGAACAGTCTGACCGCGACCTGGCCCGCCTGGCGCTGGAACAGGCGATCAAGGATCAGGGCGAGACCTGGACCGCGGGTTACGTCTATGTCCCCGGCATCGCGCCGCTTGATCGCCGTGATGAGACCTGGAAAGAGTTCAAGGCGAAATATCCGGGCATCACCGAAAAGGCGATGTTCGGCACCATGGACAACCCGATCGCGAATTCGGTCGCGAACCAGGCGCGGTCTGTTCTGTCGGCCAACCCCGATATCCAGGTCGTCTTTGCCCCCTATGACGAATTCGCCAAGGGCGTGAAAATCGCCGTGGACGAGGCTGGCATGGGCCAGGATGTGGCGATCTACTCGGCTGACGTTTCCACCGCCGATATCGCCCTGATGCGCGAAGACGGGTCGGGCTGGAAAGCCACTGCCGCCACCAACCCCGCCGTGGTGGGCGAGGTTTCGGTGCGCACCCTCGCGCAGCTTCTGGCCGGTGAGACGGTCGCGGCCCAGGTCATCGTGCCGCCGACTCTGATCACCCAGGCCGATCTGAACGAGCTCGATATCTCGAATATGGAAGAGCTGGGCGCGAAAATGCCGGCTTTCGTCCATGCCGAAGTGTCGGTGAGCCCCTGGATGAAGCTCCCCGCGCGTTGATCTGACTTGCGGGGCCGGCATGACCGGCCCCGATACAATTCGATGAGGCCACAGATGCAAAACTCCCGTACAACCGAAGATGTGGCCCATGGCATCCGCTGCCGCGTGTTCGAACATTCGATGCGCAATAATGGCGGCTATCTGAGCCAGGCCTGTTCCGCCGCCGAGCAGCTGGCTTTTTTGTATAACGAGGCGCTGAATCTCGGCCCCTCGACCATGCCGCTGGTGCCGCCGCCCTTTGGCGGGGTGCCCTCGGCCGCGAACCATGATTACCGCACCGGCGCAGGCTATAACGGCCCGTTCGATGCGGTGCATGACCGGCTTTTCATCGCGCCCGCGCATTACGCGCTGGTGGCTTACGCCTGCCTGATCGAGGTCGGTCGCATGGCCCCCGAAGGGCTCGAGATGTTCAACCAGGACGGGTCATCCGTCGAGATGATCGGCGCCGAACATTCCCCGGGGATGGAGGTGCATAACGGCACTCTGGGCATCGGCCTGTCGACCGGCGCGGGCCTTGCCTGGGGGCGCAAGCGCCGTGGCGAGACCGGCGAGGTCTGTGTCTATATGTCAGACGGCGAGGTCCAGGAGGGCCAGACCTGGGAGGCGGTGCAGGCCGCCGCCCATCACGGCATCGACAATCTCTGGGCGCTGATGGATGTGAACCGCCAGCAATGCGACGGCGCGATGGATTCGGTGATGACGGTGGGCGACATCGCCACCAAATTCCGCAATTTCGGCGCCGTGGTGGCCGAGGTTGACGCCCATGACCTGACTGCCTTGCGAGAGGCCAGGGCGACCCCGCATGAGGGCCAGCCGCTGATCATCCTTGCCCATTCCAGCCCGACGAAAGGCATGGAATTCCTGATGAAGCGCTTCCCGCGCCTGCATTATGTGCGGTTCAAATCTGACGAGGAACGCCGCGAAATGAACATCGCCATTGCCGCCGAGCTTGGCATCGCACCTGTTGACCTGGGAGGGCACTGAAGATGGAAATGGTGAACCGCCCCTATGCGAAGGCGTTTGAAGATTACGCCGTGCAGCACCCCGAGGTGCTGTGCCTCTCCGCCGATCTGACCTCGAGCTGCGAGATCGACGGCTTTCGCGACCGCCACCCGGACCAGTTCCTGTCGCTTGGCATGGCCGAGCAGAACATGCTGTCTTTTGCGGGCGGGCTTGGTCTGGCGGGGTTCCGGCCTTTCCTGCATTCCTTCGGCGTGTTCCTTTACCGCAGGCCCTATGATCAGCTGATGGCCTCCATCGCCTATCCGCGCCGCCAGGTGCGGCTGATGGGCTTTCTGCCGGGGATCACGACGCCTGGCGGCATGACGCATCAGGCGATCGAAGACATATCGGTCATGCGCACGATCCCGAACATGACGGTTCTGGAGGCCGGGGACGCGACCGAGGTCGAGAGTATCGTCGCGGCGGCGGATTCGGTCGATGGCCCGGTCTATTGCCGCATCCTGCGCGGCGCGGTGCCGCGGCTGTTCGATACCCCGCTGGAGATCGGCAAGATCCGCGTTCTGGCGGAAGGGACCGATGTGCTGGTCATCACCGCCGGCATCACCACCGAAGAAGCGATCCGGGCGAGGGCCGCGCTGGACCGGGCCGGGGTTTCCGTGCGTCACCTGCATCTCAACACCCTGAAACCTTTCGATGCGGCGACGATCCTCGGCCATGCAGAGGCGGTGAAACACGGCGTCATCACGCTGGAAAACCACCTTGTCACCGGCGGTATCGGCTCGATGGTGGCTGAGGCGCTGGCCGAGGCCGGGCTTTCGCGCCGGTTGATCCGGCTGGGGCTGCAGGACACCTATGCGCATGGCGGCTCGCGCCCCTATCTCATGCGCTATTACGGCATGGATGCGCTCAGCCTCGTGCGGGCGGTCGAACGCCTGACCGGGCAGCAGACCGGCATTGACGAAGATGCGCTTGGCGCGGTTCGGGTCGAGGCGGTGCATTCGGTGGTCAAGGCCGAGGCGCTTTGATGCGCTTTACCGTCACCTACCGTCTCCGCGCGGGCGACCTCGCCGAGGCCCGCGCCCGTGCAGAGGCCATCGCGCTGGAACAGACGGTCGAGATCCCGCGCGCCGTGGTGCCGCCGGGCTATGTCGAAGACGAGATCCTTGGCCGGGTCGAAGAGACCGGCACGCTGTCAGACGGCGTCTTTCAGGCGAAGATCTCCTATTCGCCCGACAGCGCGGGGGATGAGTTCAGCCAGTTCCTGAACGTGGTTTTCGGCAATTCCTCGATCCAGCAGGGGATCCGGGTGACGGGCATTGATCCGGGTGAGACGATGCTGGCGCGCTTTCCGGGGCCACGTTTCGGCATCAAAGGCATCCGCGCGCGATGCGGGCGGGCAACCGGCGGTATGATTGCGCCGGTGCTGAAGCCGATGGGCCAGCCGCCTGCGGCCTTTGCGGCGCTGGCCGCGGGCGCGGTGCGCGGTGGGGCTGACATCATCAAGGAAGATCACGGGCTTGCGGGCCAGGCGGCAGCACCTTTCGAGGCCCGGGTCGAGGCGGTGGCGAAAGCCGTCGCAAAGGCCAATGCGGAACATGGGCGGAGTGCCATCTATATCCCGAACCTCTCCGGCCCGGCGGATCAGATCGAGGCGCGGCTGCGCTTTGCAAAGGAGGCCGGGGCGGGCGGAGTGATCGTGATGCCGGGGCTTCTGGGCTTTGGCCTCGTGCATCGCATCGCGCAGGATGCGGGCCTTGACCTGCCGGTGATGACGCATCCGTCCTTCCTCGGCCCCTGGGTGCTTTCCCCCGATACCGGCATGGATCACGGCGTGATCTTCGGCACGCTTCAGCGGCTGGCGGGCGCGGATATTTCCGTTTTCCCGAATGTCGGCGGGCGGTTTGGGTTTTCTGCGCCCGAATGCCTGCAAATCGCTGATGCCTGCCGCGCGCCCGACGGGCCGGGGGCGGCAATTCTCCCCAGCCCCGGTGGCGGGATGAGTGTGGAGCGTGCCGCTGACATGGTGCGGATGTATGGCCAGGAGGTCGTCTATCTGCTGGGCGGCAGCCTGCTGGCCGATCCGCCGAACATCCATCTTGCCGTTTGCGCGATGCGCAAGGCGGTGGATGCGGCGGAGGGCTGAGGCTCAGCCATTGGATGTTCCGGGCAAGAGGCGGCGTTCCAGCGCCTCGCCTGCCGCGTCAAACAGATGGCAGTCGGCGGCACTGAAGCCGAGGGTGACCGACTGATCTGCTTTGATCGCCTGGTCTCCGGGCAAAGCGACGCAGAATGAGGTTTCAGCTGTGCCGTTCAGGCTGGCCCAGGCGATGGTCTGCTGCCCAAGATGTTCGACCACCGAAGGCGTCACCCCAAGCTGCATCTCTCCTCCCGCAAGGGTAAGATGTTCGGGCCGGATTCCGAGGGTGAAGGTCTGGCCGGGCGCCGATGCCATTGCATGGACCGGGATCGTCACCGCTTTGCCCTGCCAGTCGATCACCGCGCCGGCATCGGTGATCCCGGTGCAGGTGACGGGCAGGAAATTCATCCGTGGATTGCCGATGAATCCCGCGACGAATGTGTTCTGCGGCTTGTGATACAGATCCAGCGGCGCACCGACCTGGGCGATGTAACCCGCATTCAGCACCACGATCCGATCGGCCATGGTCATCGCCTCGACCTGGTCATGCGTCACGTAAATCATCGTGGCGCCAAGCTGTTTATGCAGCCGCGTGAGTTCAATCCGCATATCGGCGCGCAGGGCGGCATCAAGGTTCGAGAGCGGCTCGTCAAAGAGGAAGATTTCGGGCGCGCGCACGATGGCACGGCCGATGGCGACGCGCTGGCGCTGACCGCCGGACAGCTGGCCGGGCTTTTGTTGCAGCCGCTGCTCAAGATGCAGGATCTTTGCCGCCGCCGTCACCTTTTCGCGGATAACCGCCTCGGGCGCGCGTTCGACGCGCAGCGGGAAGGCGATATTCTCGAAGACCGACATATGCGGGTACAGCGCGTAAGACTGGAACACCATCGCGATGCCGCGTTTTACCGGGGCAAGATCATTCACCCGCTTGCCATCGATCACGATATCGCCCGCCGTGGTATGTTCCAGCCCGGCGATCATCCTGAGCAGCGTCGATTTCCCGCAGCCCGAGGGGCCGACAAAAACGATGAACTCGCCTTCCGTCACATCAAGGTTCACGCCTTTGACGACCTCGAACTGGCCGAAGGTCTTCACCACGTTTTTCAGCGACAACTGGCCCAAAGAGCGGATCCTTTTCATGCAAGGATCACGGCGGCAGAAGAGAGATGCCGCCGTGACAGGGAGAAGGGCCAGCCGGAGCGAGGATGCCGGCCCCCGCGCCTTACTTGTATTCTTCCAAAGCGGCGGCGGCTTTGGTCAGTGCCGCCTGAGGTTCGGCGGTGCCGGTCACGACAGATTGCACCATTTCGATCATGACATTCTGGAAGCCTTTGTAATCGGTGAACAAAGGTTCCGGCCCGCCGAATTCGATCCCGTCAACAAAAGGCTTCCAATAGGGCGCGGCCGCCAGCATCGCATCCACCGCGGGGCTGGGGCGCAGCGGTGTCAGGCCTGCAGCACCACCGGCCTCATATTCCTCCTGCACTTTGGGCGAGGTGATGAATTTCGCGAATTCGATGGTTTTGTCCTCGACCCCCGACCCTTTGAACACCGCAAGGCTGTCGGTGATCAGAAGCGTGCCCTTCCCCCTGGCCGAAGGCCCGAGCGGCAGATCGGTGACGCCCCAGTCGACCTTGGTATCGGCCAGAAGGAAGGCCGCACCCACCGAGGCCTGGATCATGCCGACCTGACCATCAAGGAAGATCGCGCGGATTTCATTCTGCTCATAGGCGGTGGCGCCTTCGACGGAGTACGGCGTGATGTCCTTATAGGCGGTCAGCGCGGCCAGAACATCGGGGCTGTCGAGGGTGATCTTGCCCCCGGCGTCGATCACCTGGCCGTTATTGGTGTAGACCCAGTGCAGGAACTGGTGGACGGTATTGTCAAAGGTCTTGGCGGGCAGGCCATAGCCGGCCTTGCCGGTTTTTTCCTTGATGACCCTGGCGAATTCGATCTCTTCGGCCCAGGTAACCGGTGGCTTTTCCGGATCAAGCCCGGCCTCTTTGAAGAGCCCCTTGTTCCAGTAAAGCGCCTTGGTCGAAAACGCGACCGGCACGCCCCATTGGGTGCCGTCAAAGGTGACGGTATCGACGATATGGGGGTAATAGGCGGCTTTTTCCTCATCCGTCATCGGCACTTCGACGATCAGGTCGTTCAGCGCAAACTCCTTCAGCGTGCGCGAGCCGACATAGGCCATCGCGGCGGGCGAGCCGGCTGCCGCCAGCGTTGTCGCCTTGTCCTGGCACTGGCCCCAGCCCACGACCTCGGGCTTGACCGACCAGCCGTCATTGGCGGCTTCCCATTCCTTGATATATTTCTCATGGACCGGGTCCATCTTGTCGCCGCAATAGATCCAGCTGATGTCTTCAGCCAAAGCGGGCAGCGCGGTCGTGGTGGCAAGCACCACGCTGATCAGGCTATTCCGAAGCAGGTTGGACACGTCACATACTCCCGGTTGTGAAGGGTTCTCTTATTTTAGGGCCCCGGCGGTCAGCCCGCCGACAAGGTATCTTTGCAGGAAAAAGATGATGATCATGGCCGGGGCGATGCCCACGAAAGCGGCGGCCATCAGCTCGTTCCAGACCACATCCTGCTTGCCGAAAAAGGCGTAAAGGCCAATCGGCAGCGGCATGTATTCGGTCTTGGAATTGAAGGTCAGCGCGAAGATGAATTGCTGGCTATAGGCGCCGATGAAGGTGACCATGGCGACCACCACGATCCCGGGGCTGGCGATCGGCAGCACGACACGGCGAAAGATGTAGAATTGGCTGGCGCCATCGGTCCAGGCGGCCTCGTTCAGCTCAGACGGGATGCGCATCATATAGGTGCGCAACAGCCAGACCGCCGAAGGGATCAGGAAAGCCGCGCCCGGCACGATCATTGCCCAATAGGTGTTGAGCATGCCAAGGCTGCGCATCAGCCGGAACAAAGGGATCAGCAGCACCGCGCCGGAAAACATCGAGACCGCAAGAAAGCCGCCCAGCACCAGCCCCATGCCCCTGAAATCGAACCGCGCGAAGGCATAGGCGGCGGGCACCACTAGAAGCAGCACGATCACGGTGGCCGCCGTCGAGATCAGGAAAGAGTTGAACACATACCAGGCAAAGCCCGGCACCCGCTCCCACATGGTCGAATAGGCGGCGAAAGAGCCGTTTTCCGGCCAGAAGCTGTAGGGGGTGGAAAAGAGCTCGGCCAGCGGCTTCAGGCTGACAAGGAAGCCTTCGATGAACGGCGCCAGCAGGAAGAACAGGAAGACAAAGATCCCGGCATAGATCGCGATCACCTCCCACCAGTGGTAGCGATCGATCATCGGCGTGTTTTTGTCATGGAACAAAGCCATGGCCTATTCCTTTCCGCCAATGGTCTGCAGCCGCCGCGTCACCCGGAAATAGGCAAGGCAGAAGAGCGAGAGGAAAATACAGATCACCACCGCCCGCGCGGCACCCTCGCCGTATTTTTTCGACCCGATGGCGGTGTGATAGGTGTCGATGATCATGGTGGTGGTCGACCCCGAAGGCCCGCCTTGGGTCAGGATCCAGATGATATCGAAAGAGTTGAAGGTCGCGATCAGCGAGAGCATCGACATGGTGATCATCGCCGGCAGCATCAAAGGCAGGGTGATGCGGCGAAAGCGGGTCCAGCGGCTGGCACCATCGGCCCAGGCGGCCTCGTAAAGATCTTTCGGAATCGACTGGATGGCGGCGAGGAAATAGATCGTGACCATCGGCACGCCAATCCAGACATCGGTGACGATAGTGGCCCAATAGGCGGTCTCGCCATAAGCCAGAAAGGCCACCGGCCCGTCGGTCAGGCCAAAGCGCTGCAAGAGGCCCGAGATCATCCCGAACTGGCCATTATACATCCAGCCCCACATGAAAATGCCAATCGCCATCGGCACGATCCAGGGCGGCATCGTCAGGATGCGAAACAGATAGCGCCCCGGCACGGCGGCGTTCAGCAGGACCGCGCCAAAGGTGCCGATGATCATTTTCAGCGCCACCGAGAAAAACGTCCAGGTGAAGGTGCGCAAGATCACCCCGAAGAAGGTCTCGTTGAAGATCTTCTCATAATTGGCGGTGCCGACGTAATTCGTCACCTTGCGCAGGCTCGCGTCAGTAAAAGAAAGGCGGAAGGTCTCGACCAAAGGCCAGGCCACGATCACCAGCACATAGAGGATCGCCGGCGCCAGCAGCGCCCAGGCGAAGATCCAGGCGGATCGCGAACTGGTCATGCAGCCCCCTTCCGCGTCAGGGCCTCGTCATAACGGTCCCAGACCGGGCGCAGATCGACCACCTGGCGGGAATGGCGCGCCTGATCCATGGAAAGCGCCAGCACGCCCGCCTCCAGCGCGTCGAGCGTCGAGACCGGCAGCGCCGCGCCTCTGGTGACATTCGCGACGATCCCGGCGGCCATTTCCTCATCGGCGCCGTAATGCTGCGACAGGGCCGTGGCCTTGTATTCGCGGTCGATCACCCGCTGTTCCGAAAGCACATCGGTCACGCGGAAGAAGCCGCGGATGAAATCGCCCTCGGCCTGGGCTTTGGTGCCAAAGGCCGCGAAACGGCGGAACTGATCGGGGGCGTTCAGATTGGTGTGGAAATTCATTCCCACGCCATTGGCGTATTCCACGATGGCGACCTGATAGTCGATGATATCGCCATCGGAATCGAAGACCTTGTCCGACCCGTTCCAGCCCGAGGGCTTTTTGTGGAACATATCCATGTCGTTGACGCCATATGTGCGCGGATCATTCGCCGGGATAAAGGTCTTCCTGCCCCCGAAAGACGCCACCCGCTCGGGCCTCGCCTGGATCAGACCGTTGTAAAGGTCGAGATCATGGCAGCACTTTTCCAGCATGAAGCTGCCGGACCATTTCTCATAGCGCCGCCAGTCGCGCATGAAAAACGCGCCGTGATAAGGGTAGATATGTTCTGCGGCCTCGATCGAGACGATATTGCCCAGGGTGCCGGCGTCACGCGCGGCCAGCAGGTCGCGATACAGCGGCGCATAGCGCAAGACGAGGCCGACCGAGAGGGTCTCATGCCCGTATTTGGCCAGCAAAGCGGCCAGCGCATAAGTGTCTTCAAGTGACGAGACGATGGGCTTTTCGCTGAAGACTTTGACCCCCGCCTCCAGCCCCAGCCTTATATGGTCCAGGTGGAAATGGTTGGGCGAGCCGATCATCAGCAGATCAAAGCCGCCGGCCTTAACCAGCGCCTCGGCGCTTTCATGCGAGATGCCGGCGGGAATGCCGTGTTCGGTCAGGGTCGCCATGCCGGCCGGGGCCGGATCGTAATAGCCCACGATCTCGAAATCCGGGTCCATTTCCCGGAATACATGGCCAAGATAGCCGAGACGAAAGCCGAGGCCGATAATCGCGACTCGCATGTTTCACTCCCTGGGGAGAAATTCTTTTTCTGCATCATGGAAGGCGGCCACAATGTTCGTCAATGAATTTTCGATGGCGCTGTCAAATTATGTAATTTGTTTTCATGGCGGCGACTGATGCACGCAAAGCCGGCGGAACATCACTCCGCCGGGAAACCGGGAAATATGGGGTGGGTCAGCCGTCGCGCTTCCGGTTCAGGCCAAGCACTGCCGCGCCGACCAGGCCGGGCTCGATCGGGCATTGTGCCTGAACGATCAGCGGGCGGGAAAGCCGTTGCAGGATCCGTGCCCGAACCGCCTTATCCAGCGCGTCGATCAGGGGCCGCGCGTTCGACAGGCCACCGCCTGCTGCCATAATCCCGGCGCCAAGCATGTTTTGCACCATGGCGAGCGGGCCAGAGAGCAGGTCAAGCCAGATCGCGATGGTCCGCGAGGCTGCCGGCTCCTCAGCCTGCCAGGCGGCAATGATGTCCTCTGCGGTACGTGCCGCGCCGCCAAGCGCGAGATGCAGCTTTTCCATTCCGCGCGCCGAACAGACCGCGTCGAGGCAGCCGGTCTGGCCGCAGCCGCAGGGAAAGGCGGGTAGCACGGTATCCCCGACAATGCGCTGGGCGACCGGGCCATGGCCCCATTCGCCGGCAAATCCGCCGCCCGATCCCGCTCCATCATTGATCAGCTGGCCTCTGACCACGATGCCACCGCCAACCCCGGTGCCGAGGATGATGCCAAACACGACCGCATGGCCGCGCCCCGCGCCGATGGCGGCTTCGGCCAGCGCAAAGCAATCGGCATCATTGCCCAGAACCACCGGCAGGCCGAGCGCCGTCTCGAGGTCAGCGCGCAGGGGCCGTCCGCTCAGGCAGGGAATATTCGCCACGGTCGCGAGGCCGGTTTCCGGGTCGATCACCCCGGCGATGGAAAAGGCGAGGCAGTCGGGCCGCTCGGGTGCCGCGTCGATGGCGGACTGCAAGACGGCGGTGAAAGCGGTGAAATCCCGGGCCGGGGTAGGAACGCGGATCGTTGGCCTGATGTCGTCAAGGCCAAAGGCTTCGGCGATCTTTATCGAGGTGCCGCCAATGTCAAAACACAGGATCACGACCGCGTCTCCTGTGCCGCAATCCCGCCGGATGGCGTGCCTGCGATCCAACAGCCGAGGACCTGCAGCGCATCGTCGAGGCAGATCAGATCCGCCCGGGCGCCGGGCCGCAGATGGCCGCGATCGGTCAGCCCAAGCGCCGCCGCTGGCGCCGCCGATCCAAGCCGCAGCGCCGCGCCCTTGTCCAGACCCAGCCGCAGATGGCAGTACCTCACCGCATCCGAAAGCGCGATATCGGCACCGGCCAGCGTGCCGTCTGCCAGGGTCAGCCGCCCCCCGGCACGGAAAATCTCACGACCATTCAGCATGAAACCAGTCAGATCGCTGCCAATGGTCGACATCGCATCTGACACGAGAAACACCTCCCCGGGCTTTGCCCGCAGCGCGACCTGCATCGCGGCATCGGCGACATGAAAGCCGTCAGCGATCAGCCCGGCATAAAGGCCGGGCGCCACCAGCGCGGCGCCGACCAGCCCCGGGGCGCGGTGGCCGAGCTGGCTCATGGCGTTGAAGAGATGGGTGACCATGCGGGCGCCAGCCGCAATATAGTCGCGCGCGGTGTCATAGTCGCAATCGCTGTGGCCGAGGCTTACCGTCACCCCGGCTGCGGCAAGGGCGCGAACCTGATCCGGCGTGACCGATTCCGGTGCCAGCGTCACGATCAGATGCGGCAGACGGCCCGCCGCAGTGCGGATCGCGGCGAGGTCCTGATCCTGCATCACCCGGATCAGGGCGGGGTCATGGGTGCCTTTCTTCGTCAGCGACAGATGCGGGCCTTCGAGATGCAGCCCGAGGAAGCCGGGCGCCCGCGCCGCTTCCGCCGCCGCGACCGCGCGACCGGTGATATCGGGGCGGTCGGTGATCAGCGTCACCATCACAGCCGTGGTGCCAAGTTGCGCATGCGCAGCGCAGATTGTCGCGATCCCTTCGGGCGTGGGGTCATTGTTGAACAGCACCCCGCCGCCGCCATTAACCTGGAGGTCGATATAGCCGGGCGCGATCAGACCTGGCAGACGCGGTCCCCGGGGGGCCGCGCCCGAGGGGCCGATCGCGGTGATCCGACCTGCTTTGAAGCTGATCGCTGCGTCCTGATGCCAGGTCTCGCCATCGAAGATCTGACCTGCGTGAAGGGTGCCGCTGCCCATACTCACCAGACCGTGCCCCGCGCAGCCAGAGGCTCGACCCGCGTGACCAGGCCGTCCTTGTGGAACACCATCCGGTCAAAGAGGTTCGAGACCACACAGGTATGGTTCGGCACCACCCGCACCAGATCGCCAATCTCAGGCAGCGCGCCGGTACAGGCGCTCAGATCGACCACGGCATGTTCTTCGGAAAGGCTGGTGATCCTGGCGCCCGGAAGGCCCTCGATCTCGCCGTAATCCGTAAAGCCCAGCAGATCCGAGGTCAGCGCCTTTGATCCGCAATCGAGAACCGCGCGGTCGGGCGCCGGGCGCGAAACCACGGTGGCCAGCACATGCATCGCCAGATCCCCCGGCCCGCATTCGCCCGCCCTGACCATCGAGCGGTCGTTATAGACATAGGTGCCGGCGCGGTGCTCGGTCGCCGAGGGCACCAGATGCGCCTTCCACAGATCGGGCGAGCCGCCATTCGTGCGCATCGGGCAGGGGATCCCCGCCTGCGCCAGCAGTGCCATGGTCTCTTGCAGGAAAGCCTCGACCCGCGCGGCACCGCCAGGGCCGGGATAGGTCATCAGCCCGCCGAATTTCAGGCCCGGCGCGGCGGCGATCATCTGCGCCAGCGCGAAAGCGTCTTGCGGGCTTTGCACCCCGCAGCGCCCGCCGCCGGTATCGCATTCGACCAGAACGGTGAGCGGCTTTTCCGCCGGGAAAGCTGCCGCCAGCCCCGCAATCGTCACCGCCGAATCCGCTGTCACCGCCAGCCGCGTCACGCGGGTGTTCAGCGTGACCAGCCGTGCGACCCGCACCCGCCCGAGGATGTTATAGGTGATCAGGATATCGTCGAACCCGGCATCGGCAAAGGCTTCGGCCTCGGTCAGCTTCTGGCAATTGAGGCCCACAGCCCCGGTCGCAATCTGCTGGCGGGCGACCGCCGCGATCTTATGGGTTTTGATATGGGGCCGGAAATTCAGCCCATGCGCCGCCATATAGTCTTGCGCCCGCGCGATATTGGCGGCGAGCCGGTCTTCGTCGATCACCGGCAGCGGGGTGGTCACATCTGCCAGCGGGGTGCCAGCTTCGGGCCAGGGAAAACCCGGAGCGGGAAGGCCGGAAGGGGGGAAGCTCATCACATCTCTCCGAAAGGGTCATCCATGCGCGGCCAGATATCCGCCCGGACCAGCCGGTAAGGATTGGTTGCCGGAGTATTCGGATAGGGCTTCCCGGCGCTGCAATAAAGCACTTCCGAGGCGATGGGCGCAAAAGCTGCGTAGAAATGGTTGGTTGATTTGATCACGAGGATCTTTTGCGCCAGCGGATCGATCCCGAGGGCGGTGAAGAGCGAGGGGTCATAGCTCTGCACGCGCACGGTGTTGAGGATGACCTCGATCCCGGTTTCCGCGCCTGCCTGGTCCAAAAGCGCGATCCGCGCCGCCGGGCCAAACAGCGCGATGCTCTCGCCAAAGCGCATTTCAGCGGCCGCGTTCAGGCGGATGACGCGGATCAGCGCGTCACAGGGCTCGCCGGTCTCGGGCGCGGATTTGGCGCCGAACCGCAGGGGCATCTCGGCGCCCTCGCCGGCGACGAAGCAAAGCTGTACCGCCACCGGATCCCAGATCGTGCCGATGGCCACGCCGCGCGCACCCTGTGCCAGCAGTTCCTTGAGGATGACGGTTGCATCCCCCGCCGTGCCGCCGCCGGGGTTATCCCACATATCGGCGATCACGACCGGCCAGGCCTGCGCCGCCATCGCGCGCGAGACGGCCTCAGTCTCATTGATCTGCGGCATCATATGCCTGCCGCGATTGGCGAAAAGCGCGCGCCCGAGCTGTTCGGCAAGGCGCGCGCCCAGGGCCGGGTCCCCATCTGTCACAGCGACCATTTTCGTGCCCATCTCGGGCACATCACCGGCCATGAAGCCGTGGATCGCGGACAGGGACAGAAGCTTCGGCTCGCTTGCCTCCAGCGCCATCATGCGGTCGACAAAGCTGCGCATCGGCTCGCGCGAGGTCGGGAAGACATCGATCATCTGGCAATCGAAAACCGAGACCACCGGCGTCACCCGGCCTTCCAGCGTGTCGATGAGGATGCGCCAGAGATCCTCGGCGCGGTCGACGAAATCGGTATGGGGAAATTCCTTGAAAACGGTGAAGAAATCCAGCGCGGCGACGCGTTTTGCGGTCAGATGGCTGTGGGGGTCCATCTCGGCGCAGAGGATCACATCCGGCCCGATCATCTCGCGGATCCGGGCAAGGAAATCGCCCTCCGGGTCGAGATAGCCCTGGGCCACCATCGCGCCATGCAGGCCCAGCACCACCGCATCCACCGGCAAAGCGCGATGAAGCTGGGCAAGGATCTCGTCCCTGAGCCCTTCATAGGCGCCTCGCGCGATCAGCCCGGCCGGATCGGCCCAGGCGGCGGTGCCCTCGATCAGGTCCCAGCCTTTCTCGGCGCAGACCCTGCGCCCGACCGGAATCGGCGCGGTGCAGAGCGTCGGGGTCACCGGATGCTGGCCCGGGGGCGCATAAAGCGACTCCTCGAAGCCTTTGCGGTCGATCACGATGGGAGAGAATGTGTTGGTTTCCGTGGCCAGCGCCGCCACGAAGACCCTTCTCCGAGCCGTGCTGACCATGATCACTCCCTGATATGGGGCAGATAGCCCATAAAGCCCGCGATCTTCCACCGCCCGTCTTCCCGGCGGCAGATGTAAAGCGTCTGCCAGTTCATGCGGTCGCGGCTGCCATCGGCGCGCGGCAGCCAGCCGTCAAATTTCTTGCGCGCGAGCGCCGCGTCTCCGGTGATCCCGATCTCTTCGAGCCGCGTTGCCGCATAGATATGCGGGCGCGGATCACCGTCAAACATGCCTGCGGCGCGCTCGGTCAGGTAGCTTTGGGCCTGGCGCAGCCATTCCGCGCGGTAGAGGTCGAGGCTGGGAAAGGCAAAGGTAAAGCCCTGCGGATCGGGCTGGTGATTGCCGGAAAGCCCGGTAAACGGACCTTCGGTGAAATCGCCCGCCACCCTCTCCCAGTCTGCCGTCGTCCAGGCGTCGATATCGCGGGGCACCAGCATCTCCCAGATGGCGCGGCGATCGGTGTCCGTTTCGGGGAAAGGGTTCGCGAATGGGTCGCGCCTGGCGGTCATTCGGGCGGCTCCGTGAAAATTATTTCAGCTTGATCGCTTATTCTCTGGAATAATCGAAAGGGTTATGCCTGAATGTCAAGGAGAAACGAAAATGAATTTCGGATTCCAGCGCATGCTTGACCAGGTCGCTCTGACAGGTTTCGTGGGGGGTGAAACAGTCCCGTCCCTGTCTGCAGGGCTGCGGCCATGGAGATCCGAATGAGTACCCCGAACGAGACTGCGCCGGACCTGATCTCGGCGCTCAGCGATGAGGAAGGGCGGCTTTCCGCAATGGAAAGGCGCCTGGCCGAGGTGGTGCTGGCGGATATGACCTATGCGACCAATGCCTCGATCACCGAGATTGCGGCGCGGGCGGGCGTCTCGCCGCCGACGGTGACGCGGTTCTGCCGGCGGCTGGGCTGTTCCAGCTTTTCCGATTTCAAGGTGCAGCTGGCGCGCTCGGCCTATGTCGGGCTGCGCTATCTCAAGCCGGAATCGGTGACCTCGACCCCTGCCGAGGTGGCGGAAGACATCGTGACCAAGGCGCAGAACGCGCTGTTCCAGATGCATCGGGCGCTGGATCTGGCGGCGGTGGAACGCGCGGTTGCGCTGATCTCATCAGCGCAGATGGTGCATGCCTTTGGCTCGGGCGGCAATTCGGCGATGATCGCGACCGAGCTGCAGAACCGTCTGTTCCGGCTGGGGGTGCGGATCTCGGCCTCGAATGATCACGGCATGCATCTGATGATCTCGGCGGCGGCAGAGCCGGGGACGGTGGTGGTGGGATCCTCGCTTTCGGGCCGCAACCACGAGATGGTGCGCTGTTTCGCGCTGCTGCGCGAGCGCGGCATTGCGACCATTGCGCTGACCCAGCCCGGAACACCGGTGGCCGAGGCCGCCGATCTGGTGATCCCGATCGACCTGCCGGAGGGGCGCAATATCTTCCGCGCCACCTCGACCCGTTTCGCCTTTCTCGCGGTGGTCGATATCATCGCGAACCTGGTGGCCTATGCCGACAAGCCGCGATCCGCCCGGATCCTGCGCGGCATCAAGGAACAACTGATCCGTCACCGCGACGGCGACGACCGCCAGCTTTTGGGCGACTGAAGCCGGGCCCGGGGCACGATGGCGGCCGCCCCGATGGTCCTTGTCATCTTGCCGCGAAGGATGTGACTTTTGGACCCGCGCCCCGCTGACCAGCCTTCTGCCGCCGCATCTGCTGCTTTGCCGCGTCTCGCCATCATCACCGGCAGCGCCGGCGATATTGGCCGAGCCATAGCGCGTCGTCTGCGCCAGGATCATGATCTCGTGCTGATGACCGATCTCGACCTCGACGCGGTTGCGCGCGCGGCGGCGGAGCTGGGCGAGGGCTTCCTGCCCTGGCAGACCGATGTGACCGATGCCGCCAGTTGCGCGGCCATGGCGGTCGGGGCGCAGCGCCTGGGGCAGGTGGTGACCCTGGTCAATAATGCGGGCGGCGTGACAGCGGCGGGGTTGCATTCGACCTCGGTGGCCGACTGGCAGGCCGATCGCGCGCTGAACCTTGATGCCGCTTTCCTGACCTTCCAGGCGCTGGCGCCGCAGCTGATCCTGGGCCAGGGCTCGGTGGTCAATATCGTTTCGGTCAACGGGCTGGGGGTCTATGGCCACCCGGCCTATTCGGCGGCCAAAGCCGGGATGATCCATCTGACGCGGCTGATCGCGGTGGAATATGGCCGCCACGGGCTCAGGGCCAATGCGGTGGCGCCCGGCACCGTCCGCACCCGCGCCTGGGAGGCGCGTGCGGCGCAAAACCCGAATGTCTTTGCCGAGGCCGCCGCGCATTATCCGCTGGGCCGCATTGCGCGCCCCGGGGATGTGGCCGAGGCGGTGGGCTTTCTGGCCTCACCGCTGGCGGCGGCGATCACCGGCATCTGCCTGCCGGTCGATTGCGGGCTGACGGCGGGCACGCCCTCGCTCGCGCGGACCTTCACGCAATCGGCCGACTGGTGAGGGGCGCGATGTATCTCCTGGAAAATTCCTGGTCCGAAATGCCACTGCCCGCCGGGACCTGGTCCCTGCGGCTGACCAACCTGTCCGATGAGGCGCTGGAGGGCTTTACCCTCTCGCTGACCTCGATCACCCGCGTGCTGGCGGATCACGAGATCACCGGCGCGAGGCTATTGTTGCGCAATGCGAATTTCCACCAGATCGCGCCGCCCGAAGGGCTGGTTGTCGCGCCGGGCAACAGCTGGACATTTGAGATCACCGGCCTGAACCGCTCGCCGTTTCACCGCAATGACGCGGCCAAAACCGCCTGGGTCACGCTTGCGGATCGCCGTCATCTTCCCTGTATGGTCGGGGATCTGATGCTGCGATCCGCCACGCCCGCATATCCGCCGCCGCGCCTGCCCGAGGGGCGGCTGACGCTGCCCTTCGCGCTGATGCCCTGGCCGAATGCGATCACGGCGGAACCCGGGCCAGCGGCGGATCCTCCGCCGGTTATCCTGCATCTCGCGCCGGGGACCAGCCTCGCGGATCAGCGTCTTGCGCTGTCGGTGTCCGATCTGCAGCGCCGGCTGTTCCCTGCGGGGCGCCGGATCCTGCAGCTTTCGCCCGTGCCCGGATCGCGTGAAGTGGCGTTTGCCTATAGCGCCGCGATCCCCGAAGAGGGCTTCCGTCTCGATTTCGACCCGGTGATCACCCTTACGGCAAGCTCGGATCTCGGGCGGCGCTATGGGCTGATCGCGCTGGCGCAGATGCTGCAAGGCGCCATCAGTGACCCGAGGTTCCGCTTCCCCGCGACCGGCCATATCGCGGATGCGCCGCGCTATGGCTGGCGCGGCTGCCATCTGGATTGTGCGCGGCATTTCTGGCGGTTTGACCAGGTCTGCCGCGTGGTCGATATCATGGCCTGGAACCGGTTCAACCGCTTTCACTGGCATCTGACCGATGACGAGGCCTGGCGCGCCGAGATCCGCGCTTACCCGCAGCTGACCGCGATTGGCGCCACCCGTGCCGCCGGCCTGCCTGCGATGCGGCCACAGCTTGGGGATGGGCCCGGGGCTGCGACGGGCCATTACAGCCAGGATGAGATGCGCGCCCTCGTGGCCCATGCCGGGGCGCTTGGGATCGAGGTCATGCCCGAGATCGAGACGCCGGGCCATGCCGCCTGTGTCATCGCCGCGCTGCCTCAGCTGGCCGATCCGGACGAGCCGCCGGAAAGCTATCATCCGGTTCAGGGCTTCCCGAATAACGGCTTCAACCCCGGTATCCCTGAGACATTCTCGGTGCTGGAAACCATCATCGACGAGCTATGTGCGATTTTCCCGTCGCGCTGGTTCCATATCGGCGGCGATGAGGTGGCGCGGAACGCCTGGCTCGACAGCCCGCGTGCCCGGGTGCTGATGCAGCGCGAGGGGCTTGCCGGAACGCTCAACCTGCAAAGCTGGTTCCTGCGCCGGATCAAGGCGATGCTCGAGGCGAGGGGCAAGATCCTGGTCGGCTGGAACGAGGTCGCGCAGGGCGGAGGGGTGCCGCCGGAAAACACGCTTCTGATGGCCTGGGAAAAGCCCGAGATCGGGATCGCGCTGGCGCGGCAGGGCTATGATGTGGTGATGGTGCCGGGCCAGGCCTATTATCTCGACATGGTGCAGGGGCCGGACTGGCTGGAAAATGGCGCCGGCTGGGCCGGGCCGGTGACGCCCGAGCAAAGCTATTCTTACGAGGCGGCGGGCGATTTTCCACCCGAACTGGCGCATCATATGACAGGTGTTCAGGCCTGTATCTGGTGCGAGCATTTCACCTCTGACGCCTGGTTCAACGATCTTGTTTTTCCGCGTCTGCTGGCAGTGGCCGAGGCGGGCTGGACCCAGCCAGAGAACAAGGACTGGCTGCGCTTTGCCGCCCAGGCCCGGCTGCACCCGACACTGTAAGAGGCTGAAATGCGCATCGCCGTCGGCGGCATCCATACCGAATGTTCCACCTCTTCGCCGGTGCTGATGCAGGCAGAGGATTTCCGTGTGCTGCGCGGGGCAGAGCTGACAGAAAGCGATTACTTCGCCTTTCTGCGCCACCATCCTGTTGAAATCGCGCCGCTCTTTCATGCGCGTGCCGTACCGGGTGGCCCGGTCTCGCGCGCGGTATACGAGGCGTTCCGGGCCGGGTTTCTGGCGCGTCTCGAGGCGGCGAAGCCCTTTGATGCGGTTTACCTCGCGATGCATGGCGCGATGAAGGTCGAAGGCCTGTGGGATGCCGAGGGCGACTGGTTTCAGGCAGTGCGGCAGGCGGTCGGGCCGGATATGCTGATCGCCACCAGTTACGATCTGCATGGGAATGTCTCGGCGAAAGTGGTCGATCAGATCGACATTTTCGCCGCCTATCGCACCGCACCGCATATCGACACGCCCGAGACGATGGAGGCGGCTTTTGCAATGCTCCTGCGCGCTCTGCAAACCGGCGTGCGGCCCGGCGTTTTGCGGGTGCCGGTGCCGCTTTTGCTGCCCGGCGAGCGGACTTCGACCGGGGACGAGCCGGCGCGGTCTTTATACGCCGCGCTGCCTGCGCGCGAGGGACCCGGCATCTGGCGCGCGGATCTGATGATTGGCTATGTCTGGGCCGATGAGCCGCGCGCCACCGCCTGCGCCATGGTGACGGGCACCGACGCTGTGGCGATGGCGGCTGCGGGGACACAGATCGCCGGTGATTTCTGGGCCGCGCGTGACCGGTTCCATTCCGGCGCAAAGACAGGACCGCTTGAGGAGATGCTGGATATCGCGGCGGTGGTGGGAACGCAGCCGGTGATCCTCGCCGACAGTGGTGACAACCCGACCGGCGGCGGGGTGGGGGACCGTGCCGATGTGCTCGCCGCCCTGATCGCACGGGGCTGGCAGGGGGCGCTGGTCGCGGGCATTGCCGACCGGCCTGCGGTCGAGGCCTGTTTCAAAGCCGGGGCCGGCGCGCGGCTGCCGCTCCGGATCGGGGCGAGCCTTGACCCGGCCGGTGCCGTCGTCGCGACCATGGCCGAGGTGGTCTTGCTTGATGGCGGCGACGATCCTGATGCGCGTCAGGCGGTGGTACGGATCGGCGGTATCACCCTTGTGCTGGCGGCGCGGCGGCGGCCCTATCATACGCTCGCGGATTTCGACCGGCTCGGGCTGGATCCGCGCGCGGTGGCGTTGCTTGTGGTGAAATCGGGCTATCTTTCGCCTGAACTTGCGCCGCTTGCGCGGCCGAACCTGATGGCGCTGACCGAGGGCGTGGTCAGCCAGGACATCGCGGCCCTTGCCAATCACCACCGGTCGCTGCGGGTGCTGCCCTTTGACCCGGGCGCAGATTACCAGCCAATGCCCGAAATCTCGCAGCGGTTCAGGTGTTAAGATGAACCCTTGGATTTCTACCCTCCGTCGCCATCGGGTCGTGCGCGCCTCGGCTGCCGCGATCTTTCTCTACGGATTTGCAGGGGCGGCAACCGTGCCCTATCAGGCGCTGGTCGGCATCCGCGAGCTGGGGCTGAGCGATGGCCAATATGCGCTGATCGCGCTGGCGGCCTCGATCACCAATGTCCTGCTGGCGATCGGGTTCGGCCTGCTTTCAGACCGGTTCCAGAGCTATCGCCGCCCGCTGATCTTCGTCGCCTCATTCGGGATCATCGGCTATGGTATGATCTGGGCTGTGCCCTCGGCGCTGACTTTTGCCATTGCGATGATCGCGCCGCTGGCGCTGTTCCATGCGACGAATTCGATGCTGTTCGGCAATGTCCGCGCCCAGACCGCGCGGTTCCAGCCGGAAGAGGCCGCCATCGTCAACGCCTTGATGCGGATGATGATTTCTTTGTCATGGGTATTGGTGCCGGGCGCGGTCGGGCTGATCCTTGCCGGGCAAAAGACGATGATCGGATCCTACCTGATCGCGGCACTGCTGGCGGCGGCCTGCCTTGCCACGATCCTGTTCTGGCTGGAGCCCGACCACAAGCCGCGACCTGAAGCCAGGGTCGAGGGCGGCACCGGCACCTCACGCCTGGCGCCAACCACCGGGCGTGCGGACCGGCCCGCCCAGGTCCGTATGGCGGGCGCGAGCTTTGCCGGCATCGCGCGGCTCTTGCACCCCGGCATCCTCAGCCGCGTGCTGGGCGTGGCGCTGATCAGCCAGGTGCTGCATGTCAATTCCGCTGTGCTGCCGCTGATCCTGACCGGCCAGGCCGGGGGCGAGGCGGGAACGGTCGGCAAGATCGTCGGCATGGTCGCAGCACTTGAGGTCATCTTCATGTTCTTCTGGGCGCGGATGACGCGCTCCATGGCACTTGTGCCTGCGCTGGCGATCACTGCGGCGCTTTATCTGGTCTATCTGACCGCGCTGGCATTCGCGGGGGCGGTCTGGCAGATCTGGGTCGCAAGCCTGATCGCGGGCTTTGCCGCCGCCGGGATCATATCACTGCCGATCAGCTATCTGCTGGATATGATCCGGGACCGGCCGGGGCTTTCGGCCTCGCTGATCGCGGTGAATATGTTCCTTGGTGGCGCCTTTGGCGCGGCGGTCTTCGCCTTTGGCACCTGGATCGGCGGCTATCCGGCGGCCTCGATCCTCTCGGGCGTGGCGGGGGTGCTGGGGGCCGGTTTGCTTTTGGGGCTGGAGGGGCGGAGATGACCCGGATCACGCTGGAAATCTGTGTCGATGACGCGGCGGGGATCCAGGCCGCGCGTGACGGCGGCGCCGACCGGATCGAGCTTTGCGCGGCGCTGGCCGTTGGCGGGCTGACCCCTTCGGCAGGGTTGATCGCGCTGGCGGCAGATTGCGACCTGCCGGTGATGGCGATGATCCGGCCGCGCGCCGGGGATTTCTGCTGGACCGGGCCCGAGCTGGAGGCCTCGGTCGCCGAGATCCGCGCCTGTCGCGCAGCCGGGCTCGCCGGGGTGGTGATCGGCGCTTCGCTCCCCGACGGGCGGCTGGATGAAGCGGCGCTGCGCCGCCTGGTGGCGGAGGCGTCCGGCCTGGAGATTACCCTTCACCGCGCTGTTGATCTGACGCCCGACCCCGATCCGGCAATGCGGCTGGTGAAGGCGCTCGGCATTCGCCGGGTGCTGTCATCGGGAGGGGCTTTGACCGCGCTTGCAGGGATCGCGCGGCTCAGGGCGATGGAACAGGCGGCACCCGGGGTGACGGTGATGCCAGGCGGCGGGGTCTCGGCGGAAAACGCGGATGCCCTGGCGGCGGCGCTGGATCTGCGCGAAATCCATGCTTCGGGATCAGCGCTGCTGCCGCCGCCCAGGCTTGCCGCTGTGGCGGAATTCGGCTTTCAGCCGGCAGGCGCGCGCGGGACTGACCGGGCAAAAGTCGCGGCGCTCAGGGCAAAGCTGGATCAGATTTCGGCCTCGCGCCCGTCCGGATGCACCAGCTCGTAATAGTCGCGCAGCCGCAGGGCGCCCGCCGCCGCGCGGTCGATCACCACCGTCACCTTGCGGTGCAATTGCAGGGCAGAAGCCGGGCAGGCAGCGGTCAGCGGCCCCTCGATCATCGCGGCCACCACCTGGGCTTTGGCCGCGCCGTAAGCCAGCAAAAGCACTTCTGACGCGCGGGCGATGGTGCCGATCCCCATGGTGATCGCAAGGCGCGGCACATCCCCGGGGCGGGCGAAGAACCGCGCATTGGCATCGCGGGTCGAACGGGTCAGCGTCTTGATCCTGGTGACCGAATTCAGGCTCGAGGTCGGCTCGTTGAACCCGATATGCCCGTTCAGCCCGAGGCCAAGGAGTTGCAGCCCGATATCACCGGCCTCCCGGATCGCGGCCTCATAGCGCGCAGCCTCGGCCTCGGGGTCGGGGGCATCGCCGCGCGGCAGATGGGCGCGGCCCGGGTCGATATCGACATGGTCGAACAGGTGGTGGCGCATGTAATGCCAGTAGGAACAGGGGTGATCGGGCGCCAGGCCGACATATTCATCAAGGTTGAAACTGGTGACACCGGCAAAGCTGAGCCCCGCCTCGCGGTGGTCCCGGATCAGGCGGGCATAGACCGCCTCCATCGTGCCACCGGTCGCAAGGCCCAGCACCGTTTCGGGCTTTTCGCGCAGCCGTTCGGCGATCAGCTCTGCGGCGCGGTCGGTCGCCGCGCCCGCATCGGGAAGGATCAGAACCTTCATGCCCGTCTCCTCAGCCCGTTACAGGGGTTTCCAGGCGATGGCGTCGATCTCGATCTTCGCATCCACCATCAGCCGCGATTCCACGGTAGACCGCGCCGGGGGATGGTCGATGAAATGCTTCTCGAACACCGCGTTAAAACTGGTGAAATCGCGCGGATCTTCCAGCCAGCAGGTGACCTTGATCACATCCTCCAGCCCGCAACCGGCGAGTTTCAGCACCGCTTTCAGGTTTTCGATCACCGCCTCGGTCTGGGCGATGATGCCACCCTGGACGACCTCGCCATCGATTGTGGGGACCTGGCCCGAGACATGGACATAATCCCCGGCCCGGACGGCGCGGGCAAAGGGGCGGCGGCTGCCGCCGGCCTGAGGATCGGCGATGTCATAGCGGATGAGTCGGGGATCGGCCATTTCAACCCTGGCATTGGAAATACTTTTCACATCAATCGGTAATTTCAGCGAAGCTTCAAGCGTGAATCGCAGGTCGCGGGCGAGAAGGTGAAACTGGATTTCATGCATTCCCAGGGCGAAACCACGGTTGAGGCGCCGGTGGGCAAGGTACTGATCCTGGACGTCAATGCGCTGGACATCGCGGAGGCGCTTGGGGCGGTTCCGGCGGGCGTATTGGGCAGCAATCTGCCCTCATATCTGGCGAAATATGCCGCGGCAGGCCGGCCGAAGGTCGGCACGATCTTCGAGCCGGATTATGAGGCCATCGCGGCCGCCCGCGCCGATCTGATGATCATCGGCACCCGCACCGCGCCGGCCTATGCGCAGATGTCGCAATTGCTTCCGACCGTGGATCTGAGCCTTGGGGAGAAGCATTTCAGCGCGGTCAGGCAGAATATCCTGAGCGTCGGGCAGATCTTTGGGCTGACCGAAAAGGCGCAAGCTCTGGTCGCCGATCCCGACAGCCGCATTGCGCATCTGCAAGCGGTGGCGCCGCATTCCGGAACCGCGCTGATCCTTGTGACCAATGGCGGCAAACCTGGCGCTTACGGTCCGGCCTCGCGGCTGGGCTGGATCCATCGCGAGCCGGGCTTCGCGCCGGTCGAAGAGGGGATCGATGACCGCTTCCATGGCGGCGATGCGATCTCGTTTGAATATATCCTCGAGCGGGATCCGGACTGGATCTTCGTGGTCGACCGTGATGCCGGAGTGGGGGATGCCGGAGTAGGGGATGCCGGGGCGAGCGATGCTCGACCAATGCTCTGATGGCCGAGACGAGCGCGGTGAAAAACGGGCGCATCGTCTATCTCGACCCCCAGGCGGCCTGTATTGCCTGTGGCGGCTGATCGACGGTGATCCGCGCGACTGGCTGATCCTGTGGGAAAGCCGGGTGCCGCGGACACTGGCGCTGGTGCTTTCGGGGGCGTCAATGGCGATTGCGGGTCTGTTGATGCAGATCGTGATCCGCAACCGCTATGTCGAGCCATCGACCACCGGCACGGTCGAGGCGGCGGTCTATTTCGCGTTGCAGCGCATTCAGCGCACCCTGATGCCCGAGATCGAAAAGCGCCTCCGCAAGATGGGGATCCAGGACCCGATCTGGTATGAGATCCTTGAGGCGGCAGAGCTTGCAGGCGACGAGGGCGTGCGGATGCTTGCGCTGCAAAGGCGGCTTTTCGTGCCGCAATATGCGCTGTCGCGCCATGTCTCACGGATGGTGAAGGCGGGGCTGATCACCCGCGAGGCCTCGGGCGATGCGGGTCGGGCGCAGATCATCCGGCTGGCCCCGGCGGGCACCGGGATCACCGGCGGGATCTGGGATGTCTGTGTCGATCTGATCCACAAGGCCTTTGGCCCGCGCATCAGCCGGGGCGAGGCCTATCCCGTCCTGCGGATGCTGAACCGGCTGTATGATTGAAAAAGGGGCGGATGACCCGCCCCTTTTCCCAGATTTACTGACCTCAGAACCGCATCGAGGCGACCAGCTGGACCGAGCGGCCCGGCTCGTAAAGCGGCGTGATCGAGTTGAAATCCTGGCCATAGGTGGCGCGGTCGGCATAGGTCCTGTCGAAGAGGTTGTTCACCTCGGCCCGGATCACCAGGCCCTCGACGCCGGGCGGCTGATATTCGGCGAAGAGGTTCAGCACCGCATAGCCCGCGATGGTTTTACTGGCCGTGGCGTCTTTGTGATTATAGGCCTTTGCCGCCTCGACCGCGCCGCCAAAGGTAAAGGCGTTGCCCTCCGGCGGGTGCTGCGCCTCGATGGCCAGCACGCCGCCGGGAGGGGTGCCAAGATCCACCGCGCTTCAGCTGTCGGTGCCGGGGCCGTTCACCCTGATCTTGCTTTGCGAATAGCTCGCGCGCAGATAGCCGCCCTCCCAGCCATAGCCGAGGCCGAGATTGAAGCCGCGGCTTTCCAGATCATTCATGATGACGCGGTCGCGGGCATCGTCGATCTTCGTCAGGAAGATCTCGCCATCGAGGCTGAGATTGCCGCTCAGCCCCGAGAAATCACCCTTCCAGCCCGAAATGCCGGTAAAGCGCTGATCATCCCAGCGAAGCCCGAAAGAGGTCGACCGACCTTCCGCGGGTTCAAGCCGCGCCTGGACATAGAGGCCGACATTGCTGGCCTTTTCGGTCACCGGGCCATAGGTCAGATCGCTATAGGTGCTTTCCTTGTCGTAATAGTCGATGCCCGCCGTGATCGTATTCACATCCGACAGGTGGAAACGGTTTTCTGCCCGCGCCGAGAAGGTCTTGTTCAGACCGCGGCTGACCCCAGGCCCGACGATGCGCGGCGGAATATCGGGCTGGTCGACTGCGATATCGACCTTTGACCAGCCCAGCACGAGACGCGGATCCCACATGCCACTGGCCTGGGTGTTCACGTAAGACAGCGAGACGGTCATGGAGGCGCGGTGGCAGGTCTGATCCAAACCCGAACCAGGTCAGCTCCATCCCCGGGCGCGGATTGTCGCGGAAGCAATCCGAAATGCCGCGCAGCCGGTCGCGATGCACGCGGCAGATCGGATCGCCGATCGCGATGACCGGCCCGGGACGGGGCTGCATCCGCGCGATGAAATGTCCGGCGCTGCGCCCGGCGGCAAGGTTGTCGATGCCGACAAGTGGCACCATATCATCGCCCGCCCGCGTCACGATATCGAACATGGGAAGGCCGGTGGCCGCCAGGTCGCGCAGGGCATCCCGCACCGGCGCCTGATCGGAAAGCGCCAGGATCAGCCCCGAGCGCCTCGCCGCAGGCCGCAGGATCCACCGCGCCAGATCCTCGGGCCGGATCGGATCGACAAAGCTGCGATGGATCTGCACGGTTGCATCCAGCGTCGCTGCGATCCGTTCAAAGGCCTGGGACAGACGCCTGAAAAACGCGCTTTCCGGTTTCAGTAGCAGCACTTCGATGCGGAAGATCCCGTGATGTTGCACCGGCATCAGGCGCGGCGTGTTCAGCGCCCGCGCCGCCGCAATCACCTTTTCCGCCGTTCCGGGGCGCACCGCAGCGCGCCCGTTCAGCACACGCTCGACCGTGGCGGTGCCAACGCCCGCAAGCGTGGCTATCTCGCGCAAGGTCGGTTTGCGCATCATCCCGGGCCCGGTTCGGTCATGGAGGGAAGATGGCCATGTTCCGGGCGGTGAGGCAAGCCGTTCACCGCCCGGCGCGAGTGGTAGATAAAGACTGCGCTCAGGCCGATTTATGCGGCGAAGGTCCGTCGAATTTGATCTTGTTGCGCTCGGCATAATCCTCGCGGACCGCGTCGAACTCGCCCTTCGCCTTTGCCCCGGCGAGAGGCGCGGGCAGCGACCAGCCTTCGGGGCGCGGATAGCCCTTCCAGATCTCTTCGGTCTCGGCGGGGTAGACATAGGCCTGGGGATCCCAGTCATCGGAGTTCAGGACCCGCGAGAATTTGCGGAAATCAAAGGGATCAACGCCGTTATTGTCGACATAACGCCCGACATAGGCATCGACATTGTCCTTCGTCACCACGGTCGGTTTCCAGAACAGCTGGCGTTCTGCCGCGCGCGGTTTCCAGCCATTTGCCACATCATAGAGCCAGCTGGTCAGGAAGGCGCCGGTGAAAACCGGGCTGTTGCCGCTGGTCGAGGTCTGCAGCCCTTCCTGGATCGCCTTTGCCCCCAGCGAGGTGCCATCTGCGCCTCCGACAAAGAAATCCTCGCCCGGCCGGAGCCCGGCATTCCTGAGCGCGGTCAGCGCGCCCTGGGCCTCGTCATCGTTCTGCGCGACGATGCCCCTCAGCTTGCCGTTGCGGGTCAGAAGATCTTCGGTTGCACGCAGGGACTCCTCGCGCAGCCATTTGCCCGGCAGCTCGTCGGTCTGGCGGATATTCGGGAACTCCGCCAGCGCGAGATTGCGGCCCGCATTGCGCGAGATTTCGCACCAGTTGCCGGGGGTGCCGGTCAGCGCCGCGACCTCGCCCTCGCCGAATTTGTCGGTCACGGCCTGATAGACGGCGCGGGCAACGCCGCGATGGGCCTCATCCTCATGCGGGTTCAGATAGACGGTGAAATAGTCGCCGACATCAAAGGGGGTGAACCAGGGCACGCTGTCCCAGATCGCGGCGAAAAAGGTCTGGTTGTCTTCGGCAAACTGCCCGGCGCGGCGCAAAGCCGATCCGTCGAGGATGTTGAAGAACCCGCCGATCGCCTGTTCGGTGCCGAGCTGTTCAAACTGCGACAGCTGCCGCCCGGAATCGATCTGACCGTCGAAAAAGCTGTAATTCAGCCCAAGCGCCGAGGCGGCCTTTTCGGCACCGAGGCTGACGAGCTGATTATATTCGGTGCTGGCGCTCCAGGCGAGGTAGGCCACCTTGTTCGACCCCGAGGCCACCGCGACATTGGGCATGCCAAGCGCCGCTGCCGCCGCACTGGCCGCCACACCGGCCGAGGCGAGCGACAGGAAATCGCGGCGCGAGACGCCATTGGTATCCAGCCGCTCCATATGGCGGTCGATGACCTTTTTCTGCGTGAAATCGGGCAGATGCCGGGGGTTATAGCTTTTGCGGACCATGATGGCCTCCGTGAGGGTGCAACCGGCCACATCGCGCCGCGACCTGCGGGCGAAGGGCCTGGAAAAAGCGGGGGGGAGCCCGGCCCGTTACGGGCCGGGATGGGGGTCAGGCCTTGTTCGGCGAAGGCCCGTCATATTTGATTTTGTAGTGTTCGGCATATTCCGCCGCGACTGCAGCGCTTTCGCCATTCTCGCGCGCGGCGACATAGGCGGCGGGGTATTCATAGCCCTGGGGCTTGTCGATCCCGGCGAAGTTATTGTCGATATCCAGCGGATAGACTTCGTTCTGCGGATCCCAGTCTTCCGGGTGCAGCACTTTCGACATGCGTTTGTAGTCAAACGGTTCGACATCACCATTGTCGACATAGCGTTCGATCCAGCCGTCGATGTTCGACTGATCCAGTGTCAGCGTGTTCCAGTTCAGCTGCCGTTCCGGCGCGCGCGGCACCCAGCCGTTCAGCACGTCATAGATCCGCGTGGTGAAAAGCGCGGCGGCGAATGCCCCGGTATTCCCCTTGGTTGCCAGCATCTCGCCGTTCTTGACCGCTTTCGACCCGAGCCCGGTGCCCGAGGTGCCGACGATCAGCACATCTTCACCCGGGCGCAGGCCGGCGGCCTTCAGCGCGGCGATGGAGCCAAGCGCGATATCGTCGTCCTGGGTCACGATGCCGACCACATTCGGGTTGCGGGTCAGCAGATCTTCGGTCGCCTTCAGCGCGTCTTCGCGGTTCCACAGGCCCGGAAGCTCATCGACCAGTTTCGTCTTCGGGAATTTCTCGAAAGCCTGGTCGCGGCCCCGATTCCGTTGCAGTTCCAGAAGGCTGCCTTTCGATCCGGTGACGCCGATGATATCGCCGCCGCCGAATTTCTCGGTGACTTCAGCCAGCAGCACTTCGGTGATTTCGCGATGCGCGGTGACCTCTTCCGAGACCGCGAAGAGGGTGTAGTATTCATCGGCGTCAAAGGGGGTGAACCAGGGCAGGCTGTCCCAGACATTGGCGACATAGATCTTGTTTTGCGAGGCGACACGCGAGATCCCCCGGATCGCGCTGCCATCCGCCAGGTTGAAGATCACGCCATTGGTGCTGGCCGCGACCTGGCTTTCAAACTGGTTATATTGCTTTTCGCCGTCCAGCGAGCTGTCGAAGGAGCTGTAATTCAGCCCCAGGACCTCACCCGCCTTTTTCGCAGTGCGGTCAAAGGTCTGGTTCCATTCATTGATCAGGAAGCCGGTGAGATAGGCGAATTTGCCGTTTTCCGAGGCAATCGCGGTGGCGGGCAGGCCGAGATAAGCCGCCCCCACCGCCGCTGCCGCGCTGGCCGAGGCGAAGGACAGGAAGTCGCGCCGCGACACGCCACTGGTGTCGAGCCGTTCCATATGGGCGTCGATCACCTTGCGGTTGGTGAAGTCGGGCATCCGACGGGCGAAGTCTTTGATATTCATAGTGTAGTGCCTTGGCTTTCTGAGTTGGTTTACTTGGCGGGGACGGCAGCGGCTTTTGCGATGGGCGCGGCGGTTTTCGCAAACGCACCGCGATAACGGCTGGCCGGGTGGCGGGTGTTGACGCGGGCCCCCTCGCCGAGGATTTTCTCGCGGTAGGTGCCGGGGGCGTAGTCGCGCTGCGCGAGGCCGCGTTTTTGCAGGACCGGCACCACATGTTCGGCGAACTCAAGGAAGGACGCAGGCAGGCGGTGATAGCTGACATTCACGCCGTCGATCCCGGCCTCTTGCCAGACCTCTAGCTGGTCAGCGATGCTTTCCGGCGTGCCGGTGATATTGCCGGCTTTCGCATAGACCTGGCCCAGATCGCGCACTTTCGGGATCACGCCGGGGTTTGAATCCTCGAATGCCCGGACCACGCCCTGAACGCCCTCGATTTCCAGCTCTTTCACCGGGCGTTCGGGATCCAGCACACCCAGATCAATGCCCAGATCGCGGCTGAGATGGGCGAGGTAGCCATCGAGGCTGACATCTTCGGCAATGTCACGCGCCTTGCGCGCTGCTTCTTCCTCGGTCGAGCCGATGATGAAGCTCATGCCCTGGATGTATTTCAGATCGCCGATCTTGCGCCCGGCCTCGACCAGATAGCGGTTGGTTTCCTCGATCTGGCGGCGGGCACCTTCGGGCTTTTGTGCGACGATATAGGTGCCCTCGGCATTCCTTGCCGCGAATGCGCGGCCAGCGGTCGATGACCCGGCCTGGAACAAAAGCGGCACCCGCTGCGGCGAGGGTTGCGACAGATGGGGCCCAAGCACCTTGTAGCGCTTGCCCTCATGATGGATGCGGTGGATTTTCGCCGGATCGGCATAGCGGTTGCCTTTCTTGTCGGCCAGCACCGCGCCCTCGTCCCAGGAGCCTTCCCAGAGCTTATAGACCACGTCGATATATTCATCGGCCCAGGCGTAACGCTCATCATGTTTGACGATGCGGTCGAGCCCGAAATTCTGCGCGGCGTTATGGCTGACCGAGGTCACGAGGTTCCAGCCGATCCGCCCTTTCGACAGGTGGTCCAGCGTCGAGATCTTGCGGGCAAAATTGAACGGATGTTCCTGCAGGATCGACGAGGTGAGCGTCAGCCCCAGCTGATCCGTCGCGCCCACCAGCGCGGCAATCAGCGCGCCGGAATCATTGATCGGGATCTGCACGGCCTCTTCGATATAGGTCTCCCACCCGCCCTTATAGGCCGGGTCGACCCCGATGATGTCAGCGGAAAAGAGGGCGTCGAATTTCGCGGCCTCCAGCGCTTTTGCCAGCGTGGTCCAGGTGTTCAGATCGTTGAATTCGGTTTGCAGCGTATCGTCGCGGCGCCAGAGGCCGTGATGGATATGCGAGACGGAGTTCATCACGAACCCGTTGAGGATCAGACGTTTGGTCATGAGCGTATGCCTTATTTGATGACCTGGTCGGCGCCGGATTTGCGGCTGACCAGAACGGCAGCGATGACGACGAGGCCCTTGATGATCATCTGCAGGAACTGCGAGACGCCCATCAGATTGAGGCCGTTGTCGAGGATCGCGATGATGAGAACGCCGATCAGCGTGCGGTGAACGCCGCCGACACCACCGGCCAGCGAGGTGCCGCCGACCACGATGGCGGCAAGGCTGTTCAGCAAAAGATCCGAGCCCAGCGACGGCCCCGCCGCGCCAAGCCGCGCGACTGCGAGGATCGCACCAAAGCCTGCAAGCAGCCCCGACAGCGCGAAGGCGTAAAGCTTGTAGCGCTCGACCGGGACGCCGGCTGTGCGCGCGACCTGCTCGCCGCCGCCGATCAGATACATATAGCGGCCAAAGCGGGTGCGGCTTCCGATGACGACCAGAACCACCCAGGCGAGGATCGCCCAGAGCGCGATATTCGGCAGGCGCGGGATCCACTGCCCGATCGAGATATTCTCCAGCCCCGGCGCATTGAACTGGATGGCGCGGCCATCAAGCAGCGTCAGCGCGATGCCGGAAAACACCGAAAGCGTGCCGAGGGTGACAATGAACGACGGGATCTTGCCGCGGGTATAAATCAGCCCGTTCACCAGCCCGAGGCCCGCGCCCACCAGGGCCGCAAAGGGGATCATCAGCCAGCCGATGTTCAGCGCATTCAGCACCGAGACCGAGACCGCGCCGACCAGCAGCACAATCGCGCCGACAGAAAGGTCAATCGACCCCATCAGCACAATGAACGTCGCGCCAAGGCAGACGATCAGCAGCGTCGCCGCCTGGCCGCTCACGGCCGAGAAATTGCGCAAAGTGGCGAAACTGTCGGTGGCAAAGCTGAAGAAGACGAACAGCGCCAGCACGACCCCGATGGGGAACCAGAGCGAGGTCTCGACCTTTGCAAAAAGGCCGGTGAGGGGCGAGAGGAAGGTGCGGCCTTCCGGATGCGGGGCGGTGGTCATTCTGCGGCTTCCAGCTGTGTTTCAGGTGCGGCGGTTTGGGCGTCAGGGGCAGGGGCGGCCACGGGCGGCGCCGGGGGCGCGGCCTGGCCGGGATCGCTCAGCATCAGGCCGACAAGGGTCTGTTCCGAGGGTTTGGCATCGGCGGGGGCAGGCACTTCGGCCACCACGCCGCCATGTTGCAGGATCAGGATACGGTTCGAGAGGCCGATCAGTTCCAGCAGCTCATCGGTGATCAGGATGATCGCGACGCCCTGATCGGTCAGGTCGCGTAAGACGCGGTAGATTTCCTGTTTCGCCCCGGCATCGACCCCGCGCGTCGGGTTGTCGAGGATCAGCACATCGGGCTTGCGCTCCAGCCAGCGGGCCAGCACCACCTTTTGCTGATTGCCGCCCGAGAGCCGCGACATGGCAAGGTCCGGCGTCGCCGAGCGGATCGCCAGCGTGTCGATATGGCTGCGGACCGCACGGCGCTCTTTCCGGCCGTGCCAGATCCCGAAGCGGTTCGAGAACAGATCTCCGCCGCTGCCGGTCGAGAAATTCCAGGCCGTGGGGAAGGAGGGGATGATGCCTTCGGCAAGGCGTTCCGCCGGGATATAGCCCAGGCCCTCGCGGGTGGCGCGGCCGATGTCGGGGCGCCGCAGCGGGCCATTCCCGATTGCAACCTGCCCGGCAAGCGGGCGGATCACTCCGGCAATCGCCTTCCCGAGCCGCGACTTGCCGGAATCGAGCAGCCCGCCAATGCCAAGGATCTCGCCGGGCCGGATTTCGAGACTGATCTCCGGCCCATCGGCCAGCACGCGCAGCCCCTCGGCCCGCAAGGCGGGCGTCACTGGCAGCGTGGTCTGCTGACGGTTCTCGTAGTAATAGTCGGTTGCACGCTCGCGCCCGACCATGAAGCCATGCAGCCGGTGCTCGTCGGTTTCCTGCGGGGTGACGCGGGTGACCATCTCGCCATCTTTCAGCACATAGATCACATCCGAGATTTCCAGCACCTCGGTCAGCCGGTGCGAGACGAAGAGAAGCGAGCCATATTGCCGGATCTTGCGCACCAGGCTGAAAAAGCTCTCCTCATCGCGCCGGTCCAGCGCCGAGGTCGGCTCGTCCAGCAGCACCAGAGGTTCCGTGACCCCGCGCAAAAGTTTCGGCGTCAGGCAGGCGCGGGCGATCTCGATGGATTGCCGGGTCGAGAAATCATAGTCGCCGGTCTTGCGACGGACATCGACATCCAGCCCAGCGTCGCTGACGATTTCCCGCGCGGCGCGGATCATCGCATCGCGGTCAACCCATTGGCCGAACCGGGTGAATCGCGCCTCTTCCCCCAAAAGCAGGTTTTCATAGACCGGCACATTCTGGACGAGGGATTGTTCCTGAAAGACGCGGGTGATGCCCTGCGCCACCGCCGCGCGGTGGCTCGGCGGGCTATAGGGGGCGCCGGCGAGGTGCAGCGTGCCATGATCGGGCGCAGTCAGGCCCGAAAGGATGTTGAATATGGTCGATTTCCCGGCGCCATTCTCTCCCACCAGGGTCACCACCGATCGGCGCGGCACGTCGAAAGAGACGTCCGAAATCACCTGCACGGGGCCATAGGACTTCGAAAGGTTGCGCACTTCCAGCAGGTTGCCGCCAGTGTGTGCTGCGTCCCCCGGCCTCTGCGCCGGGATGGAGTTCCATTCTGATCTGGATGACATTTCGCCTGTTCCGGGATGGATGCGACGAGCCTCTCTTTGCCCGGGGACAAAAAGTCTGGCTCGCCACCGGCCACGGACCTCCGCAGCCTCATTCCGGTGAATATAGGCAAGTCAGAGAGTAAGTGTTTCCAAACAACCCCCGTTTGCGGCAATGCAGCATTCTTAAATCACGATTCTTACAGGCGATATTTTCTCTGCCTCGCCTGTCGGGTGCATTTTGCTGAAATTACGGATCGATTCTGAGAGATTATTGCCCACAAATCCGAGGGGTGGCGGGAAGGTAATTCCTGCCGGCGCAGAATATTTTTCGCCTTAAGTGGTGCCAAACAGATCATATCTTCTGTTGAGCGCATTCCTTCCAATTCGACCCGGCTAATTGGCAGGAATTGCCCGGATCGGCGCCGAGAATGATAAAGATCTGACTGTGCCCTTCGTGTCATCTGTTCTGTCGCCAGGCCCCTGACCACAAGCGTTGCGGGAGGCCGGCATCAGATGCGGAGATATCCATGAAATTCCTGAAACAGGCCGGCGGATGGTTTTCGCCCGATGATACTGCGGCGGTTGACGGTCACCTTGACCGGCTCGACACGAAAGGTGTCTCGCGGCGCGATCTGCTGGCGCTTGGATCGGCGGGGCTGGCGGCGACCGCTTTCGCCGGGATCAGCGGCCTGCCGAATGTGGCGCTTGCCTCGGCGGATGGTAAACTGGCCTATCTGGCCTGGACCAGCCGGGTCGAATTCATGATCCAGGCGAGCCGCGCGACCGAAGCCGCCACCCGCGAGCTTGGCTTTTCCTATAGCTATCTCGATGGGCAGATGAGCAGCCAGACCCAGCTGGACCAGGCCGAACAGCAGCTGGGCCTTGGCGTGAATGCGATCATTCTGCACGCGCCCGATGGCAGTGCAGTGCGGCGGATCGCGGAATATTCGGCGCAGAACAAGACCTATTTCTCGAATGTCTGGGCGACGTTACCCTGGCTCACCCCCTTCGATGTCAGTGATTACTACACGCTCTATGCCGTGCCCGAAGAATTCACGGCCCATGGTGCGGTGACGCGGATCCTGCTTGATGAGGTGACAAAGCGCTTTGGCGGCGGCAAGATTATCGGCGTCACCGGGGTGCCCGGGTTCTCGACCGATACGGTGCGCAGCCGGGGGCGGGACGCGGCCTTTGCTGATTTCCCCAAAACCACGCTTGCCGACCAGCTGCCGGGGCTCTTCAACCGCGAAGATTCACTCAAGGCCGCCCAGGACCTGCTGACCCGCCACCCCGATATAAGGGGCGTTGTGGCGCAGAATGACGATGTGGCGATGGGGGTGATCGCGGCGCTGCGCGCAGCCGGGCTGGTGCCGGGCGAGGATGTGCTGGTGGTTGCCGCGGATGGCACGGCCGAAGGGTTGCTGGCGGTAAAAAGCGGGCAGTTGCTGGCCACTTCGGCCAATTCTCCGGCCTATCAGGCGGGTCTTTTCACCTCGCGGCTTTATGATGTTCTGAATGGCTGGCAACCCCGCGCCTCCGAGCGGATGCAAAACTGGAAATCGCTGATCGTTACGGCAGAGAATGTCGACGGCTATATCGCGCGCCATGTCGATAATGGCGATGTCTTGCCCTTTGATTATCGCCGGATGTCGAAAGTTCTGCACCCGGAAGACTGGGATCCCCAGGCACAGGTGACGCCGCTTGATATTGACCATGAATGGAACGGGTTTGAGAAACCTCCGGGCTGGGACTATCCGGCGCCCTATAAAGCCGCCAGAGAGAATGGCGAATGGGAGGCGGTGATGGCGGAATATGCCGAACATTACCGGATTCCGTTTGAAGGCCCGTCGCCTTTCGCGAAATCCTGATCATGGCTGATGATTGCAGCCATGAATAGCCAGGCGACAGCTGCGGTACTCGTGATCGGTGACGGGCTCTCCGGGGCGCTGGTGGCGGCGGCCCTGCTGCGCCAGGGCGCCCCGGTGATCCTGATCGGTGAGAATGGCCGGCCGGGGCAGGGCACTGCCTATGCCGCTGGGGCAGATATCCACCAGGCCAATGGCCCGGCCTCGGCGCTGAGCGCCGACCCTGCGGATCCGGACCATTTCAGCCGCTGGCTGGAGCACCGCTATGCCGGTGGCCCGCTCCCAGGGGGCGGGCCGCAGGCACGGGCGGCGGATGTCTTTGTGCCGCGCTGGCTTTACGGCCATTACGCCGCTTCGATCCTGGAGGCGGCTGCGCTGAATGGGGGCCTGACCTGCATCACGGGTGAGGTCACCGACCTCGCGCCTAAGGCGGGTGGTGTCAGTGCCAGGCTGGCGGATGGGCGCGAGTTTGCAGGCCGGAATGCGGTGCTGGCAACCGGGCTGCATTTTTCGCGCCCCGATGCGGGCCAGGCCGCTGGTGAAGCGATTGCCCCCTGGGACATCGCGCGGATGCGCGCGCTGCCGCCGGGGGCCGAAGTTGCGATCATCGGATCGGGGCTGAGTATGGTCGATGCGGTGGCTTCGCTGGCGGAGGCGGGCCATCACGGCCATATCACGGTCATTTCGCGCCATGGCCGCCGGCCAGAGCCGCGCCGGCTGGCACCGGAATGGCCGGATTACCTATCCGACCTGCCTGACCATATCACCATCCGCGCGCTTTTCGCGCTGGTGGTCCGGGAATGCCGGCTGGCCCAGGCCTCGGGGCGCGACTGGCAATCGCCGCTGGATCTGGTGCGGGCCCATATCGGGCGCTGGTGGCGGGCTTCTGATCCAGGTGAGAAACGGCGCTTTCAGCGCCATGTCCGCAGCCTGTGGGAGGTCCATCATCACCGCGCCCCGCCCATCGGTTATGCCCATGTCAGTGCGGCCGCGCGCGAGGGGCGGCTGCACCAGGTCGCCTCGACCGTGCAGGGGATCAAGGAAGGACGGGGCGTGACGATCCGCCACCGCCTGCGCGGCGGTCATGCGGTGACGGCGTCGCGGTTCGATGCGGTGATCCTCTCTGCCGGGGTGGAATATGACTGGCGGCGGATCGAACGGCCGCTGGTCCAGAACCTGCTGGAACGCGGGCTGGTGCGCCCCGGGCCGCTGTCGCTGGGGATTGACGCGGCGCCTGACGGGCGGGTGACGGGCCGCGACGGCCAACCGTCGCTTTGGCTCTTTGCACTTGGCCCCCCGTTGCGCGGGCTTTGGTGGGAGAGCACCGCCATCCCCGATATCGCGCGGCAAGCCGTGGAAATTGCAGAAATTATAGGGTCGGAACGGGATGTCGTCCCCGACCAGACGAAGGAGAAAGTGAATGAGCCAGATTGACCAGCTTTGGGGCGCGCCCCCAGCGGCGCAAACGGATCCTGGCAGCCGGTATGAGGAGGTCGCATCTGGTTTTCGTCCGGTCCTGGCCGCGATTACCGATGCATTTGGCCGGCGCGAGCGCGAGCACAGCCTGCCGTTGGAACAGATCGCGGCGCTGAAGCAAAGCGGCTTTACCGCGACGCGGCTGCCGGTTTCGGAAGGCGGCAAGGGCCTCAGCTTTCCGGAATTCCTGAACCTGATCATCGAACTGGCCGAGGCGGATTCGAACATCGCCCAGGCGCTGCGGGTGCATTTCGGTTTTGTCGAGGATGTGCTGAACCAGCGCGATCCGGCGCGGCGCGCGCTCTGGGCCCCGCGGCTGGCGGCGGGGGATCTGGTCGGTGTCGGCTTTACCGAAATCGGCGAGGCAAAGACCGACCGTTTCTCGACACGGCTCAGCCAGACGGCTGACGGGCTGCGGCTGACCGGCAGGAAATTCTACACCACCGGCACGCTTTACGCCGACTGGATCGATGTTTCCGCCAGCGACGATCAGGGCGAGACGGTCTTTGCCTTTGTGCCCCGCACCGCGCCGGGCGTGACGGTGCTGGATGACTGGGACGGGTTCGGCCAGCGTCTTTCGGCCTCGGGCACGAGCATTTATGAGACTGTCGAAGTTGCGCCGGAGAACCTTTGGCAAGGGGCCGAACGGCTGCGCTATTCGACTGCCTATTACCAGCTTTACCATCTCGCGACGCTGGTGGGCATCGGGCGGGCGCTGGTGCGCGATACCGTGGCAGAGCTCGGGTTGCGGCGGCGCACCTTCAGCCACGCCAATGCCGCGCTGCCGCGCCATGATGCGCAGGTCCTGGCGGTGCTGGGCAAGCTCCGCGCCCAGGTCTATGCCGCCCAGGCGATCACGCTGAAAGCGGCCGAGGCGGTCGGACGCGCCTTCGCCACCCGGTTTGCCGGCGATGAGGCAGCGGAGGACGCCGCGAATATCGTGGCCGAACTGGAATCGGCCCAGGCGCAATCGGTGGTGATCGACCTGATCCTCGCCGCGACGACCTCGCTGTTCGATGCGCTGTCGGCCTCGGCCACGCGCAGCGGGCTGGGGCTCGACCGCCACTGGCGCAATGCCCGCACCCTCGCCTCGCATAATCCGCGCATCTACAAGGACCGGATCATTGGCGACTGGGCGGTGAATGGCACCACGCCGCCGCCGCAATGGATCGCCGCGATACACCCGGATGCCAAACCGGCGGTGGCATAAGGAAGCAAGATTATGACATTAAAGGATAATTCGGTCTGGTTCATCACCGGCGCCTCCACTGGCTTCGGCGCGATCTTTGCCCGCCAGGCGCTGGAGGCCGGGCATCGTGTGGTCGCAACCGCGCGCGACATCCGCGCGCTGGAGCCACTGGCCGCAAGCTTTGGCAATCGCGTTCTGCCGCTCGCGCTGGACGTGACGGATGGGCCTGCGCGCGAGGCGGCGGTCGCTGGTGCCGAGGCGCGGTTCGGGGCGATTGATGTCCTCGTGAACAATGCCGGGTTTGGCTATCTTGCGGCCCAGGAGGAAGGCCAGGACGCCGAAATCCGCCAGGTTTTCGAGGTGAATGTCTTTGCCCTCGCGGCCCTGACGCGGCTGGTCCTGCCGGGTCAGCGGGCGCGCGGCCATGGTCATATCGTCAATATCAGCTCGGTCGCCGGGCTCGCGGCGAAGCCTGGTGTCGGCTATTACGCTGCGACGAAATTCGCGGTCGAGGCGCTGGCGGAAGCGCTGTCGGAAGAGGTGGCCGAGTTCGGGATCCGGGTGCTTCTGGTCGAACCGGGGCCGTTCCGTACCGATTTCGCCGGACGCTCGATCCTCGCAGCACCGCAGATCGCGGCCTATCATGGCCGTGTCGCGCATCAGCGTCCGGCCTCGATCCGGGCCGGCGCGGGCCAGGAAGACGGAGATCCCAAACGCGCGGTGCAACTGGTGCTGGCGCAGCTCGCGCGCGATGACGCGCCGCTGCGGCTGGCGCTTGGCGCCATCGCGGTCGATCGCGCGCTGGAAAAGCTGGAGCCGCTGGTGGCAGAGCTGAAGGCGCAGCGCCCCCTTTCCATCGCCGCCGACCACAAACCGGAGGGAGGCGCATGAGCCGCAAGCTGCGCCTTGGCGCCTTTCTGCCCGGCGGCGGCCAGCATGTCGCGGCCTGGCGCCACCCGGATCAACCGCTGGACGGCGCGGTCAGTCTGGCCTTTCACCAGGAGCTCGCGGCCCTGGCCGAACGCGGGCTGTTCGACGCCTATTTCCTTGCGGATACGCTTTCTGCCGAAATCGGCGGGCGTGAGGGCGGCAGTGCAAAGGCCGCCGGGTTCGAGCCGCTGACCCTGTTTGCGGCGCTGTCAGTCACCACGAAACATATCGGCTTCATCGCCACCGCCTCGACCAGCTATGAGGAACCCTATCACGTCGCCCGCCGCTTCGCCTCGCTTGATATGATCTCGGGCGGGCGGGCGGCCTGGAATGTGGTGACCTCGCATGGGGACGGGCCGGCGCGGAACTTCGGCCTTGCGGCGCAATATGGCCATGATGCGCGCTATGCCCGCGCGGCTGAGCATCTCGATGTGGTCAAACAGCTCTGGGACAGCTGGGATGATGATGCCTTCCTGCGGGATCGCGCCACGGGGGTCTATTTTGACCCGGAAAAGGTGCGGCCGATCCGGCATGAGGGGGCGTTTTTCCGCGTCGAAGGCCCGCTGAATGCGCCGCGCCCGCCGCAGGGCCATCCGGTGATTGTCCAGGCCGGGCAGTCAGAGACCGGCCGCGATTTTGCCGCCGCCTCGGCCGAGGTGATCTTTACCACGCAGCAGGATCTGGCTTCGGCTCAGGCGTTTTATGCCGATGTGAAGGGGCGGGCGGCGGCGCTTGGCCGGGCGTCGGATGAGATCCTGATCATGCCGGGCCTCGCGCCTTTTATCGGGGCGACAAAGGCCGAGGCCCAGGCGAAATATGACGCGCTGAACGCGCTGATCCTGCCGGAAGAGGGGATCGGGCTTCTGAATGCGCTGACCGGGGGGACGCTGGATCTGGCGGGCTATCCGCTGGACGGTCCGCTGCCGCAGGCGCCTGCGACCGAGGGGATGAAAAGCCGTCAGCAGCTTTTGCGCCGTATCGCGGATGAGACCGGCTTCTCGATCCGCGAGCTTTATGCCTGGGTTGCCACCGCGCGCGGTCATCTGACGCTGATCGGAACGCCTGTCGAGATCGCCGATCTGATGGAGGAATGGCTGACCTCGCGCGGCGCGGACGGGTTCAACATCCTGCCGCCCTGGCTGCCGGGCGGGCTTGAGGATTTCGTGACGCTTGTCATCCCCGAATTGCAACGGCGCGGTATCTTCCGCCGCGAATATGAGGGGCGGAGCCTGCGCGAAAATCTCGGTCTGAAACGGCCTGCGAACCGCTGGTCTTCGGTCGGGTCTGATCCGGGTCTGGCGGCGGAATAGGCCGGTGTCGGGGCGCCTGTCGTCCCGGCCCCTCACGCTTTCAGAAGGATCTGCAACCGCTCGAAACTCGCCTTATTGCCGCCGGGCGGCGCGGGCTCAGCAAGGAAGCCATCAAGGCCCGGCCAGAGCCGGATCGCGCGGTCGATCTGCGGGTCACTTCCGGCGACATAAAGCCCGGCATGGATCATCATCTCGGCCTGATCATAGGCGGATAAGAGCCTGCGCGTCTCGGTGATCACCTCGTTTTCCATCTCTGTCGCGGCGCCGGGCAGGCTCCGCGAGACCGAACGCAAGAGATCCACCGCCGGATAGCGACCACGCTCAGCAATATCGCGGCTGAGCACGACATGGCCGTCCACCGTGCCGCGAATGATATCGGCGATCGGCTCCTCCATATCCGACCCGGCGACCAGCACTGAAAACACTGCCGTAATATCGCCGGACCCCTCGATACCCGGCCCCGCCCGTTCGCATAAGGACATCAGCGCATGGGCGGTCGAGGGCGGGTAGCCGCGCAGCGAGGCCACCTCGCCCGAGGCGAGCGCGACCTCGCGATGCGCCTCGGCAAAGCGGGTGACGGAATCGACCAGAAGCAGCACATGTTTGCCAAGGTCGCGGAAATGTTCGGCCACGGTCATCGCCGAGAGGAGGCAGCGTTTGCGCATCAGCGGGGACTGATCCGAGGTCGCGGTCACGACGACCGAGCGCGCCATTCCCTCCGGCCCGAGCACCTTATCGGTGAATTCCCTGAGTTCGCGACCGCGTTCCCCCACCAGCGCGATCACTGCCACATCCGCCTGCACCCCGCGCGCGAACCGCGCCAGCAGCGAGGATTTCCCGACGCCGGAGCCTGCAAAAAGCCCGATCCGCTGCCCCCGGACCAGCGGCAGCAGCGTGTCAAACACCGCCACGCCGGTCGAGAGCCGCGCGCCAAAACCGCGCCGATGCGCGGGGTCGGGCGGGGTGGCGACCATCGGCCGTCGCTCTGGCCCCGCCAGCAGGGGGCGTCCGTCAAGCGGCCGGCCCAGCGGATCGACGATCCGGCCCAGCCAGGAGGAATCGGGGGCAAGGTCGACCTTTCCGACCAGTTCGACCCGGCTGCCGATCCCGAGGCCGCCGGTCTCGCCTTCGGGCAGGATCAGGGCGCCTGATTCCGAGACACTGATCACTTCGCCGCCGAGTTGCACCGCGCCTGCAAGCACGCGGTCACCGGGCGAGGCACCGTGTAAGCCTTTGACAACAAGGCTTCCCATCGTGTTTCCGGTGATACGGCCCACCTCTCGCACCGCCGAGATCGCGGCGATTTCTGCACGAAGTGAGTCAAATGCGAATGCCATCCGGAGCCCCCTGTTCAGCCAATTACGGTTTCTAAAGGAATCACCCTTAAACCTTGGTGAAGCAGATGAGGGAAACCGCATCCGAAGGGAGAACCCCGGTGTTCGCTAAACTTGAACTGACCAGAATGGCACAGGCCCTGGCATCGCATGCAGGATCGCGCATGGATGTCATTGCCCGCAACGTCGCCAATGCAGATACGCCCGGATACCGGGCGCATGACCTCCGGCCATTTGCCGAAGTCTATAAAAGTGAACCCGACATGCGCGCGACGCGCCCCGGCCATTTCGCCAAAGGGGGCAATGCGGCGCGTGGCGAGATCATTGCCGGCAGCGGCAGCGAGGCGCCCAATGGCAATGATGTCTCAATCGAAATGGAAATGGTGAAATCGGCCAGCGCCCGTCAGGACCATGAAATGGCCCTGGCGATCTATCGCGCAACCTCTGGCGTCATCCGCGCCTCACTCGGTCGCAATGGTTAGGGGCTCACAGGATGAATGATCTGACCACGTCACTCGCCGCCTCCGCCTCGGGGATGGAGGCCCAGGCCAACCGTTTGCGCCATGTGTCCGAGAATATCGCGAATGCCGATACGCCTGGTTATCGCCGCAAGGTGATCAGCTTTGACCAGGTGGTCGAAAGCGGGACGGTTCGGGCCGGAAGGGTCCGCCTCGATCCGCGCGAATTGCCCGAGATTTACAGCCCCGGCCACCCGATGGCCAATGAGGCCGGATATTACAGCGGGTCCAATGTGGATCTGATGATCGAGATCGCTGACGCCCGCGAGGCGCAGCGCAGTTACGACGCAAATGTCAGACTCTTCGATCAGGCAAGGCAGATGATGCAGAGCCTGTTTGAAGTTCTGCGCCGCTAGGAGACACCAGAATGGATGTAAACACTTCTTTTGCCGCAGCACATTACGCGCAGGCCAGAACGGCCGCAGCGCCTGGCTCCGGCAGCGGTCTGAGTTTTGCCTCGGTTGCGGGCGAGTTTACCGATACGCTGATGCGTCATGAAATCACGGCGCGCGACGCGATGGCCGGGAAGGCCAGCCCGCATGCGCTGGTCGAAGCTCTGTCCTCGTCGCAGCTCGCGGTCGAGACGGTGGCCACCGTGCGCGACAAGGTTGTCGAAGCCTATCAGGAAATTCTGAGGATGCCGGTATGACCGAGGCCGCCTTTTTCGATGTGCTGCGCCAGGCGCTCTGGGTGGCGGTGAAGATATCCGCTCCGATCCTTGTGGTGGCGCTGGTGACGGGGGTGGTGATCGGCCTCTTCCAGGCCCTGACCTCGGTGCAGGAGATGACGCTGACTTTTGTCCCGAAACTGGCGGCGATGCTGGCGGCGTTCTGGATCTCGATGGGCTTCATGACCAGTTCGATGACCGCGCTTTACGGTGACGTCATCATCCCGCTGATCGAAGGAGGCTGACCATGGATTCCGCAGGTTACGTCGCGCTCAGCCGGCAATCCGGGCTGATGCGGGAAATGCAGATCGTGGCGAATAACGTTGCCAATATCTCGACAAACGGCTTCCGGCGCGAGGGTCTTGTCTTTGCCGAACATGTGGCGGGGCTTGACCGGGAACCTTCGCTCTCGCTCAGCCATGGCAATGCGCGGATCACCGATCTCACCCAGGCGGGTGTGACGATGACCGGCGGTACGTTTGACCTCGCGATCCAGGGCGATGGCTTTTTCCTTGTCATGACGCCCGAAGGGGAACGCCTGACCCGCGCCGGCAGCTTTACGCCTTCGGTCGATGGCGAGCTGGTCACCCCCGAAGGCTATCAGCTGCTGGATGCCGGCGGCGCTCCGGTTTTCGTGCCGCCCGGTGCCGCGATCGCGGTGGGCGAAGACGGCACCATCTCCGCGAATGGCGAGGCGGTGGGGCAGATCGGGCTCTGGCAGCCCGGCGACCCGCTGGCGCTGCGCCACCGCTCCGGCACGCTGTTTGACGGCGGCATGGTGGAGCCGGTCGATACCGGAAAAATCATGCAGGGCTTTCTCGAAGAGAGCAATGTGAACCCGGTCGCGGAAATCGCCCGCATGATCGAGGTGCAGCGGACCTACGAGATGGGCCAGAAATTCCTCGAAGCCGAGGACAGCCGCGCCCGCAACGTCATCCAGACCCTTGGTCAATAGGTGAGACGATGAAAGCACTCCATATCGCCGCGACCGGCATGTCGGCCCAGCAGATGAAGGTCGATGTCGTCTCGAACAATCTCGCGAATATGTCGACCACCGGCTACAATGCGCGGCGCGCCGATTTCGCGGATCTGCATTACCAGCAATATACCCGCCCCGGCACGGTCTCGGCCAGCGATGGCACCATGCTGCCGACCGGGGTTCAGATCGGCCTCGGCGTGCGGCCTTCCTCGGTTTCAGTCGTTTTGCAGCAAGGCTCGCTTTCGCAGACCAATGGCGACCTCGATGTTGCCATCGACGGCAATGGCTATCTCGAGGTCGAGCTGCCCTCGGGCGTCTCGGGCTATACCAGGGATGGCGCGCTGAAACGCTCGGCGGATGGGCTGATCGTGACCTCGGACGGCTATCCGGTGGTCCCGGGGATCACCATCCCGCCCGAAACGCGCTCGGTTGCGATCAATGCGGCCGGAGAGGTCTGGGCCTATTTCAGCGACCGTGTTCAACCCGAGCTTCTGGGCCAGTTCACGCTGACCGATTTCACCAATGAAAAAGGGCTGGAGGCCATCGGCTCGAACCTCTTTCTGGAAACCGCCGCCTCCGGCCCGCCGATTGTGAACGAGCCCGGCACCGAAGGCCTCGGTACGCTGCGCCAGGGCTATCTCGAGGAAAGCTCGGTCGACGCGGTGCGCGAGATCACCGATCTGATCAAGGCGCAGCGCGGTTATGAGCTGAATGCGAAAGTCATCACCGCCGCCGACCAGATGCTCGGCGCAACGACACAGTTGCGCTGATGCGGCGGGGCCTTGCAATCCTTACCCTGCCCATCCTGATCCAGGCGGGTGCAGCCCGCGCCGAAAGCCTTGTCGCGGCCCGAAATCTTCCGGCGCAGACCATCATCGCGCCAGGCGATCTGATGCAGGTTGTGACCAGTATCAGTGGCGCCCTCACACTGCCTGCCGAGGCCATCGGCCAGGAGACCCGCGTTGCCATCTATGCCGGCAGACCTGTCAGGGCAGGCGATATCGGTCCTCCTGCCCTGATCGAGCGCAACTCAATCGTTGCGCTGGAATACCGGTCGGGCGGGCTTGTGATCCGTGCCGAAGGCCGCGCGCTTGCCCGGGGTGGGGCGGGCGAGACGATCCGCGTCATGAATCTTGCATCAAAAACCACCGTTTCGGGCCGCATCGGTGCCGATGGTCTGATCCTGGTCGGAGGATTGCCGTGAAATACCCGCTCCTTCTTTTGTCTCCCCTCGCTCTCCTGGGATGCGGCGATCTTTCTCAGGTCGGCAAAGCCCCTGAATTCAGTCCGCTGGAGGGCAGCTACCAGCATCATGCGATCTATTCGACGCCAATGCCCCGGACGACCACCCCTTCCGGAGTGGCCTATGATTCCTCTCTCTGGAACGCCAGTTCGGAATCCCTCCTGGGCGACAGGCGTGCGGCAACGCGGGGTGATATCCTGACGGTCGTGATCGAAATCGACGACAGCGCCGAGATCTCGAATTCGACCGGCCGGTCGCGCACCGGCGCGCAAAAAATGGGGATGCCGCAGCTTTTCGGAATCCCGCAGCGGATCAACGAAAAACTTCCCGCCGGCGCGACGATGGGGAACGCGGTCGATACCAGCTCTTCATCGACATTTTCCGGCAGTGGTGATGTGTCGAGATCGGAGCAGCTGACCCTCCGCATCGCGGCCACGGTGGTCGAACAACTGGCAAATGGTGTTCTGCGTATCGAGGGTCAACAGGAGGTAAGGGTGAACAACGAACTTCGCGAACTTGTCGTCACCGGCTATGTGCGCCCGACCGATATCTCGCGCCAGAACGAAATCACTTATGACAAGATCGCGGGAGCGCGGATCTCTTATGGTGGCAGAGGTCAGATCACGGATGTGCAGCAGCCCCGCTACGGGCAGCAGATCACCGATATTCTGCTGCCGTTCTGACCATGAAAAAGCTGCTTATCCCGTTGTTTCTTGCCCTGGTCGGGCTCGCGCTCGGCGGTGGTGCCGGATATTTCCTGCGCGTGGCACCGGCGGGCGACCTCGCGCAGGAAGGTTCTGATCGCAAGGCGAGCGAAACTCCTGATCCTGCGAAAGTGGAGTTTGTGCGGCTCAACAATCAGTTCATCGTGCCGGTGATGGAGGGCGGGCGGATCGTGTCTCTGATCGCGGCCTCACTGAGCCTGGAGATTGCCGCAGGGCAGTCTGACATGGTCTTTGCCCGCGAGCCAAAACTGCAGGACGCCTTTCTCCAGGTCATGTTCGATCACGCGAATTCCGGAGGTTTCAGGGGGTCTTTCACGGAGTCCTCAAATCTTATCGTCCTCCGCAAAGCACTGCTGGAACAAGCGAGAAAGGTCCTTGGCGAGATGGTCAATGATGTGCTGATCACCGAAATCGCGAGACAGGACAGCTAGGGCCTGGCGGCCTGCGTGACCAAACTCTGCCAGGGTGACAGAAAGGTGCAAAATGCCCGGGGCGCGTCTTGCCCGTTGGCGCTACAGGGCCATCGTCGCTGGAACATCTGCCCCAATCCTGCGGCCTTTTGGCAGCATCTGGCCTGTCGCCGGTTTCGTGGAGGTGAAGATAAGATCCTGGCCATTGAACTGGCGATCGCAGATGATGAGACGGACGTAAAAAGCCGGGACAGTCAGGCTTGCGACCGGGCGGAGCGCCGCAGTGGCGCGTTGGAGTTCAAAACCGCGCTGTCTGAGCCCTGCGGAAGTTGAGGACCGCGCTATGGCAGCTTGGCCTGCTGTTCGCGGAACAGGCAGCAGGTCGGAGAGATGAGGGCGCGGCCGCAGCATTTTGGGAATGACGTGTGGCTGAAGGATATCGCCGCCTGCACCGCCTCTCAAATTGCGCGAGCCGGGCGACCGTAACCGGGTCTCAGGTCTCTCCGGAGGTTTTGTGACCCCCGCCACAGAGGGGCCTTGCCCTGGCCAGGGCTGAGCATAATTCGGGTTCCCTTTTTTGGCAGGCGTCGACATTACCAAACACCGGCACGAGGTGATGATTGCTGCCCCGGGCAAGACAGGCCGGCGGCGGCTCTCTGTCACCAACAGCGCCGGTGACCTGATGCGGCTGACCGCGATCCGGCGGGAATATGACCTACCCGTCCGGAGCGACTTCGAAGCCACCGGCACCGGTCATCGCGCGCTGATCTATCATCCTGGCGTCGCCGTGTTCGATCCGAAACGGAAGTCTTCGGTCTCCCTCGCCGGCATATGCGAGGCGCTGCACGACAGCTGAGACAAGAACGATCCCAGGGAGGCTCAGGTCATCTTGCACATACTGCCGATTGGAGCCGTGCTGATCTTCCAGGACCCCATGGTGGCCGGAGCGCCCCATTCGCGACGTGATCAAATCCGGCGAATCCTGTCGTCTCTTCTTTGACGGGCTGTGCCCAGGCAGAAGGTCCCGGCTCGGCAGAGCCGTGGCGGCAGTTTCCTGATCCTCCTCTGGCCGCCCGGGATTATGGATCTCGCCTTCAGGACGGCGAGGGCGGCAATCAGACCGGCCCTGCATTTGCTCTGGCAGAGATCCATTCCTGACGACGAAACCCGCCCACGCAACCATCCTCAGGGCCTCCGTTCGCCCGGATGCCCCGAGAGCTGCCGGCCAAAGGCGTATGTCCGTCCCGAGCCAGAAAGCTCTGTGCCAGGACCCTCTTCGCTGAGCCGACCTTGCGACAGATCCGTTCCGGTATCCGGGTCACGTCTTCGCCGCGATGGTGGAGCGCCAGGTCGGTGGCAGAGAAACAGCGAGCATGGAGGGCGACGACGGTCGCGATCCGCAGCTTTTGCCCAAGGGTCGGCCGGTCACGGCCGAAACCCGTTGCCCAGACGGCATTCGGCCCGGCGGCTCCGGCACAACTATCGCCTAACCCGGCCTTCACCCGGCGCCTGGCGGGATCACAGCTGCAGGACTGACGATCCGTAAACCATTGCTGACCCTCCGGCTTTCCTGGCGCAGGGGGGATCCGCACCAGCTTCATGGCCGGCCGCCTGAAGCAGAAGCGCGACCCGGATGTGGTGAAGCTCCGGCCATACTGGCAGTATTTGCACGGTGACAGCCGAACCTCCAAAGTTCCCCGCAAGCAGCACCTCGGCTGGCATGGCCTCGTTCTGATGTGGAACGACCCGTGGTGGGATACGCATTTCCCACTGAATGACTGGCTTTGCAGCTGCGGCGTCCGGATGCTGTGCCGACCGGAGATCCGCGCGGCCGGCATGTTGTCAGCATCGATCAGCCAGAGCCGATTGCGGATCTGCTGGCCAAGGCAAGGCCGTTTCAGGCGTCGGTCATGCCAGAGGGGCTGGCGCCCGAAGATTACATCAGGGCTTTGCTGCAGCCGCTCGGTGGCGATGTCGGTCGGGCCGCGCTCTTCGAGGATAAGGCAGGGTATCCGCATCTGACAGGGTGGGGGAATAGATGACACCAGAGGCCGGGCCGGCAGTCCTTGCCGGCTGCGCCCTCATTTGCTGCGGCCCTGGACGATGCGGTCGATCACCATGGCACAGGCCAGAATCGCGAGGCCGGCGAGGACGCCTTTTCCGACCGCCGCATATTGCAATGCGGAAAGGACATCTTCTCCAAGGCCCCGCGCGCCGATCAGCGAGGCGATCACCACCATCGAGAGGCACATCAGCAGCGTCTGGTTCACGCCGGCCATGATCGAGGGGCGCGCGATGGGCAGGTCGACCTGAAAAAGCATGAACCGGCGGGAGGCGCCAAAGGCCTGGGCGGCCTCGCGGGTGCTTTCGGGCACCGATGCGATCCCCAATGCCGTCAGGCGGATCACCGGTGGCATCCCGAAAATCAGCGTGGCGATAATGCCGGGGGGCTTTCCGATCCCAAAAAATGCAATGACCGGAATAAGATAGACGAAAGCTGGCATGGTTTGCATCAGATCGAGCACCGGTCGCATCAGGGTCAGGACACGGCGATCCCGCCCCGCCCAGATGCCCAAAGGCAGGCCAAAGAAGACGCAGAGAAACGCGGCGGTTCCCAAAAGGGCGACCGTTGCCATGCTCTTTTCCCAAAAGCCGAACAGCGCGAGATAGGCCAGGGCCGCGGCGGAAAAGATCGCGACGCGGCGGCCGGACACCTGCCAGGCGATCAGGATCACGCCGGCCATGACAACGGGCCAGGGCGTGGCCACGAGCGCCAGTTCCAGCAGGGCGAGGATGGCGTTGATACCCGATGCGATGGCGCGAAACAGGCCGCCCAGGCCTTCGGCGGCAGATCTGAACCCGCGGTCCAGCCAGCGCGCGCAGGCGTTGTAGATCTCGGGGGAGGAAGGGAAACCGGTCAGCCAGGCGGGAGGGTCGGTAAAGGCGAACCGCCAGGCTGAGAGCGCTGCGCTGGCAAGGGTCAGGCCGGCCGCGAAAACGGCGCGTTGTGGTGGCAGCCCATGCCCGAGCCGGCGGTCGGCCCGCCAGCGCCGGAAGCGCCGGTTCAGCAGCATGGTTCCCAGAAATCCGGTCGCCAGATGTACGGTGATCAGACCGAGCCCGCCCGCGAGGCCGTAGCCAAAGGATTGCGATTGCGCCGTTTCGGCCTCGGCCCGGGCATTTGTGGCGGCCTTCGCGATACCTTCAGCCGAACGTTTCATGCCCTCACCCAGAGGGTCACCATTGGCGATGGCGGTTTCGGCAGCGGCAAGGCGGCTCGCCGATTGTGCCTCGAGTCGGTCGGCCCTGGCGCGGGCATCAGCGCCAGGGTCCCCGAGAACCGCAATGGCCAGCAGGACCACGCTGGCGACAGTGGCAAAAAACGCCGGCCAGAAGGCGGCCCAGAGCGACCTCGCCCCAAGCCATGACGCGCCGAACAGGGCCGCCATCGGGTTGAAACGCGGGCGCGGCCGGGCCTCTTCATCCAGCAGCGCGAAGGCGCGGCTGTAAAACGCGGCACCACGCTGCACGAATTCGGCGACAAGCGGGTCCGGTCGGGTCATTGCGCGGCCTCCCCTTGAGTGCTGATCGCGGCAAGCAGCGTCTTTTGATGCACAAGGCCGACCGGAATACCGTCGCGGCAGACCAGAACCGGAGTGTCCTTGGTGGCGAAATGCGTCGTCAGCGCGGCAAGCGCCGTGTTCTGATCGACCCGCGCCGGATCCTCTGTCAGACCTTCCGGCATTGTGGACAGCGGCTCCATGATCGTGCCCGCGCGCAAGACCTGCAGGGGCGAGACATGGCGGGTGAATTCTGCGATGAAATCGGTGGCCGGGCGGGTCACGATCTCTTCCGGCTGGCCGATCTGCTGGATCTCGCCATCTTTCATGATGGCGATCCGCGATCCGATGGCGATGGCCTCGTCGAGGTCATGGGTGATGAAGATCACCGTTTTGCCCATTTCCCGGGCGAGATTGCGGAACTGCTCCTGCAACTGACGGCGGATCAGCGGGTCAAGCGCGGAAAAGGGTTCGTCCATCAAAAGGATCGGCGGGTCGGCGGCCAGGGCACGGGCAAGGCCGACGCGCTGCTGCATGCCGCCGGAAAGTGCGGTCGGCAGGCTGTCCCCCCAGCCGGCCAGCCCGACCTTCGCCAGCGCAATCTCGGCCTGATCAAAACGCTGACGCGGCGTGGTCCCCTGGATCTCCAGCGGCAGGGCGACATTTTCGCGCACCGTGCGATGCGGCAACAGGCCAAAGCTCTGAAAAACCATGCCGATCCGTGAAGAGCGCAGCTCGCGCAGGCGCGGGGGGCTGGCACGGGTGATATCCTCGCCTTCGAGAAGGATCTCGCCCTCGGTCGGTTCGATCAGCCGGTTGATCAGCCGCACAAGGGTCGATTTTCCCGAGCCCGACAGGCCCATGACGCAAAAGACCTCGCCCCGTGCGACCGAGAACCCGGCATCGCGCACGCCGATCACGGCGTCAGAGCCGGCCATCAGCTCGGCTTTGCTTTTGCCGGATTTTGCCTCGGCCAGCGCCGCCCGGGCGTCATGGCCGAAGACTTTCCAGACCGCGCGCAGTTCGATTACGGGGTCGCTCACTGTTCTCTTCCGTCTGACAGGCCGCGGGGAAGCGGCGGAAAAGCGGAAAGCCGGAGAGGCAAGACCGCTCCGGCCCCGAAGGCGCAATGGGTGATGGATTACTGCGCGGTCCAGGCGGCGATTTGCGCCGCATTGGCCTCGATCCAGGGCTTCACGACCTCATTCGGGTCTTTGCCGTTGATGATCTCCAGCGACCATTTGTTCACATCATCGGCGCTGAGCTGGATGTTTTGCAGCAGCGTCACCAAAGCCGGGTCGCGCGTCGCCAGATTGGCCGACCAGGAGATATGCACCGTGGTGTCGGGATAGGCCGAAGCAACATGGGATTTCGCCAGCCAGTCCGGGTCCTGGTCGGGCTGCACGATCACGAAATTCGCCGGGTCATGCGCCGGTTCCTGCAGCAGGACGAGGTCATAGATCGCGAAATTCTGGTGCGGACCGTAGCAATAGCCCAGCCAGGCACGGTTGGCTTTCACCGCCGCATCGAGGCCCGCCGTGGCAATTGCCTCATCGGTCGATTGCAGCTCGAAAAACTCGGCGAAGCCGTAATCGCGGGCGCGGATGGTCTCGATATTGGTCGACAGCCAGCCCTGCGGGCCGATCCAGACTTCGCCTTTGCCATTGCCGTCCGAATCGAACAGTGCGGCAATCTCGGGGTTCGCGAGATCGAAAACCGAACGGATATTGTGCTTCCCGGCGGCGGCTTTCGGCACGCAATAGCCCTGCACGGCAGGGAAGGACTTCTCGCCGAGGGTGACCAGCTTCTCCTCATCGACATATTTGGTTTTGGGCGCGCTCTGGTTCGGCAGCCAGGTCTCGGTCCAGATATCGACCTCGCCGGTGCCGCGCGACATTGCCTCCCATATCACCGGGACCGAGGCGACCGGCACGGTTTCGACCTCTAGCCCGAGCGCCTCTTCGATGATGCCCTTGACCGCGAAGGCGGTGGCGCGGCCCGAGGCGTAATTCGGATCCGGGATCACCAGCTTCTCGGCCAGCGCGAGGCCGGGCGCGAGGCTCGCAGAGGTGATCAGAGCGGCAAAAAGGCGGGAGGCGGTCAGCATTGCTATGGTCCTGTCTGGGTAGGGGAGTGGCTGCGCGTTTCCGTCATTCCCTGCAGCGCTTTATCGCATCGCAGGTGGTTAAGGGACATTCCAAAGCCTGGAGCCGGACAGAAGGTTTGTTGTCCTGACACGCGGCTTTTGGGCAGATCTGTTCTGTTCAGCCCGGGATCTGGCGGGCTGGAAGAAAAAAATTCCCGGGATGGTGGTCAGCCCCGTCTGGCGCGGTCAAAGGCGCGGTCCAGCCCCTCGGCGACCTGATCGACATCTTTCAGTGTCAGGCACAAAGGCGGCACCATCCGCAAAGTCGACCGGTGCGGCCCCGATTTCGACAGAATCAGCCCGGCCTCGCGGCAGGCTTCGAACACCGCGCCGGTGGTTTCGGCGTCAGGGGTCTTTTTCGCCCGGTCCGAGACCATTTCGATTGCCAGCATCAGGCCGCGACCGCGCACATCGCCGATAACCGGATATTTCTGCCGCAGTTCGCGCAGGCGCGAGAGCAGCGCGGCGCCGACCTCTTTCGCATTCTCCTGCATGCGGTCGCGTTTCAGGATCTCCAGCACCGCGCGCCCGGCGGCGCAGGAGGTCGGGTTTGACCCATAGGTGTGAAACATGAAGCGTTCCGCCATCGGCTCGGCGATCTCGCGGCGGACCACCACCGCGCCCAGAGGGAAGCCGTTCGAGATGCCCTTGGCCATCACGACGATATCGGGGATGACGCCGTCGGCCTCAAATCCCCAGAAATGATCGCCGGTGCGGCCAAAGCCGGATTGCACCTCATCCGCGATATAAAGCCCGCCCGCCGCGCGGATGCGTTCGGCCGCGCCGGACATATAGCCCGGCGGCATTTCGATGATGCCGCCATAGCCCTGGACACTTTCGACCAGCATCCCGGCGACCTGGCCGGAGGTTGCGCTTTCGATCACCCGCTCGATCTCATCAAGATAGGGGGCGGCGCCTGCATTCTCGCCGAAAATGCCGCGATACTGGTTCGGCTCGGCGACAAAAGCCACATTGCCGGGCATCCCCGGGTGCCGCCAGCCCGCGATCCCGGTCACCGATTGCGCGGCAGAGGTCGGGCCGTGATAGGCAGTGCGCAGCGCGATCAGATCGAGATTGCCGGTATATCCCCGCGCCATCGCCATCGCGAGGTCAATGGCCTCGGACCCGGAATTGGTGAAATGCACCACCCATTCGATATCGCCTCTGGGGCCTTTCGGCATGGTTGCCGCCAGTTCCTCGGCGAAATGCGCGGGCACCGGATGGTAGAACATCGTGGTGCAATGGGTCAGCTCTGCCGCCTGATCCATCGCGGCTTTGACCACTTCGGGATGCGAATGGCCGACCGAGATGCAGACATTCATCCCCAGAAGGTCCGTGTAGCGACGGCCCGCCTCGTCCCAGAGATATTGCATCTCGCCCCGGCGAAACACCATCGGCTCGCGGAAGGGGACGAATTTGCGCAAAGCGGCCGAGTAATAGCGGTCACGGCGGGCGGCGGTTTCCTCGAGGTTCCAGCTGGTGTGCAGCGTCATGCCTTCTCTCCGGTGATCTCATATGTGCGGCGGGCGACGAAATCATCGAGCGCCTCGCGGATGCTGTCGTCCATCGCAGGCGCCTCGTAATCGCGCAGGATCTGTTTCACGCGGGCCGATGCGCGGTCCTGCTGCCAGAGCCCACCTTCCGCCGTCCATTGCTCGTAAGTGCCGTTGTCCGACATCTCGCCCAGCCAGAAGGCGGATTCGAAATTCTCGCGGGTATGGGCTGCGCCAAGGAAATGGCCGCCGGGGCCGATCTCGTGAAAGGCTTCCATCGCCTGGGCGGCTTCCGAGAAATCAATGCCCTGCGTGAAGCGCGCCATGGCGGCGCAGCGGTCCGCATCCATTACGATCTTCTCGTAACCGGTGGTGAGCAGGCCTTCGAGGCAGCCCGTGGCATGGATGATGAAATTCACGCCCGCCATGACGGCGCCCATCAGCTGGGCCTGTGACTCATATCCGGCCTGGGCATCGGGCACTTTCGACGCGGTCAGCGCGCCGACCGAATGGAAGGGCAGGCCCAGCCGGTCTGCCAGCGTCTTCGCGCACATCTGAAACTGGGTGCCTTCGGGCGTGCCAAAGGTGGGGGCACCTGTGCGCAGGCTCAGCGGCGAGAAAAACGTGCCAAAGACCGAAGGCGCGCCGGGCCGGATCAGCTGGATCAGCGCGACGCTCGCCATGACCTCGGCCAGCACCTGCGCCAAAGTCGCCGCCACTGTCACCGGCGACATCGCGCCCCCCAGCACGAAGGGCGAGACGACCGTGGCCTGACCGGCCCGCGCATATTCCTTCAGTGCCCAGAGCATGGTCTCATCCAGCACCAGCGGCGCATTGGTATTGACCACGGAATAAAGCACGCAATTCGCGTCGACGAACTCTGCCCCCATGGCGAGCTTTGCCATTTCAATCGTGTCGCGGGCACGTTCGGGGGCGGTGACGGCCCCCATGAAAGGCTTGTCGGAATGCGTGAGATGGGTATGGGCCATATGCAGATGGCGCAGGGGAACCGGCAGGTCGACGGGTTCGACCACCACGCCGCCGGAGTGGTTCACGGCGTTCAGGCTGTAATGCAGTTTGGTGATCTCGCGGAAATCGTGGATCGTGGCATAGCGGCGGCCCTTTTCCATGTCATGCACGAAAGGCGGGCCGAAACTGGGCGCAAACAGCTGTGCCTCGCCGCCGATCTGCACAGACCGGCCCGGGTTGCGGGCATGTTGGGTAAAGACCTTCGGCGCGGTTTTGATCTTGTCGCGGCACCAGCCGGGATCAAAGCGCACCCTTTCGCCATCGACCCGCGCGCCGGCCTTGCGGAAGATCTCCAGCACCTCGGCATCGCCGCGGAATTCCATGCCGATCTCGTCGAGGATGCGGTCGGCATTCCTTTCGATGATGGCGACGGCCTCGTCGTCGATCAGACTGACAATGCCGATGCGGCGCAGCACATAGGGCGACGAGACCTTGTTCCTCGCGCTTCTCTCCTGCATCCGGGCGCTGCGGCCCCGCCTCTCCTGCATCCCGGTCTCCATCGGCATGTTGCCGGGCCGACGATAGCGGGGCGCGAGGCTCTGCAAAGGTTAAACTTATACTATCGGTAATCCTAATGAGGCGGATTAGCGATCTCGTGGTAACTCACCTGGCCGGAGATTGCGGGGAAATGATGGTCGAAGGCACGTTTGAGGATCTTCTGGCTTTCCAGCGCGATGCGCAGCGGGATCGTGCCAAGGTCATCGCGGCGCGACACCAGGCGGATGGTGCGTTTGAAGGGCGCGAAGGGCAGCGGCTCGATCCTGAGACGCATCCCTTCGGCGACGCCGTCGATCAAAAGCGTCGGTGACAGGATCGCGAAACATTTGCCGGTGATGACGCCGGCCATCACCATCGCGGTCCGGTCGGCCTCGATCGCGCGGGGCAGATCAAGGCGGCAGCGTTGCAGATGCTGGTCGGTGCGGCGCCCGACCGGGGTGGTGGTGCCAAAACGCGCGAGGGAAAGCTTGCGGGAAATGGCGTGGATATCGTCAGCCGGCCCTGTGTAACTGTCTGGCAGAATAAGATAAAACGGCTCATCCAGAATCGGGATAAAGCTGAAGCCCGGCCCGTCCTGCAGCCGTTCAGAGGTCACCGCCATATCGATCCGCCGGTCATTCAGCGCTGCGAAATGGTCGGTGGCGAGGCCCGCCGACAGGATCAGCTCCGGCACTTTCATCGCATTATTGACCAGATCATAAAGCCCCGGCGTCAGCGTGGTCGCGGTCGAGGCCAGCAGCCCGACCCGGAGCGCCGGCAGCGAAGAGGCGCCCAGATGCTGCATGTCGCGCTTCAGATCGTCGATCTGGTTCAGCAGCCGAAAGCCATGCCGCTGCAGCGTTTCGCCGGCATAGGTCAGGGCAATCGGCCGGGTCGAGCGGTCGAACAGCGCCATGCCGAAGATCAGTTCCAGGTTCTTCAGATGCTGCGAGGCGGCAGATTGCGTGATCCGCAGGGCCGAGGCCGCCGCGGTCACCTGCCGCATCTCGGCCACCGCCATGAACACTTCGATGGCGCGGAACAGGTTGATATCAGGTTCGTCTTTGCTGCGTTCGCGCATGATCTTAACCGGGTTGCTGTTCTGATAAGAATTAGTATCCCTAATGATGCCTGTCCATCCTTGCGCGAATGCCGCTGCCTCTGTCTGATTTTGCCAGAAGAGACGGGGCGCCTGGAATGCGGAAGATCGTGATTATCGGCGGCGGTGCGGTGGGGCTCAGCCTCGCCTGTCATCTGACAAAGACCGCTGCCGCCTCGGTCACGCTGCTGGAGCGTGGCAGCCTGACCTCGGGCACCAGCTGGCATGCGGCGGGGATCGTCGGGCCTCTGCGCGCGACCCCCAATGCAACACGGCTCGCGATGTATGCGGGCGAGCTTTTCCCAAAGCTTGAGGCGGAAAGCGGGCTTTCGACCGGCTATCGTCGCACCGGCGGCTATTGGCTGGCCCGCGATCCGGCGCGGATGGATGAACTCCATCGGATTGCGGCGCTTGGCCGGCATTTCGGGCTGCATCCGACGATTACCGGGCCCGAAGGCGTCACCGTGCCGGGGCTCGATCTGACTGGTGTGACCGGCGCGATGGCGGTCGCGGAAGACGCCAATGTGAACCCGGTCGATCTGTGCATGGCCTATGCGCGGCTGGCAAAAGCCCAGGGCGCGCAGATCCGCGAGGGCGCGCGGGTTGACCGGATCCTGACCGAAGGCAGCCGCGTGACCGGCGTGTTGCTTGCGGGTGGCGAGGTGATCAAGGCCGATCAGGTCGCGCTTTGTGCCGGGGCCTGGTCAAAGCGGCTGGCCGATCCGCTGGGCGTCGCGCTGCCCTTGCAGGCGGTTGAGCATATGTATGTCGTGACCGAAGCCATGCCCTTGATGCCGCATCCTTTTCCGGTGCTGCGCGACCTGGATCGCGGCATCTATATCAAGGGCGATGCCGGCAAGCTGGTGATTGGTGGCTTTGAGCCGAACGCCAAATGCTGGGACGCCTTTGGCCCCTCGGGCGACCGGCCTTTCCTTGAATTGCCCGAAGACTGGGAGCAGTTCACCCCCTTTATGGAGGCGGCGCTGGCGCTGATCCCGGGCCTTGCCGATGTCGGTATCCAGCATTTCATGAACGGGCCCGAAAGCTTTACCACCGATACGAAGATGCTCCTGGGCGAGGCGCCTGCAACCGACGGGCTGTTCGTCGCTGCGGGCATGAATTCGGTGGGCGTGATGTCTTCGGCCGGGGTGGGGCGGGTTCTGGCCGACTGGATGCTGGCCGGCCATGCGCCGATGGATCTCTGGGAGGTCGATATCGCCCGCGCCGATCCGCTGGCAGCGGCGGCCGCACATGTCGAGACCCGGATGGAAGAGGCCGTGGCCGATGCTTTCGCGCTGCATTGGCCGTTCAGACAGCCGAAAGCCGGGCGCGGTCTGCGCAAATCGGCGCTCCATGCGGAATGGGAAGCGGCAGGCGCGGTCTTTGGCCTTACCGCCGGCTGGGAGCGCGGTCTGTGGTATGCCGAAGACCCGGCGGAACGGACCCTGCCGCTGTCGGTAGGCGCGCAGCCCTGGTATCCGATTGCGGTTCGCGAGGCGGCACAGATGGCGGCGGGGGTGGCGCTGCTCGACCTTACGCCTTTCGGGAAATTCGACATTGCAGGGCCCGATGCGCTGCCCTTCCTGCAACAGATCACCACCGCCAATATGGATGTGGCGCCTGGCCGCGCGGTCTATACGCTGATGCTGAACGCGCAGGGCGGGATCGCGGGCGATGTGACGGTGCGCCGTGCGGCGGATCATTTCCGTCTCGTCTCTGGCGCGGCGACGCGCTGGCGGGATATGGCCTGGCTCCGCCGCCGTGCAGGCGGGTTTGACGTCACGATCACCGATGCAACGGAAGCTGAGTGCGTGATCGGTGTAATGGGGGCGGGGGCGCGGGCGCTGCTGGCCGGGCTGTCGCCGGAAGATTGGCAGGACTTCGCCTTTTCGACCGCGCGCGAGGTGGTGATCGCGGGCCAGTCCTGTCTTGCGCAGCGGGTCAGCTTTGTCGGCGAACTCGGCTGGGAGCTCTATATCCCCAACGCCTCCGCCCCGGCCGTGTTCCGGGCGCTGCGGGCGGCGGGGGCGGCGCCGATGGGCCATTACGCGCTGGATGCCTGTCGGATCGAAAAGGGCTTTCGCCATATGGGCCATGATCTGGGCCAGGACATTTCGGCGCTTGAGGCGGGGCTCGGTTTTACCATCGACTGGTCGAAGGAGTTCATTGGCAAAACAGCGCTGGAGGCGCAGCGCAGGGCGGGTCTGCGCCGCCGCCTGGTGCTGTTCGATCTGCCCGATCACCCGCTGGTCCTGCATGATGAACCGATCCGGGACTCGGGCCGGGTGGTCGGGCTGACCACCTCGGGCGCACGGGGGGCGCGGACAGGGAAGACCCTGGCGCTTGGCCTTATCGATATCGCGCCGGGCGAGACCCTACAGGCGACGGCCTTGCGGCAGTTTGCCATTGAAATTGCAGGGAAACATTATGCGGCACGGGCGCTGACCCGGCCGCCGTTCGACCCTTCAGGCGAGAGGATGAAGGCATGACGCGCGACGCACAGGTTCTGATCATCGGCGGCGGCGCCATGGGTGTTTCGCTGATGTATCACCTGATGAAATCAGGCTGGACCGATGTGATCCTGACCGAGAAAAACGACCTCACCCATGGGTCAACCTGGCATGCAGCCGGGCTTTGCACCCATTTCGCGCATAACCCGACCATCCAGGAGCTGCGCGCCACCAGCGTCAGGCTTTACCGCGATATCCTGCCCGCCGAGACCGGCGAGGATTGCGGCTTTCACCCGTCAGGCGCGATGCGGATCACCTCGAACCCCGAGCGGATGGCGGAATTTGCCCATGTTGCGGGTCTGTCGAAATTCACCGGCTATGAGCTCAGGCTCTTGCACTCGCCCGAAGAGGTGGCGGCGCTGCATCCGCTCGCGCGGACCGAAGGCATCATCGGCGGAATTTTTGAGCCCGATGACGGCCATGTTGATCCGACTTTGGCCACGAATGCGATGGCCAGGGTTGCCCGCGAACGCGGCGCGGTGATCCTCCGGCGCAATCCCGTGCTTTCGATCCGGCGCGAAAACGGTGTCTGGGCGGTCGAGACGCAGCAGGGGCCGATCCGGGCGCAGCATATCGTCAATGCCGCCGGCACCTGGGGGTTCGAGATCGGGCGGATGATGGGGGCGAATGTGCCCTCGGTCCCGGTGCTGCACCAGTATCTGGTGACCGATACGGTGCCTGCAGTGGCGGACCGGATCAAAGCGGGGTTGCCGGAACTGCCGATGATCCGCGACCCCGAGGAAAGCTGGTATGTCCGCCAGGAGCGTGATGCGCTGATCCTTGGCCCCTATGAGAAAGAGGCGCAGGTCTGGTCGGTTGACGGCGTGCCGCCCGAATTCGGGGCCGAACTGATGGAGCCCGATCTTGACCGGGTCGAACATATCCTGATGGCGGCAATGGCGCGGATCCCGGCGCTGGAAACCGGCGGCGTGAAATCGGTGGTCAATGGCCCGATCACCTTTACCCCCGATGCCAATCCGCTGATCGGGCCGGCCTGGGGCCTGGAAAACGCCTGGCTTCTGACCGGGTCTTCGATGGGGGTGATGGAGGGCGGCGGCTCCGGCTGGTTCCTTGCGCATTGGATGACCCATGGCGCGCCGCCGATGGATGCGCTGGCGGTGGACAGCCGCCGCTTTGGCCCATGGGCGGATCGCGCGTATCGGGTGGCCAAGGCGGTCGAATGTTTCGGCCTCCAGTTCGGGGTGCATTACCCGCATGAGGAACGCCCCGCCGCGCGCGGCAAACGTCTGACGCCGCTGCATGATCTGATGCTGGCGCGCGGCGCGCAGATGGGCGCGGCTTATGGATGGGAGCGCCCGAACTGGTTCGGCGCGCCCGCGCGGCTCACCTTCGGGCGGCCCGACTGGTTCGATGCCGTGGCGCAGGAATGCCGGATGGTGACGGAAGGCGCGGGCCTTGCGGATATGTCGGTCTTCTCGAAATTCGAGGTGAAAGGGCCGGGGGCGCGCGCCTTTGTCGATGCGCTTGGCTGCAATCTGGCGCCGAAGCCCGGGCGGGTGGGGCTGACCTATGCGCTGAGCCCCGCGGGCGGCACCGAGGCGGAATTCACGGTCGCCTGCCTCGCGGAGGATCATTTCTGCCTGACCTCGGCTGCGGCAGCAGAGATGCGCGATGATGATCTTCTGCGCGCGCGCGCACCGGGGTTTGATGTCGAAATCAGCCGGGTCAGTGACGATTTCGCGGTGATCGGCCTGATGGGGCCGGCGGCGCCCGCAATCCTCGGGCGGCTGACCTCTGACCCGTTCGGGCCCTGGATGTCGGTGCGTGAGATGACGGTCGCGGGGATCCCGGTCCGCGCGCTGCGGCTCTCCTATATCGGTGAGGCGGGGTGGGAGCTGCATGTCCCCGCCACCCGCGCGGCAGAGCTGTTCCTTGCGCTCGAAGCCGCAGGTCAGCCCGAGGGGATCGGCTGTTTTGGGTCTTATGCGATGAATGCGATGCGGCTGGAAAAGGGCTATCCCGCCTGGGGCGCCGATTTCACCACCGAGCGCACACCCGCCGAAACCGGTATGGGGTTCCTTGTGAAACCCGATCACAATTTCCCCGGGCGCGAGGCGCTTCTGGCCCGGATGGCAGACCCTGCGCGGTGGGAGATGGTGCTCCTGGAAATCGACCCCGGCGAAAGCGAGCCCTATTACGCGCATTCCCTCTGGCAGGGCGCGGCCCCGGTCGGCATCGTGACTTCGGCCGCCACCGGGCATCGGACCGGCAAGGTTCTGGCGCTGGCCTATCTGCGCGACCGGACTGCGCGGGATCGGCTGGAGGTTGAAATCCTCGGCACCCGCCGCAAGGCGCGGATCCTTGATCGCCCGCCTTACGACCCGGACAATCTCCGGCTGCGGAGCGGGGTGCCATGAGCCCCCCGATGCCGCGCGCCGTTGCCATCGTCACCGGCGGCCTTTCCGGCATCGGTCATGCCGTGGCGCTGGATCTTGCGGCGCGCGGCTACCGCGTCGTGGTCGGCGCGCGTGATCTGGAAAGCCGGGCGCGACTGGATGCCTTTGGCGCGCTGACCGAAGCGGCGATTGCCGGCGGCGGCGAGGTTCGGGCGGATATGCTCGATCTCACCGATCCGGGGTCGGTTGCCGGGTTTTGCGAGCGCACGACAGAGCGTTTCGGCCCGGCAGATGTGCTGATCAACGCCGCCGGGATCACCGCCGAACAGTCGGTCGAGGGGCATGGCGATGCGCTTTGGCAAGCCATCATCGACACCAATCTGACCGGCGCCTTCCGGATGATCCGTGCCTCTCTGCCGGGGATGAAGGCGCGGGGCTGGGGGCGGATCGTCAATATCGGCTCGACCGCCGCAACGGTGGGATGGAAGGACAATCCGGCCTATTGCGCCTCGAAAGCCGGGCTTCTGGGTCTGACGCGCTGTGTCGCGCTGGAGGGCGCGGCCCATGGCGTGACCTGCGTGATGGTCAGCCCGACCTGGGTCGATACCCCGATGATGGCCGCTGATCTGGCGCAGGTCGTGGCGCGTGAGGGCCGGGGCCGCAGCGTCGAAGAGGCCCGCGCGGCGATTGCCGCTGAAAACCCGCAAGGCCGCATCATCCAGCCCGGCGAGGTCGCTGAGCTTGTGGCTTTTCTGATCACCGATGTCGCTAAAGGCATCACTATGGAGGAGGTGAAGATCACCGGCGGCGCGCTCTGGTGAGCGTTTCCGGTGGGCAGAACACACCAGACAACCGACAGGGAGATTACAATGACAAAGAAGAGCATGAATGCCGCTGTGTCACTTCTCGCATTGGCCGCCATGGCCGGTGGGCCGGCGCTGGCCGCTGAGCCCGGCGCGGTCGATGAGCCGATAAAGCTCGCCATGCTGGAATGGACGGGCGCGCAGATTTCCGCGCAGATCGCCGGCAAGGTCCTGGAGAAGGCGGGCTATAAGGTCGATTACGTGACGGCCGGAAATTACCCGCATTTCCAGGGGCTTGCGGACGGAGATATCGCGGCTTCGGTCGAGATCTGGCTGAATAATGTTGGGGATGTTTACCCGAAAGTCCTCGCTGAGGGCAAAGTCGAGGATATTGGCAGTCTTGGGCTGACCACCAAAGAGGGCTGGCTCTATCCGAAATTCATGGAGGAGCTTTGCCCGGCTTTGCCGTCATGGGAAGCGCTGAATGATCCGGAATGTGTGGCGCTGCTCGCGACGCCCGACACGCTGCCGAACGGGCGGTTTCTGGATTACCCGGCCGATTGGGGCTCGCGCGCGGCAACGATCATCCTGGACAATAACCTGCCACTGACGGCGGTGCCTTCGGGGTCGGAAGGGGCGCAGCTGGCCGAGCTCCGCGCAGCGGCGGCCGCGAAGACACCGCTGGTCATGATGTTCTGGGCGCCGCATTTCATCCTCGCCGAGGTCGAGACCGGCTGGATCGAGATGCCGCCCTGCAAGGATCAGTCCAATGAGCATTGCATCATGCCGCCCGATGTCAACAAGGTGGTCTGGTCGGGCTTTGCGCCGAAATGGCCGGCCGCCTATGAGATCCTGAAAGCCTTTCAGATCACGACCGAAGATCAGCAGAAGATGATGCTGGCGATCGACGAGAAGGGCCAGTCGCTGGATCTGGTGACAACCGAATGGGTCGCCGCGCATGAGGCGATCTGGCGTCCCTGGCTTGATCAGGCGCTGAACTGAGGCCGGGGCGGTGGTAAGCGCCGTGGCATCAGACAGCATCATGCTCAGCTGCCGGGGATTGTGGAAGGTATTCGGGCCACGGCCCGGCTACTATTTTGACACCACCGGCTACCGGATCGACCCTGGGGCGCTGGTCGCGCGCCTCAGGCAGGAGGGGCATATTCCGGCGGTGGCGGATGCCACATTCGATGTCCGCAAGGGCGAGATTTTCGTCATCATGGGCCTTTCCGGGTCGGGGAAATCGACGCTGGTGCGCTGCCTCTCGCGGCTGCTGGATATCGAACATGGGGTGCTGGAATTCGAAGGGCGGGATCTCTCGCGCATCTCGGGGCGCGAGCTGACCGAAATCCGGCGGCGCAAGATGGGGATGGTGTTCCAGAGCTTTGGGCTGATGCCGCATCTGACCGCGCTGGAAAACGTCGCCTTCCCGCTGAAACTGCAAGGCATGGCGCGGGCCCCGCGCGAGGCCCGCGCGCGGGAGATGCTGGAGCTGGTCGAGCTGGCCGCCCGCGCCGATGCGCTGCCGGCGCAGCTTTCGGGCGGACAACAGCAAAGGGTCGGCATCGCGAGAAGCCTCGCGCCGGACCCGGAACTCTGGTTCCTTGATGAGCCGTTTTCGGCGCTGGACCCGCTGATCCGGCGGCAGATGCAGGATGAATTCCTGCGGCTGCAACGCCAGCTGAAAAAGACCATCATCTTCATCACGCATGACATTATGGAGGCCTGCCGGCTTGCCGACCGTATCGCGCTGATGCGGGGCGGGCAGATCATCCAGATCGGCACACCGGCTGAAATCCTGCTGTCCCCGGCTGATGATTATGTCGCGAGTTTCACCGCCGAAGTGGCTTTGAGCCGGGCAATCCGGGTGCGCGATCTGATGACCCCCGGTGGGATGCCGGGCGCCGCAGACGGCCCCGCGGTCGCGCCTGAGGCCTTGTTAGAGACGCTTTTGCCCGATCTTGCCAGCGGGCGGCGGCAGTTCGCGGTCGCCGGCGCTCCGGGGATGGTGCTGCACTCCGAGACGGTTCTGGCGGTGCTGCGCCGTGATGCCTCTGGCACGGAGGAACGGTGATGCAGCATTTCACCCGGGAAGAGATGATCTGGGCGGGGCTCCTTGCGGTCTCGCTGCTTCTGGTGGGGCTGGCGCATCATCTGCCCGTCCTGCGCGGCTTTCCCGCCGGGCTGACCCTGCCGCTGTCTGAGGCGCTGAATACCGTGATTTCCCCGGTGTTCGAGACATTGCGGCCGCTGGGCCGGGGGCTGTCCCTGACGATCGAGACGCCACTTTCCGCGATCCGCGCGGGGCTGGCCTGGGCGCCCTGGCCCGCGACCGTCCTCGCTCTGGTCGCGCTGGCCCTTTATGCCGGAGGGCGGGGCCTCGCGGTGTTTGCGGCGCTGGCGCTTGGGCTCGTGGTCCTGATGGGCTATTGGCCTAAGGCGATGAACACGCTCGCGCTGGTGCTGATTTCTGTGCCGCTGGCGGTCGGGATCGGCTTCGCGCTTGGCGCACTCGGGCATCTTGTGCCGAGGGTCCGGCCCGGCCTGACCTTCCTGCTCGATGTCATGCAGACCTGGCCCGCGTTTGGCTATCTGATTCCGCTTTTGCTGATGTTCGGCTTTGGTCCGGCGGCGGGGCTGGCGGCGAGTGTGATCTTTTCGATCCCGCCGATGGTGCGCAATACCATGCTGGGGCTGGACGAGGTCCCCCCGGCGATTGTCGAAAGCGCGCTGATGGCCGGGGCGCGGCCCGGGCAGCTTTTCTGGCAGGCGCGGGTGCCGGTGGCTTTGCCGCAGCTGATGGTGGGGGTGAACCAGACCACGATGGCATCGCTGTCGATGGTGATCATCATCGCGATCATCGGCGGCTTCAACGATATCGGCTGGGAGGTGCTTTCCGCGATGCGCGCCGCCGAACTGGGGCGCTCGCTCGGCGCAGGGCTGGTGATCGTGCTGATCGCGGTGCTGCTGGACCGGATCACGCGGGGGCTTGCCGGGCGCAGGCGGAGGGCAGGGGGCTGGTTCGTGGCGGGGCTGATCGTCGCGCTGGTGCTGGCGGTGACCCTGCCCGGCGAGGCCCTGTTGCCGGGCGAGGAGGCGCAGCGCTGGCTGCGCCGTCTGGACGCCTGGCTCCTGGATTTCGTCGCCTGGAGCGCGCCCTTCTTTGCCCTGCTGCGCGATGCGATCACTTACGGCCTGATGCTGCCGATGCGGCTTGGGTTTGCCGGATCGGCGAGCCCGATGGTCTGGGGCTTTTCGCTGAGCCCGCCGGTGATCTTTGCCTATGTCCTTGTCGCAACCGGGATCGCGCTTGGCCTTGGATGGCGCCGGCCCGGGCGCGGCATTGCCTTTGCCTTTGCCGCGCTGATCTTCTGGACCGGGTTGCCGGGCTTTCCCTGGCCCGGCGTCTTCCTGCTGACCGCCTGCGCCACCTTTCGGGCCGGGGGCGCCGGGCTCACCGCGCTTGCGACCGGGGCGCTGCTGCTTGCCGCTGTCTCGGGCCTCTGGCAGCCGATGATGCAATCCATCTATCTTTGCGCGGTGGCGGTGCTGATCTCTTTCGCGATCGGCGCCACGCTGGGCGTGATCGCGGCCGGGAACGACCGCGTCTCGGCCCTGATGCGCCCGGTTTGCGACACGCTGCAGACCATGCCGCAATTCGTGTTTCTGATTCCGGCGCTGATGCTGTTCCGGGTGGGCGAATTCACCGCCCTCATCGCCATCGTGCTTTATGCCGTCGTGCCGCCGATCCGCTATGTCGAACACGGGCTGCGCAATGCCCGGGCCGATCTGACCGAGGCGGGCGTACAGATGGGGGCCACGAAGTGGCAGCTTTTGTGGCAGGTGAAACTGCCGCTGGCGCGGGGCTCGGTGCGGCTTGGGCTGAACCAGACCATCATGGCGGCGCTGTCGATGCTGGTGATCGCGGCGCTGGTGGGCACGCGCGAGCTGGGCCAGCAGGTCTATGTCGCCCTGTCAAAGGCCGATGCCGGGGCGGGGCTGATCGCGGGGGGCATCATCGCCGCCATCGCGCTGGTCGCGGACCGGCTGTTGCGGGCGCCAGACGGCAGATCCGGGGGGAAATCCGGGGGCAAAACATGACGCAAAAGGGCAGGAGGAGGGTCAGATGAACAGGATTTACGCTTTGTGGTCGCATCCGCGGTCGATGTCGACCGCGATGGAGCGGGTGATGCGCGAGCGCGGCGATCTCGACTGCGCGCATGAGCCCTTCATGTATGACTACTATGTCCATCGCGCGATAAGGCAGATGCCGCATTTCGATGTCCGCGCGGATCACCCGGTCAGCTATCCCGCGATCCGCGACCATCTGCTGGCGCGGGCGGCGAAGGGGCCGGTTTTCTTCAAGGACATGTCTTATTATGTGATGCCGCATATCCTGGCGGATGCGGCCTTTGCGCCGCATCTGGTCAATGCCTTCCTGATCCGCGACCCGCTGGCTTCGATCACCTCCTATTACAGGCTTGATCCCGAGGTCAGCCTCGACGAGGTCGGGCTGGAGGCGCAATGGCGTCACTACAGCGCGCTGAAGGCGGCAGGCCGGACCCCGGTTGTGCTTCGGGCCGAGGCGGTGCGCGAGGACAGTCGCGGCACGATGGCGCGGTTCTGGCAGGCGGTCGGGCTGCCATTTTCCGAACGTGCCTTCACCTGGCAGGACGAAAAGCCGAAAGACTGGGATCAGGTCGGCGGCTGGCATGGGGATGTCAGCGCTTCAAAGGGGATCCGCCCGCTGAGCGCGACCGAGCCCGGGGAAACGCGCGCCAAATTCGACGCTCTCGCCCTGACGCATCCGCGTATGAAACGCGATCTTGCGCATCATTTGCCCTATTATCAGAAGCTTCTGGCCGAAGCTTTGTGCTGACCTGTCGGGCTGCCGCGCGAATCGCCCTGCAGGCGCAGAAGAATGCCTCTCCCCCGGCCCGGGCGAAGAGAATAAATCCCCTGCCGGGGCGCAAAGTCTGACTGGCCCCTTCCCTTGCTGCGCCTTGCGGGAATCGAGACTATTTCGCCTGAAACCACAGGTGACCCCATGTCATACGCAGCCGGCCCGGCCAGAGATGCCGGTCACTCACCCCGCTCCGGCCTTGCGCGGAGCCTCGCGGATCTGGCGCTGTGGCTGACCACGCGGCGGGCGGGTGATCAGGCGATCAGCCTGCCGCCCGGGCGCGAGCTCCGGCTGGCCTCGCCGGTCTGGTATGAGATCTGGTCGCGCGATGCGGCGCGGCTCGGGCGGCTGGGGGTTGCTGTCCTGCCCGAACAGATCGCTTCGCTGGCTTCTGACGAGCGGCAGGCGCTGGTCTCCGACCAGCTGGCACGCAGCGGGGCAGGGGCCGCGCTGCCGGACTGGCTGAAGCCGGCGCTCAGCCGGGCGAAAGCGCGTCTGGCGATGCGGCTTTCCTGGCTCGACTGAGGCGCCCGACCTGTCTCAGCTTTTGCCGATCCAGGGCAGGAAGCGCCGCTCCATCCAGCGCAGCAGGATCTCGGAGATCGTGGCCAGAGCCGAGATCACGAGGATCCCCGCGATCACCATATCGGTCACCAGAAACTGCGCCGCCGACTGGATCATATAGCCAAGGCCCCGTGTTGCCGCGACCAGCTCGGACGCGACCAGCGTCGTCCAGCCCGCGCCAAGCGCGATGCGCATGCCGGTGAAGATCGACGGAAGGGCCGCGGGCAACATCACCTCGCGGATCAGCTGCGCACGGGTGGCGCCAAAGGTGCGGGCGGCGCGGATCTGGTTTTCGCCCGCGGCTTTGACGCCCGAGACGGTCGAGATCACGATGGGCGCCAGCATGGCGATGCCGATCACAAGGATTTTCGAGCCCTCGCCAATGCCGCACCAGATGATGATCAGCGGCAGATAGGCCAGCGGCGGCAGCGGGCGGATGAATTCGACCAGCGGATCGAGGATGCCGCGCCCGATCTTTGACGTGGCGATCAGAAGCCCGACCGGCACCCCGATCAGCATGGTGAAGAACAGCGCGGCAAAGACCCGCCAGAGGCTCGCGGCCATATGTTCCAGCAGCGTGGCATTGGCATAGCCGTCAAAGGCCACCCGGGTCAGCGCCGCCCAGACCTTTGCGGGCGAGGGCAGGAACACCGGCGAGGCCCAGCCCGCCCAGGAGGCCAGCGCCCAGATCAGGATCAGCCCGCCGCTGGTCGAAAGACCCAGCACCAGCCCCCAGGGCAGGCGCAGCTTTGGCCGGTCGCCCCTGCTGTGCGGCGTGCTGAGGGCGGCGGTATCTGCGGTATTGTCGGTCATCAGGCGGGCTCTTTCTCATAGATCGCGGCCAGCAGGCGTTCGCGGGCGGCGATAAAGCCGGGCTCGGATTTCAGGGCGCGCGGGTCTTCGCCCCGGATGAAACGGCGGCCATAGTCATAGCTTTCCTGAAAGCTGATGCGCCCGGGATCCGGCGCCAGGACCACGACCGAGGTCGAGAGAAACAGCGCCTCCTCGACCGAATGGGTGATCAGAAGCGCGCCGGTATGGCTCTGATCCCAAAGCTGAAGCAGCAGCTCATGCATCCGGTCGCGGGTCATGGCGTCAAGCGCGCCAAGGGGTTCATCCATCAACAGGAAATCCGGCCCCGAGGCCAGCGCGCGGGCAATCCCTACCCGCTGTCGCTGCCCGCCGGAAAGCTGCCAGATATGTTTGTCTTCCTGACCTTCCAGATGCACTGCCGCCAGCCAGCGCCGGGCGGTGGCCTCGCGCTCGTCCCGCGCCACGCCTGCCAGTTTCAGGGGCAGCGCGACATTCTCGACCACGGTGCGCCAGGGGAACAGCGCGTCATCCTGGAAGACCACGGCCCGATCCGGCCCCGGCCCGGTGACAGGGGCACCGCCGATGCTGACCTGACCGGAACTGGGCTGCAAGAACCCGGCGGCCAGGTTCATCAGCGAGGTCTTCCCCGATCCCGACCGCCCGATGACCGAGATGAAATCACCCTGCGACAGCGACAGGGTGACGTCTTTCAGCACCGGGGTGGCAGTGCCGGGATAGGTCAGGGAGATATGCGACAGGCTGAGAACAGACATGATGCGACTTTCAGAACGGCAAAGCCCGGCGCCGGGACAGGCGCCGGGAAGAGGCTTTTCGCCCGGTCGGATTACTTCAGCGCGGCCTCGGCAAAACCCTTGTTCACAAAGGCGCTGTAATCATCCTTGGCAGTTGCCGAACCCTGTTCCTGCAGGAAGGCGGCGGTGTTTTTGATGGCCGCCGCAGTGGCGCCGCCAAGGAAGGCGTCCGAGGTCTGGTCCTTCAGCCCGGCAAAGACATAGCCCTTCAAAAGCGCCGGCACGTCAGCCGCAGGTGCGCCGGTCAGCTCGGCGATCTTTTTCGCCGCGTCACTGTCGGCACCCCAGGCGGCGGGGTCTTTGATATAGGCATCGGTCGCCTCGCCGGTCACTTTGACGAAAGCGGTGACGATTTCGGGATGCGCCTCGGCATAATCCTTGCGCACGATCCAGGCGTCAAAGGTCGGGCCGCCCCATTCCGCCACATCAGAGCTGTCAGCCAGAACCGTGCCGCCGGTGGTCTTGATCTGGTTCAGCACCGGATCCCAGATATAGGCGCCGTCAATATCGCCGCGTTCCCAGGCGGCCGCGATTTCCTGCGGGCGCAGGTTCAGAAGGTTCACCTCGGAGGCCGGGATGCCCCAGTGTTTCAGGGCCGTCAGCAGTGAATAATGCGCAGTCGACACAAAAGGCGTCGCGATTTTCTTGCCCTTGAGGTCTTCGGGTTTCCCGATCCCCTTGACGGCCAGCGCCTCGGCCTCGGCGATATTGCCGACGATATAGATGGTCTCGATCGGCAGATCCTGCGAGGCGGCTGCGGTCAGCGGCGACGAGCCGACATAGCCAATGTCGATGGACCCTGCCGCGACCGCCGCGATGACATCGGCGCCACCGCCGAACAGATGCCATTCGACCTCGGCGCCGGTGGCGCTTTCATAGGTTTTATCGGCCTGGGGCACGCGCGAGGGCTCGACGATCTGCTGCCAGCCGATCCGCAGCGTTTCGGCGAAAGCGGGCAGCGAGACACCGGCAAGGAGGCCAGCAAGGGTCAGGGTGGTGGTCAGTTTGCGAAGGGTCATGATGATCTCGTTCCGGGGTGTCACAGGCTGCCAGGGCGGCATTTGCATGGGCTAAATCTGGCCGGGAAAGCCTTTTCAGGCCATTCTGAAGAGGCCACCGGTTAAAGCGAGCGCCATTTGCCGGCCCTGCGGGGAGGAGAAGATTATTCTCCTGCCCCGGTCGCCATCGCCTTCGGGCGGGCAGAATCAGCGGCTTCCGCCCAATTTCCCGGCGCCCCGGTGTTTCAGGCGGTTGCGGTTTCGGTTTCACTCGATATAAGATGTAATAACATAACGTATTGAGGTCGCCATGCCCGCCAGCCCCCTTCCGAACCGGCCCCGCTCCGGGGACCGACGCCTGCCTGTGACCGTGCTTTCGGGCTTTCTCGGCGCCGGTAAGACCACGCTCCTGAACCATATCCTCAACAATCGCGAGGGCCGCCGCGTCGCCGTCATCGTCAATGATATGTCCGAGGTGAATATCGACGCCGACCTTGTACGCAGCGGTTCAGAACTGTCGCGATCCGAGGAAAAACTGGTCGAGATGACCAATGGCTGCATCTGCTGCACCTTGCGCGATGATCTCCTGAGCGAAGTCAGGCGCCTCGCCGAAGATGGCCGGTTCGACTATCTGCTGATCGAATCGACCGGTATTGCCGAACCTCTGCCGGTCGCCGCGACCTTTGACTTTCGCGACAGTGACGGCGCGAGCCTTTCGGATCTGGCGCGGCTGGATACGATGGTCACCGTGGTCGATGCGGTCAATCTGACGGCGGATTTCTCGAGCCATGATTTCCTCGCTGATCGGGGCGAGAGCCTCGGCGAGAACGACACGCGCAACCTTGTGAGCCTCCTGACCGATCAGATCGAATTTGCCGATGTCATCGTGTTGAACAAGGCCGGGCTGGCGGGGCCGGTGCGGCTTGATCAGGCCCGCAAGATCATCCGTGCCCTGAACCCCGGGGCGCGGCTGATCGAGACCGATTTCTCGCGCGTTTCGCCCTCGGACATCTTCGACACCGGGCTATTTGATTTCGACCGCGCCCATCTGCATCCGATGTGGGCGAAAGAGCTTTACGGTTTCGCGGATCACCAGCCCGAGACCGAAGAATATGGCATTTCCTCATTCGTTTACCGCGCGCGTCAGCCGTTTCATCCGCAGAAGATCCATGACCTGTTCAACGGCGATCTGCCGGGGGTGATCCGCGCGAAAGGGCATTTCTGGATCGCCTCGCGCCCCGACTGGGCGGTGGAATTCTCGCTTGCAGGCGCGATTTCCGGGGTCACACCACTGGGGCGCTGGTGGGCCACGGTGCCGCGCGACCGCTGGCCCACCGATCCCGAGGGGCTGGATCAGGTGATGCAGCATTGGGCGGAGCCCTGGGGGGATCGGCGACAGGAGCTGGTCTTTATCGGCGCGGGCATGGATGAGGCGGCGATCCGGGCGGGCCTTGATGCGGCGCTGATGCCGGAGGCCGGGACAGAAGGGGCAGGGACGGCCTGGGCCGATCTGCCCGATCCCTTCCCCGACTGGGCCCGGCGCGAGGCGGTCTGATCCATGGCGCGCAATCTGGTGACAAGCCTGCGCGGGCGCGCCCGCCCGCGCCCGATGGAGCGGTTTGACCGCCTGCCGCCCGATCTGCGCATCTGGCTGTCGCAGGCGGTGCTGCCCTGGAGCCCGCATTCCGCTCTGCGGCTCTGGATGCGGCTGCGGCGTGAAACCGGAGGAGACCTTTCCCGGATGCTGGAACGGCTTAATCAGGCAGAACAGAGACTGATTTCGCGCGATGCGCCTGTCATCTGGGGTGGGCCACGCCAGGCAGCGCCCCGACCCGCCGGGACTGCAATTCCAGGGCTGGTTTCTGGCGGCGCGGCGTTCTGCCCGGATGATCCCTTGCGCAATGGCGCTCGTTTCACGGGGCGGTGAATTGCGGCCGCCACGGGGCGGCGGGTATGAGGGGGTATGGTCTTGCGGCTCCTCTCTCTTCTCGCCTGGCTCGCGCTGCCGCAGATGGCGCGGTCGCATCCGCATGAATTTGTCGATACCGGCCTCACTTTCCGGTTCGATGATCAGGGATTGCTGGCGGCGGTGTCGGTCGAATGGGTCTATGACGACCTCACCTCGCTTCTGATCCTGAGCGATCTGGGAATGGATAGGGATGGCGATGGCATCCTGACGGCAGAAGAGGCGAAGAGGCTGAACGAGATGGCGACAAACTGGCCCGAGGGCTTCGACGGCAATCTCTGGCTGAGCCAGGGGGGCAGGCCGGTTGCGCTTTCGCGCCCGCTGGAGGGGGCGGCGGGGCTATGGGAGGGGCGGATCCGGATGACCCATATCCGCGCCTTGCCCGAGCACCGCGATCCGGCCGGGGGTGAGATCCGCCTCCAGGCCTATGATCCGTCTTATTACGTCTTTTATGATCTGGCCGGAACGCCTGGCGTCGAGGGGCAACCTGACTGCCGCGCCCGGGTTGAGCCCGCCGACAGTCGCCGCGCGCAACAGCTCTATGATGAGGCCCTCGCGCAGCTGAGCGATGCAGAGCCGGAGGCCGGGACCTATCCCGAAATCGGCGGCGCCTTTGCCGATACAGTGCTGCTTGACTGCGAGACACCATGAGGACGCGGCGGTTTTTGCTGCCGGGGCTGGTTCTGCTGGTTGCCCTGATCGCGGTCGGGGTCTTTACGACGGGGCTGGATGACGGGTTGGCGCGCCGGCTGGTCGAGGTCCAGCGTGAGTTTCAGAATGCGCTCGGTCAGTCGCTGCGGGCGCTTCGCGCCGGAGAGGCCGGGGCCGCGACCGGGTTTCTTGGTCTCTGTTTTGCCTATGGCTTCTTCCACGCGCTCGGGCCGGGGCACGGCAAGGCGCTGATCGCCGGCTATGGTTTCGCAAGCCGCGCCACGCTGCGGCGTCTCATCTGGATTGCCGGGCTTGCAGCGCTTGGCCAGGCGCTGGTTGCGATCCTGCTGGTTTATGGCGGGATCTGGATGTTCGAGGGCGCGCGCGACCGGATCGAAGGGCTGGCCATGGTGATCGAGCCCCTCGCCATGCTGGCAATCGCCGGTCTCGGGGCCATGCTGTTGCGGCGCGGGCTGCGGCGGATGCGACCCGCGACGGTCCAGACGCATCATCACCATGACGAGACCTGTGGCTGCGGTCATCGCCATGCGCCGGGCCCCGATCAGGTTGCCGCCGCCTCCGGCGGGCGCGAGGTTCTGGCGCTGGTGGCGGGGATCGCGTTCAGACCCTGTACCGGCGCATTGTTCCTTCTGATCCTGACCTGGCGGCTGGGGATTGACGGGCTGGGGATCCTTGGCACCATCGTGATGGCGGCGGGTACCTTCCTGATCACCGCGCTTGCGGCGACGCTCGCGGGGCTGACCCGCCAGGGTCTGACGCTGGCCTTGCCCGGCGCCAGCCTGCGCTTCTTCGCGGCAGCCGAGATCGTGACCGGCGTGATCGTTATGATCCTTGGCCTGAGCACGGCGCTGAGGTTGCTTTAGGACAGCACCTCGCTGAACGCCAGGGCCCAGACCCGGGCCCGCCCGCTGGCGGGCGCGCCGGTCCAGCCCGATCTGCCCGGCCGGGTCCCGTGGTATGAGGAAATTGGCTGCGTCATCGCCGATGGAGCCCGTGATACCCGAAAATGCCATGATGCCATGACGCCATCGCAGAGCGCGGGGCGCATGCTGCATCGGGCAGTCTCCCGAACCAATGGCGTTCGCGCCCTCTCCCTCTCCCACACAGGAACGCGAAACCAGGGAAGACCGTCACCGCCGGAGCCGCGCCGAAACGAAAAGGCATTGTCAGAAAATCCTGGGCCAATGCCTCATGGTGCGGGACTTCGATCGCAAGCTCGCTGAACTAAAGGTCCGTACACCCCTCACAAAGGCCTTGCGATAATCCGGCCCGGGACAGCGCAGACCCGGCTGTCAGCTGATTTCTGCAATACAGCCGCTGGTGCTCATGGACGGTCCCGGGGTGGCGATGGTGAGAGAGGCCGCCGGACCGCGTGTCTGCCGCCAAACCAGGGTCTGGCCGCGTTCTCCAGAGCATTGGGACGAGGAAGCCATCCGCCATTATCTGCAGAAGGCGGATGGCCTGAAACTGACCTGCGATCCGGTGCTAAGGATCGGATTTGACCGCGCGATGGCGGCGCCCCTGCCCGATGGCCGGGTGCTGCCTGACCTGTGCGGGGGTATCCCGCTGGCCGGCGCATTGCGGGGAGCGCTGAGCCCCCCGCAAAACCGTCAGAAGATCAGGAAGTCGACCGCCGTGACCACCGCCCCGGCCTGCAATGTCGCGATCAGCACCGCCGCGCCGCCGCCATTGCCATCGGCGTCGAACCAGACGGTGCTGTCGGTGGTGCGATACATGAAGCGGGTGCCGGCGCTTGCCGCGACATTGGTGGCGCCAGACTGGAAAGCCGCCCCTGGCAGCGCCCCTGCCACTAACCCGCCGCCAAAGCCCGCCGCCGAGAACTGGAACGCATCATTATTGCCCGCAGCATTGCCGAAATCCATGATCCTGTCGCCGCCGTCACCGGGGCTGATATAGCGGAAGACGTCATTGCCCTGGCCGCCTGCCAGAGTATCGACGCCCGCGCCGCCGCGCAGAATGTCATTGCCGTTGCGGCCATGCAGCCAGTCATTGCCATCCTCGCCGGTCAGCACATTATTCGAGTTATTGCCGGTGATGATGTCATTGCCCTGCGATCCGAAGACATTCTCCATATTGTAGTACTGATCGCCCAGCGACTGGCCGGCATTGTTCCGCGTGTAATCCAGCGCCACGATCACCGAACCGCCCTGGCGGAAATCCAGCACATCGGCACCATTACCGCCATTGACGATTTCCGCGACAAGCGGGTTCAGAATGAAGGTGTCGTTGCCGTCGCCGCCGAAGACAATCCCGTCAATCGTGCCGCTGCGATTGTCGAGAACGTCATTGCCGCTTCCAAGTTCGACATCTCCGGTGATCAGCCCGCGATTGAGCAGGTAGTCATTGCCGTCAAGCTGGAATATCTTGCCGGTGATTGTGCCATAGTTGAACAGCCGGTCGTCGAAACTTGCATCGCCGTAATAGGCGGCCGTTCCTCCGGTTATCGTGCCGTGATTGTAAGTGGTTACTGCAGTTCCGGCGGCGTCGGATACGGAATAGATCTGCAGGCCATAACCTCCGCTGCTGATCAGGCCGGTATTGATCAGAACCGCGGTATCAGCGCCCAGGTTAATCCCGTTTGTGAGCCCCGTCACCGATCCCTGATTGACGATACGTGTGCTGGTGACGCTGGTGACATAGATGCCCGATCCGACGGAGGAACTGACCGAGCCACCGGCAAGGATCTCGACCCGAAGGTTGCTGCCGGCGCCCCAGGAGAGACCGGAACCCCAGGCATGGATTTCGCCGGCAACAGTGACCTGTTGCGAACTTCCGCCGCCAGTGACGGCGGCGTTGTCGGAACTGAGGACAGTGGCACCTCTGCCGACATAAAGGCTGTCTGCAGTGCCGAGGTCATGCCGTATTCCTGTGCCGGCATTGATTCCGAGCGTATAAACGAGGGCCATTTCGCGGGACTCCTGTAACTGGGAATGATGATAGGGGGATGCGATTTCGTCAGGCCGGGTATTGTCTGCTGCCTTGCGTGCGGGACGCAGTAAATGGCGCCACCGGGAAGAGGCGCCGCGCCGGGCCGACGGGGCAGGTATGTCCATATGCTGCTGTGGCGCCTCAGCTCCGGTCTGGCCGGAACTGGTCTGTCCGGAACCGGGCGGTCACAGCGCAAATTAGCCGCCCGATTCCTGAATTTCGCAAGCACGATTTCGAAGACAGGCCATTTCAGGGGCGTATCTGGCGGGGTCAGCTGCGGCGGAAGGTGAGGTTCAGCCGCATATCACCGCAAACCGGATGTGTGCCCGGTTTCAGCGAATCGATCCCGTGGAAATACAGCCGCGAGGGGCCACCCCAGACCACGACATCGCCATGCAAAAGCGGGATCTTCCGTGCCGGGTCGCTGCGGTTCAGCCCGCCAAAGCGGAAGATCGCGGCGAGGCCCAGCGAGACCGAGACGATGGGCTGCGAGAAATCGGCCTCGTCCTGATCCTGGTGCAGCGCCATTTTTGCGCCGGGCTGGTAACGGTTGATCAGGCAGACATCCGGGGCAAAGCCGGGATAGCCGGCCTCTGCGGCGGCATCCTGCGCGAGGGCGCGGAAGGGGGCCGGCATTGCGGGCCAGGGCGCGCCGGTTTCGGGATCAAGCGCCTGATAGCGATAGCCCCGCCGGTCACTGACCCAGCCGCCGCTGCCGCAATTCGTCATTGCAACCGACATGGCAAAGCCGCCGCGGGTGACCATATGGCGAAAGGGCGAGATGGCGGCGACCGCCGATATCGCATTGGCCAGCGCCCGGGCCTCGGTACCTGCATAGTACCTGAGCAGAACCGCACCGGGGGCCAGGTCTTCGCGACTCCGTTGCGGGAGGTCTGCGCCTCCGAAAAGATCTGTCATTGCCGCCTCCGCGCCTTATGGCAGTATCGCCTCCCGGATGGCGGAGCGCAAAAGAAAAGGGCCGTCCCGGGCTGATCCCGGGCGACCCCATCCGTCTTGCAACCGGTCTTCTGGCCTGATCAGAAGATCAGCCGTTGACCAGGTCTTTAAGAGCTTTGGCGATGGTGAATTTCACCTGCTTGTCGGCCGGTTTGGTCATGGTTTCACCGGTGGCCGGGTTGCGGACCTGACGCTCGGGGCGCTCTTTGCAGGCCACTTTGCCGAGGCCCGGCAGGGTGATCGCACCACCTGCGGTGACTTCCTTCGCCACCACATCAGCAATCGCATCCAGTGCGGCCGAAGCGGTTTTCTTGTCGGCGCCCATTGCTTCGGCAAGGGCAGCCACAAGCTGGGTCTTGGTCATCGGCTTGGACATTGGTGTCTCCTGTTCTCGTTCGGCTTGTCCTTCTGATCCCGGGCCCGCAATTGCGGCTTCGGGACCCCCTTTTCAGGGCTGTCGCTCAGTCACCTGGAAAGCGGGGCGAAATCAAGCCCCAGAACGCAGCCGGGGCCGGAAATCAGCGGTTTTCACCGGAATTCCCCATGTCTCACAGGAATGCGGTTTCCTCAAAGCTGCGCAATTTGCGCGAATGGATGCGTTCCAACGGGGTTTCGCGCAACAGCTCCATCGCGCGGATGCCGATCTGCAGGTGCCGCCCGACCTGGGCCTGGTAGAATTCGGTCGCCATGCCGGGAAGCTTCAGCTCGCCATGCAGGGGTTTGTCGGACACGCAAAGCAGCGTCCCGTAAGGCACCCGGAAGCGGAACCCGTTGGCCGCGATGGTGGCCGATTCCATATCCAGCCCCACCGCGCGCGACTGCGACAGCCGGCGCACCGGGCCGGACTGATCGCGCAGCTCCCAGTTGCGATTGTCGATGGTGGCGACAGTGCCGGTGCGCATGATGCGCTTGAGCTCATAGCCTTCCAGCTGGGTGACCTCTTCGACCGCGTCTTCAAGGGCGATCTGGATCTCGGCCAGCGCCGGGATCGGCACCCAGACCGGCAGATCGTCATCAAGCACGTGATCCTCGCGCAAATAGGCATGGGCGAGGACGTAATCGCCAAGGGCCTGGGTGTTTCTGAGACCGGCGCAATGGCCGACCATCAGCCAGGCATGCGGACGCAGGACCGCGATATGATCGGTGGCGGTTTTGGCATTTGACGGCCCGACACCGATATTGACCAGCGTGATGCCGTCCCCATCCGGGCGTTTCAGGTGATAGGTCGGCATTTGCGGCATTTTCGACGGCGGGAGGATCCTGCCATCCCCGGAGGTGATCTCCTGATCGCCGGTTGCGACAAAGCTGGAATAGCCGGAATCGGGATTGTCCAAGGCCGCGCGGGCGAAGGCCTCGAATTCATCGACATAGAACTGGTAATTGGTGAACAGAACATGGTTCTGGAAATGCCGCGGGCTGGTCGCGGTATAATGCGCCAGCCGTGCCAGGCTGTAATCGACACGCTGCGCGGTAAAGGGCGCGAGCGGCATCGAGCCATCGGCGAAATGTTCAAGCGTTCCGTTGACGATGTCGTCATTGGTGGTCGCAAGGTCCGGCACGTCGAACACATCGCGCAGCGGGAAATCCAGCGCGCCGGCCTGGGGGATGATCAGGTCGGGCTGACCCGCCACCGCGAAATGCAGCGGGATCGGCGTGACCGAGGGGCCAATGGTGACCGGCACCCCGTGATTGCGGATCAGCAGGCCGATCTGCTGGATCAGATAATTGCGAAACAGATCGGGGCGGGTCACGGTGGTGGAATAGGTGCCTGGCCGCGCCACATGGCCAAAGGACAGGCGGGTGTCGACATTTGAGAAACTGTCGACCACAAGGCGGATTTCCGGGTAATAGGCGCGGATCCGGTGTGCCGGGCGGCCAGTGATCAGCGCCTCGCGGAACTGGCTGATCAGATGGGCGGTGGCCTCGTCATAAAGCACATGCAGCCGGTCAACGGCTTCGGTGGCATCGGTGAAGCTTTGCGCTTCGCTCGGGTCTGGCAAAAGAAGGATCGACACTTGTCCGTTTTGTCCTTTGGATCGCTGCGGCCTGACGGAGTATCGGGAGAGACATCCGGCGGGCCATCTGGCTGAGTTAAGCGCAAAGCAGGGCGCTGAGGCAAGTGAACTCCAGGTAACAGGGGCGTGGGGCCGAGCGGGGCGCTTGCACAGGCGCGCGTGCAGAGAGATAGTCGCGGCCATGAAAACACTGCTTTCTCTTGGACATGGATATTGCGCGGCTGCGCTGGCGCGCGGGCTTTTGGCCGAGGGCTGGACCGTGATCGGCACCACCCGCGATGCGGCAAAGGCGGCGGCGCTGGAGGCTTTGGGCATCGAGCCTCTGGTCTGGGATCCGGCGCGGGGCGCGGATCTTGCGCCTGCACTGGCGCGCGCCACGCATATCCTGCATTCCGCGAGCCCCGATGAGGCGGGCGATCCCTTCCTGATGGCCTGGCCCGGGATCCGCGAGGCGCAGGTGGAATGGATGGGATATCTTTCGACCACCGGGGTTTATGGCGACACGCGTGGCGCCTGGGTGGATGAAACCTCGCCGGTTCTGCCGGCGCGGGCGCGTTCGGGCGAGCGGGTCCGCGCCGAGCGCGACTGGCTGACGAGCGGGCTGCCGGTGCAGGTGTTTCGCCTGGCCGGGATTTACGGGCCGGGGCGCGGGCCGTTTGAGAAGATCCGCAATGGCTCGGCCCGGCGGATCCTGAAAGCGGGCCAGGTGTTTTCGCGCATCCATGTCGATGACATCGTGCAGGTGCTGCGGGCCTCGATGGCGGCGCCGGTGCCGGGGCGGATCTATAATATCTGCGACGACCTGCCCTCATCCGCCGCCGAGGTGCTGAGCTTTGCCGCCGGGCTTTTGGGCCTGCCGGAGCCGCCGGCGGTGGAATTTGCCGAGGCGAGGATGGGGCCGCTTGCGCGCAGCTTCTATGAGGAATGCCGGCGGGTCCGGAATACACGGATCCGGGAAGAGCTGGGGGTGCGGCTTTTATATCCGGATTACCGGGCGGGGCTGCGGGGGATCCTCGCGGCTGAGGGTTGAGAGGATGGCTGGCGGCGGGAGCCTCCGGCGGGGATATTTAAGAGACAGAAAATGAGCGGGGCCGGACCAGGGCCTGGGCGAGGCGTGATGGTGACGGTTCCGGATTTCAGTTTTGAGGCGGAGGCGCTGGCAGGTGGCGCCGCTTTCGTCGTGGGTGTCGATGAGGTCGGACGCGGGCCGATTGCGGGACCGGTGACGGCGGCGGCGGTGCGGCTGGATCCGGGGAATATTCCCGAGGGGCTCAGGGACAGCAAGGCGATGAGCCAGGCGGCGCGCGAGCGGCTTTCAGACTGGCTTCTGACCCATGCGGCCGTGTCGGTCGCACATGCCAGCGTCGAAGAGATTGACGAGATCAATATTCTGCGTGCGAGCCATCTTGCGATGGAACGGGCGGTGGCGGGGCTGGGGCAGGGGCCCGATTTCGCCCTGATCGATGGCAATCTTTTGCCGCGCGGTCTGACGATCCCTGCCCGGGCGCTGGTCAGGGGCGATGCCCGCTGCCAGTCGATTGCTGCCGCATCAATTGTCGCCAAGGTTGCGCGCGACCGGATCATGGTGGATCTGGCGCAACAGTTTCCCGGTTATGGCTGGGAGCGGAACGCCGGCTACCCGACAAAGGCGCATCTCCAGGCGCTCCTGGATTTTGGCGTGACCCCCGTGCATAGACGGTCTTTCAAACCTATCCACAACATCTTGTATCAAGGTATTTATGTAACCCCTTGATTCAATAAACAATTTGACGCCGAATCAGTTCTGACTCATCTTTATCCACAAGACGGCACACAAGAATTGCCGCGAGCAGAGGCAGAATATGGCGACGAAAAAAGCACCGGCGGAGCATGCGCTTCCGCTGAACGAAATTCTTGCGGGTGATTGCATCGAGATCATGGAGAGCCTGCCGGCGGGCTCGGTAGACCTGATTTTTGCGGACCCGCCTTACAACCTTCAGCTGAAGGGCGATTTGCATCGGCCGGATAATTCCAAGGTCGATGCGGTGGATGATCACTGGGATCAGTTCGCCTCTTTCGCGACTTACGATGAATTCACCAAACGCTGGCTGGCGGCGGCAAAGCGGCTGTTGAAGCCCAATGGCGCGATCTGGGTGATCGGGTCTTACCACAATGTCTTCCGTCTGGGCGCCGAGCTGCAGAACCAGGGCTACTGGATTCTGAACGACGTGGTCTGGCGCAAATCGAACCCGATGCCGAATTTCAAAGGCAAGCGCCTGACCAATGCGCATGAGACGCTGATCTGGGCCTCGAAAGACGAAAAAGCGAAATATACCTTCAATTACGAGGCCCTGAAGGCCCTGAACGAAGGCATTCAGATGCGCTCGGACTGGGTGATCCCGATCTGCACCGGGCATGAGCGTCTGAAAAATGAGGATGGCGACAAGGCGCATCCGACGCAAAAGCCCGAGGCGCTTTTGCACCGTGTCTTGCTGGCGACGACCAATCCGGGCGATGTCGTGCTGGATCCGTTCTTTGGCACCGGCACCACGGGGGCTGTCGCCAAGATGCTGGGCCGCGATTTCATCGGGATCGAACGCGAGGAAGCCTATCGCAAGGCCGCGCTGGAGCGGCTGGCGCGGGTGCGCAAATATGACGCCTCGGCGCTGGAGATCACCGGATCGAAACGGGCCGAACCGCGGGTGCCCTTCGGCCAGGTGGTGGAACGCGGCATGTTGCGCCCGGGGGAGGAGCTCTGGTCGCTGGGCAATCGCTACAAGGCCAAGGTGCGCGCCGATGGCACGCTGATCGGCAATGATGTCAAGGGCTCGATCCACCAGGTGGGGGCGGCCTATGAACGGGCGCCGTCCTGCAATGGATGGACCTACTGGCATTTCAAACGCGACGGGAAAATGATCCCGATCGATATCCTCCGCCAGCAGATCCGGGCCGAAATGGGGGCAGATGCAGGTGGGGCTGCGCGCCCGAACTGACGCGATTCCCATAAGATACACGAACGCCTGCGCCCCGGTCCGCCTGGGGTGCCACTGCCCCGCCATGTTTACATGGCGGGGCCTTTTGGTTGCGCGCGCCCTGGAGGGTCAGATGTTCTTCGCGGCGAAAGTCGCGAATTTTTCCAGCACGGTGCCGAGGAATTTTGCGGTATCTGGTTTCAGCCCGCCCTTTTCATCCAGCATGTTCTGCACCTGGGCCAGATAGGCTTCTGGCTGTTGCAGCGTTGGCATGTCGAGGAAGACCAGCGACTGGCGCAGATGGTGATTGGCGCCGAAGCCGGAAATGGCGCCCATCGAAGCCGAGATCACCGCAGCCGGCTTGCCGCCCCAGACACTGTGCCCATAGGGGCGCGAGCCGACATCCAATGCGTTTTTCAGCACCGCCGGCACCGAGCGGTTATATTCCGGCGTGACAAAGATCACCGCCTGTTTCGCCGCAATTGCCTTGCGGAATGCGGTCCAGGCGGCGGGTGGCGTGCCCTCGTCCAGATCCTGGTTGTAAAAGGGCAGATCCCCGATCGGGATGATCTCAAGGGTCATGCCCCCGGGTGCAAGGGCCTGCAGCCCTTTGGCGACCGAGAGATTGTAAGACCCGGCGCGCAGGCTTCCGACCAGGACGGCGACTTCCAGCTTGGACATTTGAAGGCTTCCTTCTGTTGATCCACGCGCTCAGTGTTGCGTATTCCGGCCCGGGCGTCACAGGTCCTGTGCGGATCGGCAAGGATCAGCCGTGAGGCTCAGCCGCGCCCGACATAGGGCATCGCGGTTGCCATGATCGTCGTGAAGAGCGTGTTCACCGTCAGCGGCTGGCGCGCGATCATCACGATGGCCTCGGCGACATGGGCGACATCCATCACCGGCTCGGGCCGGATGCTGCCATCGGCCTGAAGCATGCCCTTCGGCATTTCAGCCGTCATCGGCGTTGCGGCATTGCCGATATCGATCTGGCCGACTGCAATGCCATGTTCGCGCCCCTCAAGTGCGAGCGCCTTGGTCAGCCCGGTCACCGCATGTTTCGACGCCGCGTAAGAGATCGTCTGCGGTCGTGGCACATAGGCCGAGATCGAGCCATTGTTGAGGATGCGCCCGCCTTTGGGGGTCTGCACCAGCATCTGCCGCCAGGCCTCGCGCGCGCAGTAGAAGGCGCCGTTCAGATTGATCGCAATCACCGCATCCCATGAGTCCGGCGTGGTATCCTCGACCCGCGCCTGGCCGCCAAAGGCGCCGGCATTGTTGAAGAGGAAATCGATCCGGCCAAAACGCGCGACGATCTGCGCGAAAGCCTCGCGGACCGCGTCGGACTGGCTCAGATCGGCGGTGACGATCAGCGCGCGGTCGGGATCTGCGCTGTGAGCCGCCGTTTCCGCCAGGGGCGCCTTGCGACGGCCGATCAGCGCACAGCGATAGCCCGCCGCGATCAGCGCCAGCGCCACAGCGCGCCCGATCCCCGATCCGGCGCCGGTGATCACCGCGACCGGCAATTCGCTTTGTGTCATCTCAGCCCTCCCCGGCCTCGGTAATATCCACCGAATGGCGTCCCTCCTGCTGGCCGTCAAGCCGCAGCATCCCCGTCACCGGCGCCACATCCCCATAGTCGCGGCCCATGCCGACATCTATATGATCCGCGCCGGTGAAACAGGCATTTGTCGGATCATAGTCGATCCAGCCGCGCTGGCTGCCGCCCCAGGCCCGGACCCAGGCATGCATCGCATCGGCACCGACAAGGCGCTTTTGGCCGGGCGGCGGCAGGGTGCGCAGATAGCCCGCCACATAACCTGCCGGAATGCCAAGGCTTCTGAGGCCACCCACCATGATCTGCGCGAAATCCTGACAGACGCCGTGGCGTGCGGCAAAGGCCTCGGCCGGCGATGTGTCGACATCGGTGGCGCCGGTCTCGAACCTCATATGGTCATGGAGCATGAGGCCAAGCCGTTCGGTCACCACCGCCACGCTGTCGCCCGGCCTCAGCGCGCCGGCCGCAAAATCGCTGATGGCGCCCACCTCTGGGATACGGCGCGAGGGCAGGTGGTAATGCAGCGGCGATGTCGGCCCGAGGCTGCGGCATTGCGCGATCTCGGGGCCGAGTTGGGAGACCGGCATCGAGAGGTCGAGCCCCTCGGGCTCTGCCAGCCGCTCGACCTCGGCTTCAAGGCGCAGCTCAAGCCGCGTCAGCCCGGCGGGGATCGCCGCCTCAACGACAGCAGTGCCGAAAAAATCGGTAAAAAAACCCAGCTCGCCCGGTTCCGGCTCCAGCGTGACCAGGGATCCCAGAAGACGCTGGCGCCCGGGCAGCGTGGCGGGAAGGATGCGGAAATGCTGCCGCCCGGCGCCGCTGGGCCGGTCGAATTCATAGCTGATCTGCAGGCGCAGGTTATAGAGGCTCATCGGAAATAGCGCTCCGAGATCAGGTCTGAAACCTCGCCCAGCCGCACCTGCACGGCATAGAGCGCTGCACTGTCGAGCGTTTCCGGCGTGGCGGTGGCGAGGTCGGTCTGCAGCCGCAACAGCGCACGGGCGGGTGCACTCAGCCGGTTTTCGACCAGGGCCTCGGGCAGCATCCGGATCAGATCCATCATGCCATCGACCTGGTTGCGGATCGCGCGCGGGTTCAGCGGGTCCAGCGCCAGAAGCCCGATCACCGGCCCGCGCCCCGAGCTCATGGCATAGCGGCGCCGATGGATCATGACGGAATCGCCGAGCTCGATACACAGGTCGATGCCGCCGGGATCGGCTTCGGGATCTGTCAGCGCCGCCAGCCAGCCCGCCATATTTCGGGCGCGTTCCTGCATCCGCCCCAGCGTCAGAAACCGCCAGCCGATCAGCCGGTACATATTCTCATGCACCAGGCCCGAAAAGCCCGCGAGCTTGCGCAACAGTGCCGAAAGCGCCTGGGCCGCGTCATCTCCCGGGGTGACCTGCTGCGCCAGGCGCCGCGCCGATTTGTCGAGATCCTTCAGCGCCGCCCAGCCATCGGTCGAGAAGCGGTCGCGCAGCTGCGCCGCCGCGGTGACCGCGCGCCCGATCGTGTCCAAAAGCCCCTCGGGGATCGGATCGGCGGGGTCGAGACCGGCCGATTCCAGCAGCTGATCGGTCTCGTCCAGCAGAGGCAGCGATCCGGTGCCGCTTTCGGCGATGCGGCCATGGCGCGCGCGCAACAGCCGCACCATGCCCTCGCTGCGTTCGACATAGCGGCCCAGCCAGAACAGGTTGTCAGCGGCGCGGGCGGGCAGCTCGTCCGGTTCGGGCGTGCCGCTTTGCCCTGCCGGGCGGTTCATCAGCGTATCGCCGCCCACATGGTCGGGCGAAATGATCCAGACATCTGCCGCCCCGCCGCCCCGCTGCATCGCCAGCGCCGTCGGGTCAGTGGTGGCACCGATCCGGGCGAAACCGCCCTGCATCACCTTCCATCCCGAAGCGGTGCGCGCGAGATAGACCCTGAGCGACATCGGGCGCGGCGTGATCCTGCCCTCGACCAGCGCGGGGGTGGTTGAAAGCCGCACCACCTCTTGCGCCACCAGCCTGCCCTGGTCGCGTTCCAGCCGGTCACGCAGGGCGTCGGGCGTCAGGCTGGCCGCCGCGAGCGGGTCATCCATCCGGTCATAGGGCAGCCCGGTGCCAAGTGCGGGGGAAAGGATCATGCGATCCGCCGCCGCCATCACCGCCTGGCGGGCCGTGGCATCGCCGCACCACCAGGTCGCGATATTCGGCAGCATCAGCTCTGCCCCGGTCAGGACCGGCGCGAGGCGCGGCAGGAAGGCCATCATCGCCCGCGTCTCCAGCACGCCCGATCCCGGCGGGTTGACCATCGAAAGCCCGCCCTGGCGCAGCACCGAGACAAGGCCCGGGGTTCCCAGCCGCGAGGCGGGGTCCAGTTCCAGCGGGTCGGCAAAAGACCCGTCCAGCCGGCGCCAAAGCACATCCAGTGGTTTCAGCCCGGACACCGTGCGCAGCATCAGTCGGCCATTTTCGACCGTCAGATCCTCGCCCTGAACAAGGCTGATCCCAAGATATCGTGCAAGCCAGGCCTGTTCATACCAGGTCTCGTTCCAAGGCCCCGGCGTCAGGATCGCCACACGGGCGGCAGGATCCGCCCGCATCGACAGGAGGTGATCGCGAAACTCGCGGAAGAAGCCCGCAAGCCGGTGCAGCTGCGGACCAAAAAGCTGCGGGCCAAAGGCGCGGGTGGTGGCAACCCGGGTCTCAAGCGCATAGCCCGCGCCCGAAGGGGCCTCGGTCCGGTCCGCCAGCACCCACCATTGCCCGTCGGGGCCGCGCCCGATCTCAAAAGCGACGAAATGCAGGAAATGGCCGGAGCGTGGCGCGATCCCGACCATCGGCTGCGCCCATTCCGGGTTGCCGGCCAGCAATTCCGCTGGCAGATGCCCCTCTGCGACCATCCGGTTCGGCCCGTAAATATCGGCCATCAAAAGTTCCAGCAGATCCGCGCGCTGGATCAGCGCGGCGGAAAGCCGGGTCCAGTCGGCCTCGTCGATCAGCACCGGCAGATGGCTCAGCGGCCAGGGGCGCTCGACCGAAGCCGTACCGGCAGCGGTGTCATATTGACGGTAAATCACCCCGGAATCGCGCAGGTAAAGATCGGCGCGCTCGATCGCACGGGTGAGATCGGCGATGGAAAGCACCGCAAGATGGTCCAGCATCGGCTGCCAGAGCGGGCGGACCTGACCATCCGGCCCGATCAGCTCATCCGGGACGCCGGGCAGCGGCTGGTATCCGGCAAGACCGAAATCATGCCGGGCGAGGGGATCACCGGGGGAAGAAACATCACCAGTCATGGCGCGGATCAGATGCCGATGGGGCGTCTCAGGTCAAGGGTCAGCGGGAATTCCGGGTGACGGATCTCGGCCTGTGGGTGCCAGAGATTGCCGGTGCCGCCAAAAGGCTGGAACCGCGCGAGGCGCCGTGCCTCCGCCTCGTTGCCGTTGATCGGGAAAGTGTCGTAATTCCGCCCGCCAGGATGGGCGACATGATAAGTGCAGCCGCCCAGACTGCGCCCTGACCAGCGATCATAGAGGTCAAAGGACAAAGGCGCCTGGGATTTCAGGCGCGGGTGGATGGCCAGTGCCGGCTCCCATGCCTTGAACCGCAGGCCCGCCACCGCCTCGCCGCTGCGGGTAGCGGTCAGGGGCAGCTCGCGCCCATTGCAGGTCACGGCATAGCGGGACGGGTCCGCCGTGGTCAGTTTCACCTGGAGGCGTTCGGTCGAACTGTCGGTATAGCGCGCGGTGCCGCCTATGGCGCCGGTCTCGCCCAGAACATGCCAGGGCTCCAGCGCCTGGCGGATCTCGATATGGGTGCCCTCATATTCCACTTCGCCGCAGAAGGGGAAACGGAACTCTGCCTGCGCGCTGAACCATTCCTCTTTCAGATCAAAACCATGGGCGCGCAGATCGCCCAGAACGTCGCGGAAATCCTGCCAGACGAAATGCGGCAGCATGAAACGGTCATGCAGGCTGGTGCCCCAGCGGGTCAGCGGCCCGGAGGCCGGAGCGTTCCAGAATCGCGCGATCAGGGCGCGGATCAGGAGTTGCTGGGCCAGAGACATCCGCGCATCCGGCGGCATCTCGAAGCCACGGAATTCGACAAGGCCCAGCCGGCCGGTCGGACCATCCGGGGAATAGAGCTTGTCGATGCAGATCTCGGCGCGGTGGGTGTTGCCGGTCACATCGGTGAGCATGTTTCTCAGCAACCGGTCGGTCAGCCAGGGCACCGGCGGCTCACCCTCGGAAGGCGCGGGGATCTGCGACAGCGCGATCTCCATCTCGTAAAGCGCGTCATGGCGGGCCTCGTCGATGCGGGGCGCCTGGGAGGTCGGGCCGATGAAGAGGCCTGAGAACAGGTAGGACAGCGAAGGGTGCCGGTTCCAGTGCAGGATCAGCGAGCGCAACAGGTCAGGACGGCGCAGGAAGGGGCTGTCGAGCGTTGTGGCGCCGCCGACCACGACATGGTTGCCGCCCCCCGTGCCGGTATGTTTGCCGTCGATCATGAACTTCTCGGCGCAAAGACGGCTTTGGCGGGCATCCTCATAGACGCCATTGGTGATCGCGACGCAGTCTTCCCATGAGGTGGCCGGGTGGATATTCACCTCGATCACACCCGGATCGGGGGCAACGCGGATCACGTTCATCCGGGGGTCATGCGGCGGCTGATAGCCCTCGATATGGACTTTCAGACCCAGTTTTGCCGCCGCCGTCTCGGTCGCAGCCAGCAGGTCGAGGTAATCCTCAAGCCGCACCACCGGGGGCATGAAGACGGAAAGCCGCCCCTCGCGTGGCTCGATCGACAGCGCCGTGCGGACGGCACCGCCAAGTTCGGAACCGGCGATCTGTTCGGTGATCTGCTGGCCTCCGGGCGCGGCGGCAAAGCTGGCGCGGGGCTGCGGATGGGCGTCGGGTTTCGGCAGGTCGGGGCGGGGCTCGGTCGGATCGGCAGGGTTCAGCCAGGGATATTCTGCGGCGGAGAGATGCTTCAGACTGCCGAGCGGCAGCCGGTAGCCGACCGGGCTGTCGCCAGGGGTCAGAAAGACCTTGCCGCGGCGCATGGACCACAATTCAGACACCCATTTCCGCCCGTGGTCGCGCCCCTGCCAGGGCTGCACCGGCAGCACATAACCGACCGGTTCTGTCAGCCCGCGCGAGAAGACCTGCGAGATGCGATGCCGCGCCTCGGGGTCTTTCAGCTTTGGATTCTCGGGTGTGACGTTTTCCGGAAGATTGGCCTCTTTCACCAGCCATTCGGCGGGGTCTTCATAGGCGGGCAGGATAAAATCCTGCGGCAGATCAAGCTGTACCGCGATTTCCTTGAGCAGCGCCGCCGCCTGTTCGGGCGTCGCGCCCTGATCTTCGCCTTCGGGGGCGATCAGGCTGGCATCGCGCCAGACCGGATGGCCGTCCCGCCGCCAGTAAAGCGAGAAGGTCCAGCGCGGCAGGGTCTCGCCCGGATACCATTTGCCCTGGCCGTAATGCAGGAATCCCCCCGGCGCGAAACGGTCGCGCAAGCGGCGCACCATCTGATCGGCAAGGGCGCGTTTTTGTGGGCCCACGGCTTCGGAATTCCATTCCGGGCTTTCGAAATCATCGATGGAGACGAAGGTCGGCTCGCCGCCCATGGTGAGCCGCACATCCCCCGCCGCCAGCGCCTGATCGACGCGGGCGCCAAGGGCGTTCAGTTTCTCCCAGGCGGCATCGGAAAACGGTCTGGTGATGCGCGGATGCTCAGAGATCCGGGTCACGCGCATGTCGAAATCGAAGCCGACATTGGCGCGACCGGTAAAACCGCCGGTGATCGGGGCGGCATTCCGGTAATGCGGTGTCGCGGAAAGCGGGATATGGCTCTCGCCGGTCAGAAGGCCCGAGGTCGGGTCCAGCCCGATCCAGCCGGCGCCGGGCAGATAGACCTCGGCCCAGGCATGCAGATCGGTGAAATCGACCTCGGTTCCCGAGGGGCCATCCAGCGCCTTCAGATCCGGTTTCAGCTGGATCAGGTAACCCGAGACAAAGCGTGCAGCGAACCCCAGATGGCGCAAAAGATTGACCAGCAGCCAGGAGCTGTCGCGGCACGACCCCGAGGCAAGTTGCAACGTCTGCGCCGGCGTCTGGACGCCCGGCTCCATCCGGATCAGGTAATTCACCTCGGACGAGATCCGCGCGTTCAGCCCGACGATGAAATCGACAGTGCGCAATGGCGTGCGGCTGACCGAGGCGAGCAGGGCGTCGAATTCGGCGCCCTGTGGCTCCACCTGGCGATAGATCGACAGGTCCTGGATCAGATCGTCGGGATAGGTGAAGGGAAAGGTCCCGGCGCTTTCCTCGACGAAGAAATCAAACGGGTTGTAGACGGTCATATCGGCGACCAGATCAACCTCGATCTTCAGCTCGCGCACCGGTTCAGGAAAGACGAAACGCGCCAGCCAGTTGCCGTAAGGGTCTTGCTGGTGGTTCACGAAATGGCCGCCGGGGCTGACCCTGAGATTGTGACTGATCACCCGGGTGCGCGAATGCGGCGCCGGTCGCAGCCGGATCACCTGGGGGCCAAGCAGGACCGGCTGGTCATAGATGTAATGCGTCAGGTGATGGATTGCGGCCTTGATCGACATCGGAACTTCCTGTTGGCGACCGGCAACATGTTCCACCCCGGCCCGGAACCCCAGAGTTCAGGGCAAAGCCGGGCCGGACAAGGGGTTTTTGCCATCTCTTCGCGCAATTGGCGCAAATCCGGGCAATAACTGCCCGCCAATCGGGCAGTCTGCGGGGGTGCTACCCGTCAGCGGTTGTGACCGGCGGCTGCATTGGCGGCTGCATCGGCGGTGGCAAGGCATTCGTCTGCGGCTGGCGGCGCGCCTCGTCTTCCCGGATCTCGCGCTGCCATTCGCGCCAGATCGACATCAAAAGCGCCATCAGCACCGGCCCGACAAAGAGCCCGACAATGCCCATGGTCTTCACTCCTCCGATCAACCCGAAAAAGGTCGGCAGGAACGGCAGCCGCACCGGGCCACCGACCAGCATCGGGCGGATGGTCTTGTCGACGATGAACAGCTCGACTGTGCCCCAGGTGAACAGCGCGACCCCGGCCCAGGGCGAGCCCGAGGCGACCAGATACAGCGAGGCCAGGGTGAAGGACAAAGGCGCACCCCCGGGGATCAGCGCCATGACGGCGGTGATGACGGCGAAGGTGACGGGCGAGGGCAGGCCGGCGAAATAATAGGCGATGCCCAGCACCACGCCTTCGCCAATCGCGATCAGCGTCATGCCGGTCACTGTGGCCGAGATGGTCGCGGGCGCGATGCGCGACAGGCGATTCCAGCGCTCGGGCAGGATGCGGGCGCCGACGCGGTCGATTTGTTCCACCACGCGGTCACCGTCACGGTAGAACACGAACAGCGCGATCAGCATGAAAATCAGGTTCAGGAACAGGTGGAAGGCGGTCGATCCCGCGCTGAGCACGCCGCGATAGATCGAGCCGATATTCTCGCCCGAAATCAGCTGCACCAATTCCCCGAGGCCGCCGGGATGGCCGATGGTCGCGCGCCATTTCTCATCGATCCAGCCGCCGATCTGCGGCAGTTCGACCAGCCAGTGCGGCGGCGGCGTGCCGGTGCTGTTGATGCGGAACCCCCAGGAGATCCAGTCACGCAATTCATGGAAGGCGTAGAACAGCGCCGCAAGGATCGGCAGCACCAGAAAGCATAAAAGCACAAGCACCAGCGCCGTGGCGGTCAGGGTGCGCCCCAGCTTTGGCAGCGAGCGTTCGCGCAGGGGCCAGCTTGCGACCGCGATCACGGTGGCGGCCAGCACGGGCACGATGAAGCCGTAGAAGAAATAGACCGAGGCCGCGAGGATCGCGAGCAAGAGCCAGCGCGCCGCCGAAATATCGGTGATCAGCGGGCGACGATATCCTTGCCGCGTCTCCGCGGCAAAGGGTGGCTCGGGGCGGGGCGGATGCCCGGGGAGGGAAGGGGTCGTCGTTGCGGCCATGTTCCGATCTTTTCCATTTTCCGGCATAGTCGCGCCCCGGGACGCCAGTGTCGAGATGCCAGTGTCAGGACAGCGGCACTCCGGATCGCCGCTTCATGAGACATTCCGATGAAAATCTCGCTTCTGCGGCAGGATTATCGCGGCACTATGGCGGTGATGTCACCACCGCACATGGGGTGGCGAGCTGCGGACTGCAAGTGTTTATGATCTGCAAGTGGTTGCTTTCCCGGATCGTTTTGCGGTTTTGCCAATCTGCCGAAAGATTGGGCAGGGCAGGAATTTCCAGCGCGGCGCCCGTCTGTTCGCGACCGCAGTGGTTGTGATGCATATATTTGCAGATTATGGCCAAAGCCGAAAGCGACTGGCAAATCAGGGTGATCCTGACTGGAGGCGAAGCTATGGCTCCGAAATTTGGCACCAGTGGCCTGCGCGGCCTTGTGACCGAACTGACCGACGCGCTGGTGGCGGATTATATCCGCGCCTTTCTCGCGGCCTGCCCCACGGAAGGCGGCTCGGGCAGCGGGTTGTTTGTCGGTGAAGATCTGCGGCCCTCCAGCCCGGGCATTGCGCGCGTGGTGATTGAGACCGCGTTGAAAGAGGGCGTTGACGTCACTGTCTGTGGCGCGCTCCCGACGCCGGCGCTGGCCTGTCTCGCGCGCCGTGCCGGAGCGGCGGCGGTGATGGTGACCGGCAGCCATATCCCCGCGGATCGCAACGGGCTGAAATTCTACACGCCTGCGGGCGAGATCACCAAAGAGGATGAGACGGCGATCCTGGGCGCCCTTGGCCGCAATCCGGGTGATGCCGCCACTGGCGGCCGCCGGCTGCAGGAGGCCGGGGGCAATACCGCCTTCATTCACCGCTATGTGTCGGTCTTTGGCCCTGATGCGCTGCAAGGGCGGCGGATCGGCGTTTACAGCCATTCGGCGGTCGGGCGCGAGGTGATGCTTTCAACGCTGCGCGGGCTTGGCGCCGAGGCGATTGAGTTTGGCCATTCCGACAGCTTCATCCCGGTCGATACCGAAGCCGTTGACCCCGATGTTGCGCGCCGGATCGCGATCTGGGTGGCAGAGAACAGCCTTGATGCACTGATTTCGACCGATGGCGATTCCGATCGCCCGCTTCTGGCAGATGAGACCGGGCGCATCGTGCCGGGCGATATCCTCGGCCAGATCGCGGCGGCGGCGTTGGGGGCGGATACGGTGGTGACGCCGGTTTCCTCGAATTCGGGTGTGATGCGGAAGGGGTTTGCCTCGGTCAGGCGCACGAAGATCGGCTCGCCTTTCGTGATCGCCGCGATGGAGGCGGCGGGCGGGCGTGTCGTGGGGTATGAGGCGAATGGCGGCTTCCTGCTGGGCTTTGACGCGGTGCTGGCCGGCGGCGTGATCCAGGCGCTGCCGACCCGCGATTTCCTGCTGCCGATCCTGATGGTGCTGATCGCGGCGCAGGGCGGCACGGTCTCGACCCTTGTGGCGGGTGAGCCGCCGGTCGTGACCCTGTCGGACCGGCTGCAAGAAATCGCGCCCGAGCGCTCGGGCCCCTTTCTCGCGCGGCTGATCCGGGATGCGGGTGCGCGGGCGGCGTTTCTCGCCGGGCTTGGCCAGGAGGAAAAAGCTGTCGATCTGACTGACGGGTTGCGGATCACCCTGGCGACAGGCGCCATTCTGCATCTGCGCCCCTCTGGCAATGCGCCTGAATTCCGGCTTTACACCGAGGCGGAAGATGTGGGCGCGGCGCGGAATTTGATGGATCGCGGGCTTTCGGCCCTGCGGCAAGAGCTGATCGGATAAAGGTGATTTATGGCTGAGACACGCAAAGCGCTGGTGACGGGATCTTCGGGCTTTATCGGCTATCACCTCTGCCGTCGCCTGCTGGCGGATGGGTTCCAGGTGATCGGGCTCGACAATATGTCCGATTACTATGACGTGACGCTGAAACAGCGCCGCCAGGCGATGCTGAGCCAGGATCCGGGCTTCCAGGTGGTGAATGATTCGGTTGAGACACCCGGCCTGATGATGCAGCTGTTCGAGACGCATCGCCCCGATGTGGTGATCCATCTCGCCGCCCAGGCCGGGGTGCGCTATTCCATCGACAATCCGCGCGCCTATCTGGAAAGCAATATCACCGGCACTTTCGAGATATTAGAGGCCGCCCGCGCCTTCCCACCGCAGCATATGCTGCTGGCCTCGACCTCTTCGGCCTTTGGCGCCAATACCAAAATGCCCTATGCGGAAACCGACCGCGCCGATCATCAGATGTCGTTCTATGCCGCGACGAAAAAGGCGACCGAGGGCATGGCGCACAGCTATGCGCATCTTTTCGGCCTGCCGGTGACGATGTTCCGCTTCTTCACCGTTTACGGCCCCTGGGGGCGCCCGGATATGGCGCTGTTCAAATTCACCAAAAACATCCTCAAAGGCGAGGCCATCGACGTCTATAACCATGGCGATATGAAGCGCGACTTCACCTATATCGACGATCTGGTCGAGGGGATCCGCCTGTTGATCGACGCCGCCCCGGCGACGCCGGAAAATGGCGAAGTGCCCGAAGGCGACAGCCTTTCCCCTGTGGCGCCCTGGCGCGTGGTGAATATCGGGAACTCGGATGCTGTGCAGCTGACCGATTTCATTGCGGCCATCGAGACCGCCACCGGGCGCGAGGCGATCCGCAATCTGATGCCGATGCAGGCCGGTGACGTGCCCGCAACCTGGGCCGATGCCAGCCTGCTGAAAAGCCTGACCGGCTATCAGCCCAAAACCCGTGTGCCCGAAGGGGTGGCCGCCTTCGTTTCCTGGTATCGGGACTATTACAATGTCTGATGGCGCGGGGCTGCAGCATGTGCTGGTGACGGGCGGCGCGGGCTATATCGGCTCGCATGCCTGCAAGGCGCTGGCAAAGGCGGGGTTCATTCCGGTCGCCTTTGACAATCTTTCGACCGGCTGGGCGGAGGCGGTGAAATACGGGCCGCTGGCCGAGGGCGATCTGATGGACCGCGTTTCGATTGACGCGGCGCTGGCGCAGTACAAGCCGGTTGCAGTGATGCATTTCGCGGCACTCTCGCTGGTGGGCGAGTCGATGACAGACCCCGCGAAATACTGGCGCGTCAATGTCGGCGGCGCGCTGAACCTGGTTGAGGCGACCATCGCGGCGGGGATCCGGAATTTCGTGTTTTCCTCGACCTGCGCGACCTATGGCGACCAGGATGGGGTGGTTCTGACCGAAGACACGCCGCAATATCCGATCAATGCCTATGGCGGATCAAAGCGCGCCATCGAGGACATCCTGCGCGATTTCGGCGCCACGGGGGCGCTGGATCATGTGATCTTCCGTTACTTCAACGTGGCCGGCGCCGATCCCGAGGGTGAACTTGGCGAACAGCATTTCCCCGAGACGCATCTCATCCCGCTGATGCTGGATGCGGTGGCCGGCAAACGCCCGGCGCTGACCGTGTTCGGCACCGATTATGCCACGCGCGATGGCACTTGTGTGCGCGATTACGTCCATGTCTCGGACCTGGTCGATGCCCATGTACTGGGCCTGCGCTGGCTGATTTCCGGTAAGGGCAGCCGATCCTTCAACCTCGGCACCGGGGCTGGCTTTACCGTGCGCGAGGTGATTGACGCAAGCCGGGTGGTGACCAATCGCGAGGTGCCGGTGACCGAGGGCGCGCGTCGCGCCGGTGATGCGGTGGCGCTGGTATCGGGGTCTGAACGGGCAATCAGCGAGCTGGGCTGGAAGCCGGCACGCTCGACGCTCAGGCAGATGATCGGCGATGCCTGGGCCTGGGCTGGCAAGACGCCTTATCAGCGTTGATGTGGTGCGGGTACGGGGCTCCGGCCCCGCACCGAAACAATTTCCCGAAACTGATCAGGATATGACGCGGTTTGCGGATCATTTTCCCGATCGTCTCGCGTGTCAGTAGCTTGGTGGCGTAATCGCGCTGATTATTCTTGCCAGCCCGTCATCCAGGTTTCTGAAGCGATGCGGCAGGTTGCTGTCGAAGTAATAGCCATCGCCCGGGGTCAGCACCCAGGCCTGCTGGCCGACCGTCAGCTCGATCCGTCCCTCCAGCACCAGGCCGGCTTCCTGCGCATCATGCGAGAAGATATCGCCGGTATCGGCCAGCGGCTGATAGGTCTCCATCAACACCTGCATCTTGCGGGCAGGCTGGTTGAAGCCGATCACCCGGTAGGAAATTTCATCAGGATTTCCGATCTCTACGAAATCATCAGGGCGATAGACCGGGCTATATTCGTAGCTGCTTCTGAGCCCCGAGAAAAACTCGACCAAGGTGGTGCCAAGCGCATCCACCACAGCGCCCAGCGTGTCGACCGAGGGGCTCATCCGGTCGCGCTCGATCAGCGAGATGGTGGAATGCGAGATGCCGGCCCGGGTCGCAAGCTCGCGTGAGCTCAGCTGGCGACGGCGGCGCAATTCGCGCAAATGGCGACCGATCTGCGGCATATGGGCGCTCCCGAGGACTGGTTTTGGTGAGTATATGAACCGCACTCTCTCCGGGCAATTGCCGGAATCACGGAAAGCCGGAAGAATTGCGCTTCCCTGACCGGCCCCAATCTCATTTCAAACGATGGACCAGACGCAATGACCAGGCTTCCCGAGGCACTTGAAACCCGCATTTCCCGCGTGAAGGCGCCGGCCCGCGATGCGATCTCGGACAATTCGCCGGTTGAGGCGCTGGTGAAAGAGATCATCGCCAATGTCGCAGCGCATGGCGATGCTGCGGTGAGGGAATACTCGCTGAAATTCGACAAATCCGATCTGGAGGTGCTCGAAGTCAGCCTCGAGGCCCGCGAGGCCGCCGTTGCGCGGCTGGATCCGCAGACCCGCGCCGATACGCAATTTGCCATCGACAATGTGACGGCCTTTGCAAAGGCGCAGCTCGGCACCATCCTGCCGCTGGAGATCGAGACCCTGCCGGGTGTGCATCTCGGGCATCGCGTGATCCCGATTGACCGGGTGGGCTGCTATGTGCCGGGCGGGCGCTATCCGCTTTTGTCCGCGCCCGTCATGACCATCGTGCCGGCAAGGGTCGCGGGCGTGAAAGAGATCATCGCCTGCCTGCCGCCGAACGCCCATGAGGCGATGATCGCCGGCTGCCATATGTCCGGTGCGGATCGGATCTTCCGCGTTGGCGGTGCCCAGGCGATTGCGGCCATGGCCTGTGGCACGGCTTCGATCCCCAAGGCCGACAAGATCGTCGGGCCGGGCAATGCTTTCGTGAACGAGGCCAAGCGCCAGGTCTTTGGCCCGGTGGGGATCGACCAGCTCGCCGGCCCGTCCGAGATCTACACGCTCGCCGATGAGACCGGCAATCCGCGCATGATCGCGACCGATCTGCTGGCCCAGGCCGAGCATGACATCCGCACCCGTGTCGGCCTGATCACCACCGATCGCGCTTTGGCCGATGCGGTTCTGGCCGAGGTCGAAAACCAGCTGAAAGACCTGCCCACCGCGCCGGTCGCGGCCGAGGCCTGGCGCGATTACGGCGAGATCATGGTCGTGCCGGATGAGGCGACGATGATCCAGGTCTCTGACCTGATCGCGGCAGAGCACCTTCAGGTCCATACACGCGACCCGAAAGCCTTCGCGCTCCGGCTGACCTCCTATGGCTCGCTCTTCATCGGCGAGAATGCCTCGGTGGTTTATTCCGACAAATGCATCGGCACCAATCACACGCTGCCGACGATGGCGGCAGGGCGCTATACCGGCGGGTTGTGGGTCGGCGCCTATGTCAAGATCTGCACCCATCAATGGCTGGAAGCGGAGGCGATCCGTCAGGTGGCAGAACCCGCGATCCGGCAAAGCGCCTCGGAGGGTCTCGAGGGGCATCGCCGCGCAGCGGCCTTCCGACTTGAACAGAACTGAGAATGCGCTCGGTTCGCGCTTGTCAGAGTGTGGATGGCGTGTCTAAAATTTCAACAACAGGGAGAAAAACATGAAAAACAACCATAAGATTACCAGTTTCGGCAAGGTTCTCGCAGTTGGGGCTGCTATGGCTCTGGCGGGTACTGCGGCCCAGGCGCGCGACCTGACGGTTGTGTCCTTCGGGGGCAATTTCCAGGATGCGCAGCGCGAGCTGTTCTTCAAACCCTTCGCCGAGAAGACCGGCAAGCCCTTGCTGGACGAGGCCTGGGAGGGCGGCTACGGCGTGCTCCAGGCCAAGGTGAAGGCCGGGACGCCAAACTGGGATGTGGTCCAGGTCGAGGCGGAAGAGCTGGCGCTTGGCTGTGCTGATGGCATCTATGAAAAGCTCGACTGGGAGAAGCTGGGCGGCAAGGACAGCTATATCCCCGGCGGTGCGACGGATTGCGGCGCGGGCCATATCGTGTGGTCGGTGGCGATTGCCTATGATGGCAACAAGCTGACCGAAGCGCAGCCGGCAAGCTGGGCCGATTTCTGGGATGTGGAAAAGATCCCGGGCAAGCGCGCTTTGCGCAAATCGGCGAAATACGCGCTGGAAGCCGCGCTGATGGCCGATGGCGTTTCCGGCGCCGAGGTCTATGACGTGCTGGCGACGCCCGAAGGCGTGGATCGCGCCTTTGCCAAACTCGACGAGCTGCGCCCCAATCTGGTCTGGTGGGAGGCCGGCGCACAGCCGCTTTCCATGCTGCAAACCGGCGATGTGGTGATGGCTTCGGTCTATAACGGCCGCATCACCGGGCTGAACCGCACGGAAGGCACCAATCTGAAACTGGTGTGGAACGAGTCGATCTATGCCGTGGACAGCTGGGTGATCCTTGCCGGTGCCGAGAATAAGGATGCAGGCCAGGATTTCATCGCCTTTGCCAATGCGCCCGAGAACCTGTCGAAACTGCCCGAGCACATCGCCTATGGTCTGCCGGTCAAGGCCGCAGCCGAGCTGATCCCGGCTGAATTCGCTGTCGATCTGCCGACCTGGCCGGAAAACCTTGCGGTTTCGGTCAATCTGGATGTCGATTACTGGGTCGACAACTCCGAAGAACTGACCGAGCGTTTCAACGCCTGGGTCGCACAATAAGCGTCCGGGCCGGTCGGGGCGAAGGCCCCGGCCGGCCGCTTGCTTTCGGAAGGTAAGACAGGACGGAAACGCATCCGGGGCACTGAAGATCGCAAAGACGCGGATGTCCCGGCTAGAACTGGTTACAGGGGGCACCGTGTCGGAAAATTTCATCAGATTTCAGAAGGTCACCAAGGATTACGGCACGGTTCGCGTGGTGGAGGATCTGGATCTCGACATCGCGCGGGGCGAATTTGTCAGTCTGCTCGGGCCTTCGGGGTCGGGCAAGACCACGCTTTTGATGATGCTTGCGGGGTTTGAAAGCGTCAGCGGGGGCGCGATTGTGCTGGACGGGCAGAAGATCAACGATCTGCCGACGCATAAGCGCGATATGGGCGTGGTGTTCCAGAACTATGCCCTGTTCCCGCATATGACGGTCGCGAAAAATGTCGCCTTCCCGCTGGAGATGCGCGGCACCGCAAAGGCGGAGGTCGCGTCCCGGGTGCAAAAGGCGCTGGATATGGTGCAGCTCGGGCATTTGTCTGACCGCCTGCCGGGCCAGCTTTCCGGCGGCCAGCAGCAGCGCGTTGCGCTGGCGCGGGCGCTGGTGTTCGAGCCGCGCGTGGTGCTGATGGACGAGCCGCTCGGTGCGCTCGACAAGCAGCTGCGCGAACAGATGCAGCTGGATATCCGCGACCTGCATCACCGGCTGGGCCTGACCATCATCTTCGTCACCCATGACCAGGACGAGGCGCTGACCATGTCCGACCGGATCGCCGTCTTCAACCACGGCCAGATCCAGCAATGCGCCAGCCCGCGCGAGGTCTATGACCATCCCTCCAACCGTTTCGTGGCCGAATTCATCGGCGAGACCAATCTTCTGGAAGGCACGGTCAGCGCGGTCTCGGGGGAAACGCTGAGCCTCACCCTGCCGGGCGGCACGGTGTTTCAGAGCCACGGGCTTGCAGGGTTCAGACCTGGCGACAAGGGCCTGTTGTCACTGCGCCCCGAGCGGATCGACATCTACGCCACCGCGCCAGAAGGGGTGAATTGCCTGACCGGTGAGGTCACAGATACCGTCTACCAGGGCGACCATCTGCGCATCGTGATCGAGACCGCCGCGGGCCGCATCATCGCGCGGATCAACCGCAAAGCCGCCGAATGGGCCAATGGCGCAAAGGTCACGCTGGGCTTTCGCGCCCAGGATGGCTGGGTGATCGCGCCATGACAGCATCCTCCCGCTTTCGGTCTCCGGGCGTCAGGGCGCTGATCCTGATCGCGCCGCTTCTGGTCTTTCTGGGCCTTTTCTTCGTCTGGCCGCTGGTGACGGTGATCAGCCAGGCCGTATCTGACCCCGCAGTGTCGCGCGTGCTGCCGCAGACGGCGGCGGCGATCGATGACTGGGATGGCGAAGGCGTGCCCGCGCCTGAAATCCAGGCCGCCTTTCGCGCCGATATCGTTGCCAATACCGATGAACAGGCGATGGGCGATGTGACCCGCCGGCTCAACTCCTCGAAATCGGGGTTTCGCTCGCTGATGGGGAAGACGGTTTCCGCCGTGCGCGAGACCCCCGATATCGATCTTGCCGAGGTGGATAAACGCTGGGCCGACCCCGTGTTCTGGAAGGCGATCCAGGACAATGCCTCGCCCTATACCGATGCTTTCCTGCTGGCGTCCCTCGATATGGAGCGGGACAGCTCCGGTTCGGTCGCTGCGATGAAAGAGGGAACCTCGGCGAATTTCACCATCCTGATGCGGACGCTCTGGACCTCGGCGCTGGTGACCCTGTGTTGTCTTGTCATAGGCTTGCCCTATGCGATGATCGCGGCTTCGGTCTCGGGGTGGAAACGGGCGGTGCTGCTGGGCGCCGTGCTGCTGCCGCTCTGGACCTCGCTTCTGGTGCGGACCGCCGCCTGGATGATCATCCTGCAGGATAATGGCATCATCAACCAGTCGCTGATGGGGATCGGAGTGATTTCAGAGCCACTGGTCCTGATCTACAACCGGTTCGGCGTGGTGCTGGCGATGACGCATGTGCTGCTGCCCTTCATGGTGCTGCCGATCTATTCGGTGCTGATCACCGTGCCGGGCAATCTGATGAGTGCTGCGGCCTCGCTCGGTGCGCATCCGGTTCGCGCCTTCCTGCGCGTCCTGCTGCCTTTGTCGCTCAGGGGCGTGATCTCGGGCGCGCTGCTCGTGTTCATGGCCTCGATTGGCTATTATATCACACCGGCATTGCTTGGTGGCGCGGCGGATCAGATGATCTCGTCGGTGATCGCCGATTATTCAATCAAATCCGCGAACTGGAGCATGGCTGCCGCGATTGGTCTGATCCTGCTGGTGCTGACCCTTGCGCTTTATGCGGTCTATAACCGCCTGTCGCGCGACCCGGTCCAGGCGAGGTGAGGCGATGAAATACGCAAAAGCCATCTATGCCAGCCTGATCGTGTTCTTCCTGATCGCCCCTTTGCTGGTGATCCTGCCGCTGGCCTTCACCTCCAGCGCCTTTCTGACCTATCCGATCCCCTCTTTCTCGACCCGCTGGTTCGAGGAGCTGGTGGTCAATTCAGTCTGGAGCCGGGCCATCCTCAACAGCCTGATCATCGCCACCGCGACCACGGCGCTGGCGACGGTTCTGGGGACGCTGGCGGCCCTTGGGCTGCGGTCGCAGGATCTGGGGATGAAATCGCAGATCCGCACGATGTTCCTGCTTCCGATGGTGGTGCCGGCGGTGGTGCTGGGCGTGGGGATGCAGTCTTTGTTCGTGCGGCTCGGGATCAATTCGTCCTATTGGTCGGTGATCATCGCACATACCGTTGTGGCGATGCCCTTCGTGGTGATCTCGGTTTCCGGGGCGCTTACGGGCATCGACCGGCGGGTGGAGCGCGCGGCGCTGAGCCTCGGCGCCCCGCCCTGGAAGGTGTTCTCGCTGGTGACGCTGCCGCTGGCGATGCCGGGGGTTTTGTCCGGGGCGGCTTTGGCCTTTGCCACCTCGCTCGATGAGGTGGTGCTGACCCTGTTCGTCGCCGGCCCGAACCAGCGGACGCTCGCGCGGCAGATGTTCTCGACCTTGCGCGAAAACATCAGCCCGGCGATTGCGGCGGCGGCCTTTATCATCATCGTCGGCACGGTGCTGATCGCGCTGGCGCTGATGCTGGCGCGCCGCAGGCGGGGGTAATGCAGGCGGGGGTAATGAAAGCGCCCGCCGGAGGGACCGGCGGGCGTTTTCTCAGCTGAGCACCGTGTCGAGCGCCTCCAGGAAACGTCCGACATGCTCTGGCCGGAACGGCAGCGGCGGGCGGATCTTCAGCGCATCCCCCTTCGCGCCCGAGGCCGAGATCAGCACGCGCTGATCGCGCAGCCCATTGACCACGCGGGCGGCTTCCTCTGCCGATGGCTGGCCGTCCTTCAGAATATCGACCGCGAGGAACAGCCCCGCGCCGCGCCGGGACCCGAGCGTCTCATGACGCGCCGCCAGCTGATCAAGCCCGGCCAGAAACGCCGCGCCGGTGGTTTGCGCGTTCTGCATCAATCCTTCGTCTTCGATGACGGACAGCACTGCGCCTGCCACTGCCGCCGCCACGGCATTGCCGCCGAATGTGTTGAAATAGCGCGCTTTCGCACCGAAATCGGCAATCACATCAGGGCGCATGGCCAGGGCCGCAACCGGATAGCCATTGCCCATCGGTTTCCCCATCGAGACCATATCCGGCACCACGCCATGGCGCTGAAAGCCCCACATCGTGGCCCCGGTGCGGCCAAAGCCCGGCTGCACCTCATCGGCAAGGAAAAGCCCGCCCTCGCCCCGGATCGCGTCTGCCGCAGAGGCCAGGAAGCCCTCCGGCCCGGTGATCAGCCCGTCCGAGGAAAAGATCGTGTCAACAATCAGCATGGCCGGGCGGATGCCCGCTTCGCGCATCCTGGCGCAGGCCTCGCGGATCGCTGCCGCGAAGCCCTGTGCGACGCCCTGGGGATAGTTTGCTGCGACTGGTGCGGGGATCGGGAAGACTTCGGGCCCGGGGGCCACAGCGGGGCCGATCGACATCGACATCTGCGCGGTGGCCAGCGTGACGCCGTGATAGGCGTTCGCGGTGACGATCACGCCCGAGCCCCCCGTCGCGGCGCGGGCGATGCGATAGGCGAGGTCATTCGCCTCGGATCCGGTACAGGTGAACATCACATGCGACAGCTCTGGCGGGAAATACCCCAGCAGCCGCTCGGCATAGTCCAGAATGCCCTCATGCAGATAGCGGGTGTGGGAGGCCAGCGTCGCCGCCTGTTTCGCCATGGCCTCGACCACCCGGGGGTGGCAATGGCCGACCGAGGCCACGTTGTTGTAGCAATCGAGCCAGGGGTTGCCGTCCGTATCGTACAGCCAGACGTCTTCGCCGCGCACGAGATGCACCGGCGTCTCGTAGAACAGCCGGTAGGCGGGGCCGAGTGCTGCCTCGCGGCGGGAAACCAGCGCTTCCTCAGCCGGGTTCAGCCTTGCGGTTGCGCGGTCGAAAGCATTGACCATGGTTCCTCTGCTCATGTCAGGCTCCTGTTGCGGCGAGATGGAAGGCGCGTGTGGCGGCATCCGCTCCGATGGCGCGGAACGCGGCAAGGCCTGCACGGGCGGAGGGCGCGTTTCTGAGGATATAGGGCGCGTTTTCCGGGTACCGCGCAGCGCGCCAGGAGGTGATCGACAGCGTGGTGATCATCCGCGCAGTGATCATATCGAACAGGAGGTCAAGCTCGGGCGCAGTCAGCGGCAGCACTGATGTGTAGCCGGCGACGAATTCCGACAGCCGCTCCAGCGGGCGGGCCGGGTCGATCTGATAGGCGGCGGCGACGCCGAGATCACAGATGCGCGGCGTGTAAACCATATCGCCGAAATCGATGAGGCCGGTGATCTGGTCGGGCTGCGCAGGGTCGACCAGCAGGTTATGCGGGTTGAGATCGGAATGGCAGACCTGCCAGGGCAAATCTGCGAGGCGCGGCGTGATTCCGGTCGTGAACCGGGCGACAAAGGCGCCGGCCCCGGATCGCAGGGTCTCATCGGCGATGGAAGGCAACAGCGGCAAAAGGCGTGGTGTCTGGCGGATATCCCATAAGAGCACATGATCCGCCGCCGGATGGCTGTAATCCCTCAGCGCCCGGGTCAGACGCGCCAGCATCTCGCCCGAGGCGCGCGCCTGGGCGTCACTGCGGGGGCCGGAGGACATCGGCTCGCCCTCAAGCCAGGTGAACACCCGGAGCCGCCCCTCGGGCAGCGCCACCCAAAGCGCGCCATCCGCGGGGCGGATCACCCGCGGCACCGGAAGAGACGGGTCGCGATCCGCCACATGGACCATCGCGCCGGTCTGGAATTCGGTCATCGCCGGGCTTTCCGCCGGATGGGTCAGCTTGACGAGGTATTTCGTGCCCGCAGCGGTGGTCAGGCAAAAATTCAGATCGCGCTCGCCGGCCAGCGGCTGCATCTTCCCGGCAAGCCCCCAGTGCTGCGCCAGCGCGCCCTCGATCACGCCCGCCGCGACCTCGGGTTTCGGCAGGGTCAGAAGTGCGCCAAGCGCCTCATCGGTCGCACTGTCGGCGGTGGGGGCGGCTGCGGAAGCGGGGGGAGTGTCAGCGGCATATGTCATGGCCTGTTTATCGGGCGACTGCGGCCGCAAATCCAGAGCGCGCGCAATCTGTCCCTATCGGATGGGCCAAACTGGACTGGCTGCGCAGAAATGAAGGGAGGGTGAGAGGCTGGACAACGACCCAAACGGATCTCGTTACGGCTGCTTCCTTCCGGACCTGACCGGGTTGGCGAGGCGTTCACCCGCGCCAACCTCTCAAGGCCGATATATGCGCCCTGAAAGGCTGACGCAAGAGGGGGTCAGATGGCGAGACCGGCAAGGCGGGCGCCCGCCAGAAGGTCATCGGCGATGTGATGCGCCCAGCGGCCTGTCGGGCTGACGACGTCTTTCACCTGCACCACGGTGCAGCCGGCGCGATGGCCGGCCTCGGCGCCGGTCTCGCTGTCCTCAAACACCAGGCAGCGCGACGGGTCGAGATCCAGCATCTCTGCCGCCATCAGATAGGGCTGCGGATCGGGCTTCGGCCGCGTTACCTCGTCCAGCGTGATCACCCCGGCAAAGGCCGCATGGATGCCGGTCAGCTCGAGCTTGCGCAGCGCGCCCGGGCGCCCCGACGAGGTCACCAGCACCGCCGGCACCGCGAGCCCGTCAAGCAGCCGGCGCGCGCCGGGTTTCAGATCGAGGCCCGCTTCGAGATCTTCGTAAAAGGCGCGGTGCAGATCGGTCTGCAGCTGTCTGGCGTCCAGCCCCGGCAGCGTCTCACGCAGATATTGGGTGACAGCGGGCTCATCCTTGCCGATCAGCTCATGAAGGAAATCGGGCTCGACCGGATGGCCATGATCGGCAAAAACCCGCAGGTTAGAGCGCAGCGCCAGCGCCTCGGTATCGACCAGAGTGCCGTCGAGATCGAAGAAAACCGCGTCAAACATATCCATCCTCAGTCTTGGAATCCGCTGGCCGGACCCTGCACCATCACAGATGCAGGCGAAAGCGCGAAAAGCCCGATGGCATCAGCCCGACTGGCTCGGGACGCAGCACGGCGGCGGAGTCGAGCCTCTCGCCGGCGCCGGTTCCACTGTCAAAAAGCACCGTGGTGCCCGGCATCGGCATGAAGCGCCAGCCGGGGCGGTCGTCCAGGACGATCCGCTCCTTTTCGCGGATATAATCGGCGATGATCCCGGTGCAGTTGCGGCCCTCATCAAGGATCACCTCGCCGGCGGGGCGGCGGGGGTCGTCGGTTATGTAATTATTGACGACGAGGATCACCGGATCCTCTGGTCCAAGCCGCCGGCCATCGATCGTAAGGCCCCTGATGCGGCCCTTGCCGAAAGGGCGGGCGATCCCGGGCCGGGCGGGGGGCAGGCTCAGGTCGATCTGATAGGCGGCGCCGATGGCTGCAGCAAAGCTGAAGGCCGGAATCGCCGAATTGGTCAGGATCTGATCGGATTTGCCCGGTAAGATCTGGTTGAAGAGCGTGCAGGCAAGGTCAAGCCGCCTGGCCAGCTCGGCTCCGGTGGTCAGGAGCGCGGTCAGCGTATTGGGAAACGGATAAAGGCTGAACACATGGCGCAGCGAGACATTTCCCTGCGGAATGTCGACGTAGTTCATCGGCCCGCCGCGCCCGCCAGAGCGGAAGGACGAGACCAGCGCCACCATCGGCAGCTTGCCCCATGGCCCGCCGTCGAGGCGTGCGCGGGCATGCGCGCTTAGCGCAGCCCCGATCAGCCGCATCGCCTGGCCGTCAGCGACATTGGCAAACCAGGATGAGACCGGCATCGCGACCGTCCCAAGGCGCTGCCGCATCCGGAAAAGCGCGGCGGAATGATCCTGGGCCAGCGCAAGCCGCAAGGGGGCCGAAGCCTCGCGGATGGTGCGCGACGGCATCCCGGCAACCGTTTCCTGGCCGGCGATCAGGTGCGCCCGGCTGCGCGTCACCTCCCATCGGCGGTTCGGGATGCCGCTCACCGGGTTCAACCAGAGGTCGATCACCCCCAGATGCGAGCCTTCATGCCCCGGCTGCACCACCGGCTTGCCGGAAATATGGCCGCTGATCCCGTTCACCCTTGGGTCGGTATAGCTGCGCAGGTCGGGAAAGGTCAGGTGGCTGTGGCCGGCAATCACCGCATCGAGCCCGGGGATCCCGGCAATCTCGACCGCCTGGTTTTCATCGGATGCCCCCGCGACCGGTTGCGCGATGCCGGTATGGGCAAGGCAGATCACGATATCCGCCCCCTGCGCCCGCAATTCGGGCACCCAGGCGCGGGCGGTTTCCTCCATCTGCCGTATCGCGAGCCGGTCCCGGATCCAGCGCGCATTCCATTGCAGCGTCTCGGGCGGGGTCAGGGCGAAAACCCCGACAGTGACCGCGCGCCGCGTCCCGTCCGGAAGTGCGATCTCGCGGGTCAACAATGTTGCAGGCGTGGTGAAATGCCGGTCTGCGAGCGGCGTTGACGCCTTCTCCACCAGGACATTGGTGGAAATCACCGGAAAACCGGCGCCTTCAATGGCGCGGCTCAGCGTCTCGAGCCCGTAGTCGAATTCATGATTGCCAAGCGCCACAGCATCATAGGAGAGGGCGTTGAAAGCGGTGATCGCGGGATGCAGCCGCCTGCCGCGCCGCGTCGCACCGATCTCGGCCAGGGCGCCGCCTTGCAGAAAATCCCCGTTGTCGAGCAAAAGAGAGGCGGGCGCAGTACGGCGCGCTTCGGCGATCAGACAGGCGATCTGGGCGAGGCCGGTGCCGGGAAGCTGGCGATTTGCAAAATAGTCATAGGACAGCAGCTGCGCGTGAAGGTCGCTGGTTGCGATGATCCTCAGCAGGCCGGACCCGTCTGGCGGCGTTTCGTGGGCAAAGACCGATCCTCCGGACCAGAGCCTGTCAGGTTCAGAAGACACGTTGCCATGCCTTCGAAAGGGGTGAGAGTGCAACCATTGCGGTCATATCTGATGAAACACGGTTGACGTTCAAATGTACAACTGAAGGTTGTCACGCCGGTGGCACAGCCGCAAGCCCCCAAGGGAAACTCTGCCCGAGGTGTGGCGAAGGGGCTTTTCGGCGCCTGTCCGGCATGTCATCACCGCCTGCAGATCCCTGAAGGCTAATGCGGTGGAGCAAGTGATGCAACAGGCCAGTTCCGTGACTTTCGGCGGCACCGGGCGCGACCGGGGCCATGAGTTGCGCTCTGATCCCGAGGCGCTGGCGGTGCTTCTTGCGGGCGGTCTGGTCCTGCCGCTCTGGCGCGGGATGCCGCTGGCCGATGACAGCTCATTGGGGTTTCTGACGGCAGGTGATCCGTTGCTGACCGACGCGCCGCCGCCGGTTTTTCTGGGTCTCTGGCGGGAAAAGGGGGTCTTTGCCGCTGATCTTTCGTCCTGGAAGCCGGAAGAGGGTCTTCCGACCGAGACGATTTTCGATGCCGGGCGGCAGCCGCATCCGCTGGCACCGGCGGGGCGGCAATTCATCGAGCTGCGCCAGATCATGGCAGCGCTTGACCCCGATGAGGCCGAGATGGCGGCGACGGCCCGGGCGCTGCTGGAATGGCACCGCACACACGGGTTCTGCCCGTCCTGCGGGGCGAAATCCGAGACCGGCGGTGCTGGCTGGCATCGCAAATGCCCGTCCTGCAAGGCGATGCATTTCCCGCGCACCGATCCGGTGGTGATCATGCTGGTGACCCGGGGAAATGACCTGCTGCTCGGCCGCAGCCCGGGCTGGCCCGAGGGCATGTATTCGACGCTTGCAGGCTTTGTCGAGCCGGGCGAGACCGTCGAGGCTGCGGTGCGCCGCGAGGTTCAGGAAGAGACCGGCGTGATCTGCGGCGCGGTGCGCTACCTTGCCAGCCAGCCCTGGCCTTTCCCGGCCTCGCTGATGCTGGGCTGTCATGCGCAGGCGCTGAGCGATGAGATCATTCTCGATCCGGTCGAGCTGGATCACGCGCTCTGGATCAGCCGCGAAGACATGGTGCGGGTGGTCAATGGCACGCATGAGGCGGTGCGGCCGCCACGCCAGGGCTCTATCGCGCGCTATCTGATTGAAAGCTGGCTTGCCGACCGGCTGGATTAAGGGAATGGTTGCAAATCCGGCGCTGAAAGCCGGAATAAACCGCAGCAAAACAGTTAAAATCCGTGGCGAAATATCTGAAGATACGCAGGATATATGTGAAATAACACTGCGCCCGGGTTTAAGGTAACGGTATCTCCGGTCAGGTTGCGCCGGTACAGTTTTCACCCGCCGTTTCGCCTCGCAGGTGGGGCGGTCTGTGGTCCGGCATATAACAACACTGACAGGCAGGTTCTGACATATGAAATTCAGCGCGAAACAGGATATTGAGGCACCACTGGACTTCGTCTGGCAGGAACTCACCGATTTCGAACATTTCGAGCGCATGGCCGTGCGGCGCGGCGCAGAGGTCGAACGGATCGACCATCTGAAACGCCCGGAGGCCGGCATGGGCTGGCGACTGCGTTTTGCCTATAAAAGCAAGCCGCGCAAGGTGCTCTTGCGCCTTGCCGAGCTGAGCCCGCCCAATGCGCTTGACCTCGATCTCGACAGCCCTTCCGTGGCGGGCGGGGTGCGGCTGGAATTGCTGAGCCTTGCGCCGAAACGCACGCGGGTCTCGCTGGTTGCCGAGACCCGCCCGAAGACCATTGCGGCGCGGCTGCTGATCCAGTCGCTGCGCCTGGTCAAGGGGCGCACGCAGCGCAGGCTGGACGGGCAGATGGGCAAATTCGCGAAGATGATCGAAGAGCGCTGGCTGGAAAGCGCGGGCTGACCGGGGCCGCACGAGCCATCAGGGCCGGGTCTCAGGCCTCCCTGGTCTCAGGCAACAGGGTCAGGCGGCCGTCAGGGTCAGGCGGGCATCCCGCCATCGGAATCGTCGCCGGCCTCTTCCAGCAGGCGGCGGTAATCCGGGATCTCGATCAGCCGCTTGCCATGCAGCCGGATGACCCCGTCGCGTTTCAGCGCCGAGATCTGGCGGCTGACCGTTTCCAGCGTCAGGCCAAGGTAATCCGCCATCTCTTCGCGGGTCAGCGGCAGCTCGACCGAGGCCTTGCCCAGCGTCTCATGCACCTTCAGCGACGCATCGCGCCGCGCCACAATCGCCAGCAGCGAGGCGATCTTTTCACGCGCGGTCTTGCGGCCCAGCAGCAGCATCCATTCGCGCGCCGCATCCAGCTCGTCCAGTGTCATTTCCAGCAGGCGCTGCGCCACATGCGGGGTTTTCACCAGCATGTCCTCAAAGGGTTTGCGTCGAAAACAGCACATCACCAGATCGGTCGTCGCGGTGACGTCATAGGTCGCGGTCGCCCGCCCCGGACGCCCGACGAAATCCGAGGGCAGCAAAAGGCCCACCATCTGGCGCCGCCCGTCTTCCATCGTCTGGGTGAGGGTGGCGATGCCCGAAACCACCGAGGCCACGAAATCCATCCGGTCCCCCGACCAGATCACCGTCTGTCCGGCCTGAAAGCTGCGGTAATATTTCAGCTGCTCCAGCGTATCCATCTCGTCGCTGTCACAACGGGCACAAACGGCACGGTGGCGGATCGGGCAACCGCCGCATTCCATGTGCAAAGCCTGTTTGTCGTGCAGCGTCAAATTCACGCCGGGTGCCTCATTCAAAATCATTGATCTGCGTCAAGGAAGCAGAGCCTGCGCCGCTTTAGGGTAGAGCCATGACGCCAGATAAGCAACTTGAACGGCTGGGACTTTTTGACGCGAAGGTGCCCCGCTATACCTCATACCCGACCGCGCCGCAGTTTCGGGACGGGATCGGGGCGCCTGAGTTTGCCTCCTGGCTGGGGCAGATCCCGGCCGGTTCGGCCATATCGCTTTATCTTCACGTGCCTTTCTGCCGCAGGTTGTGCTGGTTTTGCGCCTGCCGCACCCAGGGCACGCAATCCGAAGACCCGGTGATCGCCTATGCCCGGACACTGCGCGACGAGATCGCACTGCTGGCGCGACATCTGCCTGATAACGTTACCCTTTCAAGATTGCACTGGGGCGGTGGCACGCCGACCTTGTTGCCGCCGGACGAGATCCTGCGTCTGACGGAGGCGATTTTCTCGGTCGCTCCGATGGCACCGGGCGGCGAATTCTCGGTCGAGATCGATCCCAATGAGGCGGATGAGGCGCGCCTTGATGCGCTGGCGCAAGCGGGGATGACCCGGGCCTCGATCGGGGTGCAGGATTTCGATCCCGAGATCCAGAAAGCCATCGGTCGCGACCAGAGTTACGCGCTGACAAAGCGCATTTCCGACGGGCTGCGCGCCCGTGGCATCACCAGTCTGAACGCCGATATCCTTTACGGGCTGCCGCATCAGGACCGCGCCCGCATCGCTGATTCGGTGCAAAAGCTGCTCTCACTGGGGCCGGACCGGGTGGCGCTCTACGGCTATGCCCATGTGCCCTGGATGAGCCGGCGCCAGCAGCTGATCCCTTCGGAAAGCCTGCCGACTCCGCAGGAACGCCTGGCTCTGTTCGACACCGCCCGGGCGCTGTTTGCCGCCGATGGCTATGACGAGATCGGCATCGATCATTTCGCGCTGCCCTCGGATGGCCTGGCGAAGACCTGGAAAGAGGGGCGGCTGCGACGCAATTTCCAGGGCTTTACCGATGATCAGTCGGGCGTGCTGGTGGGGCTTGGCGCCTCGTCGATCTCGCGCTTTCCCCAGGGCTATGCGCAGAATGCCCCCGCCACGGCCGCCTATACGAAAGCGATCCGCGAGGGGCGGTTTTCGGTTGCCAAAGGCCATGCTTTCCAGGGCGAAGACCTGATGCGGGGCCGTATCATCGAGGCGCTGATGTGCGATTTTCGCGTCTCGGGCACGGAACTGACGCGTGATTTCGGCGCCAGCCCGGCCCGGCTTGCGGCGCTGTTTGACGCGGCCAGCGCACGGTTCGGCGATATGGTTCTGCGCGATGGCGCCGACCTGATCATCCCGCCCCGGGGCCGGCCGCTGACGCGGATGATCGCGCGGATGTTTGACGCCTATGACAGCGCGAAGGCGCAGCATTCGGCCGCGGTCTGATCGTTACGCGCCCTGCACCAGGCTTTCGACCAGCGCGACCTGGGCCGGCAGGCAGACCCGCTTCAGATCATATTTCGCGATCACCTCCGCGCGGGCGCGGGCGCGGATCGGGTCAAACCGCCCGGGCTCGGCGAGGCATTCCGCAAGCTGGCGGGCCCAGGCCTTCTGGTCGAAGAAATCCACCAGAAGCCCGGTCTCGCCATGGCGGATCATCTCTTCGACCGGCGCGGTGCGCGAACCCACGACCAGGGCGCCTGCCGCCATTGCCTCGACCATCGACCAGGACAGAACGAAAGGATAGGTCAGATAGGCATGCGCGCGGCTGACCTGCATCAGCCGCAGATAATCGGCATAGGGCAGCTTGCCGGTGAAATGCACGCGGGACAGGTCAAGCCGGTCTTTCACTTCATCAAGGATGATATCCTTCCAGCCCTTGGCACCTTTCGGGGCGGCACCATAGCTCACCTCATCGCCGCCGACGATCACCACCTGGGCATTGGGGCGTTCGCGCATCAGGCGCGGCAGCATCCGCATGAAGATGTGATAGCCGCGATAGGGTTCGAGATTGCGGTTCACGAAGGTCAGCACCTCGTCTCCGGCCCGCAGCACCTGGCCCGATGGCGTGGTGAAATGCGCGCCCGGATCGGGGCGGAGGATGTCGGTATCGACGCCGTCAAAGATCACATCCACCATCGGACGCAGTGTGGCGGGCAGCGTCGAGGCCTGCCATTCGGTCGGCGCGAGCCCGCGATCCGCATGGATCAGCGCCTGACCGAGATGCGCGGCGCGGCCCTGGGCGATCATCACCTGGTCAAAGCCGCCGGGCGAAAATTCGGGGTCAAAGCCCACATCCTGACCGGCGCCGCGATAGTAGAATTCGGAATAGACCAGCAGTTTCGCGTTGGGCCAGATCTCTTTCAGAAACAGCGTCTCGCCCCAGCCGGAATGGCCGATGATCAGATCGGGCGAGAACCCCTCGCGGTCGCGGATGGTCATGGCGGCGCGGGCCGCAACCACGCCCCGGTCGGAATGGGTGGTGTAATTGCGCCCCAGACGCGTGGCGCGGGGATCGACCGGGTCGGGCGTGAACTTGTAGCGCCAGGTTTTAACCGGCGAGGGCCGGTCATTTCCCTGATCGGTCAGCGCGCGGCAGTCATGTCCGCGCCGCACCAGTTCCGGTGCCAGATGCGGGAACTGGCCGGGGAAATTCTGGTGGACAAAGAGGATCTTCACGCATCCTCCCCGAGGGAGCCTGTTGCAGCGCCTTCGGGAGCCTCTTCTGCGCTGACCGGGCGCAGATCACCAAAGGCGGCTTCCATCAGCGCGCGGGTGTAATCGCTGGCGGGGCGGCGGAAAACCTGTTCGGTCGTGCCGGATTCGACCACATCCCCCGCCCGCATCACCATGACCTTATGCGACATGGCGCGGATCACCCGCAGGTCATGGCTGATGAAGATATAGGCCAGCCCCCATTTCCGTTGCAGCCCGCGCAATAGTTCGACGATCTGCACTTGCACCGTCATGTCGAGCGCCGAGGTCGGCTCGTCCAGCACCACAAGTTTGGGGCGCAGGATCATGGCGCGGGCAATGGCGATGCGCTGCCGCTGCCCGCCGGAAAACTCATGCGGGTAGCGGGTCATCATCTCGGGGTCGAGCCCGACCTCTCGCATGATGTCCGTCACCATATCGCGCGGGTCGCGGCCCGGTTCGACGCCATGCACGCCGAGGCCTTCGGCGATGATCTGTTCCGCCGTCATCCGGGGCGAGAGGCTGCCGAACGGGTCCTGGAACACGATCTGCATGTCGCGACGCAGATCGCGCAGCGCCTGGCCGCGCAGCCGCGAGATATCCTTGCCCATGAAAAAAACCGGCCCCTCCGAGCCGATCAGCCGCATCAGGGCCAGCGCGAGCGTGGTTTTGCCAGAGCCGCTTTCGCCGACAATGCCCAAAGTTTCCCCGGCACGGACCGCGACATTGGCATCGTTCACGGCTTTCACATGCCCGACGGTGCGCTGGAGGAAGCCCTTGGTGATCGGGAACCAGACTTTCAGATGTTCCGAGCGCACCACTTCCGGGGCGTCAGGTGCCACCGGCTCGGGGTGGCCTGCGGCCTCGGCAGCAAGCAGTTTCTGCGTATAGGGGTGCTGCGGGTTGCCAAAGACCTCGGCCGCCGGCCCCTGTTCCACGATCACCCCGTTTTGCATCACGCAGACCCGGTCGGCGATGCGGCGCACGATGTTCAGGTCATGTGTGATGAACAAAAGGCTGAGGCCTTCCGAGGCTTTCAGTTCCGCCAGCAATTCAAGGATCTGCTTCTGGATCGTCACATCCAGCGCGGTGGTCGGCTCATCCGCGACCAGCAGCTCTGGCCCATTGGCCAGCGCCATGGCGATCATGACGCGCTGGCGCTGCCCGCCCGAAAGTTGATGTGGCCAGGCGTTCAGCCGGCTTTCCGGGTCGCGGATGCCGACCCTGGTCAAAAGCTCAATCACCCGCGCCCGCGCTTTGGCCCCGCGCAGCCCCTGGTGCAGCTCCAGGCTTTCGGTGATCTGCCGCTCGATCGAATGGAGCGGGTTCAATGAGGTCATCGGCTCCTGAAAGATGAAGCTGATATCATCGCCCCGCAACTGGCGCAGCTCGGCCTCGGTCAGTTTCGCGATGTCGCGCCCCTGCCAGGAGATGGTGCCCGAGACCGTGGCATTATCGGCCAGAAGCCGCACGGTCGACAGCGCGGTCACCGATTTCCCGGAACCGCTTTCGCCGACCAGGGCCACTGTCTCGCCCTTGCCCACAGAGAAAGACACGCCCTTCACCGCCTCGATCTGGCGACCGTCCTGGGAAAAGCTGACGCGCAGGTCTTTTACGTCAAGCAGGCTCATCGGAAGGTCTTTCTCGGGTCGAATGCATCGCGGATGCCTTCAAAGATGAAGATCAGCAGCGTCAGCATGATGGCGAAGGTGAAGAAGGCGACAAAGGCCAGATGCGGCGATTGCAGATTGGCCTGGGCCTGGCGCGAAAGCTGGCCAAGGGATGGCGCCGACAAGGGCAGGCCAAAGCCCAGGTAGTCGAGCATCGCCAGCGTGCCGATGGTGCCGGTGACCATGAAGGGCAGCATGGTCAGCGTGGCGACCATCGCATTGGGCAGCATATGGCGGAACATGATCTGGAGATCGGGCACCCCAAGGGCGCGGGCCGCCCGCACATATTCGAAATTCCGCGCGCGCAGGAATTCCGCGCGCACCACACCGACCAGCCCCGTCCAGCCAAACAGCACCAGAAGGAACACCATCAGCCAGAAGCTTTTCGCCCAGATCGCGGTCAGGATGATGATGACATAGATCGAGGGGATCGAGCCCCAGAGCTCGATCACGCGCTGGAAAATGAGGTCGGTCTTGCCGCCGAAATAGCCCTGGACCGCCCCCGCTGCGACACCGAAAAGCCCGTTCAGCACCGTGACGATCAGCGCGAAGGTGACGGAAAGGCGGAAGCCATAGATCACGCGGGCCAGCACGTCACGGCTGGCCTCATCGGTGCCCAGCCAGTTCTGCGCCGAGGGGCCGGCGGGGGCGCGCCCGCCGGTATCGACGATGGTGCTGTATTGATAGGGGAGCGGTGCCCAGAGGATCCAGCCCTTCCGGACCGGCTCGCCCATGACGGTGCCCTTCTCGTTCAGCTCGGCCATCACGGCCTCGGTGTCATTCTCACATTCCGCGCTGCCGCCGGTCATGATCAGGCATTGCACCTCGGGCTGGCGATAAGTGGCCTCGGTGCGCAGGACACCGCCAAAGCGGGTCTCGGGGTAGAATTTGAGGAAGGGCGTGTGCCAGCCGCCCTGATAGCGCACCAGCAGAGGCCGGTCATTGGCGATCAGCTCTGCCCCGAGCGTCAGCACATAAAGCACGCCGAAAATGATCAGCGACCAGAAGGCGCGCCGGTTGGCTTTGAAATTGCGCCAGCGGCGCTGGTTCAGCGGCGAAAGTGCCATCAGCCCGCCCTCTTCGAGAAATCAATACGGGGATCGACGAGCACATACATCAGATCCGAGATAATCCCCACGACCAGCCCGATCAGGCCAAAGGCAAACAGCGTGCCGAACATCACCGCAAAATCGCGTTCAATCGTGGCACGGTATAAAAGCAGCCCCAGACCGTCCAGCGTGAAGATCATCTCGATGATCAGCGATGAGCCGAAGAAAACCCCGAGGAACAGTGCCGGAAAGCCCGCAATCACGATCAGCATCGCATTGCGGAAGACATGGCCGTAAAGCACGCGACGTTCTGACAGGCCCTTGGCGCGGGCGGTCATGACATATTGCTTGCGGATCTCGTCAAGGAAACTGTTCTTGGTCAGAAGCGTCAGCGTCGCAAAGCTTGCGATCAGCTGCGCCGTCACCGGCAAAGTGATATGCCAGAGATAGTCGCCGACTTTGCCGATCCAGGACAGGCTGTCCCAGTTGTCCGATGTCAGCCCCCGCAGCGGGAACCATTGCCAGTAGGTGCCCCCGGCAAACAACACCATCAAGAGGATCGCAAACAGGAAGCCGGGGATCGCATAGGCGGCGATGATGATGCCCGAAGACCAGGTGTCGAACGAGGATCCGTCCTTCACCGCCTTGCGGATGCCCAGTGGGATCGAGATCAGATAGGCGATCAGCGTCGACCACAGGCCCAGCGTGATCGAGACCGGCATTTTCTCGATGATCAGATCGACGACCGAGATCTTGCGGAAAAAGCTCTCGCCAAAGTCAAAGCGGGCATAGTTCCACATCATGATGCCAAAGCGCTCCCAGAATGGGATCATTTCTTTGTGGCAGGCCTCGTTGCGGATGTCGCGTCTGCCGGTGAAACCATCGTCACAGATGATGCGGGCAAAGCCGAACTGCTCCTCAAGCTGTGCCCGGTATTCGGGTGACAGGCCTTGCGCGCCGGTATAGCCCGACTGGCCCGCATCGCCGGTTCCGGCATCGCCGCCCGCCCCGGCGATCCCTGCAATGGAATCGCCTGACCCTTGCAGCCGTGCCTCGATCTGATCCAGCGGGCCGCCCGGCACCACATTGGTGAGGGCGAAATTGATCAGCATGATGCCGAACAGGGTCGGGATCACCAGCAACAGCCGTCTGAGAATATAGGAGCCCAAGGTCGTCCCGCCTGTTCGTTCAAAATTCGGTCGTGAGAGGATCGGTCAGAAGAGAGATCACTGTCGCAGCGCGCCACTGGCCTTCAGAGCAGCGGCTTTTTCCGCATTGACCCACCACCAGCTCAGCTCGCCCGTGGCATAGGGCGGCAGCACGGCGGGGTGTTCATACATGTCGTAATACGCGACCCAGACCTCGGGCTTGTGCCACATGGGCACGCGGAACCTGTCGGCGCGCAGCACCCGGTCAAGGGCATGAACCGCTGTGGTGACCTCGTCGCGCGACTGTGCCGCGACGATGACATTGATCAGCCGGTCCACCGCCGGATCTTTCAGCCCGGCAAGGTTTCTGACCGAGACATCCGCCTCGGCCGATCCGATCCATTGTCGCAGGCCGGAATCGGGGAAGTAGTCAAAGACAAAGAAGGTGCTGGTGAAGTCGAAATCATAATCCGGGTTGCGGGTCCGCACCTCATATTGCGCGGAATCGATCTGGTTCACACCGGCATCGATGCCGACCGCGCGCAGGTTTTCGACAAAGGGCGCCAGGATCTTTTCAAAGGTCGGGTTGTCGTCGAGGATCTCAAGCCGCAGCGCCACGCCTTTCGCATTGCGGCGGATGCCTTTGTCATCCACCAGCCATCCCGCCTCATCGAGCAGTTTCGACGCCTTGAGGAGGGATTTCCGGTCCAGCAGCTTGCCGGCATCCGAGACGGGCTGCGAATAGGGCGCATCGGTCAGAATCCCGGGCGGCAGCAACCCTTCCCCGACCAGGGGTTGCAACAGCGCGACCTCATCCGGCGCAGGCGGGCCTTCGGCCTGCAACCAGGAATTTTCCCAGAAGGAATTGATCCGCTGGTATTTGCCGAAGAACAACGTGTCGTTGCTCCATTCGAAGTTGAACAGGATCGCGATCGCCTCGCGCAGCCGTGGATCCTGCCAGATGCCGCGGCGCAGGTTGAAGACCCAGGACTGGCCGTTGGAAACCCCGTCACGGGGCAGCTCTTCCTTGCGGACGCTGCCATTCAGCACGGCGGGGAAATCGTAGTTCAGCGACCATTGCCGCGCGACGTTTTCCTGGCGGAACGTATAGGCGCCGCCTTTGAACCCTTCGAAACCGGCATTGGCCTCGGCGAAATATTCATAGCGGATCAGGTCGTAATTGTTCATGCCTATGCCGAAAGGCAGATCCTGCGCCCAGTAATCGGGATTGCGCCGATAGCTGATCGTGGTCGGGCTTTTCGCTGGCAGAACAGGCACATAGGCGCCGGTGCCAAGGAAGGGCTGCATCGAGCCCTGTTCGAGATCCATGTCCCGCGCTTCGTAATCGGCCTTTGAGAGGACCGGCAGTCCGCCAACCATCGCGGGCAGGTGCCGGCTGGGCACACCGGGCTGGAAGGTGAACTTCACCCGCAGCGGGTCAAGCACCTCTGCCGAAGCCACCTGGGCCTCAAGCTGCGGGCGAAACTCGGCAAGGCCCTTGGTCAGAAAGACGTTGTAGGAAAACACCACATCTTCGGCGGTGAGGGCCGAGCCATCCGAGAACCGCACATCATCGCGCAGGTTGAAGATCACCCAGGAGCGGTCTTCGGGGAATTCCATCGTGGTGCACATGAAGCAATAGGATGAGCCGATCTCGTCGGCGGTGCCGGTCAGGATCCCTTCCAGCATCATCGTGGCGCCCTGGGCCGCGCGGCCCTGGACCGAGAAGGGGTTCATCGAATCATAGCCGTCCTGAATGGCCTGCATGCTGAATTCGCCGCCCTTCGGCGCATCGGGGTTCACATAGGGCAGGTAGGCCATATCCGCCGGATGCAGCAGCGTGTCGGAATTGAAGGTGGCAATCCCATGCGAGATGATCACGCCGGTTTCGGCCTCAGCCGGAAGCTCCGCTGCATCGGCGGGCGCGGCTGTCGGCGTGACTTCGGCCGGTGCGGCCTCCTGGGCGCGCAGGGCCCCGGCGGTTATCAGGGCCGCAGCCAGCGTGAGGGTTCCGGTCAGCAGGACGGCATGCATCCGGGACTGGGGGGCGGGATCCCGGACCATGATCGCGGGTTTGCCCGCCAGCATCCGGCCTTTGTCGCCCCTGCGATCCGCCCTTGCCGCCATTCCATCCCCCGGTTTCTGCCCGCTCCGGATCGTGATGCTAAAGCCATGCCGCGCGGGGGGAAAGGCGCGAATGCGTTACTCTGGTGATGCAAGTATGAAAAAGGCCGCACCAAAGGGTGCGGCCATTGTTTTCAGCGGTATTTTTCCCGGCTGGCGGGGAAATCCGTTACTTTTGCTGTTCCAGGAAGGCGATCAGGTTGATGCGCTCATCCTGTTTCGGCAGGCCTGCGAAGGACATCTTGGTATTGGCGGCAAAGGATTTCGGCGCGCGCAGGAAATGGTCCAGCTCTTCCGGATCCCATTTCGTGCCATCGGTGCCGTGATCCGCCATCGAGGAGGAATAGGCAAAGCCTGCAGCGCTGGCAATCTGGCGGCCAACCACACCGTTCAGATGCGGGCCGGTGCCGTCGGTGCCATCAAGCTTGTGGCAGGCCTTGCATTTGTTGAAGACCTTTTCGCCCTTGGCCGGATCTGCCGTCGCCATCAGCGCGGCGATATCGACCACTTCGGCCGGTTCCTCGCCGCCGGCGGCTGCGCCGGTGTCAATCGTATAGGCCTGAGCGACCTCTTCGCCATGACCGCCGCCATGCGGCGCGGTGCTGTAAAGTGCAGACGCAGCCCAGCCCCCCAGCAGCAGCACGAGAAGTGCGCCACAGACAGCTCCGGTCGCCTTGGTCATCGTCATTGTGTCGAACATGTCGAACGCATCCCTTGGTCGTCTTGCCCGGTATTAGCCGCTTCCCTGCATGGCTTGCAAGGTGTAGGAGCGCGACCAATCGCCTCTCATGTGCGAAACCCGCGATTTTTCAGGAGTTCATGCCATGTCCGCATCGGTCGCCGACACCAGATCCGGCCTGATTTCCTTCCAGGGCGAGCCTGGCGCCTATTCGCACCAGGCCTGCGCCCAGGCGCGGCCCGGGATGGAGGTGCTGCCCTGCGGCACTTTCGAGGAGGTGGTCGAATCTGTCCGCGACGGCCGGGCGGATCTGGGGATGCTTGCGGTCGAGAACTCGACCTATGGCCGGGTGGCGGATGTGCACAGCCTGTTGCCGAATTCGGGCCTGCATATCATCGACGAGACTTTCGTGCGGGTGCATGTGAACCTTCTGGGGGTCAAAGGCGCGCGCGTGGCGGATGTGCGTGAGGCGCATGGCCATGTGGTGATCCTGCCGCAATGCGCGGGCTTCCTGAGAGAGCACAATATCCGCGGCGTGATCAGTTCGGACAATGCCAAGGCCGCGCGTGAGGCGGCGGAGGCGAATGACCCGTCCCATGCGGCGCTGGCGAGCGAGCTGGCGGCCGAAATCTACGGGCTCGACGTGCTGGCCCGCCATATCGAGGATCACGCGAACAACACCACCCGCTTTCTGGTGATGAGCCGCGACCCCGATCACCGGCGCCGGGCCGAAAAAATGGTCACCACCTTCACCTTCCAGGTCAGGAACATTCCGGCGGCGCTTTACAAGGCGCTTGGCGGCTTCGCGACCAATGGCGTCAACATGACCAAGCTGGAAAGCTATATGGTCGGCGGCCATTTCACCGCCACCGCCTTTTACGCCGATGTCGAGGGCCATCCCGAAGATCCGGCGCTGGCGCGGGCACTGGAGGAACTGAGCTATTTCACCACCGAGCTGAATATCCTCGGTGTCTATCCGGCCTCTGGCGAGCGGCGCTGAGCCGCCCGCCACGGCTCCGGGCGCTTAATGTGCCATGAAAACAGGGACTTCGGCGCTTTCCAGCATATTGCGGGTGGCGCCGCCGAGAATCGCCTCGCGGAACCGGGAATGACCGTAGGCCCCCATCACCAGCAGATCGGCGCCAATATCCTGGCATTGCCGCGCCAGCACATCCGAGACGCGCGGCAGCGTGCGGGCCAGCACGGAAACCTCGGCCCTGACCCCGTGACGCACCAGCATCTGGCACAGATTGCCACCGGGATCTGATCGTTCGGGCCCGTTCGCCGATGGGTCGACCACGGTGATCACCACCTGTTCGGCGCGCTTGAGCAAAGGCATCGCGCGGCGCGCGGCCACCATTGCCTCGCGGCTTTGATTCCAGGCCAGGACGACCCGTTTCGGCAAAGCCGCGGGCAGACCGGATGCGGGCAGCACCAGCACCGGCGCCGCGCCGTCGAACAGGGCGGATTCAAGCACCGCCTCGCCTTCGGCGCCCTGGTCATCGCCATAGGGTTGCGGCAACACCACCAGATCGCTGTAGCGCGCGCGGGCGCCGACCAGCTCTCCCAGAGCGCCCAGCTGGCAGACCGCCGAATCAAGCGACCAGCGCAGGTCCTGGCCCTGGGCTTCAAGCGCCGCGCGCAGGTATTTCTCGTGCTGCGCCGCCTCTTCGGCGGCGCGTTCCATCGCCACCTGCATGATCACCGCACCGGTGCCGATATAGGCATAACCCAGCTGCGAGCGGTCCACCCCGAGCGCGAGCGTTTCAAGATGCGCATCCATCGCGAGCGCGAGCTTCGTCCCCGCATCGACGGCGGTGCGCGTGCCAGTCTCTGAACTGGCGATGGTGAGAAGCGATTTATAGGCCATGACCCGTCTCCCGCAGGGTTGTCGGAGGTTCATTCACAACCATAACGCTAGAGGCCCGGCCCGGGTTCCGCTTTGATGGAGGTCAAATTCCCGTGCGTGTCCGATGCCGTGTCCGATGCTGTGTTTCAGGCCGTGGCAAGATGCCACAGCGCCTGGACGTGTTGACGCAGATCAAGGCGCGCGCCCCACGTCTATAGCACAAGGCAGACAGTCCGGAGGTCTGTCAGGGGGGATCCAACCCCCCCTCAGACGCCGTGGATATAAGACGAGGGAACGCCTTATGTGGGATTACGTCAAACTGATCGCGCTTGGCCTGATCGCGGTTCTCGCCGCGATCGCGGCCAATTTCGCGCGCGATCTGGCTTATCAGGTCAATGCGATCACGGTCATGCTGGCCGCCGCCATCACCTTTGTGGTGCTGCTGCGCGGCGTTGGTGAACCGAAGATCGTCAACAAAAACGAATATCTGGACGGCGTCGTCCGCGCCGGCGTGATTGCCACCGCCTTCTGGGGCGTTGTCGGCTTTCTGGTCGGCGTCGTCATCGCGAGCCAGCTGGCCTGGCCCTGGCTGAATTTTGAATTCCTCCAGGGGATCGGCAATTTCGGGCGTCTGCGCCCGCTCCATACCAGCGCCGTGATCTTTGCCTTTGGGGGCAATGCGCTGATCTGTACCGCGTTCTACGTGGTGCAGCGCACCTGCGCCACGCGGCTCTGGGGCGGCAATCTGGCCTGGTTCGTGTTCTGGGGCTGGAACCTCATGATCATCCTGGCGGCGAGCTCCTATGTGCTGGGCGGCAGCCAGGCCAAGGAATATGCCGAACCCGCCTGGCATATCGACATCTGGATCACCATCGTCTGGGTCGCCTTCCTCGCGGTCTATGCCGGCACGGTGATGCAGCGCAAAGAGCCGCATATCTATGTGGCGAACTGGTTCTACCTCGGCTTCATCATCACCATCGCCATGCTGCATATCGTCAATAACATGGCGATCCCGGTCTCGATCTTCGGGTCGACCTCGGTGCAGGTCACCGGCGGCGTGCAGGATGCGATGATCCAGTGGTGGTATGGCCATAACGCGGTGGGCTTCTTCCTGACCGCAGGCTTCCTTGGGATGATGTATTATTTCGTGCCGAAACAGGCCGAACGCCCGGTCTACAGCTACAAACTGTCGATCATCCACTTCTGGGCACTGATCTTCCTCTATATCTGGGCCGGTCCCCACCACCTGCATTATTCCGCGCTGCCGGAATGGGCCTCGACCCTCGGCATGGTGTTCTCGATCATCCTGTGGATGCCGTCCTGGGGGGGCATGATCAACGGTCTGATGACGCTTTCAGGCGCCTGGGACAAGCTGCGCACCGACCCCGTTCTGCGGATGATGGTTGTGGCACTTGGCTTTTACGGTATGGCCACCTTCGAGGGCCCGATGATGTCGATCAAATCGGTGAACTCGCTGTCGCATTACACCGACTGGACCATTGGTCACGTTCATTCCGGCGCGCTTGGCTGGAACGGGCTGATCACCTTCGGCGCGCTTTACTATCTGACGCCGAGGCTCTGGAACCGCGAGCGGCTTTACAGCCTGGCGCTGGTGTCCTGGCATTTCTGGCTGGCGACGATCGGGATCGTTCTCTACGCCTCGGCGCTTTGGGTGTCTGGCATCATGGAAGGCCTGATGTGGCGCGAAGTCGACGCCAATGGCTTCCTCGTCAACGCTTTTGCCGACACCGTGGGCGCCAAATATCCGATGAACGTGGTGCGCACATTGGGGGGGCTTCTTTACATGGGGGGCGCGCTCATCATGTGCTGGAACCTCTGGATGACCGTCCGTGGTCAGGAAGCGAAAGCACCTGTCAATGCCAACAACGCCATTCCGGCGGCGTGAGCGAGGGTTAAATGTCCATACTCGACAAACATAAAAAGATCGAAACCCACGCGACGCTGTTGATGGTGCTGGCCTTTATCGTGGTCGCGATCGGCGGTCTCGTGCAGATCGTGCCGCTTTTCTATCTCGAGAACACCATCGAGAAGGTGGAAGGGGTTCGCCCCTATACCCCGCTCGAACTCGCGGGTGCGCAGGTCTACAAGAACGAGGGCTGCTATAACTGCCACACCCAGATGATCCGCCCGATGCGGGACGAGGTGACGCGCTATGGCCATTACAGCCTTGCCGTCGAATCGATGTATGACAAGCCGCATCAATGGGGATCGAAACGCACCGGGCCGGATCTGGCCCGGGTGGGCGGGCGCTATTCGGATGAATGGCATGTGGATCACTTTACCGATGCCAAACAGGTGGTGCCGGAAAGCCTGATGCCGCCCTATGGTTTCCTGAAGAATAAGGTGATCGATGGCAGATATATCGCCGATTCCCTGAAGGCGAGCCGCATCGTCGGCATCCCCTATACCAATGAGATGATCGAAAACGCGCAGGCCGATTTCCTGGCCCAGGCCAATCCGGATGCCGACAGTTCCGGCCTGGAGGCACGTTACGGCGAGGCCGCTTTCGGCCGTGCGGTCAATGTCCGGAACTTTGACGGCTCGCCGAAGATCACCGAGATGGATGCGCTGATCGCCTATATGCAGGTTCTGGGGACGATGGTCGATTTCTCGACCTTCACCCCGGATCCGACACGCTGAGGAGGGTAAAGGATGGAACTCTATTCATTCCTGCGCGCCACCGCCGACAGCTGGGGCCTTCTGCTTATGTTCCTGATGTTTGTCGGCATCGCCTTCTGGGCCTTCCGCCCGGGCAGCCGGAAGACCCATGACGAGATTGCCAGCTCGATTTTCCGCAATGAGGACCGCCCCCGGATTGAAAATTCCGCGGCGGGCCCCGCGGAGCCCCGCAACAGCCAGCAGACGGAGGCGTGATTCATGTGCGCCAAAAAGATTACCAAAGCCGAACGTGACGTTCCGACCACCGGCCATGACTGGGACGGCATCCAGGAGCTGGACAACCCGATGCCGCGCTGGTGGGTCTGGGTGTTCTACGCCTGTATCGTCTGGGGCATCGGTTATACCATCGCCTATCCGGCCTGGCCTTTGCTGACCCGTGCGACGCAGGGTGTGATCGGCAATAACGAACGCGCCAATGTCGCGGCAGAGATCGCTGACTGGAATGCGAGGAATGCCGGCAACCGTGAAAAGCTGGTGGCGACCGATCTGAATGCGATCGGCGATGATCCTCAGCTTGCGGCTTTTGCTGAAAACGCAGGGGCTGCCGTGTTTCGCACCAATTGCGTCCAGTGTCATGGCGCGGGGGCAGGGGGCGTGCAGAGCCTCGGCTATCCGAACCTTCTGGATGATGACTGGCTCTGGGGCGGCTCGATGGAGGCGATCCATCAGACCGTCAGCCACGGGATCCGCAATACGACCGATCCGGATGCGCGCTACAGCCAGATGCCCGCTTTCGGAAAGGATCAGCTGCTGGAGAAACCGCAGATCGCCGAAGTGGTGGAATATGTGCTGCAGCTCTCGGGCCAGGAGCATGACGCCGCGCTGGCCTCTGCGGGGGCGACCGTCTTTGCCGATAACTGTTCCTCCTGCCATGCCGAGACCGGCAAGGGCGACCGCGAACAGGGCGCCCCTGATCTGACCGATGCGGTCTGGCTCTATGGCGGCTCGCGCGAGGCGATCACTTATAGCGTCAACAATGCGCGGTTCGGGGTGATGCCCGACTGGGCGGGGCGGCTGTCCGAGGCCGATATCCGCGCGGTCAGCTGGTATGTTCACAGTCTTGGCGGTGGCGAGTGATACATGAGACGGGCCCTTCGGGGCCCGTTTTCATATCCGGGATGGGAGAGACTGCCCGGCCCCCGGTGCGCCATTTCTTTCCCGGGACTGCGGCTGGTCTCTTCGCCATCGAGGACGAGCGCGCCACCCGGGCATGCCCGGAAAAGCGAGGTGTTTCACCCTGCGAACCTCAAAGGTGGCGTGCAGGACGGAGACTTCAGGCAATGTGACGCCGGTCATTTGCGGGCCGCTTTTTCCTGGAGGGCTCAGGGATCGAAGCCGAGCGGCGCATCGCTGCGACGGGGCATGAGAGAGCCTGTGAGGCATTGCAACAGGGTCGTGAGGCCCTCGGGCGCGAAATAGGTGACGCAGATGACGCCAGGCCCCGGCGGTGAACCAGGGCGAGATGTGAGACGCTGCCCGCGCCCGCTGCGGCTGCGGACAGGGCGGTGAGAGGGAAGATAACCCGTTTGCAGGTCCCGACCGGGCGACCTCGGCCATGTTCGCGATGTGGCGGGCCAGGGTCTTCACCAATCCCGCCGGCTGAGAGCGCAGGGGCGCTGTTTTCTGATTCTCCGACAGGGGCGGGCGAGTGTTTGCGGCCCTTGCAACCTGAGGGGGCCGGGCCGGTGAATAGTGGCGGCGCCGTGGCGGCAGTGACCGGGGCGAGGAGGGAGGCGTATTCAATTAACTAACTAATATTTCAAATAAAAATATTAATTTCTCACCTGATCCTCCGGGCGCGCCGTCCTGAAAGCACCGCGAACCTGCCTGATTTGAGCCCAAAACAATGGACATGCTCTGACCATGTTCAGTCACGAGTCAGGGCGGGCAAATGTCAGGCCAGGTTTTGCAGTTTGAGGAAGAGGGCAGCCAACGGATTGTTGTGGCGGTCAGAGCACGGCGTTTGGGGCAGACGGATCTCTTCGCGCGCCTGTCCAGCCGGCAGCCGGCAGAGTTCAGATCGCGGCGGGCGGGGAGTGGCGCCGGCAACAGTGTCGGGATCTGTCGGGATCCCGGACAGGACATGGCATGCGAAACCACCTCCGAAGCGCATGCCCAAGCCCTGTAGCGCCCGGCAGGACCAGCGCTGGCATGCAGGGGCTGGTCCGGCTTTGATTTCTGTAAGCGGCCTGTCCGCACCAAATTTGAGAGGCCTTCATGACGAAGGGTAACATCAGGCTGAAGCACCGCGAGGGGTTCGGAGAACTCAACCGCTATTGGTCGCGCCTGGCGGATCTTGAGAAGGCGGTCGAGGATTTCTACGATTACTCGCTGGCCTTTGTCGAAGAGCCGATTGACCGGGTGCTGGATAAAATCCGGTCTTTTGAGCCTTCGGTCTCGGTGATTGGCCAGATCAAGGCCGGGAAAAGCACGCTGGTCAATGCGCTGGTGGGCGAGACCGATCTCTTGCCATCAGATGTGAACCCCTGGACTTCGGTGATCACCGCGCTGCATCTGAACAGCCGGCACCGGCCGATGAATACCCGCGCGCTGTTTCGCTTTTTCGACCAGCATGAATGGGACCGGCTGGTCGCAACCGGGGGCCGGCTTGGCGAGATGGCCACCCGCGCCGGATTCGAGCAGGAAGCCGATGAGGTGCGCGCGCAGGTCACGCAGATGCGCCAGAGCACCGAGGCGCGGCTGGGGGCGGATTTCGCCAGTATCATCGGGTCGAACCATTCTTTCCCGGACCTCGATAAGGAAACGATCAACCGCTACATCTGCTACGGTGACCCGTCCGAACTGAAGGACGCATCGGGCGACGGGGTCTATGCCGATATCACCAAGACCGCCGATCTTTATATTGACGCCGAAGGGCTGCCGTCGGGCCTGTGTATCCGCGACACGCCCGGCGTGAACGACACATTCATGATGCGCGAGCAGATCACGCTCAACGCGATCCAGGACAGCCGGGTCTGCGTCGTTGTGCTGTCGGCGCATCAGGCGCTTTCCACCATGGATGTGGCGATTCTGCGCATCATCTGTGCCGTCGAGGCGCGCGAAGTGGTGATCTTCGTCAACCGGATCGACGAGCTGGCTGATCCGAAGGCCGAAGAGGAAAAGATCCGCGCTTCGATCCGCCGCACATTGGCGCGGCTGGGGCTGGATCAGGATATCTCGATCCTGTTCGGCTCGGGCTATTGGGCGAATTTCGCGATCTCGGGCGAGGGCGCGCTGATGCCGCGCAGCCTTGCCTCGCTGCAACAGCTGAATCCCGATCTGGATATCACCGACCATGAGGCGCTGCGCGAGGCGGCGTTCGAGGCTTCGGGCGTGCCCGCCTTGCACCGGCTGATTGCCGAACGTGTGATTGATGGCCCGGGGGCGGCTTTCCTGAAAGACATCGAAGCCGAGATCAAACTCATCATCGAGATGAGCGAAGCGGTGGATTCGGCGGCGCGGCTGCGCGATGCCGGGATGGCGGTGCTGACCATCAGCCAGGAAGAGCTGATGCTGAAGGTGGCAGATGCGCTGCAAAAGGTGATGACCACCTTTGACGCGGCAGCCGTCGATCTGCGCATCGCGTTGCACGAACGCCTGACCCGCGCCCGCGAAACCTTTGTCGATTCCGCGGTCGAGGCGCTGCAATCGCATATCCAGGCCTTTGGCGAGACCGGCTCCTGGGATCACGACCCGACGGGCCTGCGGATGATGATGCGCACGGCCTATCTTTCTTCCTGTGCCAGGCTGCGCCGCGAGGGCGAGATCAGCTTTGAATCGGTGCTCGATGCGGTGCAGGACGTGCTGCAAAACGAGCTGGGCGTCTATCGCAATGCCGCCAGCATCGATTTTCCGGAACAGCAGCAACATAGCGCGCCGACCGTGCTGGCCCGCACGCTGTCGCTCGACCTTCAGGGGACGTGGTGGCATCGGATCTGGGATACCGGTGCGACCGGCAGGCTGGCCGGGCGCTTCCTGCGCTTTGGCCAGGCGAAGAAGGTCGAAAAGAAATACCGTGCGCTGATTATCGAAGAGACCCAGCCGCTGATCGACAATCTGCTGACGGATTTCTTTGATCCGGCGGTCGCGGCCACGCGCGAGATCGTCACCGGATTTGCGCTGGATCAGAGCCGGTTCTGCGAGGCGCTGCTGGAGCGGCTGCATGAAAAGGGGCCGGACGAGAACAAGGCCGGGCAGTCGGATGAGACCAGTCTCGCCCGTCTGGCCGAGATGCGGAGGTTGTCGGCGTGAGGAGCTTCTGGAACCGCAGGAAACCGGCCGATCCGGTGGCTGAACGCCCTGGTGCTCCGGTGCAGCGCAAGCCGCGCATCCTGATCGCGGGCGAATTCAGCGCCGGCAAGACCCAGCTGATCAACGGGCTGGTCGGCGGGCTGATCGGCGGCCCGGTGCTGCCGTCGAATGTCACCGCGACCGCGCTGCCGCCGGTCTGGCTGGTGCGCGGCGAACCGGCGCTGATCCGTGTCGGCTTTTCGGGGCGGGGCGAGCCGCTGGCCGATCTGAACACTGTCGATCTGGAAAAGACCCAATATTGCGTGATGGCGCATCCGGCACCGGTCCTGACCGGGATGGATATTATCGACACGCCCGGCAATTCCGATCCGAATATGGCGGCCGAGACCTGGCAGCGCATGCTGGAATTTGCCGATGCCGTGGTCTGGTGTACCAATGCAACCCAGGCCTGGCGGCAAAGCGAAAAGGCGGTCTGGCAGGCGATGCCGGCGCGGCTGCGGCAGAATGCGACCATGGTGGTGACCCATGCCGATCTGCTGGGCAGCCCGGCCATGGCTGACCGCGTGTTGCAGCGCGTCCAGCGCGAGGCCGGCGCGTTTTTCGAGAGCTTCCTCATGGCGTCGCTCTTGCAGCGCGAAGATCTTGACCGCATCGCGGCCCGTCTGCGTATCGTCAGCGGCAGTGTGCGGCAGGATGGAGCGCCCAATACGCTGATCGGCCAGTTCGCGGCCTCGGTGCCGGTGCGCGTCACGACGCCCGAGCCGGCGGCCGCATCCGTTGCGACCGGGGCTGCGGACCCGCAGCCCGCTCCTGCCCTGAAAGCGCAGAATGAAGCCGGGGAGACCCCCGATCTTTCCGCATCACCGCGCGGTGCGGTCGGGGCCAATGTCCTGCAGCTCGTGCGGAACCGTCGCCCGGAGGAGACCCCGCCCGAAACCGCGCCCGAAACCCCGCCTCCGGCACGCGCGGCTCTGGTCCGCGCCGCGCTGGCCGGAGCAGAGAGCGGGCATGCGCGCAGCCTCTGGAACGAAATGAGCCAGAGCGTTGACCACAGCGATCCGGAATCGCTGCTCGCCGCTGTGGATCATTTTATCGCCCGGCTGGATGCGCAGCCCGCCCAGGCCGGCGCTGTGAATAGTAACTCTGTGAATAGTGGCTCTGCCAGTGGTGCCGGACGTGCCGGTTTCTCTGCGGATTTTTGTGAGTGAGGAGCTGACATGCAAATTGCACCTAACCAGCGCCAGGAACTGAATTTTCTTCGGGATTCCCTTGACGGGATCGACAAGGTCATCAGCCGTGACATGCGTCCGGGCTTTCGCGCGCTGCGCGAGCGGCTGGACAACTGGGCCGCAAAAGTCGCGGTGATCGGTCAGGTCAAGGCGGGCAAGTCGACCTTTCTGAACGCTTTCCTTTACAGCCATGATTTCCTGCCCTCGGATGTGAACCCCTGGACTTCGGTCGTCACCAATATAAGGGTGAACCTGCCCGGCGACCCGGTGATGGGGGCCAAATTCGAATTCTTCGGCAATGCTGACTGGAACGAGATCGTCAATGGCGACAGCCGCATCCGCAAGCTGACCGAACAGTTGCTGCCGGGCTTTGACACCCAGCTTTTGCGCGAACAAAGCGACCAGATGCGCCGGCGCGCCGAGGAACGGCTTGGCAAGCGCTATGCCGATCTCCTGGGGACGGCACATGATTACGATTATATCTCCTCGGATCTGTTGCGGAGCTATGTCTGCGCCGGGGCCGAGGATGAGACCGATCCGACGGCGGCAGGGCGTTATGCGATGCTGACCAAAGTCGCGAATGTCTATATGCGGCTGCCGGAATTCCAGGTGCCGACCATCATCACCGATACGCCCGGCGTGAATGACCCCTTCCTTGTGCGCGATGAATTCACCTGTCGCAGCCTCGACAAGTCGGATGTTTTTGTCATCGTCCTGTCGGCGCATCAGCCGCTGACCGATGTCGATATCGCGCTGATCCGGATCCTCGCGAAACAGGATAACAAGGATGTCCTGGTCTTCGTGAACCGGATCGACGAGCTGGACGATTACGACACGGATGTGCCGCGCGTGATCGAAGATGTCTCGCGGCGTCTGTGCGGAGCGATCCCGGATATTGATTTCACCATCGTGGCCGGTTCGGCCTGGATGGCGGATCTGACGCTCCAGGACGGGGAAGAGGCCGAGGCCGATCGCGCCGCCCTCGATGACACCCGCCTCGCGCGCTATATTCATTCGCGCTACGGCTATCTGCCCGATGACCGCTGCGAGCGGCTGATGCTCGCCTCTGGCATGCGCGATGTGAAAGTGGCGCTGTCGCAGCTGATCGATTCAGGCGTTGGCCGGTCGCAAATGGCGCAGATCAAGGCCGATATCCGGGCCGAGCTGAATGGCGCGCTGTTTGTGGCGCGGCGCGAACGCGCGTCGCTGCAAACCCAGGCCGGCAGCGTCAACAGTGAGGTCGCCACGATGGCGATCGAGGATCTTCAGCTGGAGATCGACGCCATCCGCAAGGTGCAGACCGAGCTGGAAGGCCATGTCGAGAATGCCGAAGTGCAGATCGAGAAGGTCCTGACCAGGTCCTGGTCCAGGCTGGAAACCCGGCTGATTGGTATGATCGAGAGCTTTATCGAAGATCAGAAGCCGGAATTCGAGGCACGGATCATGGCCGGAAAGCTGCGTGGCGAGACGGCGCGGGCGATGGAAATCGACCTCTCGCCTTTGCAAAAGGTCATGGAGCGCGAGCTTACATCGGCCTGGAGGAACTCGCGCGCGGGCACCGATGTGGTGCTCTCGAACGGGTTGTCATCGTGCCAGCAAACCATCAAAGACCGCTTCCAGGAACGGGCCGAGGGGATCGACCTTTCCGATCTGCCCTATGATGAATTTGTCTCGACGCTGACGCTGGCGAAACGGTCGCTCAGGGTGAATTTCATCTCGAATCGCAGCTGGGCTTTCTGGCGTCGGCCCGGGATCAATGTCGAAAAGAGCCTTGCCGCGCTGCGGATGATCGCGGCAGAAGAGCTGCGCCCGCCGATGGAAAAACTTCTGGCCGCCTTCAATGAGGCCCAGGTGGAACGCGCGGATGCCGGCATCGACCGGCTCCGCGTGATGCTCCGGATGTTCGAGCTCTCGCTGAATGAGCGGGTGCACCGGCTGAAAAAAGACATGGTGGAATTCGAAATGGTCGTGAATGACCCCGATTTCCGCCGCCGCATCGTCCACCGGCTGCAAAGCCAGATGGAGGTGCTGGAGCGCCGGCTGATCAACCTTTCAGCCGTGGAAAGCGCGCTGGCGCAGGCGGATGTGACGCGGGCCGCCGCTGCGGCCTGACAGACGGGCAGCCCCTGACCGGGGGACGGACGGCCTGGTACACCAGGCTGGTTGGCCGGGGAGCCGGATATGGCGGGAACGGGTTTTCAGACCGCCGGTTCCCGCCATTCTCCGTTGTGAGTCCCGCCGTTTTTCAGGGCTTGTAAGACGGCTGAAAGGTGACTCCGGAACATAGAAAATCCACCAGAGATCCATAAATTCTTCACAAAGCCGGGACAATTTCATCTTATACGAGGAGGAGGTCATCTGGCCGGCTTCTCCGGATGTGTGATGGTTCTCGTGTCGGAGCGGTTTTTGCTCTTTCTGGTTCTTTGTCCTCAGCCGGCGGCCCGCCTGTTTCCTGATCCCCGGGGAATTTCAGGCAGATTGTGCCCCCTTCGGGACGCAGCTGTCCTTGCGATGCTGCGATCTGTGCTTTCGCACAGGGGAAGGGGAACATGAAAGACATTCAATCCGCCGCAAATGGTGCCATCGCCGGATCAGCGCTTTCCGGATCGGCCTCTGTCGAAACAACGTCCTCCGGACCGGACCGCCCGCCGAACCTCGACCTGCTGAGCCAGGGTGCCGAGGTGATCAGGCCCTTCTTCCAGACGCTTGAGACCTTGCGGGACACCGTCCTTGCCAGGGCGCGCGAGAGCGACAGCGCAATGAGCCGCAAACTCGTGGCGCTTGCAGGGAAAACCGACAGTTTCGAGGCCTCGGTCACGCTGGTGGGGCCACTCAAGGCCGGCAAGACCGCGCTGGTCAATGTGCTCAGCGGTCAGCCCGGCCTGATGCCGGAGGATGGGGCCGCCCTGACCCCGGTTGTCACTGAGCTGCATGTCAATGCGCGGCAGGCCAGCCGCCGGACCCGTGCCCTGTTCCGGTTCTTTGACCCCGGCGACCGGGACAGGATGATGCGCGACACCGCGCGCCGCCATCTTTCGGCGGATGTCGAGCCGCTGTCGGGCAAAAGCCACAAATTCAGCTATGTCGATCGCGAACTGATCGGGCGCTATGTCTGCGCCGCTGACCCTGACAATCAGCAGCTGAACCCGCAAAGCCAGCAGGGCAAGTTTGCGGATATCACCAGATCGGCAGAGATCTGGCTGGATGTGCCGCAGCTTTCCGGCAGCTATCTGTTCCGCGATACGCCCGGGGTGAATGACAGGTTCCTCCTGCGCGAACAGGTCACCCTCCAGGCGCTGCGCGGGTCAAAGATCTGTGTCATGGTTCTCTCGGCGCATGAGGCGCTGAACGCCACCGATCTTGCGCTGATCCGGCTGATTACAAACTCGGAATCGCGTCAGGTTGTGCTGTTCGTCAACCGTATCGACGAGCTCGATACGCCCTCTGAGCAGGTGGCCGGAATCTATGAGAGCATCCACAAAACGCTGCGCCCCTATGGTCGTCTGCGGGATGTGAAGGTGGTATTCGGCTCGGCCCGCTGGGCGGCGATGGCGCTGCGGGGCGAGCGCCCGGATCGTGACGAAGACGGCAAGACCGCACTGTCCGACTGGGCCCGCAATTGCGATGTCGGGACCGATCCGCGCAACATGGCGCATCTGTGGAAGCTGTCGGGCATTCCCGAACTGATGCGCAGCATCAATGAGCGTATCGTTGAGGGTTCGGGCGCCCGCCATCTGGCGGCGATGCGCGGCAGGCTTGCCAATATCGCCGCCGCCAGGGCCGCCCGCAAGGCATTGGTCAGCGGCCGCGATACCGCGGGGCGGCTGACAGCTGTCGATCCGGAACAGCTGCGCGGCGATCTCGACGCCGTAGTCAGTCGTGCGCGGGAAAAACTGGAAGAGACGCTTTCCCGGCTGGAGGGAGAGCTGGCACCGGCGCTGACCCAGGTGCAGCAGGATTATGTGCTCCGCGCCACCGACGCTCTGACCGATCATCTGTGCAAAGCCGGCACGAAGGACAGCTGGACCTTCAATTCCTCGGGGCTGCGGCTGGTGCTGCGCACGACCTGTGACCGGTTTTCGGCCCGGGCCCGCGCGCAGGTGGAAACGGTGTTCTATGGCGTGGCAAGTGATCTGAGCGCGCTCTGTTCCGGCGCATTGGGGCTTGCGGTCGACGGGTTCCGGATCGAGCCGCCGCAGGTTCCCAAAGCGCCGCCGCCGGTTGTGATGGGCAAAACCATCACCATCGACCTCCGCCGCAGCTGGTGGAAGCGCTGGTGGCTGCGTCGCAGGAACCCCGCCACGCTTGCCGCCGCGTATCGCAGCCTGATCGAGGCCGGGATCTGCTCGGCGACTGATGATCTGAAACAGAGCCAGGTCATTGATGTATCCCGAGAAATCAGGCGCATTTTCGATGACTTCCTCGCTGAGCAGACCGCGACCGTGCTTGATCTCGCCAACCGACATCCCGAAGGCGGCGATTTCGGGTCGCTGCCTGCCAATGTGTCTGCCGCGATCCGACCGGAGAAGGCGCCTGGCGGTGATCCCGAAGCAGTCCCCGATCCCGGTGAGCTGCGCAAAGCCGTGGGGGGCTATTGACGGGCGGTCGGGATGGCCCTGAGCGCCTCGTCTCCGGGGGGCGCAGCATCCGCCTGGTCTGGCGGATTGCGGTTCTGTTCCGCCGCAAAGCAAGGCTTGTATCCGGCTTTTTTGTGCAGCCGACATTCTGCAACATCGCGACCTGATTGACAGGCCGGGCGTCACGGACCCGAATATTCCGCTGAAAGGCCGGATCCCCAACATCGGCCACGCCACTGCGCTGATCTGGGGGCAACAGGCTGTCCAGGCCTTGCGTGAAAGCGTGCGCGGCTGCATCAGACCCCGCGCGTGCTGATCCCCTGCAAGGACAAGATCACCTCGGACCAGGACTGCCGCAAGATCGAACCCCGACCGGAGCGCGAGACCGGAGCGCATCCTGACCGTTGCGGTCTGCCTCGGATGGTGACGCCGCCACTGTTCGCGGCTAGAATGGCGCGATCCGCGATGGTCGCCGCGCTGATCGCGGCGCAGACCACCCCAGCAGCGTTCAGTCAGGGAAATGCGATGAAGGATGCAACCCGGGTCGGCGCCAGATGCCCGTTCGGCTTTGGTGGAGAGGCAGGCGCGCCTTTCACGGCAAGCCCGCAGCTCGCCACGCCTGTCCCGGAAATCTCTGCGGAATCTGAGGAGTATCGTCATGTCGCGGGTGCACAGGACCTGGCGTGCGACACATTGCCGGGGTTTCTGTCCGCGCCGGTTCCCGAAGGTGAAAATGGTCTCGCAACTGGCCGCTGTCTTTGTGGCCAGGTCAGTTTCCGGTCGGGCCAGCCGGTCTCGATGGTCTTTGCCAGCCATGACGCGGTGTCGCGCAAACGTGCGGGCGGCGTCGCGCTGACGATCATGCTGCGCGCGGGAAGCACGGAATTCGCGGGATGGGACAATCTGGCGCATTACCAGGTCTCGGCGCGTGAGGTCTCGTATTTTTGCCGGACCTGCGGCACGCCGGTTCTGACGCGCCACCTCGCGCCCGATGCGATGGCGGGGATGATCTCGCTTTCGGCGGGGCTGCTGGACCGGACCGAAGGGCTGCGGCTTGCGGCCGAGATCAGCCATGACGAAAAGCCGGAATTCTACGCCTTTACCGGTGAGCGCCGGGTGATCACCACGGGTGAACTTGAGGCGATTTTCGCCGGTCGCGGGCGCTGAGGGCCGGCTTGCGCGCGGTCCTGCGCGCGGCCTGACTAGGGCCTGACTGGGGCCCGCATGCGGGATTGATCCAGGTCAAGGCCCGGGTGAGGCGCTTTTGGCATTAAGAAACCGCCCCGCCTTTTCGAACCCCATCGGAGACGGCGGGGGGCGGCCCTGGCCCAACCCTTCCTGTTCGCGCGTTCCGGGGTTTGGTCAGGGTCGGGATCCGGGCCGCGCCCGCTGACCTTGCGGTCACGGCTGCGGCATTTGCGCACTGCGGCACCGCGCAGGATCAAACTTGAATCGCCCATGGACTATTTGACGCATGTCAAAGCCGGCCCGCTGCCGGTCTGCGATATCAAACTGCAACAGCCGATTCCGGAGCGAGTCCGTGTCCATACCAGAAGCCAGCCCGCCGAGCCTTTACGCGGCGCGTGAGCCGATCTTTCCCCGCCGCGTCAAAGGCCATTTTCGCACGGCGAAATGGTGGATCATGGCGATCACGCTGGGCATTTACTACATCACGCCCTGGATCCGCTGGGATCGCGGGCCGAACCTGCCCGACCAGGCGGTGCTGGTGGACCTGGCCAATCGCCGCTTTTTCTTTTTCATGATCGAAATCTGGCCGCATGAATTCTATTTCGTCGCGGGTCTTTTGATCATGGCAGGGCTGGGGCTGTTTTTGTTCACCTCGGCCGCCGGGCGGGTCTGGTGTGGCTATGCCTGTCCGCAAACCGTCTGGACCGACCTTTTCATCCTGGTCGAACGCTGGATCGAGGGGGACCGCAATGCCCGCATCCGCCTGCACCGGAGCAAATGGACGGCAGAGAAGATCCGCAAAAGCGCGGTGAAATGGTCCGCATGGTTCCTGATCGGGCTTGCTACCGGCGGTGCCTGGATTTTTTACTTCACCGATGCGCCGACTTTGCTGCGTGACCTGGTGACGCTCAGCGCCAGCCCCGTTGCCTGGATCACCATGCTGACGCTGACCATGACCACCTTCGTCTTCGGTGGGTTCATGCGCGAACAGGTCTGCATCTATATGTGCCCCTGGCCCCGTATCCAGGCCGCGATGATGGACGAAGAGACGATCACCATCGCCTATCGCGACTGGCGCGGCGAGCCGCGCGGCAAGCCAGACACCGACATGGGCGACTGCATCGACTGCATGGCCTGCGTCAATGTCTGCCCGATGGGGATCGACATCCGTGACGGCCAGCAACTGGCCTGCATCACCTGCGGGCTTTGCATCGACGCCTGCAATGACATGATGGACAAGATCGGCAAGCCGCGCGGGCTGATCGACTATCTCGCGCTGACCGACGAGGCCCGTGAGCGCAGGGGCGAGCCTGCTGTTCCGGCCTGGAAACATGTTCTGCGCCCGCGCACGATCCTTTACACCCTGCTCTGGGCCGGGGTCGGGGCGGCGCTGGTGGCGGCTTTGTTCCTGCGCAGCCCGATTGATGTCAACGTCACGCCGGTGCGCAATCCGACCTTTGTGACGCTCTCGGACGGCACGATCCGCAACACCTACGAGATCCGTCTGCGCAATATGGAAGGCGAGGCCCGCTGGTTCTCCTTTTCTGTCGAAGACCCGGCGCTGGCTTTGTCGGTCGAAGGCGGCACTGAGGGCCGGATCGAGGTTCCGGCCAATGAGACCGCGCATGTGCGGCTTTACGTAACAGCGGCACCCGGGACGGCGGCAGCCGCGGCGCAGCGCAGCGATATCCGGCTCTGGATCGAGGGCGAGGCGGTGCCCGGCGTCAAAGATACCACTGACCTTGTGTCGAAAGACACGATCTTCAACGGCAAAGGCGACCAACCATGAGCAGCTTCCAGCTTCCGGGCTTTCTGCCGATGTTCCTTCTGTTCGTCCCGCTGGTTCTGGTGGTGATCGGCTTTGGCCTCTGGTTCCGGCGCGGCAGGCTGACCGGGGGGAAAGTGCTGTTCGCGGTGCTGTCCTTCTTCGGGATCGTCACGGCGGTGAATGTCTTCATGGCGTTCAAGGCGGTGTCGACCTTTCCGGGGCTCGAAGTGCAGAGCTCTTACGTTGCGGGCCGGGGGTTTGACGGGCGTCGCGAGGCGCAGGAAGCGCTTGGCTGGGGGATCGAGCAGGTTTACGAGCCCGGCCGGATGTCGCTGAGGATCACCGATGCCGGCGGCCAGCCGGTCGAGGCGCGCGCGCTTGAGGCGCTGATCGGCCGCGTGACCATCGCGAGGGATGACCAGAGCCCCGATTTCCGCTGGACCGGGAGCGGATATGAGGCGGCGGTCGAACTTGGTTCGGGCGAATGGATGATGAAGGTGCAGGCCATCGCGCAGGATGGCACGCCTTTCGAACGCCGGCTGGATTTCACCGTGGCACCAAAGGGCTGAGGTCAAAATCATGAGCATGACGGCCAGCGATCTGAACCGGATGTCTGAGAGCCCCGGCGGCATTTCGGCCTGCCCGGCCTGTGTCGTGGCCCCCGCCGCCGCCGATCTGGCGCGGGTGGTGAAGGATGCGCGGATCGTGCTGTCCCTGCCCGCAGCGCATTGTGCGGACTGTATCTCGACGGTGGAAAAGGCGCTGCAGGCGGTGCCGGGGGTGCGCTCGGCACGGCTCAATCTGACCTTGAGGCGGGTCTCGGTCGATGCCGGGCCAGAGATCACGCCCACCGATCTGGTTCAGGTGCTGGATCGCGCCGGCTATGAGGCGCATGAGCTGGATCCGGGGCTTTTGTCACTGACCGAGACCGATCGCCAGGGCCGCGAGCTTCTGATGCGGATGGGTGTCGCCTTCTTTTCCATGATGAATGTCATGCTTTTGTCGGTGGCGGTCTGGTCCGGCGCCGATGGGGCGACGCGCGATATGTTCCACTGGATTTCCGGTGCCATCGCGCTGCCGACGGTGGTGTTTTCCGCGCAGCCGTTTTTCAGGGGCGCCTGGCGGTCGGTGAAGGCGGGGCGGCTGGGGATGGATTTCCCGATCAGCCTTGCAATTGTGCTGGCCTGTTTCATCTCGGTTTTCGAGACCATCAATTCCGGGCCTCATGCCTATTTCGATGCCGCCGTGATGCTGACCTTCTTTCTGTTGATCGGGCGCTATCTCGACCACCGCACCAGGGCGATTGCGCGGTCTGCGGCGCAGGAACTGGCCGCGCTGGAAGTGCCGCGCGCCATCGTGCTTGCGGCGGGCGCCGAACTGGTCAAACCGATCAGCGAGGTTGCGGTTGGTGATCTGGTCCTCGTGCGACCCGGCGGGCGGATGCCGGTTGATGGCGTGGTGACAGAGGGCGCCTCCGAGATCGACCGCAGCCTTCTGACCGGTGAGACACTGCCGGTCGCGGCCCATCCCGGCACCATGGTCTCGGCGGGAGAGGTCAATCTGACCGGCCCGCTGACTTTGCGCGTCACGGCAGCGGGCAAGGACAGCTCGCTGCATCAGATGGCTGATCTGGTCGCGGTGGCCGAGGCCGCAAAGACCCGCTACACCTCGCTGGCCGAACGCGCCGCGCATGCCTATTCCTCGATCGTGCATGTGCTGGCGGCGGTCGCCTTCACCGGCTGGCTGATCTGGACCGGCGGCGATTTCCGCTTGTCGGTCAATATCATGGCGGCGGTGCTGATCATCACCTGCCCCTGTGCGCTTGGCCTCGCGGTGCCGGCGGTGCTGACCTCGGCGAGCGGAAAGCTCTTCCGCAAGGGGATGCTGATCAAGGACGGCACCGCGCTGGAGCGGATGTCGCAGGTCGATACGGTGGTGTTTGACAAGACCGGCACGCTGACCATGGGCCAGCCGCTGGTGACGAACCTGGACGATCACCCGCTGTCTGCGCGCGAGGTGGCGCTGGCGCTGGCCGGGGCCTCATCGCACCCGCTGGCCATGGCGCTTGCCGAGGCGGCACGTGCCGCAGGCGTGCGCCCCGCGCGGGTTGAGGAGATCTGCGAGATACCCGGCTATGGCATCGAAGGCCGCTGGAAAGGGATGCGCGTCCGCCTTGGCCGCGCCGCATGGTGCGGCACTGACGCGGGCAATGAAACCGCAACCTGGCTTTCCACCGGCGAGGGCGCGCCGCGCGCCTTTACCTTCACCGACCGGCTGCGCCCTGGTGCCGCCGATCTGATGGCGGCACTTAAGGCGGGCGGTCAGCGGGTGATCCTTCTGTCGGGAGATAACGCGGCGGCGGTGTCTTCGCTGGCGGCAGAGCTTGGCATCGACGACTGGTCGGCGGGTGTCTTGCCGTCTGAGAAAGCCACGCGGATCCGGGATCTGCGGGCCGGGGGCGCCCGGGTCCTGATGGTCGGCGACGGGCTGAATGACACGGCAGCACTGGCCGAGGCCTGTGTTTCGATCTCGCCCGCCTCGGCGCTGGATGCAGCGCGGGTGGCTTCGGATATCGTGCTTCTGGGGCAGAATATCGCACCCATCGCCGATGCGATCCGCATTTCGCGTCAGGCCTCGAAGCGGATCGTCGGGAATTTCAGGATTTCCGCCGGGTATAATATCGTGGCGGTGCCGCTGGCGCTTTTCGGCCTAGCGACCCCCCTTGCGGCGGCGCTTGCAATGTCGCTGTCATCGATTACGGTCTCGCTCAACGCCCTGCGTCTGAAATAGGGAGCGCTTATGGAAATCCTTGGCATCCTGATCCCGGTCTCGCTGTTCATGGGGGGCATTGGCCTTCTGGCCTTCATCTGGGCCATGCGGTCGCGGCAGTTTGACGACCCCGAAGGCGATGCCAGCCGGATCCTGACGAAAGACTGGGACGACAAGCCGCGCCCGGATTGAGCGGGATTTCCTGACTTCGCGGCCGTCTCGCACAGGCGCATGATGGCGCTGTGAGACATAGCGGAGGTCCGGATGCGACAGATCCTGTTTGCAATGGCTGCGGCACTGGCGCCGGGGGCGGCTCTGGCCTGCCAGATCACCCATGTGCCGACGCCGGAAAGCGCGGCTGCGGCGGATTACGTGGTGGCGGGACGGGTGATCGACTATCTTCCCGAGGCCTGGGACAGCTTTGCGCGTGCGCCCCGCTATGCGCTTTTGCGGATGGAGGTGAGCGAGGTCTGGAAGGGCGAGGTCGGCGATGTTTTCGAGCTGGTGTTGACGGATGACACCATGCCGTTGCCCCGTAACTGGGATTGGCCGCAAGAGATCATCATTGTTGCCATGGACCCGAAAAATCCAGGCAAAGCCCCGCGCGACAGCCTGCCCCAGGCCGGGTTTTCCATCTGCGCCATGCCGCTGGCGGTGCTGACGGACGAAAGCCGCGCCGCGTTCCGGGACTATTTTTCTGCGGCGGAGTGACGGGGCAGGCGGAACGACAAAGGCTCCGGGATCAGATCCCGGAGCCTTTTTGCATTGAGCCAAAGCTGTATGTCAAAGCAGTCGGTCGGAGGGGCTCAGGCCGGCCCCATCGTCTCGCAGGCGGTGCCGCGCGCGCGCAGCCGGCGGCAGGCAAGGTCAGCCTGGTCTTCGGTGAGACCGAGGAAGGAGGCGCGGTATTTGCCGCCCTTTTGCGTGACCTTGCGCAGCCCCTGGTCGAGCGTGGCACTTTCGGTCAGCCCGGTGCGCAGGAGCGCGCGTTCGGCCTCGTAATGCGAGTTATAGGCGCCGACCGCGACCCCAAAACCGCGCCCGCCCGAGGTCGATTTTGACACGACGACCAGCTCTTCCGCCGGCGCCTGAGGCGCGGGTTCTGCTGCCGCCATGCGGACAGGCTCAAAGATCGGTGCGCGGCGGGTCGGGGCCTCGGGATCGGTGACCATGGTTTGCGCATTCGCCGCCACGGTTTCCACGGCTGTCAGCGCGCCCTCAGATCCCGACGGGGCAGGGAGTTCGGACATCACTTCGGGCGCGACATCGCTGGCCCCGGCAAGCTGGATCGCTTCGGCCTCCGGCCTGGTGGCCGGTTCTGCGGCAGGGGCGACAAGCTCATAGACCGGAGCGGGTTCAGGGGCGACTTCAGCCAGCAGCGTTTCAGGGGCAGTCTCAGGCGCCGCTGCTGCCCGCGTCACATATTCGGGGCGGGGCATCGGCCGCAGCCCGGCCAGCGCCATATCCTGCGAGGCGGGGGCAACGGCCTCGGGCGCCGGGGTTTCTGCCGGGGCACCACCAGCGGCCAGTGCCGCAGCCTGGGCCTCAAGGCTGCCCGGAACGCTCTCGGGTGCGACCGCAGCCATTGCCACGGCCGGTGCCTCTTCGGCAACCGGTGCCGCAGCGGCTGCGGCGGCCAGCGCGGCCTCGACCGCTTGCGGGTCAACCGTTTCGATCGCGGCGCCGGATGCGGACCCTGACGCGGCTGCAAGTTCGACCGCCTGTGCCTCAAGCGTGCCGGGCGGCGGCGGAACGGCGGTGGCTTCGGCCAAAGCCGATTCGACGCCTTCGGCAATGGCCGCCGAAAGCGCATCCGGCACCACGACCGGCGCCGCCTCGGCGATCAGGGCCTCGGGGACGCCTCCCCGGGCGGGGCGGGCTTTCGGACGCGGCGAGCTGGTCATCGCGCCGGACACGCGCAGCGTCTTGGCGGCGCCGCCGGGCACATTCGGCGTGTCGATGGCCGCAGGGCTGTTATCGGCAAGCAGGTCGGCGGCGACGGCATCGCCGCCCTGGATACCCGCCGCAGCCGGCCGCTTTTCACGCACGCCATTCTTCGCGAGGTTAAAGCCTTTGTTCATCAGATCGACCATCTTTGCGTTGCGCTGTGCGGTCGACGTGCCGCCAAAGACAGTGGCAATGATGCGCTTGTCGCCACGCTTGGCCGATGCGGTCAGGTTGAACCCGGCGGGCACGGTATAGCCGGTCTTGATGCCATCAGCGCCTTCATAGCCATCGAGGAACCGGCTGTTGGTGTTCACCACTTTGGCGATGCCGGCATCGGCGGTGCGGCGTGAGAAGATGTTGTAGAATTGCGGGAAGTCGTAAAACAGGTGCCGCCCGAGCAGGTTCATATCGCGCGCGGTCGAAAGATGACCGGTCGCGGTCAGGCCATTGGCGTTTTTAAAGGTGGTGTTCTTCATCCCGAGCGCGCGGGCGGTGCGGGTCATGCGGCTCGCGAAAGCCGCCTCATTGCCGCCGATATGATCGCCAAGCGCCGAAGCCGCATCATTGGCGGATTTGATCGCGGCGGCGCGGATCAGATAGCGCACCTTGATCTGCTGCCCGGCCTTGAGCCCCAGCCGCGACGGCGGCTGCGCGGCGGCATGTTTCGTCACAGTGACCACGGTATCAAGCGACAGGCGCCCGGCCTGGATCTCCTGGAAGGTGATGTAAAGCGTCATCATCTTGGTCAGCGAGGCGGGGTGCAGCCGCGTATCCGCATTTTGCGACCAGAGTTCCTCGCCGGTGCGCGCATCCATGATGATCGCAGCAAAGGGCGCAGCATGGGCCGGAGCCGGCGCCAGCGCAGGGAAAATCAGCGCAAAAAGCGCGATGAATAGCGTTATGCTGCGGATAAACCGCCCGATAAGCGATGCCACGTCGCCGATCCTTTGCCTGTTTCGGACCCCGGTTTTTATGGGATCTCACTTCTGCCTGACGGACAGGCTAGCACAGGTCTCCCTGGTGGAAAACCCGGAAATTTCAAGGGGTTTTCGCGGAAATTTCACCTGATGCAGCTATGTTTCACCCCGCCATATCCAGGGTGAATCGCCGCAAATATCGCTATTTCCTGGGGGCCTGGCAGAGGTCTTGCAGCAATCCGGGCAGGAAAGACAGGTCCGCAAGGTGACGGTAGCGGGGGTTTTGCACCGGCTCATCGGCGGATTCCAGCTCCCAGGCGGGTCCGTTGGGCACATGCACGCCCCAGGCACCTGCCTCCAGCGGCGCCACCACATCCGAGCGCATCGAATTGCCGGTCATCAGCGCGCGCGCTGCCCCCTCGCCATGGCGGGCAAAAATCTTCCGGTACACCTCGGGCGTCTTTTCCGACACGATCTCGACCGCATCGAAACGATCACCAAGCCCGGACTGTGCCAGTTTGCGCTCCTGATGCAAAAGATCGCCCTTGGTGATCAGGATCAGCCGATAATCCCCCGCCAGCGCCTCGACCGTCTCGCGGGCATGGGGGATCAGTTCGACCGGATGATCCAGCATCGCGCGCCCGGCGCCCAGCAGTTCCGCGATCACCGAAGCCGGCACGCGTCCCTCGGTCACCTCGATCGCGGTTTCGATCATCGACAGGGTAAAGCCCTTCACCCCATAGCCATAGGCGCCGATATTGCGCTTTTCCGCAGCGAGCAGTCGCTCCTGCAGCTGATTTGGGTCGCTGTAATTGCGCAGGAGATCGGTGAAATGCTCCTGGGTGAGGCGGAAAAACGCCTCATTCTGCCACAGCGTATCATCCGCATCAAAGCCGATGGAGGTGATCATCTGGCGGTTCCCCGGTGTTGTTGTGACACGGGCGTTGATGCATCAATGCGATCTTAACACTCTCGTGGCTCTTTTCGTGGTGAGAAAAGCGATTATATTCCTGTCAGATTCAAGACAATGCGAATCCTTTCAGCAGCCGGAGAACCCGATTTGGCCTATAACCCGTTTACCCTGTCTGACCGCGAAAATGGTCCGGGCGCCGGTGGGTCGGGTGGCGCACCGGGCGAGGAGACGTCGCTTCTCGCCAAGCCCAAGCCGAAGACACAGCGCCCGCCGCTTTATAAGGTCTTGCTGCTGAACGATGACTACACACCGATGGAGTTTGTGGTCCATATTCTGGAACGCTTCTTCGGGATGAACCACGCCCAGGCCTTCGATATCATGCTGATGGTTCATAAAAAGGGTCTCGCCGTAGTCGGGGTCTTTTCGTTCGAAGTGGCCGAGACCAAGGTCGCCCAGGTGATGGATTTCGCCCGCCGTCACCAGCATCCGCTTCAATGCACGATGGAAAAAGAGTAAGGCGGGCGAAACTGGCCCTCGCGTTACAGGCGGAACATGCGTGCATCCCGGATAGAGCTGGCCCTGGAACAGGGCCTTTTTGTGCTTCCTTCAGAAGGTAAGATTGCCGTTTATCGCCCGCAGGAGGGCGATGACCTCTCAGATCTTCCCAAAGATCGTACCGTCGTGCTGACGGGCTTTCGCCCTGACCGCGACCATTTTGCGGCGCGCGGATATGCGGTCGAAGGCGAGGGGCCCTGGGCGGCGGCGCTTGTCTGCGTGCCGCGTTCGCGCGAATATGCACGCGCGCTTCTGGCCGAGGCGGCAGCAGCGGTCAGCCCGGGCGGGCCGGTGCTGGTTGACGGGCAAAAGACCGATGGTATCGAGACCGCGCTGAAGGATCTGAAGCCGCTCATCGCGCTGTCAGGCCCGATTTCCAAGGCGCATGGCCGCATAGCAGCCTTCCCCGCCGGGCCGGAACTGGCTGCATGGGCCGCCCGCCCGCGTGAGATCGGGGGCGGTTTCATCACCCGGCCGGGGGTGTTTTCCGCCGATGGGCCGGATCCGGGATCGGTGCTGCTGGCAGAGTCGCTGCCCGAAAAGATCGGCCCGAAAGTGGTCGATCTGGGCGCGGGCTGGGGCTATCTTTCGCAAGCGATCCTTGCACGCAACAGCGTCAAACGGCTTGATCTGGTCGAGGCCGAAGCGGTCTCGCTGGACTGCGCGCGCGAGAATATCCAGGACGCCCGCGCCCGGTTCCACTGGGGAGATGCGCTGAACTTCCGCCCCGAAAGCCTTGTCGAGACCGTGGTGATGAACCCGCCCTTCCATATCGGCCGCAGCTCTGACCCGAGGCTGGGCCTGGCCTTCATCCAGGCGGCGCGGAAGATGCTGGCGCCGGATGGGGCGCTCTGGATGGTCGCGAACCGCCATCTGCCCTATGATGAGGCGCTGACCACCCATTTCCTGGAATATGAGACAATCGCGCAGACCAATGCCTTCCGCGTGACCCGCGCCATCAAGCCGCGCCGCCCGACCCGATAAGCGCTGCCAGAACCCCGAGATCCAGCATGTCATTCTCTCTTTCCGGCAAGACCGCCATCGTCACCGGCGCCGCCAGCGGCCTCGGTCTCGCCATCGCACGCCATCTGATCCACAAGGGCGTGCGGGTCATGTTGGCCGATGCGGATGAGGCGCGGCTGATGGCCGAGATGGGCGAGGCGGCCCAGGACGAAAGCTCGGTGCGGCTTTTCCCCGGCGATCTGACGAAAAAGCTGACGCTGGTGAACCTGGTCTCGGCCACAATAGAGGCCTTTGAGCGGATCGATATCCTGATCAATGCCGCGCGCCGCTGCCAGATCTCTGAGGTGCTGAACCCTGATGCCGATCATGTCGAGACGCTCTGGCAGCAGAATGTGGTCGCGACGCTGCGGCTCAGCCAGCTTGTGGCGAAACGGATGATCCAGGCCGCCACCGGCACCGAACCGGATGAATATGGCGCTGTCGGCTCGATCATCAATTTCTCGTCGGTGGCGGCGGTCCGGGTACAGCCCGAATTGCTGGGCTATTCCATGGCCTCGGCGGCGGTAGAGCAGATGACGCGGACGCTTGCCGTGGCGCTGGCGCCGAAAGGGATCCGGGTCAATGCGGTCTCGATCGGCTCGGTGATGAGCGCAAGCCTGCAACTGGCGCTGAAAGAGGCGCCCGCGCTGCGGGAACGGATCGAAAGCGGCACGCCCCTTGGCCGGATCGCGGCGCCTGACGAGCTGGTCGAGACGATCCAGTATCTCGCCTCGGATGCGTCGCGCTTTGTGACCGGCCAGGTGCTGGTGGTGGATGGCGGGCGCGGGCTGCTGGATGCCGTCGCCGCGCCTGCGTTCTGACGCCCGTGTGACAGGGCGCCGGGTCTCAGCCCTGTTCGGCCACGAGCCAGGGCAGTTCCGAGAAATCCGAAAACCGCGCGGTCTGCGGCATCTCTTCGGCCGGCGATTTGCGGTAGCCTTCGGTGTAGAGGAGGAAGGGCAGCCCGGCGGCGAGCGCGGTATCGGCATCGACTTCGCTGTCGCCGACATAGAGCGCGGTCCCGCCGCCCAGTTCGGTGATGCACAGATGCAGGGGCGCGGGGTCCGGCTTCAGCGCGACGCGGCCCCCGCCGACGATGGCCGCGAAATAGCCGGTCAGCCCCATCTGATCGAGGACGATCCGTGCTGCCGTCTCGGGCTTGTTGGTGCAGATGCCAAGCGGGTGGCCCGCGGCCTGCAAGGCGTCAAGCGCCGCGATCACACCGGGGTAGATCCGGGTGCGCGCGGTGGGATCGGCCTCATATGCGGCCTCCATCGCGGCAACCAGCCGGGGATGTTGCGCCATGTCAACGCCCCGGGTCTCCATCGCGCGCCGCACCAGATTGGCGACGCCTTTGCCGATGAAAGAGGTGACCGTGGGAAGGTCAAAAGGCGCCTGGCCTTCGGCTTGGAACACCTGGTTCAGCGCGGCCTGGAGATCGGGGACGGAATCGATCAGCGTGCCGTCGAGGTCGAAGATGACCGGGGTTGCAGTGGTGGTCATTGGCGGGCCGCCTCGGCCACGGCGCGCAAAGCGCGGATATTTTCGCCATAAGGCGCGGGGTTTTTCACCGACCCGCCGGAGAAGACGGCAGATCCCGCCACCAGCACATCGGCGCCGGCTGCAACGACCAGCGGCGCGGTCTCGGTGGTGACGCCGCCATCGATCTCGATATGGATCGGGCGGTCGCCGATCAGGGCGCGCAGGCGGCGGATCTTGTCGATCTGCGACAGGATCAGCTTTTGCCCGCCAAAGCCCGGATTGACCGTCATCACATTGATCAGGTCGATCTGGTCGAGCAGATATTCCACCGATTCAATGCCGGTCGCGGGGTTGAGGCAGATCCCCGCCTTGACGCCGTATCCCCGGATCGCCTGAAGCGAGCGATGCATATGCGGGCCCGCTTCGAGATGGACCGAGATGAAATCGGCGCCGGCTTTGGCGAAGGATTCGAGATAGGCATCGACCGGCGCGATCATCAGATGGACATCCATCACGCCTTTGATATGCGGCCGGATCGCGGCGCAGGTCGCCGGGCCGAAGGTGATATTCGGAACGAAATGCCCGTCCATCACATCGACATGCACCCAATCGGCACCCTGGGCCTCGATCGCTTCGCATTCGGCGCCGAAATTGGCGAAATCGGCTGAGAGGATCGAAGGGGCGATCTTGATCGCGCGCGAGAAGCTCATATGCGGGGCCTTTCCGACTGGGATGCGCCTGAAATAGCCGTGATCGGGTCCTGGTGCCAGAGCGGATTGTGGCCAGTGTCAGCCGCGCGGGGTCAGCCGCGCCGAAGCCAGACATAAAAGGCGCCGGTGCCGCCATGTTTCAGATGCGCCTCGGTCACTTCCTGCACCACCGCCGACAAAGGCGGCAGGCGCAGCCAGTGCGGCACCTGATGGCGCAGCGCGCCGATGGGGCGCGGCACCGGCTCGTAGACCTGTTTGCCCTTGCCGGTGATCACCAGCACCAGCCGCTTGCCCGAAGCCTGCGCACCCATCAGAAAGGCGATCAGTTCGGGATGCGCCACGGCAAGCGTCATACCGTGCAGGTCGATCCGCGCCTCGGGCGCGATCTTGCCGCGTATCATCTTTTTGTGCAGCCCGGCATCCATCCGCAATGGCGGCGGCGCGGCGGGCTTTTGCACGGGGGTCGCCTTTTCGCCAAGCCGAAACCGCGGCAGTGCCGGTTTTGGCGGCGGGGGAGGCGGCAGGGTCTCTTTCGGGAAGATGGCCTCTTGCGCCACATCCTCGGGGATCGCTCCGTTCGGCACATCATGCATCGGGCGCAGGGTCCGCGCCACAGCCTGCCAGAGGTCACGTTCCTCGGGGCGGAGCACCCTTCGTCGCGCCAAGGCTCAGTTCCCCCCGGTCAGCGCCCAGGCGCGGTCGATGGGCAAAAGCTGCACCATCCGCCCGCCGTCGCGCACGATCCCGGCGGCATCGCCTGCGCGGTCGCCATAGCCGTAGAAAATATCCGCCCGCTGCGCGCCTTTGATCGCGCCGCCGGTATCCTGCGCCACCATCAGCCGGCTGAGGGTCGCCTGGCCCTCTTTCTCGATCCATACGGGCGCGCCCAGTGGCACGAAAGCCGGGTCGACGGCCAGCGAGCGCATTGGCGTGATCGACTTGCCCATTGCGCCGATCGGGCCCTTTTCGGGGGGCAGATTGCTGATCTTGCGGAAGAAAATATAAGAGGGGTTGTGGTTCAGCAATTCGGCTCCGATGGCCGGATTGCGGCGCACGAAGGCCTGGATGGTCTGGGCGGAGACCTGATGCGCCGCGAACATGCCGCGCCGCACCATCTCTTGCCCGACCGAGCGATAGGCATGGCCGTTGCGGCCCGCATAGCCCAGCCGGATCGTTGAGCCATCGGTCATCTTCACCCGGCCCGAGCCCTGAATATGCAGAAAGAACACCTCAACCGGATCGTCGATCCAGGCGATCTCCAGACCGCGCCCGCGCAGAGCCCCGGCTTCGATCTCGGAGCGGCTGTAATAGACCATACCGTCCTGCAGATCCGGCGGGCGGCGGTAGAGCGGCCAGGCATAGGTCGGCGTGCGGACCGGCGAGCCATTCAGCTCGGGCTCGTAATAGCCGGTGAACAGCGCGGGCGGTTTGCCGATGATCACCGGGCGGAACAGGAGTTCAAAAAACGCCCGCGCCGAGGCATCGTCTTTCGGCACGTCGCCGGCCAGCTTGCAGACCGGGCGCCAGTAAGGGGCATCAAGCTGGTTGCAAGTGACAAGAAACGCCTCGAGCGCCTCAAGCTGTCCGCCCTCGCGCCAGCCCGAGAGGGATTCGAACTCCACCATCTCGGCGCGCGCCTCATCTGCGCCCGTCACCGCAGCCAGTCCGACCAGTAATGCGATGACCAGAGGACGCAACAGCATGGCATCAGATCAGTCGCCGGTGGCGACCAGCTGCCAGTTCGGATCATCCGACCCCATTTTGCGGGCAAAGACCCAGACATCGCGCTGCCGTTTCACGGTTTTGGCGTCGCCTTCGATGACGGTGCCGTCCTTGTCGCGCACCACCGAAGTCAGTTCGCCGACAAAGCGCACGGTCAGTTCGGCAAAGCCGGAAACCTGGTCAAAGGTCGCCTCTTGCAGCGCCATTTCCTTCAGCCCGACGAAATTCGCCTCGACCGTCAGGCCGCGCGCCTCGCGAGCCTGGATCACTTCGGTAAAGCTGGCCTCGACCTCGTCCCCGAGGAAATCGCGGATCGGGTCGAGATCGCCGCGCTCAAAGGCCATCAGGATCATCTCATAGGCCTGACGCGCGCCCGAAAGGAACGGCGTCAGCGCGAAGGAGGGCTCGGCTTTCTTCATGCCCGCGAGGGCCTTTGCCGCATCCGAACCCTCAGCCACGTGATCGGTGATGTCACGGTCAGGCCCGCCCTCGATCACCTCGAATTCACGTTTCACCGGGGCCTGCGCGTCCTCGAGCGGGAGCGGTGGCTTTTCGAAACCATCACGGGTGCCCAGCACCGAACGGAGCTTGAGAACCAGGAAAATAGCGACCCCGGCAAGGACCAGGAGCTGGATAAGCATGGAATTCATCGGTCATCCCGCCAAAAAACACTGGCGCCGCCCTGTCGCGATGGCCGGAAGATGCGGCAAAGGCTTGGGGAGGCGTGATTGATCTCCTATGTAGGTTTTAGCAGGCCGCAAGTAAACCTTGCGACAATGATGTCTTTCGACAGGGACCCCAAAATGCCGCGTTTTTTGCTGATTCTGGCCTGGCCATTGATTGAAATCGGTTTGTTTGTGGTTGTCGGGGGCTGGATTGGCCTCTGGGCGACCCTTGTCTGGGTGGTCGGGACGGCGGTTGTCGGCATTGTGATCCTGCGGATGGTGGCGCAGCGCGGCGCCGGGCTTTTGCGCAGTGGCCTCAACGGTGGCCTGAACCGGGGGCTGAGCGGGGCGGCGATGGCGGGTGATGCGCCGGTCACCGGGCTGATGTGGGGGCTTGCAGCTGTATTGCTGATCCTGCCGGGGTTTCTGACCGATGCGCTTGGGGTGTTGCTTTTGCTGCCGCCGGTGCAGGCCCTGGTGAAAGGCGCCGTGCTGGCCCGGGTCAATATCATGGGGGCCGGCGCGTTTTCGCAGCGTCAGGCGGGCGCCGGCAGGGGGCAGGCCGGCATGCCGCAAGGCGATGTGACGGTCGATGGCGAATGGGTCGAGGTGCCGCCCGAACATCCCGCGGCACCTGGTCGCAACCGCCCGTCGCGCTGGACCGAAATCGAATAGCTGCTCAGGGAGCGGAACCTGGTCATGGAACCGGAGCCACCCCAGGGGCTGACCCCGGAGCTTTCCATTGAGCGCCGCCCCCCGCTCTGTTAGGGGAGGGCGGTAGCTTTGACTGGCGCGGCGCGCCCCCGGGCGGGCAAACTGCCTCTGCCCGCGCAAATTCCAGGAGGATTTCGATGGCCGAAGAAACAGGTGCAAACGGGGCTCAGGCTCCGCAGGTCCGGATGCAGGTTCTGGCGCAATATATCCGCGACATGAGCTTTGAAAACGTCGTGGTGCAAAAGGGCCTTGCCGGCGTCGAAGTGCAGCCCGATGTGCAGGTGGCGGTCAGCCTTGATGCGCGCAAACGCAGTGTCGAGCACCAGTATGACGTGATCACCAAATTCAAGGTCACCTCGAAGAACAAAACCAATGACGAGACGCTGTTCCTGCTCGAACTGGAATATGGCGGCACCTTCCTGATCGACGGCGTGCCGGAGGACCAGCTGCATCCGTTCCTGCTGATCGAATGCCCGCGCCTTCTGTTCCCCTTTGTGCGCCGTATTATTTCGGATGTGACCCGCGACGGCGGCTTCCCGCCGCTGAATATCGACAATGTCGATTTTCTGGCCCTTTACCGTCAGGAAATCGCGCGCCGCCAGGCCGCCCAGACCGAAGCCGCGCCGCTGGTCACCAACTGATCCGCGCGGAAGAACCGCAGAATATGACAAAGGCGGCAGAGTGATCTGCCGCCTTTTTGCTGTCTTGCTGGCTGTGATCAGAACGGTCGATCAGACCCGGGGATCAGACCCGGTGATAGGGGCCGCCCGCAAGGATCGTCGCCGCGCGGTACAGCTGTTCAGCGAGCATCACCCGGACCAGCATATGGGGCCAGACCATCGCGCCAAAGCTGATGGAGTGATCGGCCCTGGTCCTGAGGTCAGGGTGAATGCCATCGGCACCGCCGATCACAAAAGCCAGATCCTGCCGCCCGGCATCGCGCCATTTCGCCAGCAGACCCGCGAATTCCGGCGATGACAGCTGCCGCCCGCGCTCATCCAGGGTGCAGATCAGCGCGCCCGCAGGAATTGCGCGCGTCAGAAGCACGGCCTCGGCCTCCATGCCGCCGCCCTTCTTGTCCTCGACCTCAATCTCGGCGGCGGGGCCAAGCGCCAGCGCGCGGCCCTGCTTGCCGAAACGGTCAAGGTAATCGTCGATCAGATCGCGCTCGGGCGAGGCACGCAGCCGCCCGACCACACAAAGATGAACCCGCACCGGATTACAGCGTGCGGGCGGCCCCGACCTGTCCGGCGGGCAGCCACATCTTTTCCAGCTGGTAGAATTCACGCACTTCCGGGCGGAAGACATGGACGATCACATCGCCCGAATCGATCAGCACCCAGTCGCCGGTTTCTTTGCCTTCCATGCGGGAGACGATCCCGAAGGCCTGTTTCAGCCGTTCCGACAATTTCTCGGCAATTGCCGCCACCTGGCGCGACGAACGCCCCGAGCAGATCACCATGTAATCGGCGACATCCGAGCGACCGCGCAGATCGATCAGCACGACATCCTCGGCCTTGTCATCCTCGACCGAGGACATGACGGCATCGCGAACGGCGTCCGAGCTGAATTCCGTCTGGGCAGGGCGTCCGGCGCGCGGGGCAACCGGCAGGCCGGTTGCAGGGTCAGTATGGGACAGGGAAGTGTCCTCCAAAGCAGCGCGCAAGCCCCGCGCCGGGCATTCTGATCCGCAGCCTATCACCCAAGGCAGGAAATCTCAACGCCAGGGCGAACGGTTACCGGAATATCGCCCGGATTCGGACAAAAATCTGCCGGACACCCCCGGCACGCTCCGGCCAGCAGCGTTGAAAATGGAGGGCAGCATGGCTTCGCTGGAACATACCGAAAGACTGTCACGCGCGCTGGCCGCCGGTGAGAGCGTCGGAATCACCCAAAAGCAGATGTTTCCGCCTTTGTTCAGGGTGCTGGCAAAACTCGGCCTGCCGGTCCGGCCCTTGCACTTCCTTCCGGCCTGGATCGCGCTGATTGTGTTTGCCGCCCTGGGGGGCGTGCTTTTCGCCGGTTTTTGGTGGGTCCTGGACCTGCTCGGGGCGCAGTTGCCACGCAAATTTGTCGCGATCCACACTTTCGGCGCGCTGAATATGGCCATGATTGGTGCCCTGTTCGGGGGTGTGATAACGGTTTTCATCCGCTTCCAGTCGCTCAGCCGCGGTCTGCCGCACTGGCGCGAACTCTGATCACCGCCCTGGGCCTTCGGCCTCTGAAATGTCCGTATACCCGTTATCCGGGGCGTTTTGCAGCGATCCTTGATCATGCGCAGATTTGGGCGTAAATACACTGCCATGAATGGGTTCATCTATTTCAACATCACCGATCATGCGCGTCTTCCGGCGCGGTTTTTCGGCGCGACCCGCAACATTCTCGCACGTCTTTGACGCGGCGGGCGGGTTTTTCCTGCCCAGATGCCGCCGGACCCCGAGACCCAGACAATCTGACAAGCTATCCCACAAAGGTGAGAGCCATGACCGCCCCTAAATCGGCTGTTCTGAGAACCCTCTACGACAAGATCTGGGACGACCACGTCGTCCATACTTCTGAAGACGGCACCTGTCTTCTGTATATCGACCGCCATCTGGTGCATGAAGTCACCAGCCCCCAGGCGTTCGAAGGGCTGCGGATGACCGGCCGCAAAGTGCGCGCGCCGGAGAAAACCATCGCAGTGCCCGACCATAACGTGCCCACGACCGAGGGCCGCGAGACCCATATCGACAATGAGGAATCACGCATCCAGGTCGATGCGCTGGACAAGAACGCGCGTGAATTCGGCGTGGTTTACTATCCGGTGACCGATATTCGCCAGGGCATCGTGCATATCGTCGGCCCGGAACAGGGCTGGACGCTGCCGGGCATGACCGTGGTCTGCGGCGACAGCCATACCGCGACCCATGGCGCTTTCGGCTCGCTCGCGCATGGGATCGGCACCTCCGAGGTCGAACATGTTCTGGCGACCCAGACGCTGATCCAGAAGAAATCGAAAAATATGAAGGTCGAGATCACCGGCAAACTGCTGCCCGGTGTGACCGCGAAGGACATCACCCTTGCCGTGATCGGCAAGACCGGCACCGCCGGTGGTACCGGCTATGTCATTGAATATTGCGGTGAAGCGATCCGCGAGCTTTCGATGGAAGGCCGCATGACCGTCTGCAATATGGCCATCGAAGGCGGCGCCCGCGCTGGCCTGATCGCGCCGGATGAGAAGACATTCGCCTATTGCATGGGCCGCCCCCATGCGCCGAAAGGCGCGAAATGGGAGGCTGCGGTCTCGTACTGGAAAACGCTCTTCACCGATGAGGGGGCGCATTTCGACAAGATCATCACGATCAAAGGCGAAGATATCGCGCCGGTCGTCACCTGGGGCACCTCGCCCGAAGACGTGCTGCCGATCACCGCGACCGTGCCTTTCGCCGCCGATTTCCAGGGCGGCAAGGTCGAGGCCGCACAGCGCTCCATCGACTATATGGGCCTGACCCCGGGCATGAAACTGACCGATGTAAAGGTCGATGCAGTGTTCATCGGGTCCTGCACCAATGGACGGATCGAAGACCTTCGCGCAGCCGCCGGGATCCTCAAAGGCCGCAAACTGGCGCCGGGCGTCCGGGGCATGGTCGTGCCGGGGTCGGGCCTCGTGCGGCTCCAGGCCGAAGAAGAGGGTCTGGCGCAGATCTTCACCGATGCCGGCTTCGAATGGCGTCTGGCCGGGTGCTCGATGTGCCTGGGCATGAACCCCGACCAGCTGGCCCCGGGCGAGCGCTGCGCCGCCACCTCGAACCGCAATTTCGAGGGCCGGATGGGGCGTGGCGGCCGCACGCATCTGATGTCGCCGGTGATGGCGGCCGCAGCGGCAATTACCGGCCACCTGACCGATATCCGTGATATCATGGCGGAAACCGCCTGATTTCACATAGTCAAAGGACAGTCGTCATGAAGGGTTCCACAACCAGCATTCTTGCAGGTGTGCTCGCCGTAATCGCCGGGCTTATCGCGCTGATCTTTCCGCTTCCCGCCTCATTGGCGGTGGCGGTGTTTGTTGGCCTCGCCTTTCTGATTTCGGGTGCGCTTGGGCTCTTTGCCGCCTTTTCGGACAAAGAGCTGCCATCGCGCGGCTGGCTGATGCTGCTGGCGCTGATGCAGCTGGTGCTGGGCGTCTGGCTGCTGGCCAACCCGCTGGCGGGCCTGATTTCGCTGACGATCATGGCAGGAGCGCTGTTCTTCGCGACCGGCGTGTTGCGGCTGGTCTGGGCCTTCCGTCTTGGTTCATCCGCAGGTCAGGGCTTCTGGGTCCTGATCCTGACGGGGCTGCTTTCGGTCGGGCTTGGGCTCTATGTCCTTTTCTTCCTTCCCGCAGCCAGCGCGATCCTGCTTGGAACGCTTCTGGCCATCGAACTCCTCTCTGTCGGCGCCGCCCTGATCGCGATGGGCATTGCGCTGCGAAAACTCCAATAGGTAGCCCCAATGGATAAATTCACCACCATCACCGGGATTGCGGCGCCGATGCCGCTGGTCAATATCGACACCGATATGATCATCCCGAAGCAATTCCTGAAGACGATCAAGCGGTCGGGCCTCGGCGTGAACCTGTTTGACGAAATGCGCTACACGCTCGACGGCAAGGAAATTCCGGATTTCGTGCTGAACCAGCCAGCATATCGTGAAAGCCAGATCATCGTCGCGGGCGATAATTTCGGCTGCGGCTCCTCGCGCGAGCACGCGCCCTGGGCATTGCTGGATTTCGGGATCCGCTCTGTGATCTCGACCTCTTTTGCGGATATTTTCTACAATAACTGCTTCAAGAACGGCATCCTGCCGATCATCCTGCCGCAAGACGCGGTCGGCTATCTGATGGATGACGCGAAAAAGGGCGCCAATGCCCGCATCACCGTGGACCTTGAGAACCAGACGGTTTCGGCCTCGGATGGCAAGAGCTTTGCCTTCGAGGTGGATGCCTTCAAAAAGCACTGCCTCCTGAACGGGCTCGATGATATCGGCCTGACGATGGAGAAAGTCTCGGCGATCGACACATTCGAGAAGCAAAACGCGGCCGCCCGCCCCTGGGCCTGACGCCAGGCCCGTTACGTCTGGCCCACTAAGTCTGGCCCCACTAAGTCTGGCCGGGGCAATCCCGACATGGCTGATTTCAGCGCGGCATCCCCCGGGGTGCCGCGTTTTTTGTCGATCTGTTGAATTCTCGTGATTTTTTCTCCGGAATTCACCGGGGGTTTTCGCTTTTGCTCCATTCTTGCAACATCTTCGCCCTGTTTCGGCCACAGGGCCAGGGTCTCATGGGCAAGGTAGTTGCTTCACGCGGCGAAAGTAGGCAAAAGTTGGGCAAAATTGAGGCGATCCGCCATAATGTCGGCGGGATCATGGGAAACAGGAGGCGGCATCGTATCGCTTCCGTCCATGTTGAGGAAGTGAAGGCAGTGGTCTCACGGATGACCGGCGCCCTTGTGCGCGCATTTCTGGTGATGATTCTCATCGCCACGCCCTCGGTGATCCTGCCGGGGACGGGGCCTGATACGCAGCAGATGGTGGCGCTGATCGCTTTGTTCGGCGGCGCCCTGACCTTTGCCGAATATAATGCCGTCTATCCGAGCCTCGTCGAATTCCGCGACGCGCCGCCTTTCAATCGCATCCGTTTCCTCGCGCTGTTTCTCACCGTTTTCATTCTGTCGGTGATCGAGGCGGCCAATATCGCTCCTACTTCCTTTACCCGCCTGTTCGAGGCGCTTGGCCTGTTGATCGGGCATTCGCTCGACTTTCCCTATTCGCCCGTCCGGCTTGCCTCGATGATGATGTCGGAAAACGCGAGCCCGGCCGATATTTCGGCTGTCCGCAGCGCCGCCGGAACGGCCTATATCATCTCGCTGATTTCGCTGGCTTTCTTCGTTGTGATCTTCAAGCTGAAAGGCTGGCCGTCGCGCTACAAGGATTTCAATGTCTGGGTGAACCTGCCGACATTCGAGCCGACCGCCGGCGGTGATGTGGTGGACCGGCTTGAGCGGGACGCGCGTCTTAACCTTTCCTTAGGCTTTCTGCTGCCATTCCTGATCCCGGCGGTGGTGACTCTGGTCTCGGGCGGGTTTGATCCGGTAACCCTCACCTCGCCGCAGACCCTGATCTGGACGATGGCGGCATGGGCATTCCTTCCGGCTTCTCTTCTGATGCGCGGCGTCGCCATGGGGCGGATCGCGGCCATGATCCGGCAGCGCCGGGTCGCCAATATGCCGCCCACACATCCGGGCATTGTTGCCGCCATCTGATCGCCTGGCTTTGCCTGATCCTGTTGCCCGTCACTGCCGCGCTGGCCGAGACGGGGGTGAAACTTGCGGTGTGGAATATCGAACTGGAGCGCCGGGGCCCCGGCCTTTTGCTGCGCGACATCGTCAGCGGCAAAGACGCACAGGTCGAGGCGGCGCTGCGGGTGCTGGCAGATCTTGATGCCGATGTGATCCTGCTCGCAGGGTTCGATTATGACCACGGGCTGCTGGCGGCGCGGCATTTTGCCGACCGGCTTGCCCTGATCGGACCGGATTATCCGCATCTCTTCGCGCTGCGGCCCAACCGTGGTATCGCGACGGGTCTCGATCTGGATCTTGACGCGCGGCGCGGCGGGCCGGGCGATGCCCAGGGCTGGGGCTATTTCGCCGGGCAGTCCGGCATGGTGATCCTGTCGAAACTCCCGACTGACAGCGAGGCTGCGCGCGATTTCAGCACCTTTCTCTGGGCCGATCTTCCCGGCGCGCTTTGGCCGCAATCGCTGCCTTCTGAGGCGCGCGAGGTGCTTCGGCTCTCGACCACCGGCCATTGGGAGGTGCCGCTGATCCTTCCCGATGGCAGGCGGCTGCGGCTGTTGACCTGGCATGGCTCGGCCCCGGTTTTCGGCGCTGCGGGCGAGGTGAATGCGCGGCGAAATCATGATGAGACCGCCTTCTGGACCGCGCTGATCGAGGGGCGGCTGCCATGGGCACCGCCGGTGCCCCCCTTTGTGGTGATGGGGATCAGCAATCTCGATCCGGTTGACGGGGATGGAAGACATGACGCGATCCGCAGCCTGATTGCGCATTCCGCGCTGCAGGACCCGGCGCCGCGTGCGGCTTTTGCACCGGCAGATCCGGGTCAGCTTGGCGATCCGGCGCTGGACACGGCCGTGTTTGCGGCAACCGGGGGCCTGCGCACGGCGGTGATCCTGCCCGATGCCGCGTCTGAGGTGGCTGAGGCGGGGATCCTGCGCCCGGCACCGGAGGATCCGCTTTCGGAAGCCGCCAGCGCCGCGTCGCGCAGCTTTCCGCTCTGGATCAGGCTGGCGCCATGAGCGCGGGGCTCAGCCCATCCGTCCCATCTGGCGCCGGATGCGGCGCGCCTGATCCAGCTCGGCATTGATCGCACCACCCGCAAGGATGGCCCAGACCGAGAGGTAGAGCCACATCATCAGGATCACGGCAGCCCCGATAGAGCCATAGATCCTGTTGTAACTGTTGAAATTCTCGAGATAGAGCGAGAAGCCCATCGAGACCCCCGCCCAGGCCAGGGTCGCGAAAATGACCCCGCCCGAGAACCAGCGCGAACGCTCGTTCCGGGGCACATTGGGGCCGTAGCGATAGAGGATCGAGAGGCAGATCAGCACCAGCAACAGCATCGCCGCCCAGGGCAGCAGGCGGGTCAGCCGTGGGGCAAAGTCATCCAGCGGCATCCAGGACAGGAGGATCGGCACCACCACCACCGTGGCCAGCGTTCCGATCAGCGCGCCGATCAGCGCAAGCGTCAGAACAAAATCCCGCGCCATGCCGCCCAGCCAGGAGCGCGGCACCGCGCGATGCACCACATCAAGCCCCTGGACCAGCGCCGAAACCCCGTTGCGCGACGAATAAAGCGCGACCAGCAGCGACAGCACCGTGGCCCAGCCCAGCGTCGTGCGCGGCGCATTGACCAGCCCCATGACCTGATCATGGATCAACAGGCTGGCATCGGGGGGCAAAAACCGCTCGGCCACCTGGAGATAGCCCGCGATCACCACCGGATCGGCCATCAACCCCCAGATCGCCACCACGGCGGCGAGGCCGGGAAAGACCGCGAACATGGCGTAAAAGGCCACTCCGGCGGCGACAAGGCCGAAATGGCCATCGGTCATCCGCTCGACCACCGCCGTGATAAAGCGCCAGATCCGGCGCAGCGCCTTCATTGCCGGATCCATGTCGAGAAATCTTCGCCCGGCGGCATGTCGCGCGCGCGCGGCGAGATCAGGGCGCGGGCGCGCTTTTCGTCCAGCGTGCCGGGCCCGGCAAGGGCGCCGAGGCGGTCAAGATATTCCGGCAGCAGGCCCGGCATCACGAGGCTGCGGTCCAGCGGCAGATCGGAAGACAGCACCCGCGCCAGCTTCCACACCACCGAGGCACAATTCGCGGTCACGGTATTATACCAGGCGGGCCGTTCGTTCAGATCATTGCCCAGCCTGAGAAAGCCAAGGAAGACTGCGATTTGCTGATCCTGGGTCAGATCCAGCGGGTAGAGATGCACTTCTTCAGCGCGCGGAACCGCACGCCATTGCACGATATCCGCCTCATCAGCGGCGATCAGCGACAGCTCGAACTGACGGAAAAATCCGCCCAGGGCCGAGAAACTCTCGCCTTTCTCGCGGCGGATCTCGACCGAGAAGGTCAGGGGGGCACCGTCCTGGAACCGGAAGCTGACCAGCAGATGTGCGATTTTCGGATTGCCCCAGGAGGAGGTGATCATATCGACCCCGTCGAGCTTCGCCAGGTCGACGGTGCGGCTGGTCCAGCCCTCAACGGCCTCATCGGCGCTCGTCCAGCGAAAGGTGCGGATGTTTTCCAGATGAACCAGGCTGCCCTCGGTCTCGCCCCTGACGATATGGGCCACATCAGGCGCCCAGTCGCGGTCCTGGCGCGGCTGCAGGCTGAAAAACCAGCCCAGGACCAGGATCAGCAGCACGGCAAGCCCGGTCCAGCCCCAGCCGGGCCCCAGTCGCGCCCAGGCCAACAGGAGAACCGCAAGTCCCAGACCGGCCAGTGCCAGCGGGCGCGCATGCGGGAATTGCACCCAGAGCGCCGCCGCAGCCCAGACCGCAACAAGACCAAGGACCAGCCAGAACACCACTGCTTTCACCGTTTCACACTCGCCGTGACATAATTGACCGAAAGATCGCGCGAAGACAGGCTCCAGCGCCAGGAGACCGGGTTGAAAACCATCCCCTTGCGATCCACCGGGTCAAGTCCGGCGCGGCGGATCAGGTCGCAAAGCTCATCTGGCGTGATGAATTTCGCCCAGTCATGCGTGCCTTTCGGCAGCCAGCGCATGATCCATTCGGCCCCTATGATCGCCATGGCGAAGCTTTTCGTATTGCGGTTCATGGTCGAACAGATCATCAGCCCGCCGGGTTTCAACAGCTGCTGGCAGGCGCTCAGATAGGCCAGCGGATCTGCAACATGTTCGACCACTTCCATATTCAGCACCACGTCATACCGCTCACCCTCTGCGGCCAGCGCCTCGGCGGTGGTGTGGCGATAGTCGATCCGGAGGCCCTGGGTCTCGGCATGGACGCGGGCCACCGGGATATTGCGCTCGGCCGCATCGGCGCCGGTCACATCAGCCCCCAGCCGCGCCATCGGCTCGGACAACAGCCCGCCACCGCAGCCGATATCGAGGAGCCGCAACCCGTCAAAAGCGCGCGGTGCCGTCAGATCCCGGCCGAATTCGCCGGCAATCTGGCTGGTGATATAGTCAAGCCGGCAGGGGTTCATCAGATGCAGCGGGCGGAATTTACCCTTCGGGTCCCACCATTCCTCTGCCATGGCCTGGAACTTTGCGACTTCGGCAGGATCGATAGTGCTTGCGGCTGACATCGCATGTCCTCGTTCGACTTTGTCTTTTCATCACGGTATATAGACCGCAATGGACCAGAGATCAGGACAAAAACGCGCGTCGGACTTCCTTTACCCGCCGGTCGAGCCCTTCGACCAGCGTATGATGGATATGGGCGACGGCCATCAGGTCTATGTTGAACAATGCGGCAATCCGGATGGGGTTCCGGTCATTGTCTTTCACGGCGGTCCCGGCGGCGGCTGCAGCCCGCTGATGCGGCGCTATTTCGACCCTCGCCACTACCGGGTGGTGCTGTTCGATCAGCGCGGCTGCGGCAGGTCGATGCCCCGCGCCTCGGTGATCCGCAACACGACCTGGGATCTGGTCGCCGATGTCGAGCGCATCCGCGAGGCGCTTGGCATCGAGCGCTATATCGCCTTTGGCGGCAGCTGGGGGGCGACGCTCGCGCTGATCACTGCCATCACCCATCCCGACCGCGTTTCGCACCTGGTGCTGCGCGGGGTCTTTCTGATGACGCGGCGCGAGCTCAACTGGTTTTACGGCGGCGGCGCGGGCGCGTTCTTCCCCGAGCTGTGGCAGCGTTTCATCGACCCGATCCCGGAGGAAGAGCGCGGCGATCTGATCGCGGCCTATCACCGGCGGCTCTTTTCGGGCGACCGGACGACGGAAATCCGCTACGCGCGGATCTGGTCGGGCTGGGAAAACGCGCTGGCCTCGATCAGCAGCGATGGCTGGATGGGCGAAAGCCCTGCGGATTATGCCCATGCCTTCGCCCGGCTCGAGAACCACTATTTTATCAATGGCGGATTTCTGGATCAGGACGGCTGGATCGTGCAGAACCGTGCCCGGATCGCACATATCGACACCGATATCATCCAGGGGCGCTATGACATGGTCTGCCCGCCGCAATCGGCCTGGAGCCTCGCAGAAGGCTGGACCAAAGCGCGGGTGCATTTCGTGCCCCTGGCCGGTCACGCGCTGTCAGAACCCGGCATTTCCGAGGCGCTGGTGCGCGTGATGGACCGCCTGCGCTGAAGCGGAGTGCTGCATTGTGACAAAGCCACGCTCCCTCGGGGGAAGGGCGAACGTCTGCAACCGGCTCGCTGCGATCTTCCTCCGCTTTGGGGGGACAGGCGTCACGCGTCACCAGAAGTTGTGCATTTCTGCAGATGCAGCCGCGACATATTGGCGATCAGCCCCCTGAACAGCCCGAAAAATTCTGGCGAACAGAGTAGATGCCCGCATGGTTTTGACCCGGTGAAAAAGCCCTTGTTTATCCGGCCTTCGCTCAATATACGAGGCGGTGGAGATGTGGCCGAGTGGTCGAAGGCACACCCCTGCTAAGGGTGCAGGCCCGGAAGGGTCTCGAGGGTTCGAATCCCTTCGTCTCCGCCATTATTTTCTTGTAAGTAATTGATTTCAAGCAGAAATCCAGATCCATGCGGGGCATTTTCTTCTGTTTTTGCTTCTGTTTTTGCTGCGGTGAGCCCCTTTGCAGAACTGATTTGCCGTCCCTAGACTGCCGGGCATGAAAATCGTCAAAGGCGCCGAAGAATATCATCTGCGTCGCCATGTCCCGGTGAGATACCACGGCATTGAGAGTCGTAGGGTTATCAGCATATCCCTGAAAACCGATAGCCTGAGCGAGGCGCGCAATCGGTCGGAGTCGGTTTGGGAAGAACAGATCGCCCGCTGGGAAACCGCGCTTAAAACCGGAACAGCGATTCCGCGCGCGAGCTACAAGGCTACGGTTGCCAGCGCGACAAAGCTCGGGATCGTCTATCTGCCAACGGTTAAGGTCGCCGAATTGCCCATGCCCGATGATGTGTGACATCTATTCTTTCAGGGATACCGGAAAACCCCAACTGACCTCGGAAGATGCCGGACAGGTCAACAAAATCAGGGGTTTCCGAAGGTTCGAGGCCTGAAAACAGACCAAAACGGCGTGTCATGCAGGAAGGCCCGAAAATGGCCGTTTAAAGGGCTTTGAAGGCTGGTCGAGCCAAGTGCTGAAGACGTCACTCGTTGGGCATTTCAGCCACCAGGGCAAACGACAAGGACCCAGGCATGATGCGCTCTTTTCGGACCTGACCCCGGTCGGCCATAGTCGCAAGTTCGCCATAGGGGAAACGCCCCCCGATAACCGGGGACTTTCCTTCGCGTCGGACATAAAGCCCGCGCCGGGCCAGACGGTGCGGGCCGTTGTCATGGTCAGGCCCGATCTTGAACGGCGGTCAATTTGAAGAAATGGGTCGCAGCACGTTGATAGACCAGGTCCAAAAAGGCGAATGTGGTAACCAAACGCGGTGCCGTCCTCTGCTGCAGCCTGCCAGAATTCGAGCAAGTCCAGTTCGCTGCCCTTCGCGTTTTTTATGGAGATCACGCGTCGATCCTCTGCCCCGTGGCAGGGGGTCATCATGACGAAGGCGAAGTACGTGTCGGAGCGCTCAAAGCGGACAAACACGCAGCGGCGGCCCTGTTACAGGCCGCCGCCTGGGAGGGGATGGCCCCTCCCATTCCTGTCAGAGGGCTCAGAAACCGAAGACCAGCGACAGGCCGAGTTTGTTATCCGTGCGGATTGCGCGGCTGTCATTGTATTCGGTCAGGTAGCTGACCCGGGTCGAGATCGCGTCAGTCACCTTGAAGTTGACGCCGAGATCGTTGTTCGCCCGCAGCGCGGTGTCCGAATTCAGCACGTCGGTGTCATTGGTGAAGAACACGTTGTCGTTGATCTTGTAGTAGAAGCGTGACGACGCGATGTAGCCGGTCTCGGTGGTCGATTCCCCCAGACCATTCTTCAGATAGCTGACACCGATACCAGCCTGCACACGCCAGGCCATGTCGGTCTCGTTGATGATGCGGTAGCCAGGACCCACGCCGAGGAAAGCGTCCCGTTGGTTCTGGCCACGCAGCTGATCGGTATCGCTGATCGAGTCGGCAAGTTGCGCATCCGTCAGGCGATCGGCGAGACCGTCCGACACAACCCGACCCAGCACGAAGCCGTAGAAACGGTCATCGAAGGAATAGGTCGCGTCATAGATACCGAAGACATCACGCTTGGTCGATTTGTTGTCGGCCTCGGAATAGTCGATCACCGCGCCGATGGTCTGGCTGAAGGCACCGGCGCCGTGGCGAAGACGCAGACCGACGGTCAGGTCCTGCGATTCATTGTTACCGGTCTTGCCGGAGTAGCCGATCGAGGCGGAACCAGAGAAGCCCTGACGGAAATCCGGGCTGCCGAAACGGGCATTGTCCTCGGCGCGGGCCATGTCGCGGGCGACATCGCGTTCAACATCCTCGATCTGGTCATCAAGCGATGAAATCCCGACGAGGTCAGTCTGTGCGAAGGCAGGCGCCGTCAGTCCGAGCGCCAGGATGGCAGAGGTCAGATAGAGCGATTTCATGGCAATTCCTTTCACGGGTTACGTCTGTCCCAACTCAGGGGCGGTTGGTAAGAAGGAATTGGCTGTTTTGCCGGGAATCGGAACATTCAGGAAACTTGAGCCATCCCCGAGAATTACTCGTGGAACCGGATCCTTTCTGGCGAAATGGCGATGTCCCGGGGCTGATGATAGTTTTTTGTCTTTTTATCTCAGGCGGATGGCGTGAACTCTGTTCATGTTTCGCGCAGCGCAAGCACTTCGGCATTGGTGTCTGAAGCCTGGCTGGCGGCTTCGAGCAGTGTTTCCTTTGCAACAGCGAGCAGCTTCTCGCCGAGGTCATCGCGCCACAACGCCCAGACCGGAAGCTGGAAAACCGGTGCATTTGCCACCGGATGCAGCTGCGCCAGGTCGAGAAAGCGCTTGGCATGCCGGGCGGGAAGATAGGCTGCAAAGGGGCGGGTCTGGATGAAAAGCGCGGCCAGAGAGCCGAAGGCCAGTTGCAGACGTGTGCCATGCAGCGCGGGAAGCGCCTCTTCGTGAAAGCGCATGAACTCCGGCCCCCAATCCACCAGCGCATAGTTTTCGTCCAGATCCGCGACTGCCAGCCCCTGACGCGACGAGACCAGCACCAGCTGGTCATCAAGCAGTTGTTCGGCATGGATCCCGGGCCGGTTTGCGACTGAATAGGACAGGGCGACATCAATCCCCCCCTGCAACAGGTTCTGGGTCAGGGCTTCCGCCCGCGCCATCTCTGCCCGCAAAGCAAGATCGGGCAGGCGGGCGCGCAGCAGATCCAGCCAGCCAAATCCGAGGCGCGGCCAGAGCGAAGGCTCTGAGCCGATCACCAGGCGCAGACCCTCTTCACCAGAGGCCGAGACCCGCAGCCGGGCCTGTTCCCAGTTGCGCAGGATTGCGATGGCAAATCCACGAAACTCACGACCGGCCGCTGTCAGCGCCACGCCGTCCTTGGACCGGGTGAAAAGCGGGCGGCCCAACTGCTCTTCGAGCCGCTGGATCCGCAGACTGACCGCCGATTGCGTGACAAAAAGCCGCTCCGAGGCTGCGGCGAAGGATCCGGTTTCCGCAGTCTCCAGAAAGGTCCGGACAAGTTGCAGTTCGATGGCCTGATCCTCCGCGCTGAGACGAGACCCACTCGCCCCGCCGGAAGTCAGATGTCAACGGACAGGCTGCCAGCACAGGCGCCTCCATGCGGGATCTTGCCCGAAAGGCAAACGTCCGGCGCGTCGAACTTCCCTGGTCGAGCTCCCGCCCCATGCCGGCCCTTATCGTCGTCAGGACAGGCGCCCTGCGTTTTCGAGGCGTTGAATATAGTTAGCGCTGCTTCATCCCCGATGACGTCAATCTTCTGTGACCTCATGGCCTGCCATATTCCCGGGGGATGGCGCGGCCCGGGCACGCTATACAGATCGGGGGGGCGTTTAAATTTCACCGGCTCCTGCCCCCCCCGGGTGCGAGCGGCGCTGATCGCCGCCGATAGCGGCAACCCCGGCATGGCGCTCGCGTGCCGATCATGATACCCGTGCCGCTCAACAAGAAGGCGAGCAGTACAGTGCCTCAGGACGAGCAGAGCTTTATCCGGCTGGACGATGATGACATCCGTTACCTCAGCATTCAGCTGCGGGGCGTTAAGCAGGCGCGGGTGCGCTTTCTGACCGCCACGCCCGAGTTTCAGCTTGAGGTGATCGAGGTGCTGCTGGCGCTTGGCGTGTCGGCAACGGCCGAGAGACTGGCCCAGATCGCGCCCTATCCGAAACGAAGATTCGGGCTTCGCTATAAGGGCGACACCGCGATCATCACCGTGGCTCAGGATGCGCTGCTCCTGGGGTGAGGCTATTGGGGGCTGTCGAGGCCGGGCCCGCCGCCAGAAGCGGGCCGAAACCAGCGCAGGAGACACAAATGCGCAATACTATCTCACTGATTGCGGCCGCCGTGCTTTTCGCCAGCGCCCTCATGTCACCGGTGCAGGCCGGTGTTGCCGGCGAGTACGAGGTTATCGGGGT
>NZ_JAEFCF010000050.1 GCF_016405985.1 Paracoccus sp. IB05
CCGGCAAGATCATGCGCCGCATCCTGCGCAAAATCGCCGAAAACGACTTCGCAGCCCTGGGAGATACCTCAACCCTCGCAGATCCCACCGTCGTCGAAGACCTCATCGAGAACAGGATGAACAAGGGATGACACGCGAGACCCCGGTTCTGATCCTCCTCGGCCCCCCCGGTGCAGGCAAAGGCACCCAGGCCAGGATGCTGGAGGAAGAGTATGGCCTCGTCCAGCTCTCAACCGGCGATATGCTGCGCGCCGCAGTGAGCGCCGGCACGCCCGCAGGTCTTGCCGCGAAAGCGGTGATGGAGGCCGGAGCGCTTGTTTCGGATGAGATCGTGCTGGCGATCCTGCAGGACCGTATGGCGCAGCCCGATTGCGGCAAGGGGATCATCCTGGACGGCTTTCCGCGCACCGGGGCCCAGGCGGCGGCGCTGGATCAGCTGCTGGCGGCGCAGGACCGGCGGATCACGGCGGCGGTGAGCCTTGAGGTCGATGACGAGGCGATGGTGGAGCGGGTTTCGGGCCGCTACACCTGCGGATCCTGCGGCGAAGGCTATCACGACAGGTTTCGCAAGCCCGCTCATGCCGGGAGCTGTGACAAATGCGGCGGCACAGAGATGAAGCGCCGCGCCGATGACAATGCCATCACCGTGCGCGAAAGGCTGAAGGCCTATCACGCCCAGACCGCCCCGCTGATCGCCTTCTACGAGGCGAAGGGCGTGCTGGAAAAGATCGACGCGATGCAACCCATCGCCGAGGTGACCGCTTCGCTGGGCCGGATCACCGGCCGGGTTGCGGTCTGAGAACCCGCTTTCCGGGGGAAGGAGGGCCCCTGGTGCGCGGATGAGGAGACAGGGCGCGCGGGATCCTGCGTATGCCCGTCACACAAAAAGTGCCGGATCCCGAATGGACCGGCGGGCGGAGGGTTCCTCATGGGACTGATCCGCCTGAAGACCGCCCGGGCGCATCAGACGCTTTCGGGCGCGGGCCCGTCTTTGCCCCGTGAACCGGGACACAGGCGGGATGGACAGGGAGAGGCCGACCCGGCAGGGCGGTCAAAATGGAGGACGCCAGATGGCAGCATCAACACCGGACGTGCGCGACCGCTCACGCCCCATGACCCGGGAAGAGAAGAAGGTCATTCTCGCCTCTTCTGCGGGCACGATCTTTGAATGGTATGATTTCTACCTCTACGGATCGCTGGCCGCGATCATCGGTGCGCAGTTCTTCACGCCATTCCCCGAAGCGACGCGCAACGTTTTCGCGCTGCTGGCTTTCGCGGCGGGCTTCATCGTGCGCCCGTTCGGCGCGCTGGTCTTCGGGATGCTCGGCGATATTGTCGGGCGGAAATACACCTTCCTGATGACGATCCTCATCATGGGCTTCTCGACCTTCATCGTCGGTATCCTGCCCAGCTACCACAGCTGGGGTGTGGCGGCGCCGATCATTCTGATCATCCTGCGTATGCTTCAGGGCCTGGCGCTTGGCGGCGAATATGGCGGGGCGGCGGTCTATGTGGCGGAACATGCGCCGCAAAACCAGCGCGGCTATTTCACCGCCTTCATCCAGACCACGGCGACGCTTGGTCTGCTGCTCTCGCTGATCGTCATCCTGATGGTGCAGGGCTATGTGAACGGCAACTATCCCGACCAGCCGGTGCTGGACGCGGCGAGCGTTCCCGTTCTGCTGGCCGATGGCACACCGCAGATGATGAAGGCCTTCAACGCCTGGGGCTGGCGCATTCCGTTCATCGGCTCGATCGCGCTTTTGGCGGTTTCGCTCTATATCCGTCTGACGATGAATGAATCCCCCGCCTTCAAGAAGATGAAGGAAGAGGGAGCGGCCTCGAAAGCGCCGCTGCGCGAAGCATTCGGCAACTGGAAAAATGGCAAGATCGCTCTGATCGCGCTGTTCGGTCTGACCGCGGGCCAGGCTGTGGTCTGGTATTCGGGCCAGTTCTACGCGCTGTTCTATGTGCAGAACGTCATCAAGGTCGACAGCTTCACCGCCAATGTCTTTGTGGCCTGGTCGCTGATCCTCGGCACCTATGGCTTCATCTTCTTCGGCCGCCTCTCGGACCGTATCGGCCGTAAGCCGATCATCCTTGGCGGCTGCCTGATCGCGGCACTCACCTATTTCCCGGTCTTTGGGTTCCTGACCAAAACCGCGAACCCGATGCTTTATGCAGCGCATCAGACCCAGATCACCGTGACCGCAGACCCGGCTGACTGCTCGTTCCAGTTCAACCCGGTCGGCACCGCGAAATTCACCAACAGCTGCGACATCCTGAAAGCCGGTCTGACCGCGCGTTCGGCGAATTCGGAGACGGTCGATGCGCCTGCGGGCACCATCGCTTCGGTGAAAATCGGCGAGACCGAGATCCAGGGCTATTCCGGCTCGGCCGCGGATGCGGCGGATCAGAAGGCCCGTTTCGACAAAGAGCTGAACGACGCGCTGAGCGCCGCTGGCTACCCGATCACCGGCCAGGCGAATGAGTCTGTGGCTGTGGCGAAGAACTTCTTCGATATCTTCACCGGCCAGAAGATCACCATCGTGCTGACCCTCACCTATCTGATCATCCTTGTGACGATGGTTTACGGCCCGATTGCGGCAATGCTGGTCGAGCTTTACCCGACCCGGATCCGCTATTCCGGCCTGTCGCTGCCCTACCATATCGGCAATGGCTGGTTCGGGGGCCTGCTGCCGGCGACCGCTTTCGCGATCTCGGCGCAGTCGGGCAACATCTATGCGGGTCTGTGGTACGCAATCGTCATCGCGCTGATGACGGTGGTGATCGGGGCGCTGTTTGTTCCGGGCGGCACGCATAAGAAAGACATCTTCGCGGATCAGAACCAGTAATCTGACGCAGGCGACAAAAGAAACGGGCCGGGGATTTCCCCGGCCCGTTTCCATTTGCCGCCCGCTGAGGCTCAGCGCCGCCGCGCCCGGTTCACCGCTTCCCAGATCCCAAGGACGATGCCGGTGATCACCGTATTCGTCACGAGGCCCGCAAGGATCTGGTCCCTGACCGGGATCTCGCTTGCAGCTGTCAGGGTCATCGGGATCAGCACCGCGACAAAGACGATCCCCGCGCCAAGCGGGATCAGCGTGCCACTGGCCGCGCGGGTGCGCATCATGGTCCAGACGAGGCCGATCAGCAGAATGATGCGGAACGGATCCGCGAATTGCGAGACGATGATCTGGCTGAATGTCATGATATCTTTCCCTTTTCCCTTGTTCCGGGATAAGGCAAAGCAGGCCGTTGGTCTATGATTTCATAGGGTTCAGCGAAAGCGATCCATCAGCTTTTGCATGGCGCTGCGCGCATCTGGCTCCGGTTCGGGCTTTGGCACAGGTTTCGGCCCGGGTGGCAGCTTGCGGCCCGGAGGGCCCGCCGCCGGGCCAGCGGAAGCCTCCCCGCCAGATGAGCGCGGCGGCGCGGTACGCAGGCTGACCGCATTCATGAATTTTTGTCCGTCGCCCTCGGCCAGCGCCACCGCGCCCTCTGAAATACCGCGCAAGAGATCATCCAGCCAGGCCTGGTCCGCCTTGCTGAAATCACTCAGCACATAATGCGCGACCGCATCCTTATGGCCGGGATGCCCGATCCCAAGCCGCACCCGGCCATAGGCCTCACCCAGATGCGCATGGATCGACCTGAGCCCGTTATGTCCGGCATGGCCGCCGCCCTGTTTGACCCGGAGCTTCCCGGGCGCCAGATCCAGCTCGTCATGGAAAACCGTGATATCCGCGAGGTCGATCCTGTAGAAATCCACCGCCGCCCTGACCGACTGGCCCGAGAGGTTCATAAAGGTCGCGGGTTTCAGCAGGATGACCTTCTCGCGCCCCAGACGGCCCTCTGACACCTCGCCCTGAAACGCCTTACGCCAGGGGGTGAAGCCGTGATCCGAGGCAATCCGTTCCAGCGCCATGAAGCCGATATTATGGCGGTTGCCGGCGTATTTCGCGCCCGGATTGCCAAGGCCGACAAAGAGTTTCATTCGCGTCTCCATATCTGTCCGCCGCATCGCCCGGACCCGCCGGGGAGGCGCTGGACCTTGGCCGTCATTGCGCTTAGCCTCGCCTATAGCGCCCGAACGGGCTTCGCTCAACCTGACACGATCCATCCGCTACGAGGCAATATGGCCGGTCTCGCCCATTTCACCATTCGTGGGATCAGGCTTTCCCTGCCCGAGGGGACTTTCTCGGGGCGCCTTGCGGACGCGCTGGAGGCCGGCCGCTATGAGAATACCGAAGCCGCCGCGCTGTTGAAACATCTGCGCCCCGGGGACCGGTTCGTGGATTTCGGGGCCGGGATCGGGTTTCTTTGCGCGCTTGCTGCCGGGGTGGTCGGGGCGGAACATGTCACCGGCGTCGAGGCCGGCGAAACGACGATGGCGCTGGCGCGCAACACGCTGGACCAGAACGGTTTTCCTGTCGCCCGCCTGATCCATGGCGCGGTGGTCGGCACACCGAGGCCGGGCAATGTGGTCGAATTCGGCCTCAGGGGGAATTTCTGGTCATCAGGGCTGAAAAAGGGCGGGACCTGGCTGCGCGGCATCGAGGTTCTGACCGTGCCGGCACATGCCGCCGGGCCGCTTCTGGCCGAACTCGCGCCGACGGTGCTGAGCTGTGATATCGAAGGGGCAGAGCTTGAGGTGCTGGCGGTCGAACTGCCGGCCTCGCTGCGGCTGATCGTGACGGAAATCCATCCCGGCAGCTATGGGCCAGAGGGCACCGGGCGGATCTTTGACGCGCTGTTGCGCCAGGGCTTCGTCTATGAACCGGACGGCTCGCGCGGGGCGACGGTGGTGTTTCGCCGGATCGGCAGCGCCTGAGGGCGATGTCCGAAACCGGGCCCAGTTGAACAGGCAGGGAGCAAAGCCATGTATCTCACCATGAACCGTTTCAAAGTGAAGGCGGGCGAAGAAGCCACATTCGAGGCGATCTGGAAAAACCGCGAAAGCCATCTGCCACAGGTGCCGGGCTTTGTCAGCTTTCACCTGATGAAGGGGGCCGAGGCAGACGGCGCCCGCCTCTATGCCTCACATACGATGTGGGAGAGCGAGGCGGCGTTTCGCGACTGGACGAAATCAGAGGCGTTTCGGACAGCCCATGGCGGGGCCGGCGGCCATAAGGGGGTGATCCTGGAACACCCGAAACTGGAAGTCTTCGAATCCATACAGTTCATCGGCACCTGAGCCGCGAAGCCGCGCCGCACATCTCGTAAAAATGAAAACGGGGGGCAAAAGCCCCCCGTTTCATAGTCTGCGATCCGAAAGGATCACTCTTCGTCGCCAGCCGAGGCCGCAAGACCCGACGGCGCCGCGATATTCGCGATCACGAAGTTGCGGCCGATGGTCGGCTTCACGCCTTTGGGCAGCGCGACATCTTCGATATGGATCACATCGCCGATTTGCTTGCCTTCCAGATCCACGGTGATCTGGGCCGGGATGTCGGATGCGACAACTTCGAGCTCAACCTCGGCGCGCACGACGGTCAGGGTGCCGCCACGCTTGATGCCAGGTGCTTTATCCGCATTGATGAAATCAACATGGATGAAGAGGTTGATGCGCGAATTGTCGTGGATGCGCATGAAGTCGACATGGGTCGGCAGGTCTTTGACCACATCGCGCTGCACGCCGCGGCAGATCACGTGCTGATCAGCCTGGCCTTCAACCTTGAGGTTGAACAGCGTCTGCAGGAAGCGACCCTTGCGCAGGTTCTTCAGCAGGTAGTTGTAATTGACCGAAATCGGCGTCGGCTCTTTGCTGTCGCCGTAGATGATGCCGGGTACGTTGCCCTCACGACGGGCTTGACGGGCGGCCCCCTTGCCTGTCCCCGTCCGCACCACGGCCAGAAGATCAGGGATCTCGCGTGCCATTGGTATTCTCCATATGATAAAACCGCCACCCTCCAAGGGTGCGTGGCGGATGCGCGCCTATAGCGGGAAAGCGGGGGGAAGAAAAGGGAAAACCTGTTTGCGGGGGCAGGCGGCGGATGCCTCCGGCGGGAGTATTTTGGTCAAGAGGAAAGGCGCAGGCGAAATCCCGCAGGGGCCGTGTCGCTTACGGGATGGACGGGGGGGGGCCGGGCCTGGCAGAAGGGCGGGGATCGGAGGCGCCGCATGTCTTTTCTGAAAACCGTAGTGACCGCGCGGGCGGTGGTCTTTGCTTTTGCGGCGATGGGGATCCTCTGGGGCTCGTTTGCGGCGGTGATGCCGGATCTCAAGGCGCAGCTTGGCGTTGATGAGGCACGGCTGGGCGGGCTTTTGCTGTTCACGCCGCTGGCGGCGGTAACGGCCATGCTGCTCGCGCCGCTGATCGGGCACCGGCTGGGCAAGGTGGCGCTGCCGCTTTCGGCGGGGGCGATGGCGCTGGCTTTCACCTTGCCGGGAACGGTGGTGGTGCCCTGGATGTTCCCGCTTGCGATGATGGTTTGTGGTTTTGGCACCGGGCTGACCGATGTTCTGATGAATGCCCGTACCGCGGAGCTTGAAACCACGCGCAAGGTGCATCTGATGAACCTTGCCCATGCCGCCTATTCCTTTGGCTATGGCGGCGGGGCGATCTGTACCGGGCAATTGCGCGGGCTCGGATGGACGCCGGATCTGGTTCTGGGGACGATGGCACTGCTGGCGCTGGTCTTTGCAGGTCTGACCTTTGAGCGCGATGGCGCCATTCACGGGCTGAAACGGCCCGAGGCCGGCGGGCCGGGTCTGGGCCTCGTGCCTCTGATCGGTGGCGGCATGGTGCTGATCGCGTTTCTGACCGAGAATGCGGCGGAAGGCTGGTCGGCTTTGCATATTGAAAAAACGCTGGGCGGCAGCCCGGAGGAGGGCGCGCTTGGCCCGGCGGTGCTGGCGCTGACCATGGGGGTGGCGCGGCTGTTGGGGCAGGGGCTGGTCGCGCGGCTGGACCCGTTCCGTCTGCTGATGGGCGGCGCGCTGGTTGCGGCCTGCGGCGCGCTGATCGCGTCGCAGGCGGGGACGCCCAATGCGGCCTATGCCGGCTTTATCATCATGGGGGTGGGGTCTTCGGTGATCGCGCCGACCGCCTTTTCGCTCGTTGGCCGGCATTCGGCGGAAGGTACCCGGGCGCGGGCCGTGGCGCGGGCCACGCTTTACGGCTATTTCGGCTATTTCGTCGGGCCGCCGGCGCTTGGGATTATCGCGGGCACGTTCAGCCTGCGCGCGGCCTTCATCTTTGCCGCAGGGATGCTGATGTTCATCCTGGTGCTGGCGCCGCTGATGCGGCGGGCGGCGCGCAGCTGAGGATCTTCAGATGGCTGGTTCGGGCGGCTGCTTCAGGCAGCGGCCATCTGCGCCTGAGCATGGGCGAGGATCTGCGTGCAGGCCTCGGCGATGGCCTCATCGGGCTGGGTCAGCGAAAGCCGCAGCCAGCCCGCCAGCCCGTCGCCAAAGCTCTCGCCGGGCATGACCGCGACATGGCGCTCGCGCAGGAGCCCAAGCGCGAACTCCTGGCCCGAGAGGCCGGTGGCGCGAATATCCACAAGAGCGAACATGCCGGCTTCGGGGCGGTGAACCTTCAGCCCGGCCTGACCCTCCAGTGCATTCGCCACCAGATCTGCCCGGCGCGAGAAGCGTTCGACCATGCCGGCCGCGACCGGCGAAGGTCGCGAAACGGCAAGTTCGGTCATGTCAGCCAGGAAGGGCTGATTGCCGAAAAGCATGATTTCTGAAAGCGGCAGCAGCCTGGCGGTGAAATCGCGTGGCCCGATCACCCAGCCCGACCGAAAGCCCGGTGCAGCATGCGATTTCGAGATCGAGGCGGCGCAGATGACACGCTCTGCCAGTTCGGGCAGGTCAAGCGGCGAGGTGAAGGTGACGCCCGGGAAAATCAGATCCTCATAGACCTCATCCGAGACGATCCAGAGATCATGTTTCACCGCAAGCGCGCCGATTTCCGTGATATCCTTGCGGGTCAACACGGCACCCGTGGGGTTATGGGGCGTGTTGAGGAAGATCACCCGAGTCGCCGGCGTGATCTTTGCCGCCAGATCCGATGCCCGCATCCGAAAGCCATGCTCAGGGCGCAGCGCCACCGGCACCGGTCTGGCACCGGTCTGGCGGATCAGCCCTTCATAGGTCGCATACATCGGATCGCCGACCAGCACCTCATCGCCGTTTTCGACAAGGGTGCGGAGGATGCCATAGAGACAGGTCTGGGTTCCTGGCAGGCAGATCACCTGATCGGGCCCGATCTCGCGGCCGCGCCGTTCGGAATAACGTTTCGCCAGTGCCGCGCGCAGGCCGGGCTCGCCCCTGCCATCGGAATAGCCCAGACGTCCGGGGCGCATCGCGGATTTCGCGGCCTCGATCAGTTCGGGGGGCGTGGGAGAATCCGGCTCGCCGATGGTAAGCTCGATGACCGGGATCCCTTCAGCCGCCATCTCGCGCGCGAGGCGATGCACCGCCCATTTCGCCGAACCGAGGCCGGACAGCCGTTCATGCACCGCGGAATAACGCATCATTTCTCTCCTGGTCTGTGCTGCCTGCCGGCGGGGGCGGTAAAGGCTGCGAGCGTGATGCCCAGAATTGCACCGACTGAGCGCAAACCGATCTGGATCACCTCGTTTTCAGCGAAGTGACCGGGCAAAACCGAACCTTCGAGCCAGAGCCCGTCAAGCACCGCATTGCAGGCGATGGCCTCCTGTCGCAGCTGCCCGTCCGCGACCGGGCGGTCAAGATCGGCGATCAGCTGTTGCAGGCGGTCTCGGTAATGCAGATACGAACTCTCATGCTGCGCCAGAAGCCCCGGATCGGACTGAACCTGGTGCAGATAGCCCGCCCAGAGCCCGACCGCTTTCGGATCCAGCACCGGCGGGCGCAAGGCCGCGGCAACAAAGGCCGCCAGCCGTTCGGCCGGGCCGGCACCGACGCTGTCAAGCGCTTCCTCGCCTTTGTTGGTCATGCCATCCATCAGCGCGACATAGGCTGCGCGCAACAGATCTTCTTTCGATCCGAAGTAATGACGGATCAGCCCCGGAGTCACCCCCGCCCGCGCCGCAATCGCCCTGACCGTTGCCGCCTGGCGCCCGCCCTCGGCCACCAGAGCCTGCACCGCCGCCACAAGCGATTCGCGGCGGTTCTCTTCAGTGTCACGAATATAGGGGCGGCGTTCGGATCCGGACTGGCGCATGTCACCTGGTGGGACAGCTTTCTTATCCGGTCTGTCGGAACTGGTCATCGGCGCCTTTCTGTGACGGCTGCAGGGAACGGGATCCGCCGGGAATTACACGATCGGATAATTGCCTATTCTACACAGGCAGGATTTTGCGGCAAGATCGTTGCTTGTCCAGTGCCAGGATCGCCGGACCGCATTCCGGCCCCCGGGTGGGGGGCTGAGTATAGCGCAAAGACCTCAGGTGCCGGGCCGCCCATCCGCAGCCGCGACATCCTTGTGGATGATCACATCTGAACCAGGCCAGCGCCGCAGGATCTCGCGGCGCAGTGCGGCGCCGATGTCATGGGCCTCGCGCAGGCTCTGATCGCCGTCGAGCTCGATATGGAGGTTGACGAAGACCCGGCTGCCACTGGTGCGGGTCTTGAGGTCGTGAAAGCCGCGCACACCGGGCCAGCTGCCGGCGAGTTCGGCGATACCGCGGATGATCTCGGGATCGGCCCGGCGGTCCATCAGCGCATCCCAGGCAGATTTGCCGATGCGCACCCCGCCGATCATCATGACCCCGGCGGCCAGCAGCGCGACCCAGGAATCGAGCCCGGTGATGCCAAGGTGCTGCGAGGCCTGCAAGGCGATCACCGCGCCGACCGCGGGCATCAGATCACCAAGGTAATGCAGCCGGTCGGCCGCCACAACGCGGTTGCCGGTCAGCTTTGCGACCCGCCCCTGCCACCAGACCAGCGCCAGCGTGAGCAGGATCGAGACGACCATCACCAAAGTGCCGGTCCCCTCGGCGCCAAGGCCGGGCACGCCGCCATTGAGCAGCCGGTCCAGTGCTGACCAGGCGATGTAACCGGCCGAACCGGTGATCAGAAGCGCCTGTGCCAGCGCGGTCAGGTCTTCGGCTGAGCTGTGCCCGAAGGCGTGATCATCATCCGCCGGACGCGCCGCATAAAGGATCGCGGTGGCGGCCGCGAGCGACATGACCAGATCCACCGCACTGTCGGCCAGCGAGGCCGCGACCGAAAGCGCGCCGGTCGCCACCACAGCCCAGAGCTTCAGCCCGACCAGCACGGTCGCAACCAGAACCGATGCGATGCCGGCAGAAAGGCTCAGCGTTGTTCGGGTGTCTTTGTCGGTCACGTCGGGCTCCTGATGGCGGGCGGAACAGGGGGCGCTGCCCCCGTCATCCTGGCGGATGCCTCCCCCGGAGTATTTTTATCAAGAGGAATGCGACTTCCTCTTGACGAAAATACTCCCGCCGGAGGCTCAGGCTGGCCAGAGGATGCTGGGGCTATTCGATGGTCTCGCCCGCATCAACGCCCCAGATCGCGGTTTTCGGCACCCAGCCGCGCTCGCCGCCAGAGGAAATCCGGCACCAGTCGGCATCGCATTGCAGGATACGCGCGACCACACCCATTTCTGCCTGGGCGCTGACCCGCGCATCCGCGCGCGGCGCATCGCGGAATTCCGCCATATCGGTGGTGATCAGCACCGAGCGCACCCCAGAAAGCAGCGCATAATGCACCCAGCCGCCGGCGCCGTCCTGATCTTCAACGCGGCGCCAGTTCTCATATTCAGCGGTCACCCGCAGCGGCATTCCGGGCCGGGTGAACACCCAGTCGATGCGATGCGTGAGCCCGGGGCCGCGCCGCGCATTGCCCTGATCGCCCTTGAGCGACACATAGCGTGGCAAAGGCAGATTGGTCACACAGCCGATACCGGGCTTGCATTCCTTGACCATGCGCGCGGTCGGGGCGGTGCCAGCGGTTCCCGAAGCCGCTCCGGACGAGGTGGCGGCCACTGCGGTTTCGATCGCGGTTTCGGTGGTTTCATCGGCATTCGCGCTTTTCGGCGCGCCGGTCAGGACGAGGGAGGCAGATAGAAGGACCGCCGCCAGCATCGGGTGTCTGGTCTGGCGGCTCATCTGCTCCGGCTTCTGGCCGTTCTTTAAAGATGCGATGCTCATATCCGTTGCCTGCTCTTGCGGGCTGTGCCCCCGCATTTTTTATGACCTCAGAGACGGGGGCTTGTGGTCCGCCCCGCTTGACCCCACTGTGCACCCAAGACGCGCCTGATGGAAGAGTTGAGGGAGACGCCATGCCATCGCCACGCCTGACTGTTGTTGTGACGCGACGCTTGCCAGAGCCGGTCGAGACCCGGATGAAGGAATTGTTCGACGTCCGGCTGCGGGATCCGGATGTGAAAATGACCCGCGACGAATTGCTGGCCGCGATGCAGAGCTGCGACGTTCTGGTGCCGACAATCACCGACCAGATCGATGCCGGGCTGATCGGCCAGGCGGGGGACCGGCTGAAACTGATCGCGAATTATGGCGCAGGGGTTGATCATATCGATGTGGCCACGGCGCGCTCGCGCGGCATTCTTGTCTCGAACACCCCCGGTGTGGTGACCGAGGACACTGCCGATATGGTCATGGCGCTGATCATGGCGGTGACGCGGCGCATCCCGGAAGGCATTGCCTCGATGGCGAGTGGCAAATGGGAGGGCTGGACGCCGATGGCCTTCCTTGGCTCGCGGCTCGCGGGCAAGCGGCTGGGGATTTTGGGCATGGGGCGGATTGGCCAGGCCGTGGCGCGGCGTGCCCGCGCCTTTGGCTGCCAGGTCCATTACCACAACCGCCGCCGCGTGCGCCCCGAGATCGAGGCCGAGCTGGAGGCGACCTGGTGGGAAAGCCTCGACCAGATGCTCGCCCGGATGGATATTGTCTCGATCAATTGCCCGCATACGCCTTCGACCTTTCATTTGCTGAACGCGCGCCGCCTCAAGCTGATGAAGCCCACTGCGGTGGTGGTGAATGCCTCGCGCGGCGAGGTGATCGACGAGAATGCACTGACCCGTGCGCTGCGCGCAGGCGAGATCGCGGGCGCGGGCCTCGACGTCTATGAGCGCGGCAATGAGATCAACCCGCGCCTGCGCGAGGAACCCAATGTGGTCCTGCTGCCCCATATGGGATCGGCGACCATTGAGGGTCGGATCGAGATGGGTGAGAAAGTTCTGATCAATATCAAGACTTTCGCCGATGGTCACCGCCCGCCGGATCAGGTTGTTCCGGGGATGATGTGACGCGGGTCTGTTGTCCGCTATGCGGGAGATGCTGTTGAAAAACTCCGGCGGCCCTTCAGGACAGGGAGAAACCCGGGAAGTCGTTCCGATCCAGCGCGCGGGATTGCCGAAAACCAATGGGAGTTCGGTCTTCGGGAGACGTATATTCCAGACTTTTGGTGCTGCCTGATAGTCTTCTGCGTTTTTCAACAATATGCGGGACGGAGCAGACGGTTGATCGACTTTCAAATTTCGACAAGGGGCAAGCAGTTGCTGAGAAAGCAGTATCATTTTCGCAGAGTGAATGGGGAGCTCTGCGCGTGGGATATTCACCGTCTGATCCGACTTTCAAAACAGATCTCATCAACGCTTGTCCGCCTGGATGATATTCCCGAACTGGATCAGAACTGGTGGTATGAGGATCAGACTGTTTCACCAACTCCGAGGGCACTTGCTGCCCATATGAAACTGGTGCAGCAGGTTGATTTATCCTTTCCGATCCTTCTCTGTGCGGACGGTCGATTGATGGACGGGATGCATCGCCTCGTGAAAGCCGTGCTGGAGCAAAGGGATTCTGTCCCAGCCATCAGATTCCCGGCGACGCCCGAGGCTGATTACGTCAACGTCGCGGCAGATGACCTGCCTTACCCCGACGAAGAAGTCTGAGGCCGACCGTCCGCAATGGGCTCAAACCGCCTGTTCCGTCTTGCCTGACTATAACCGCAGGTCCGCCAGCAGCGGCAGGTGATCCGAGGCGCGGCTGGCCTCCGGGCTGCGATAGACCGTGGCCTCGGCGCTGGCAAAAGCATCGGAAACCGCGATACGGTCCAGCGCGAAAACCGGGTGGCGGGAATGATAGGTCGGGCCGCCTGACAGGATACGGAACCGCTTCGACAGCCGCCCCAGGCCGACCTCCAGCGAGCGCTCGTTGAAATCGCCCGCAATCAGCATGGCGGTGTCGTCTTCCTCGGGCAGCATGTCCAGCAGCGCGGAGAGTTGCCTGCGCCGCGAATGGCGCAACAGGCCGAGATGCACTCCGGTGACGCGCAGGCGCTGGCCGCCGCGATCCAGCAAGGCCGAGACAAGGCCGCGCGGCTCCAGCCCGGGCAGATCGTGATGGCTGTACGAGATCACCTTGAACCCGGGCGAGACCAGAAGCGCATTGCCGTGCCAGCCCAGGCTGTCGCGGCCATGGTCAAAACGGATCGGATGCAGGCCGGTGCGGCGAAACACCTCGGCCTCGTCAAAGACCGGGCGGCGCTGACCGAGGCGCAGATCGGCCTCCTGCAGCGCGACCACATCGGCGCCGAGATCGGCGATCACCCGCAAGACCCGCGCCGGATCGCGCCGCCGGTCGGTGCCAAGGGCTTTGCGGATATTGTAGCTCGCGATGCGCAGCGAAGTGTCGGTCACAATATGGGCGCTCCGAGACGGAAGACGCCTTCGGTCAGGCGCCGGACGAAACCGGGGGCGGGCAGGCTGTCATCGCAATCGGGCAGCAAACGGTCGAACCAGCGGCTGATGGCCGCGACGGTGGCCGGGTCCCAGGCCATCACCGCCAGCTCGAAATTCAGCAGCATCGAGCGGACGTCGAAATTTGCCGATCCGATCCAGCAGGCATCGTCGATCAGACCGCATTTCGCATGCATCATCCCGGGGCGGAAAAAGTGAAAGCCGACGCCGGTTGGTTGCAGCGCGCGGATATAGGGGCCGCGCGCCAGATCGGTGGTCCATTGGTTCGACTTCAGCGGCAGAAACACCCGGACATCGACCCCGCTGCGCGCCGCCGTCGCGAGCGCCTGGGCCAGCGCATCGGTCGGCACGAAATAGGGCGTCGCGATCCAGACCCGGCTCCGGGCGCGGTAGATCGCGGCGACCAGCCCGTCGTGAAGCACATCCTGCGGCTCGTCCGGCCCGGCGGGGACCAGCTGCAACAGCGCCTCACCGCGAGGTGCGACGGCGGGCGGCACCGGATCAGGCAGGGGATCGCCCGCCACTTCCCAATCCGAGGCGAAGACCGCGTTGAAACTGTCGACCACCGGCCCCTCGGCGGTAAAGCTCAGATCCACCCATTTGCCGGGCGGCGAGGCGAGATATTCGTCGCCGACATTGCGCCCTCCCGACCAGGCTCGGGCACAATCGGCGATCACCATCTTGCGGTGATTGCGCAGATTCAGATGGGCAGTGTCGGTCAGATGGTCGAGCGGCGAGAAATAGCGCAGCTCGCCCCCGGCGGCGACGAATTCGCGCAGCGCGCGGCGCGGGCGGGAATGGCTGCCGAGCCAGTCGACCGAGAGCCGCACCCTGACCCCTTCATGCAGCTTGCGCTTGAGAAGGTCGAGAAACCGGTAGCCGCTTTCATCGCGGGCCAGAACATAGATCAGGATATCCAGCCGCGCATTCGCGCCCAGGATCACCTCGTCCAGCGCGGCGCTCGCGGCCTCTGGCGTCTCGTGCAGGCGGATGAGATTGCCGCCCACCGCGGGCGGCGCGCCAAGACTGGCGAAGACATGCGCAAGCGGTGGCGGCGCGGTCTCTGGCAGGGCGGGATGCGGCGAAAAGCGGATCGGTGGAAAACTGCGGCCCGATTTGCGGAAGCCTAAAACCAGAAACACCGGCACCGCGACATAGGGCAGCATGATGATGAACAGGATCCAGGCGGCCGAGCTTTGCGGCGTGCGGCGCGGCTGCAATGCAAGCACCATGGCGCTCGCAACCGCGAGGACACCAGACACGATCAGGAAATGTTCGAACAGGTAATACATGGCCGCTTTGTCTGAACCGGGCTCATGCTAACCGCTGGCTGCGGCAAGGGAAAGCCGCCGCTTCGGCAGCGCCGCCCCTAGAACCGCGACGGCAGCGCCGGGGTGAGTTCCGCGCCCGGGCTGCGGCCCTGGATCAGATCAGTGATCAGATCGGCGGTCTTTGGCGCCAGTGTCAGGCCGATATGACCATGCCCGAAGGCCAGGAGCACATCGGCGCCGCCTTTCGACGGGCCGATCACCGGCACTGAATCGGGGATCGAAGGGCGAAACCCCATCCAGCTGCGCGAGGGGGCGGGCAGGTCGGGAAACAGCGCCCGCGCGCCCTCGACCAGTTTCGCGATGCGATGCGGCGAGCGGGGCAGCCTGAGGCCGCCAAGCTCGACCGTGCCCGCCACCCGCAGCCGCCCCTGCATCGGGCACAGGTAAAAGCCGCGTTCGGTCACGCAGGCGGGGCGGGTGAGCGGCAGCTCGGCCATATCCCATTCGACATGGTAGCCCCGTTCGGTTTCCAGCGGAATCCGGTCGCCGGCCTGGGCCGCGAGGGCGCGGGAATGGGCGCCGGCGGCGATGACGACCCGGCGCGAGAGGATCTGCAAAGGGCGGCCATCATCGGACCGGCCATTGAGCACGACACCGGTGATGTCGCGCCGGAGCTGGTCGATGCGGCCCCGGATCAGCTGCGCGCGCGGCGTCACAAGGGCGGCAAGGCGCTGCATCATCTGCCCGGGATCCGAGAGGAAAATCGCCTGTGGGAAATAGGCGGCGCCGGCATGGAAGGGCAGGCCCGGTTCCAGCCCGGCGAGCTGCCCGCCGGTCAGCATCTCGACCTGAACGCCCAGCCTGCGCCGCGCCTCCATCTCGATCCTGGCGGGACCGATCTGGCTTTCCTGGCGGAAGATGTAGAGACAGCCGCGCGGCTGGATCAGATCGGTGGCGCCCGCCTCGGCCGCCAGCGCTTTCCACAGCGGATTGGCGCCGGCAAGCAGCCCCGCAATCGCCGCCGAATTGCGCTGTGCCGGGCCGGGCAGGCACTGGCGTGCGAATTTCATTAGCCATGGCGTCAGTGAAAGCAGGGCCGAATGGCGGATCGCCAGCGGTGAATTGCGGTCGAAAAGCAGCGAGGGCAGGGATTTCAGCACATCCGGCGTGCCAACCGGCGCCACCGCGTAATCGGCCACTGTCCCGGCATTGCCATATGAGGCACCCATACCCGGCTCGCCCGGCTCGATCAGAGTAACCTCGCGCCCCTCGGCGATCAGCCGCGCGGCGATGGTGAGGCCGATCACTCCGGCGCCGATAATGGTGATGTCGGAGGAGAGACGACCCATGCCTGCTTGCACTTTTCGAACAAATGCCGGCCCCGCAATGGCGGGACCGGCGGTTTCAGTTCACATTATCTTACATGCAGGCCTGATAAAGCGCGCGGGTATTCTCGCGCGTCATGGCAATCGGATTGCCACCGCAGGACGGATCTTCCAGAGCCATTTCGGTAAGCTCGTCAAGGCGTGCAGCCTCGACCCCCATCGCGGTCAGATTGGCCGGGATCGCCAGTTGCTCGCGCAGTTCCATGATCCAGGCGCGGAACCCGTCAAAGCCTTTCAGCCCCAGATAGGCGCTTGCGGCATTGATGCGGTCTTCGATCACCGGGCGGTTGAAATCCAGCACCATCGGCATCACGACGGCATTGGTGGTGCCGTGATGGGTGCCGTAGACCGCGCCGACAGGGTGCGACAGCGAATGGATCGCGCCAAGCCCCTTCTGGAAGGCAACCGCCCCCATCGCCGCCGCTGACATCATATGACCGCGCGCCAGCAGATTGCCCGGATCGTTGTAAACGGTGACCAGGTTCTCTTTGACCAGCCGCAGACCTTCCAGAGCAATGCCCTGGCTCATCGGGTGGTAGAAGGGCGAGGAATAGGCCTCGAGGCAATGCGCCAGCGCGTCCATCCCGGTGCCAGCCGTGATGAATTTCGGCATGCCAACGGTCAGAGCCGGGTCGCAGATGGTGACAGCCGGCAAGAGCTTCGGATGGAAGATGATCTTTTTCTTATGGGTCGCGAGATTGGTCAGAACGCCTGCGCGCCCGACCTCAGATCCGGTGCCGGCGGTGGTCGGAACCGCCACCATCGGCGCGATTTTGTCGCTGTCGGCGCGGGTGTACCAGTCGTCGATATCTTCCAGATCCCAGACCGAAAGATCCGCGCGCTGATGCGCCATCAGCGCAATCATCTTGCCCAGATCCAGCGCCGAACCGCCCCCGAACAGGATTACGCCGTCATGGCCACCCGCCTTATAGACGGCGATGCCTTCGGCCATGTTCTTGTCATTCGGGTTCGGGTCGACCTCGGAAAACACGGCGCGGCCAAGGCCGGCAGCCTCGAGCACATCCAGCGCCTGCGCGGTGATCGGCAGGGTGGCGAGCGCTTTGTCGGTCACCAGCAGCGGCTTTTTCATGCCGGTGGATTTGGCATGTTCGGCCAGTTCGGCAATCCGGCCCACGCCGAATTTGATCGCGGTCGGGTAAGACCAGTTGCGGTCGGGAACGCCCTGTTTGTCAACGGTGGACATATTACACCTTCTTGAGATGGTAGGATTTCGGGCGGGTCACCGAATGGTAACCCAGATATGAGAGCGAGCCGCCGCGACCGGTATCCTTGGTGCCGGTCCAGCACAGAGCCGGGTCGAGATAGTCGGCGCGGTTCATGAAAACGGTACCGGTCTCGACCTGTTGACCCAGTTCGGCAGCGGTGTCGTAATCTTCGGTCCAGATCGAGGCGGTGAGACCATAGGGGCTGTCGTTCATCAGCCGCAAAGCCTCCTCATCCGAGGAAACTTTCATAATTCCGACAACCGGGCCAAAGCTCTCTTCAGTCATCACCGACATGGAGTGATCGACATTGACGAGGATCTGCGGCGCGAGATAGGCGCCGCCATCATCGGCAGGGAACTGCGCCGGATCGACCAGCGGCTTTGCGCCTTTTGCGATGGCGTCCGCGATCTGGTCGCGCACGACTTTCGCAAACCGGATATGCGCCATCGGGCCAAGCGTGGTGGTCTGATCGTTCGGATTGCCGAGCTTCAGCCCATTCACCCAGGCAACCGCTTTCTCGACAAAGGAATCATAGAGCGATTCATGGACATAGATCCGCTCGATCCCGCAGCAGCACTGTCCGGAATTGAACATCGCGCCATCCATCAGCGTATCGACCGCCGCATCGACATTGGCATCGGCGCGGACATAGCCCGGGTCTTTGCCGCCAAGCTCCAGCCCGAGCGGCGTGAAGGTGCCGGCCGCCGCGCGCTCGATCGCCTTGCCACCATTCACCGAACCGGTGAAATTGACAAAATCGAACCTGCGATCCGCGATCAGCTTTTCGGTTACGGCGTGGTCGAGCACCAGATTCTGGAACACATCCGCCGGAATCCCGGCGGCATGGAACGCCTCGGCAAGACGTTCACCTGCCACAAGCGTCTGGCTCGCATGTTTCAGAACAATGGTATTGCCAGCGATCAGGCCGGGGATGATCGTATTGATCGCGGTCAGGAACGGGTAGTTCCAGGGCGCGATGACAAAGATCACCCCAAGGGCTTCGCGTGCGAGATAGCGGCGGAATTTGTCACTGTCTTCAACGATTTTCGGCGCCAGCGTTTCTTCTGCGATGGACGCCATATAATCGGCGCGCGCCGTGACGCCGCCAAATTCGCCAGCGCCGAACTTGACCGGGCGGCCCATCTGGGCGGCGAGTTCCGGCACGATTGCGTCCTTCAGCCCGGTCAGTTTCGCGACGCCGGCTTTCACCAGCGCGATGCGTTCAGCCAAAGGGCGCGCGGCCCAGGCAGGTTGTGCCGCGCGGGCGCGGGCAACCGCAGCCTCGGCGCTGGCGAGGTCGAGCGGCTGGCGCTCGACATAAGTCGAGCCGTCAACCGGCGAGATCAGTTTGATCGGGGTCATGTTTCACCTGTGGAAGAGGATAGGGGGCTGCGCCCCCTATGTCGGAAATGTGCAGGTTTGCAGCGGTTCAGGCGCGTTCAAGCAGCCGTTTCAGTTCGAAATCTGTAACCATGCGATCGGTCTCAGAGATTTCCCATTGCGCTGCATGATGGTAGTGATCGACCACGTCATCGCCAAAGGCCTTGCGCAGCATCGCCGAGGATTTCAGCTTTGCCGCCGCATCGCGGAGGTTTTTCGGGATCTCGCGCACACCGGCGACAGAGTAGAGATCCCCGGTCATTTCGGGTTCCAGCTCCAGCTTGCGCTCGATACCGTCAAGGCCGGCTGCGAGCAGCGCGGCGCAGGCGACATAGGGGTTCACATCCGAACCGGGGATACGGCATTCGACGCGGACGGCCTTGGTGCCCTCGCCGCAAACGCGGAAGCCCGCGGTGCGATTGTCGCCGGACCAAACGATTTTGGTCGGGGCAAAGAGGCCGACGCAGAACCGCTTATAGCTGTTCACATAGGGGGCGAAAAACACCGTCATTTCTTCGGCCGCTTCCAATTGGCCGGCAATGAAATGGCGCATGACCTGGGACATGGTGTGATCGGCGTCTTTATCGAAAAAAGCCGGTTTGCCATCGAGGGTCCAGAGCGACTGGTGGACATGGGCGGCGGAGCCGGCTTTATCCGTCTGATATTTCGCCATGAAGGTCACGGATTTACCCATGGTCCAGGCAATCTCTTTCACGGCCTGTTTGATGATGGTGTGATTATCTGCCGTATCCATCGCATCGGAATAGCGGTAATTCACTTCGCCCTGACCGCTGTCAGCTTCGCCCTTGGTGTTTTCAACCGGGATACCGGCAGCATAAAGATCATTGCGCAACTTGCGCATGACCGGTTCTTCTTTCGAGGTCTGGAAGATATGGTAATCTTCATTATAGGCCGAAATCGGGCGCAGATTGCCGAAGCCATCATCGCGCAGATTTTCATAGCTGTTCTCGAAAAGATAGAATTCCAGCTCGGTCGCCATCATGGGTTCAAACCCCATGGCGCGTGCACGCATGACCTGCTTTTTCAGGATCGCACGCGGAGAGATGGTGATCTCTTCATGGGTGTGGTGATCCAGAAGATCACACATCACCATCGCCGTGCCGGGAAGCCAGGGCAGGCGGCGCAATGTCGCGAGATCGGGCTTCATGACGTAATCGCCATAGCCCTGCGACCAGCCGGCGGATTTATAACCCGGCACGGTGTTCATTTCCATGTCGAGTGCCAGCAGGTAATTGCAGCAATGCGTCTCGTTATAGCCGCTGTCGAGGAAGAAACCGGCATGGAAGCGTTTTCCCATCAGCCGGCCCTGCATATCCGGGGCGACGACCAGGACGGTGTCGATCTCTCCGGTTTCAAAAGCGGCTTTCAGGGTTTCGAGCGTAAGATTCGCGGGCATATTGGCCTCAGTATTTTGTCAGAAGGATCAGGAATTGGATGCGGGAGCGGATAAAAACCCACCACCACCGAATTCCGGCTTTCTGGGCCAGCAATCCTCAGCAATCCGCATCACAATCACGTCCTTTTCTCTCCCCGCAGGTCATTCACCTGCCCGAATGTAACGGGGCAGGGTGGACCTTGCCACCACCGCCCCGACTGGATCAGCCGTAACGATAAGGACGGCCGGCTTTGGACATCACATCGTTGTATTTCTTGAAGATTTCGACGACCTTCGCTTTGGTCTCGGATTCAGCAGCAACCTCATCCCAGAAGTCGCGGGCTTTCGCCTCGACCGTATTCCATTCCTCATCCGGGATCGAGGTGAGCTGCAGTTTCGGGCCATTGACGCGCAGATCGGCCTCGCCACCCCAATACCACCACTGACGGTAGTAATGCGATTGCTCGAAGCAGACTTCCATCAGCGCTTTCAGATGGTCAGGAACTTCGTTCCAGCGGTCGGCATTGGCGAAGAAATGGCCAATCCAGGCGCCCGAGATATTGTTGGTCAGGAAGTATTTGGTCACATCGGCCCAGCCGACCGTGTAATCCTCGGTGATCCCCGACCAGGCAATTCCGTCCAGCTCGCCGGTTTGCAGCGCGACCTGGATATCTTCCCAGGGCAATTGCATCGGCACCACGCCGAATTGCGCGAGGAAGCGGCCGGCGGTCGGGAAGGTGAAGACGCGCTTGCCCTCAAGATCCTTCAGCGAATTGATCGGATCTTTGGTGGCGAAATGGCAGGGATCCCAGGAGCCGGCCGAAATATGCTTCACGCCGACCTTGGCATATTCCTCTTCCCAGATCTGCTTCAGCCCATATTGGTTGAACAGAACCGGCACATCGAGCGAATAGCGCGAGGCAAAGGGGAAATAGCCGCCGAACACGGTCACTTCGGTCGGCGATTGCATGGAATCGTCATCCGATTGCACGGCGTCGATGGTGCCTGATTGCATGGCACGGAACAGTTCCGAGGTCGGAACCAGCTGATCGGCGTAATAAAGTTCGATCTCCATTTGCCCGGCAGCAATCTGGTTGAACTTGTCAATCGCGGGCTTGCAGACATGCTCGCCAAGCGCCGCACCGGCATAGGTCTGCATACGCCATTTGATCGGCGCGGCTTGCGCGCGAACGGCAGGGGCGGCGAGGGCGGCTGCACCGGCGGCAAGCGCCCCGCTGGTCAGGAATTTCCGTCTGTTCGTCGTCATCTTTACCTCCGTTGGTGGGTTCTCAATTGAATGCCGGTTGCCCCGGCTATTGTCCGTAAACCTGATGTGGCAGCCAAAGTGCGATCTCGGGGAAGATCATGATCACGGCCAATGTCAGGATCATAATCGCGACAATCGGTACGATGGAGCGGTAAATATCGGAGAGTGAAACATGGTCCGGCGCCATGGCGCGCATCAGGAACAGGTTATAGCCGAAGGGCGGCGTGATATAGGCCACCTGGCAGGTGATGGTGTAAAGCACCCCGTACCAGATCAGCACATCCTGCGGCGGCATGCCGAGATCCAGTTTCGCGACCAGCGGAATATAGAGCGGCGCCACAATCACCAGCATGGCCGTGTCGTCAAGGAACATGCCCATAATCAGGAACGAGACCTGCATCAGGATCACGATGCCCCAGGGACCAAGGCCCAGATCCTCAAGGAAAAAGCCCTCGATGGCCCGCACGGCACCCAGCCCGTCGAAAACTGCGCCAAAGGCCATTGCCGCGAGCAGGATCCACATGAACATGCAGGTGACGCCCAGCGTATTGACGAGGCAGTTTTCCCAGACCTTTTTCGTGATACGTCCTTTGAACAGGGCGACCAGGGTGGCGATCAGCGCTCCGACCACCGAGGCCTCGACCAGGCTGACATAGCCCATCACGAAGGGACCCATCATCGAGGCAAAGATCACAACCGGCAGGATCCCGGCGCGCAGCAGCCGGATTTTTTCGGCCCAGGTGATGGAGTTGCGCTCTTCTTGCGACAAAGCCGGGCCAAGCTTTGGGTTGATGCCGCAGCGGATCACCACATAAAGCAGGAAGAACCCGGCCATCAGCAGGCCCGGGAAGACCCCCGCCAGCCAGATCTGCCCGACCGGCTGGCGCGCGATCATCGAATAAAGCACCAGCACGATCGAGGGCGGCACCAGAATGCCCAGGGACGAGCCGCCCTGGATGATGCCGGTGACCATCCGCTTGTCATAGCCGCGCTTCAGAAGCTCGGGCAGGGCGATGGTGGCGCCGATGGCAAGACCTGCGACCGACAGCCCGTTCATGGCAGAGATCAGCACCATCAGGAGGATCGTACCAATCGCCAGACCGCCGGGGATCGGCCCGAACCAGACATGGAACATCTTGTAGAGGTCATCGGCGAGGCGCGCCTCGGACATCACATAGCCCATCCAGACGAACATCGGCAGGGTGAGCATCGGATACCAGTTCATCAGCTTGATGGTGGTGGTGAAGGCGATGTCATAGCCCCCCCGATCCCCCCAGAGTGCGATGGTGGCGACCACGGCGACAAAACCGATGCCGGCAAAGACCCGCTGGCCGGTCATGAGCATGGCCATCATGCCCATGAACATGACGATGGCGATATATTCGTAGGGCATCAGATTTTCACTCCGCGCAAAGTCGCAATGTCGCGGATGAGAAAGGCGATGGATTGCAGGATCATCAGGAAAACGCCGGTGCAGATCACGATCTTGATCGGTGCCATATAGGGCCGCCAGACGGTGCGGGACCGCTCACCGAATTCGAAGGAGTAGATCGTGCTTTCGATCCCGCCCCACAGGACGACGACGAGGAAGAAGATCATGCAGAAAACGGTAACACAATCGACCAGGGCCTGGGTTTTCACACTCCAGCGGCCGTAAAGCAGGTCCATCCGCACATTGGCGCCAAGGATCAGCGAATAGGCGCCGCCAAGGACGAAATAGCCGACCATGGTGAACTGGGCCATTTCCTGGGTCCAGAGCGCGGGGTGGAAAAACGCCTTTGCGATCACCGAGTACAGCAGGACGCCGGCCAGCGCGAAGATCAGATACATCGCGAGGCGGCCGATGACGGTGTTGATCTTTTCGATGATCAGCACGAGCCGGATAAAAAAGAGTGGCATCGGGTCAGCCTCCGCAGCCGGCAGGGAACAGAGGGCGACAGGCTTGACCCGCCTGGCAGAGCCGGCAGGAGGAGGATCCCGGAAAGGACATGGACGAGTCGGCTCCCTGATTTTTCCCAAGCGTCACCCTGTGGCGGGGGCGCTGTCAAGATTATTTCAGAATGCTGTTTCCTGTTACAATCTTTTCTGCAACCCTGCCCGTGACATTTCCGGGGTAACGAAGCCCCGGGGGACGCTGCCGCAAAGGGGGACGCATGGATCAGGGCCTGAGCATCGAAAACAGAATGCGGGCCTCGCTCAATGATCTGACCCGGGCCGAGCGCCAGGTCGCGACCCATATCCTGTCGCATTTTCCGATGTCGGCGCTTGGCTCGATCACTACGCTGGCGCGGGCGGCGGATGTGTCCTCGCCCACCATTGTGCGGCTGGTGCAAAAGCTGGGCTTCAAGGGCTGGTCGGATTACCAGGCGGCACTGCGGGTCGAAGTCGAAGACCTGCTCGTGACCCCGCTTGGCCCCCCCGGGGTGCCGGGAGAAGGGCGGAGCCACCCGCTCCAGGGCTTTGCCGCGCAGGTCGTGGCCAATATCGGCGCCACACTGAACCTGATCCCGGCGGCGGATTTCAACGGATCTGCGGCGCTGATGGCGGATATGTCGCGCCGCGTGGTGGTGATGGGCGGGCGGCTTACCCATGCGCTGGCCGATTACATGGCGACGCTGCTGAGGGTCATCCGCCCCGATGTCACCTGGATCGCCGACCACCTCACCGACTGGCAGCAGGCGCTGCTTGATCTCACGCCCGGCGATGTGGTGGTGATCTTTGACATTCGCCGCTACGAATCGAATGCGGTGCAATTTGCCGAATTCGCGGCGGCCCAGGGGGCCGAGGTGGTGCTGATCACCGATCGCTGGCTTTCACCCGCGGCCTCGCATTCCCGCCATGTGCTGCCCTGCCATATCGAAATGCCCGCGGCCTGGGATTCGACCGCTGTGCTTTTGATGGTGGTCGAGGCGCTTCTGGCGCAGATCCAGTCCCATATGCCGGATCAGGTCAGGGACCGGCTGAACCGGCTGGAAGATTGTTTTGCCCGCACCCGTGTCTTTCGCGCGCCGAAAATGGCCCAGGGGCGGTAAGGGAAGGCCGGGCCTTGACCCCGCCGCGCGGGCGGCGAAACTGCCCATCACTTCAGGACGGAGCCCGGAATGTTGCGTTGGCGCAGAGTTAAAGATGCCTCACTTTTTGGCCGGCCCTCGGCGGCGGGTCTGGCATTGGGGGCGCTTTTCTTCGCGGTCTCCCTGTCGCCCTCGCTGATTCCGCGCGCGGCTCTGGTGCAGGGCGCGCTTGGCGGCATCTGTTTCGCGATTGGCTATCTGGCGGGATATACGCTGATGGTGCTGCGCCATTGGGTGGTCGAATCCGGTCCCGCCGCGCCCAGGGTGCTGCAGATCAAGATGGCGCTCGGGCTGCTGATTGCGGGGGCGGCGATCCTCTGGGCGCTGTGGAATGTCACCGGCTGGCAAAATGACATCCATGCCGCGATGGGGATCCCGCCGGTCGAGACCGCGCGCCCTTTCACGATTCTCGCCGTCGCGGGCTTTGTCGCGCTGGTGCTGGTGTTTCTGGGCCGGCTGTTCCGGCGGCTCTGGCGCGTGATTGCGACCCAGCTTGAAGCGTTCATCCCGCGCCGGCTGGCGAAGCTGACCGGGATCACGCTGGCGCTGCTGCTCTTCTGGGCGGTCGGCAATGATGTGATGCTGGGCCGGGTGTTGCAGGCGCTGGACGAGACCTATGCAGCCCTTGACCGGCTGATCCCGCCGGAAAAGGCGGCGCCGGACGATGCGTTGAAATCGGGTTCTGCCGCCTCGCTTGTCGGGTGGGAGGGGCTGGGCGCGGCCGGGCGTGACTGGGTCCTCGCCGAGCCCGATGCGGCGGCGATCACTGCGGTCACCGGGGCGCCTGCCCTGGAGCCACTGCGCATCTATGTCGGGCTGAATTCTGCCCCTGACGCCGATCAGAGGGGGCGGCTGGCGCTGGAAGAGGCCCTGCGCGTCGGCGCTTTTGACCGCCGCGTGCTGGTGATCGCAACCCCCACCGGCACCGGCTGGATGGACCCGGCGGGGATGCAGCCGCTGGATTACCTCACCGGCGGCGATCTGGCGGTGGTGGCAGTGCAATATTCCTATCTGCCCAGCTGGATGTCTTTGATTTTGCAGCCGGAATATGGCGCCGAAAGCGCGGTCGCGGTGTTTCGCGAAATCTATGGCCACTGGCGCAACCTGCCGGAGGCGAGCCGGCCCGAGCTTTATCTGTTCGGCCTCTCGCTGGGGGCGCGCAATGGCGAATTGCCGATCTCCTGGCAGGATCTTTTGTCAGACCCGCCCCAGGGCGCGCTCTGGGCCGGACCGCCCTTTGCCATGCGCGGCTGGCAGCAGCTTCTGGCCAGCCGTGTACCGGACAGCCCGGCCTGGGCCCCGCGTTACCGCGACGGTTCGGCCATCAGGGTGATGACGCAGGAGCCTCAGACCCACACCTACGCCCCCTGGGGGGTGATGCGGATGATCTACCTTGAATATCCCTCTGACCCGATTGTGTTTTTCTCGACCGGGACTTTGTGGCGCGCGCCGGACTGGCTCAGGGGATCGCGGGGCCCCGATGTCAGCCCGAGCCTCAGATGGTGGCCGGTGGTGACCTTTCTTCAGCTTGGGTTTGACATGATGACCGCGACCACCACGCCGCCGGGCCATGGCCATGTCTATGCCGCGAAACACTATCTCAGGGCCTGGGCCGAGGTTCTGGGCGGCGATTATGACCCGGAGATGATGACGCGTCTTGAGGCGATTTTCGCCGGACAGGGCATCTGACGGCACAGGTCGCACCGCATCCGATGCTTATAAAAAAAACCGCAGCCGGGTCGCCGGCTGCGGTTTTCAGATGGTCTGCCGTCACAGAGTTGCGTCACAGAGCTGCCGTGACAGATCTGCGGTGATCAGTTCGCCTTCTGGATCAGCGCGATATGGTCGGCGGTCGCATCCTCGGCGCCGAGTGATTTGTTGGCGGCAAAGATATTGCCTTTCCCGTCACTCGCCACATGGTTCGGATAGCTGCCGCCATCGAGATTGGCGACGACCTCGCCCTCGGGTGACACCACCGTTACCGTGCCTGCACCGCGGTTCGACACGAAAGCGAGCTTTTGCACCGGGTCAAACACCACATTCAGCGCGCCTGCGCCGGTGGTGACATCATGCTTCACCTCACCCGAGGCCAGATCGACGATCAGCAGGTTGTCGCTGTCTTGCGAGGCGACATAGATCGTGCCGGTCGCCGCGTCGAAATCGACGCCGGAGGCATTTTTCGCGCCCGGCAGCGGCAGGACCCGGGTCACGGTATTCGTGGTCAGGTCGATCTCCGCGAGCTCGTTCGATTTGCGGCTGACCGCGAAAAGGCGGTTGCCGTCCGGATCGACCGCGATGCTCATCAGCGAGAATTCCCCGCCGCGAATGCCAGAGGTGATCTCGATAACCGCAACCTTCTCAAGGGTTTCGGTGTCGAACACATGCACGCCATTGGTGGCCGAGGCCGAGACATAGGCGCGGCCGCGCTTTGCATCCACCTTGACGTCGCGGGCATGATAGACCTCGCCCGGCGGGAATTGTTTGATCAGCGCCAGATCGTCCTGGGCATAGACCGCGACCGAATTGTCAAAGGTGTTGGTGCCCCAGATCGTGCCTTTCTCGTCATCGACCGCCAGGCCGAACAGCGCCACCGGCTGCGGGCCATTATCGGGCTGACCTTCCGCCGGCGCGCGGCGCTGGTCTTCGGGCAGGGGCGGCGGCGTGACTTCGGCGACCACGTCCAGCGTTTCCGGGTTCAGCTTCAGCAATGCAGCAGCCGGCGGCCGGAAATTCGCGGCGGCCACAAAGAGCGCATTCGATTTCGCGCTATAGACCGACTGATAGAGGCCGGGCGCCGATTTCACGCGGGTCACGCTGAACCCGTCCGCGCCCGAAAGCGGCACATCCTTTGACACTTTCACATCGAAAAGCGAGGTCGAGGAGGGCTGGTCCATGATGGCAATCACCGGATGCAGGCCGGTTGCGGCATCTGCGGGCAGGGTGAAGGTAAAGCTGACGGCGCCCTTGTCATCGGCGGTCAGGGCATCGCTGCTCAGGACCGTAGCGCCGCGTTGCAGCACGAGCGTCTGACCCGGTTTCAGGCCCGAGCCTTCGATGGTGACGCTGCTGCCGGGAAGAACGGGCTTGCCGGGTTCAGCGGGGACGACCCGGAATCGACCTTCGAATTCCACCGGGGCGGGGAAGCTGTTTTCGGCGAAAACCGCGCCGGGCAGCGTGAGGGCCGCAAGCGTAAGCCCGAAGACAGATTTACGATAACCGTTTGTCAGGAAAGGGAAACCCATCACATGACTCCTGTTCAGATTGACCGAGAGGGACCGGCTGGAACCTGGCAGGTGCGGCGCAGGGCGCGGCGGCGGGGGACCGGAATACCATGCGCGAAAGACCGCGAGCGGAGGGGGGATGTCAAGCTGCAATGACATTGCGGCCGGTCATCCGCCGCGCCGCGCGTTCTTTGCGGCTGGCCTCTCCTGTCGCTGACTGGCCCCGGCCAGCATAAGGCCCGGCCCGGCGCCAGGCACATGCCGAGGCCCGCCTGAGGCCGTTTACAGCAGCGGCGAGGGGGCAGAGTTACCCGGATGTCACACCGGTGCAACGCGAGGTTCCGGCAGCTGCATGGCAAATCTTGACAGTTACACCAGGATTAAGCAGTTATGCCCCGTGCCCATGATCAGCCGGCAGACTCAGTTTGCAAGGCATCAGGACAGAAACAGGCACATCCGCCAGCATCCGACCGCCAGCGCTCTCCCAAAATTCTGACCCGAAGCGAGGCGGTAATGACTGGACGCAATTCATTGCGCGCGGCTCTTTTGAGCAGTTGCGCGCTTCTTTCCCCTGTGGCGGCACTCGCCCAGACGACCGGAGAGCCCGAGGCCCTCGGCACCATCATCCTGGACACCAAACGTGACGTGGCCACCCATACCGGCGTTGCGGTGACCACCATCGATCAGGAAGAGATGGATGACCGCCAGGCCTCGACCATCGCGGAGCTGATCTCCTCGGTGCCGGGGGTCACGCTGATCAACGGCGCGACGCCGCTTGGCGGCGGCATCAATATTCGCGGCTTTGGCGCCGGCAATACCTATGGCACCAACCAGAAGGTGCTGATCACCATTGACGGCGCGACGCAGGGCTCGGAAGAGCTCTATCGGATCGGCACGCAGCTGTTCACCGATCCGGAGCTGTTCAAAAGCGTTTCGGTGATGCGCGGCACCATCGGCAGTTTTGAATATGGCTCAGGCGTGGTCGGCGGCATTGTGCAGCTGGAAACCAAGGATGCCTCGGATTTCACCGGCGGCGAGATCGGCTACAAGCTCCGCCAGGGGCTGAATTTCAACTCGAATGGCGACGGCATCACCTCTTCGACGATCCTTGCCTGGCAGCCTTCGGAAAACGCAGAATTCGTGGCCAATTATATCTGGCGCCGCCTGGGGGAACAGGTTGATGGCAGCGGTGTCGACCTCGGTGCCGAAGGCTTCAAAACACCGTCCTGGGGTCTTAAGGGCAAGTTCACCTTCGGCCAGGAACGCGACCAGTTTGTCAGCCTCTCGCTGGCAAATACCACCATGGCCGAGCGCGACGTGCCCTATGACGCGATCGGGGGCAATCCCTTCGGCAATGTCGACCGCGATGTTGAAAGCCGCAACGCGGTGCTGACCTATGGGTGGAATCCGCTCGACAATGACCTGGTCGACCTGCGGGTGGTCCTGTCCTATGCCGATCAGCAGATCGACAGCACCTCGGTGCCCTATGTCCCCACCGATGGGCTCAGGAATGCCGATCACCGCTATGAGACGACCAAGCTCACGGTGAAAAACACCGCGCGCTTCACCTTCGGCAGCATCGAAAACGAACTGCGCGCCGGTGTTGAACTCATCCGGAAAGAGCGCAAGACCGCCAGTTCGGCTCCGGGTGGCACGGATGACCGCACTGCCTTCTTCCTGATCAACAAATTCGATTTCGGCAACGGTCTGACCATCACGCCCGCGATGCGGTATGAGACCCAGGACATTTCGTACAAAGGCGATCCGCAGGCGCGCATCCCGGCGACCAGCTTTGACAATGACGCGCTGATGGGCGGCGTTGATATGCGTTACGAATTCGCCAATGGCGCAGCGGTGTTCGGCAGCGTGGCCTATACCGAAGGACTGCCGATCCTTGATGACTTCGAGAATCAGAACCAGCCCTGGATCGGCGGTTTGCCCGCCAATTACATGACCACCAACGAACAGTCGCGCACCGTTGAACTTGGTGCCTCCTGGCGGACGGCGGATCTCTTCTCGGCAGGAGATGCCTTCAGCATCAAAGGGAATATCTACGACACCAATGTCTGGAACGCGACTTCCGAGCCCAGCACGGCATGGATCGCGGGCACCGGGTTCGAGCTCGAGGCCGCCTATAGCATGGAAAGTGGCTATTACGGCGAACTCAGCACCAGCATTGTGAATTTCGAGTCAAAGACCATCCAGCTTGTGAACCGTTCGAACTATGCGCAGACACCGCCGAATTCGCTGCGTGTCGTCGCCGGGAAACGCTGGGACCGCGAACTCGATCTGAGCTGGGAAATGGTTGCCTATGACCGTTACGACGAATCGGTGATCCGTCCGGGCTTTGCCGTTCACAACCTGCGCGCAACCTACCGTCCGCAGGAAGGCGTGCTTGAAGGCACCGAAATCCGCTTCGGCGTCGAGAACCTCTTCGACCGCGATTACATGCAGGCGCTGGCCACCCGCAACGGCCCGGGCCGCAACTTCAAGGTTGGTATTATCAAGACCTTCTGATCCATCCGGGCCGGCCGTCTGACGATGGCTGGCCCGCTCTTTCCCGGCCGGGACCCCGGCCAGACCACAGCCAGAGGAACGGAGTCCCCCCATGGCCGACCGCAGCAAAACCACCCTGAGCCTCAGCCTCGCGCTGATCGTGGCCCTGTCCGGCGCCGCTTTCGCGCAAAGCGAAGAGACCACAGCCGCCGAATCCGGCACCAAGACCGAAACGGCGACCGACAATCCGGGCGATGCCTCGCCGAAGCCGGGCATAGCCGGCGGCCACAGCCAGGCGGCCTTCATCGCCTCTTATGACAAAGATGGCGACGGCAAGGTCTCGCTTGACGAGCTGATCGAGGTGCGGACCGAGCGTTTCCGGGGTGCCGATAAGGATGGCGATGGCAAGCTCAATGAGGCGGAATATGTCGCCGAATTCGAGGGTCGCCTGCGCCAGCAATATGCTGATCAGGGGCGCGATCCGAGCGGTGAGCGTTTTGAGGCCAGCCTGAAACAGGCCGCTGTGCGGTTCGCGCTGCTCGACCGTGACCGGGACGGGTTCCTGTCGCTGGAAGAAGATCTCGACTCCGCCCGCAAGACTTTTGCCCGCAATGACACCGATGGCGATGGCTTCGTCTCGGCCGCCGATCCGGCACCTGTCCGCGAGGATGACGGCAATGATCAGGCCGCTAAGAAAGACGAGAAAAAGGACGGCGCTGCGAACTGATCGCAGCCCCGTCCCTGGCCTCGCGGCGGGTGAAGGCTTCCCGCCCGCCGCGAGGCCCTTATGCCGCTTTTGCTCCCCGGGTGTTGATGATGACTGGTGCTGATGATGACAGATGACAATGCCCGCCCGATGCCGGCGGCACGCCTGGCCGTTGCCGCGACGCTGGCGCTGGTGAGCGGCCCGGCTCTGGCCGCCGGGCTGGAATTCGAGGTGACGCTGCCGCAGCCCGAGGCCAGCCCTGCCTACCGCCCCTATCTCGCGGCCTGGATCGAAGAGCCGGGCTCGAAAGAGATCCGTGGCACCGTGGCGGTCTGGTATGACACAAGGCTGCGCGACAATCTTGGCCGCGGCTTCCTGCGCGATCTGCGCAGCTGGTGGCGGGCCGAGGGCGAAAAGCTTGATCTTCCGGCCGATGGGCTGAGCGGGCCGACGCGTGGCCCCGGCACCCATAAAGTTGCGGTCGCCCCTGAAAATGCCGTGCTCACCGGGCTGAGCGCCGGCGACTATGTGCTGGCGGTCGAGGTCTCGCGCGAGGATGGCGGGCGGGAAACCCTGCGCGCGCCCTTCAGCTGGGGCGGCGCCGAAAACAGCGCCGAGGCGACCGGCGAACGTGAGATCACCCGGTTGAAAGTGACCGCGAAACCCTGAGGAAAGGGCAGCTTATGCAAGCAGACAATCTGCTGGCGACAGCTTCGGGGCGCAGCTTCTGGCTGCGCCAGTTCCGTTTGTGGCACTGGGTTTCCGCAGCGATCAGCCTTGCGGGGATGTTCCTGTTCGCGGTCACCGGCTTTACGCTTAACAATGCCGGCCTCTTCGCCACGCGCCCCGAGACGGTCGAGCAAAGCGCGAGCCTGCCGCCTGACCTTCTGGCCGCGATCAGTACAATGCCGGAAGAGGGCGAGACCCCGGTGCCTGCTTCTGTCGCCGCCTGGGCGGCCGGTGAGTTTCGCGTGACGCTTGATCATCGCCCGACCGAGACCAATGCCGGTGAGGTCTATATCGCCTTGCCGCGCCCCGGCGGCGACGCCTGGCTGGCCATTGACCGCGCCAGTGGCGATGTCACCTACCGGCTGACCGATGGGGGCTGGCTGGCCTGGCTCAATGATCTGCATAAGGGCCGCAATGCCGGGCCGGTCTGGTCCTGGTTTATCGACCTGCTGGCGCTGGCCTGCGTCATCTTCACCCTCACCGGCTTTGCGCTGCTCTGGATGCATGCGAAATCGCGCCCGGCCACCTGGCCGCTCGGCTGGGCGAGTTTTGCTCTGCCGCTGATCATCGCGCTTTTGTTCATCCATTAGGGCCGGTCCGCGATGCAAACCCTGTCGCGCAGCCGCGTTATCCTGCCGCCTCTGGTGGCCCGGGGGCCGGTTCTGCCGCCGCCGCCCGGCTGGGTCGAGACCCGTCTTGTGGGCGAGACCATGGGCACAAACTGGTTGCTGATCGCCTGGGCGCCGCCCGGCGCGGGCCCCGGGCTGCAGCACCTGGTCGAGACGGAATGCGCGCGGGTGATTGCGCTCTTCAGCCCCTGGGCCCCGGAAAGCGAGGTCTCGCGCCTGCATCGCAACCGGGCAGGAGCGGCGGAGCTGTCTGACGGCTTTCTGGCGCTGCTCACGCCGCTTTTGCAGCTGGTGTCTGAGACCGGAGGTGCTTCGGATCCGACGCTGGGCGCGCTGGTCGATCTCTGGGGCTTTGGCCCGCCGGGGCCGCGTCCCGCCCATATTCCGCTGCCACAGCCGCCAGAGATCGCGCAGGCGCGCGAACTCAGCGGCCATGCGCGGCTGCGGCTCGAGGGCACCCGGCTGCATTTCCCGCCGGGGTTGCGGTTCGATTTCAGCGGCAGTGCAAAGGGCCATGCCGTCGATCTGGTCAGCGCGCGCCTGACGGAGGCCGGGATCGGCTCGCATCTGATTGAAATCGGCGGGGAATTCTACGGTCGTGGCCTCAGGCCCGATATGCGGCCCTGGTGGGTCGGGATCGAATCTCCGCCGGGGGGGCTCCGTAACGGCCAGCGCCCGCCGGTGATCGCGCTGAACGGCTGGGGGCTGGCAAGCTCGGGCGATTACCGGCGCGGCTTTCAGCATGGCGGGCGCCGCTATGCCCATACGATCGACCCCGCGACCGGCTGGCCGGCGGAAAATGACCTCGCTTCGGTCTCGGTGCTGGCGCCAACGGTGATGCAGGCCGATGCCCTGGCGACGGCGCTTCTGGTGCTGGGGGCTGTGCGCGGCATGGCATTTGCGCGCATCGCCGGGATTGCCATCGTGATGATCCGGCGCGGGCCGGAAGGTGCAGTGACCGAAGTTTCCCCCGCCTTGCAGGAGATGCTCGACGATGATCCTCAGCGTTGATCCGCTGCACTGGACGATGGCGGCGCTGACCGGTGCCGCCTGGTCCGGGCTCACAGTCCGGACCCTGATCCGTGCGCGGCGGGCGGGGCAGGCGGCAGCGGTGGCCGGTCCGGGCGGTCTCCTGATCGGTTATGCCAGCCAGAGCGGCAGTTCCGAGGCGCTGGCGCGCGCTGCCGCTGCGCAATCTCCGGGCGCGCGTCTTTTGTCGCTGGACCAGATCGGGGCAGCGGATCTCGCCAGCACGGCGCAGGCGCAATTCTACATCAGCACCACCGGCGATGGCGACGCGCCCGACAATGCCACGGGTTTCCTTGCGCGCGTGATGAGCCTGCGCCCGGAGCTTGGCAGGCTCAGCTATGCGATGCTCGCACTGGGCGACCGGAACTATCCGCGCTTTTGCGGTTTTGCGCATCGGCTGGACCAATGGCTGCGGGCCTGCGGCGCCACGCCCCGTTTCCCGCTGACCGAGGTCGATCGCGACCAGCCGACCGCGCTTGCCACCTGGCGCGCCCGGATGGGGGAGCCCACGCGCACCGGAGCGCCGGCTCCGGGCATCGCACCCGAATCCACGCGGTGGAGTCTGGCGGCGCGGCACCATCTGAACCCCGGCAGCCCGGGCGGCCCGCTCTGGCATCTGGTGCTGGACCCCGAAGGCCCCCTGCCGGACTGGCGGGCCGGGGATATCGCTGAAATCAGCATCCCCACCCAAGACGGTCCGGTCAGACGCGACTATTCGCTGGCCTCGCTGCCGGTCTCCGGGCGCGCTGAACTGATTCTGCGCGAGGTGATCTCCCGCGAGGGCCGTCCCGGTCTCGGCTCGCACTGGCTCTGCCGGCAGCTGGGCGAGGGCGATGCCATTGACCTGTCGATCCGCGCCAATCCCGGTTTTCATGCCGCGGATGACGCGATGCCGATGCTGCTTATTGGCAATGGCTCGGGTCTGGCGGGCCTGCTGGCGCATCTGCGCCACCGCGTGGCCCAGAAGGCAAGCGGCCCGGTCTGGCTGATCCATGGCGAGCGCAGCCCGGACCATGACGCTGTTTTCACAGAGGAACTTTCCGGTCTTGTGGCCATTGGCGGGCTTGCGCGTCTTGACCGCAGCTTCTCGCGCGGGGGGGAAGGGCCGCGCTATGTGCAGCATATCCTGCGCGCGGCGGCGACGGAGGTAAGGGCGCATGTCGCCGCCGGTGGCGGTATCTGGATCTGCGGTCGGCGTGAGGGGATGGCCACAGATGTGCAGCAGGCGCTGGAAGACGTGCTGGGCCAGGACGAGACCGCGCGCCTGATGACAGAGCGCCGTCTGCGCCGGGATATCTATTGACGTCCCGACCTGCCGCCTCATCGCGGCGACAGGCAGGCGCAGCTTCCCTCCCCGCCGGACACCGCCTGCAGCGGCCGTCTGGCGCAGTGGCCTCGTCGAGGCCCCGGCTTCACCAAGGCTTCCCCCTGCTTGCCCCTTTGCGGGCCTTCCCTGCGCCTCTCAGGCACAGTGCTGACGCGGGGCCCGGGCCTTCCGCTCTCAAACGCCACATGCATCATCCGTGAGCCGGGCAGCGGCAGGCCTCGTCCCGGTTCGGCGAATTTGGGCGGAACTGACAGGCACCCTGTCACATGCAACAGAGCCCGCTCCCGCGGATCATTGATCTGGTCCCGATGGCCGGGTTCCCGGGCCGCAATGCTCGGGGCGTGCAGGAGACCGCTGGCCGAAATGGCCGCAGTTTCCAGGAAAATCGCCTCCGGAAGAAATTTGTTTGAGAAATTTCAGCCGTGGGTATTGACCCTCCCGGCGACCTTCCTTAAACGCCAGATCCACAGTGGGCCCGTAGCTCAGTTGGTAGAGCAACTGACTTTTAATCAGTGGGTCACAGGTTCGAATCCTGTCGGGCTCACCACTGAATTCAAAGGCTTAGACAGAAATGTCTAAGCCTTTTTCAGTTGGTCAGGATTGCCAGGGGAACGTTTGGGGTAGCGGTCTGACGGGGTGATGCACTTACCTTGACCTGACTGTTGCCGCGCGCCAGCTTTGGCAGAAGTGACGGTTAGCTTTGGCAGGAAAATTTTTGCCGTCAGGAACGGCCAGACGCGGACCAGAGCTGTCACTATCCTGACATCCTTCCTCCCTCCCTGAGGGCCTGGCCGGCAGCAGTCAGATCAGGCGCTTTGGCTGCGGGTCAGGCCCAGGACCATCAGCGCGGCCTGAGGGTCATCACCGATCACCGCCGCGATTCGGGCCGGTGCGGCGAATGGTTCGGGCATGACCTCGGGATCCTCGGGCGGCTGCCAGATCGCGATCAGGGCCTGCGCACGGGCGGCGGCGGCCATGTCGGCGCCCCAGGCGGACGCGATCAGAGGCGAGACTGCATCCGTCAGATAGACGCCGGCCACCAGCCCCGAGGCCACGCGGCAGAGGTTGCCTGCCGCGTCGCGGTATTCGGGCGCGAGGGTGAAGGTGAGTTCATCCTCCGGACCATAGCCGGTGGCGCGGCTGAATTGCGCCGCGTCGGCCAGATGCGCCACCCGGCATGCGATGGTGATCCTGATCATGCGGCATATCTCCCGGCCCAATAGCTGCGGATCTGCGCCTCTTCGGCGGAAGTGAACGTGCCCTGGCGCAAGATCACATCGGCCTGACGTTCAGCCCTGAGCAGATCGACCGGCGTAGTGCCGTCCGAGGTCACAGAGCTGACGGTCATTTCCCCGAGAACATCGACCCAGGCAAGGCCATATGTGCCAGCCGGAACCGGGGTAGCGTCCAGACTGTCGCCGCCATCACTCCACAGATACCAGACCTCGGGATTTCCGGTCTCAGTGACATCATTGGCCGCAGCAACGTGCTGATAAGGGCTCACAAGCGGTGCTTTCTCGATCTGCACCTTTCCCGCCCGAATGGTGAAACTCCAATCGGCAGTTGCCGCGGTGAACCTCAGATAGGTCAGTATGTGCGCAACAGGCCCGGAACCCACAGGCCCCTGCGAGTCCAGGAAAGTCTCCGGGCCGGTTATGACCCGACTGCGACCGGATGAAGGCAGTGGAGTGACCATCCCCCCGGATTTGTTCCCGCCGCCCGCCACACGCGACGACTGCTGAATGGCGAGCTGCTGCACGTTACGCGCGTCGAGCAATTCGCAATCAAAGCTGGAAACCCAGGCCTGACCATCAGAAGCGGCCACGCTGGTATTGCCATGCAAGTTGATGAAGAAGGCACCGGTGGTAGTCCCGCTGAACCGGATTACGGATATGTCGTCCTCAACCGCTATGACCTCACGACCTGCGGAAGAGGTCCAGCCGGTCGGCAGCGCGCCGGGCTGACCGGACCCGATCAACCCAGGAGCTGCACCGACACCCGACGCGGGCACAACATTCCTGCGCCCGCCTTTCGGCCAACGCGCCAGCGTCGGGCGAGAGAGCGCCGTGGCCTGCGAGGCGTTGACCGATCCCACGAGGCGCCGCACCAGTCCGACAGGCTGATCAGGGAGGATTGCGGGCACAGTGCCGGCGCTGTCTAGCGACAGGCGGCCCGCCGCAGGATCATGCCCGCCCTGCCAGTGACCCGCAGGACCGGCGGCAAAGAGGTGCGATGGGGTGAAGGTCTCCGGGTCAGGCCCGCCGGCGACCGCCTTGCCCGCCCCACTGAAGGCGCGGAAGGGCTTAAACATGGCTGACCGAGATCTCGCCGCCCGAGGCAGACCAGACCCAGACATGATCTGCGCCGGCCACACCTGGGAAAAGCTGCGCCAGCGGCCGGTCGGGCAGGATCGCCTCCTGATAGCCGAGGCTCAGCGCGCCCATGGCATTCACCGGCTCGGCCGTGCCGGCGGTGGCCTGCACCTCGAGCGCCTCAAGGCCCCGGTTTTGCAGCCGGAGCGCGGTGATGGCGGCGCTGGTGACGCGGGTCCAGGCGCGCGGCTGGATCTGAAGGGTGGCGTGTTGCGGCAAGTCAGGTCTCCTGAGGGGTAAGGGTGGCGATGGCCGCCGTGATGTCTTCGGGGCTCTCAGCGGCGGCGATGGCGCCCTGTGTCGAGAGGCGCAGCGCCTCGAGGCCGGCGGCGGCAGATCGCCAGAGATCGGCCATATTGAGCCAGAGCTGCGCCAGCTGATCCGGGTCTGGCGCGGTGATCCCGGTCTCGGCCGAGAGCAGCGGGAAGGCTGCGAGATCGGGATCCGTGGCCCCGACCCAGGCGCGCGCCTCGGCCTCTTTGGCGAGATAGATCATATCCTGCCCCGGCAGCGCGGTGATCAGCCCGGCGCGGGCACGGGTGATGGCGGCGGTCAGCGCGACCCGGGCCACCTGGCGCAGCGGCTCGAGCGAGGTCCGGACCAGTTCACCGCCGATCACCGCCCAGCCGGTAAGATCGCCCAGAACCTCCGCCGTCAGATCCGTCCCGATATACTCGCCCGGCAGGTCGGCCGCGCAGCTCAGAGTATAGAGGATCCGGCCATCCGCCGGGTCATACCAGATCCGCATCAGCCCCAGCTCCCCATCGCATAGAAGGCATAAAAGACGGTGTAGCTGGCCTCGCCGCCCGTATAGGTCGGGGTCTGGCTGCTGATCAGCGTGGAGGAGCCGTCCTGATAGGCCCGCACCACAGTGCCGGGCGAGAGCGTGACATAGCCGAGGCCGATCCCGTTGGCGGCAGTGTTGCGGTGCAGGATCCAGAGCCCGGCGCCAAGGTTCGGAAAACTGCCGCTTCCCGCAGTGACAAAGGAGCCTGTCGCGGTCGGCTCAAGTGGCACCACATCGGCCTTCACATCGCGCGCGGCGCTATAGGACATGACCACCCGGCCCGGCGTTCCCGGATCCCCGGAATTCCAGCCCGCGCCGCCGGCCCCGGGCAGGCCACCGGCCCCGACAACGACCCTGATCCGGGGCGAGGCATAGCCGCTCAGATCGATCCAGCCGGTGACAACCGCAGCCGCAGCCCATCCGCCCTGGGACGGAACTCCGCCGCTGCGCTCAGGCCGTCTTTGCCGCCGCTGCCCCAGGCCGCGCCATCGGTGACCTTCCCCCACGGAGTGGACCGATTGGTTTGTTAGTGGATTAAGCCCATCGC
>NZ_JAEFCF010000051.1 GCF_016405985.1 Paracoccus sp. IB05
CTGTCAGGGGAAAGGGGAACTCCGGACATAACCGGATTTGCTCAACAAAGCCCCCATCAGCTGTCAAAGTATCTGATCGAGATGATCCATCGGCTTGAGGCTGCTGGTCTCGTGCGGGTATCAGCTTATAGCTACGCGGGACCGGGCGTGAAGACAAATCGGAACTCGCGAGTCCAGGCAAGCCATTGGATGCAGGAGAAATTCCGGGGGCTGAAGATCGAGCCGGGAGCCATCTGGGAGGTTCCGAGAGAGCCGATCATCCTTAAGTCAGCATCCAGGGAAGATGAGGCAGAAGGGCCGATCGAGAAAGCCGGTAAGCCGATAGACTATGACGATACCGATGAAACCCGTCGGATGCGGGGGCAGTTGTAGGCTTATAATGAGCTGCTGGGACGGACCTTCATCGACATTCCGATACTGGACCGGCCTTGGGTCACGCGCAACGATAAGACCGGCAAGGAAATCCGGGTCGCAATCGGCCCGCGTAATCAATTCGTCAGGCGGATCTTCAGCAGGGGATCATGGTCGATGAATGAGCGGTTCTATGGCCCTTGGTGGCAGGGCATAAACAGCAAGCTTCGGTCCCAGATCTTCATCAACGATACCCCAACGGTCGAGATAGACTTCAGGTCCTTGCATATTCAGATCCTTGCAGCACGCGAGGGGATGGAGGTGATCACTGATCCTTACGTCTTGCCACCGGGGCAGTTTCCGGGGTTCGATGAGGCTGAGCAGAGGAAGCTGGTGAAGCTGCTGGTGCTGACTGCCCTGAATGCCAGAAACCTCAGAACCGCTTGCTCTGCCTTCAGGAATGGTCTGGAGAATGGGCATTCCGGCAAACATCTGAAAGACTCCCAGCTGAAGAAGGCATTGCTGGTGCTGAAGCGGCAGGTGCCTTGGCTGCATAAATACCTCTGCAACGATGAGGGTATCGGCCTGATGTTCGACGACTCGCAGATCGTCGAGCGGGTCATCAAGCGCTGCACTGACGCCGGGCTTCCGGTGCTGACGGTGCATGACAGTGTGATCGTACCCTATACGCATAGCAGGTTGCTCAAAGCCATAATGGTTCAGGCAGCAGAGGAGGTGGTTGGTCGACCTTTGCCTTTGGAGGCTGAGCATGCTGGTCTGGATGATATGCGGGATAAGCCTTTGGAGATTCAACAGGATTTCGAGTGGTGGAGGGAAACGGCTCGCTGCGAGGGATATTTGCAGAGGCTAAAGGCTTGGGAAGAGTCTCATGGGCAGGTGGTTGTTTCTCTGGGGATGAAGCAGCGTAAGGCAAGGGCAGGCTAATCCCCTTGAATCAGCAGCAACAGCCTTGTCTTTTGCAGGCTCTCTCCATCCCTTGTCCCCCATATTTATACCTATTGATCCCCCTGTCCCCATCCCTCCATGCACCCAGTCAGCTCAATATTCCGGTAAGATAACATGCTGATAGATATTGGTTTTTATCAGGTATTTTTATGCAGTAACTGAGGGCGCGCTGGTCTGCTTCCTGACCGCATCTGCCTGACCTGACCCTTTTAGAGGCTTCCCATGATCGCTAATGCCCACCTCGGCCCCCAGCTTGACGCCTATGTTGCCCTGAAGAAACCCGGCTTCGCGCTGATGGTCGATGCGCCTTGGGGGGGCGGTCGGGTCAGCCGATGGTAAATTCGTGATCCTCAGAACACCGCTGCTAAGTAAGCGAAAGCATAAGTGATCGCTGATTTTATGTGTGACCATAAGATAAAACCCACGCCGCCGAACGCAGCAATGGTGAGGCCACGCCGGGACTGCCGCCTGAGTTTGTCATCGTATTCTTTCGGCGTCATGCTCTGGTCCCCGGGCGTGAATGCGAACCAATAGTCGTGTATTCTGTCGGAAGTTTGACGATGAGCTGGTCCTAACCCACTGGCGCATTCCGTCCCTGCCTGCCGACCCCGCGAAGGCGTCAACGGTACCAGAGGCTGCAATGGCTCACATCCTGCTCAGCCTCAGGGGTCAGGATCATCCATCTTCGATTTGATGACTTAAACTCCATGACGTCGATCAACTGCACCTGCCCGGAGCGCTTGTTCAGCAGAATGATCGGGGGTGTTGGACGGGTCATGCGCAGGATGTCTCGGGCGTAGGGCCAGCGTTCCAAGGGGTTCAGATTCTCGTCGTAGATTATCAGGTTGGATGGGGGTGGGACCAACCCCTGCAGAAATTTTTCCCTAGAGAAGACCGTGTCCACCGCATAAAGCATGAACCTGTGTTCGGGAGATGCGTCATGGTTGATGATCCCGACCAGTCTGACATCGCCTGAAGCCTCGCGTTGCCAGTAAACGGTCTTTTGCCAGGACGGGTCTATCTCCAGCCGCTCAAAGTGGTCAGGGCTGGTCAACAGCCAGTCACCGTCCCTTGATCTGCCCAGCAGGATCTCCGCATCTTCGAGGGTCCGACCTTGCGTGGTCCAACTGCCGTTCTCAATCTCAGCGGGTGTCAGACCGGAGGCGAGTTCGATAGCCGCCGCACACTCAGGCTGGTCTCTCCCGGTGGAAACATCAAATGCGGGTTCCGCAGACAGAGGCAGCGCCGAAAGAAGGAATATGGAGGCGATGAAGAATGAGAGCCGGGGAAATGACATTTGTAGCCTGCTACGCTTAACACGATACGGACAGTAGCACGTTCGGCTTCCTGGCAAAACGTGGGGCACCCCTTGGGGCATTCCGTCCCCGCCTCCCCAACCCGTCAACAGCCCAACCCCTTGCCCGCACAAGGTTTCCCGCTTGCGGCTGGTCTTCTCAACTGTCACAGGAAGATTGGCTGGGGCGCCAGGATTCGAACCTGGGAATGGCGGTACCAAAAACCGCTGCCTTACCACTTGGCGACGCCCCAACCGTGAGCGGGTGTTTAGCGAAGGCTCTTGCAGGCTGCAAGAGGGGATATGAAGGAAATTTGGCAGGAGTTTGTATGGCCGGGATCTGGGATGTCATCGTGCTTGGCGCTGGTGCGGCGGGGATGCTCGCCGCTGTTGAGGCGGGACGGCGCGGGCGGCGGGTGCTTGTGATCGAACATGGCGCGAATCCGGGCGAGAAGATCCGCATTTCGGGTGGCGGAAGATGCAATTTCACCAATAGCGGGATCGGGGTCGGGAATTACCTTGGGGCCAATCCGCGTTTCGCGCTTTCGGCGCTGAAGCGGTTCAGTCAGTGGGATGTTGTGTCGCGATTCGATCAGGCCGGCATCGCCTGGCATGAAAAAACACTGGGGCAGCTTTTCTGCGACGGATCGGCGAAACAGGTTGTGGCCTGGCTGGTGGGGGACATGCGCGATGCCGGGGTCGAGCTCTGGCTTGCGACCGAACCCGGAGAGGTGAGCCGGTCGGGCGCTGGCTTTCGGGTTGCCACGCCGCGCGGGGTGCAGGAGACGCGGTCGCTTGTGCTGGCCACCGGCGGCAAGTCGATCCCGAAAATGGGGGCGAGCCCCTGGGGATACCGGGTGGCGGAAAGCCTCGGGCTGAAGGTGACGGATACGCGGCCGGCGCTGGTGCCGCTGACATTTGCGGAACAGGAACTGGCCTGGATCGCGCCTCTGGCCGGGGTCTCGGCATCGGTGCAGATCAGCTGCAGGGGCGGGCGGTTCGATGAGGCGATGCTCTTTACCCATCGCGGGCTGTCGGGGCCGGCTATATTGCAGATCTCGAGCTATTGGCGCGAGGGCGACCGGATCTCGGTCGACCTGCTGCCGGGGCGGGGGCGGGATGCAGGCTTTGCCGCCTTGCTGAAAGCCGCGAAACGTAAGGGCGGGCGGGGGACGCTGACCCAGGCGCTGAGCCCGGTGCTGCCGGAGCGGCTCGCGAAACATCTCGGCCAGGGCGAGCCGGGGCCTCTGGCGGAAATGGCGGATGCAAAGCTCGATCAGCTGGCGGCGGGGCTGCATGACTGGCAGCTGGTGCCGGTGGGCTCAGAAGGGTATCGCACGGCCGAGGTCACGCTGGGCGGCGTCGACACCGACGGGCTGGACGCAAAGACCATGGCGGCAAAGGCGGTGCCGGGTCTTTATGTGGTGGGCGAGTTGGTGGATATCACCGGCTGGCTTGGCGGGTATAATTTCCAATGGGCCTGGTCTTCGGGCTGGGCGGCGGGGCAGGTGGCCTGAGCCTCGCCGGCAGCCAGAGCAGATTGAAAAAGGGCGGCCTTCAGGCCGCCCTTTTTGCTGCTGTTGAAAGGTCAGGACGAGGGAAGGATCATGAGGAGACCTGTTCGCGCAGGATCGCCACCGTCATCGAAATCATCAGATAGATACCGATCAGAATCAGCAGCGTCACGAGGGTATTCTCGAAGACACGCGGATAGGTCGGCACATCGGGCGGCACCGGCGCCACCGAGATCGAGAGATAGCGGGTCTGGCTGTTCGCGGCGATCCGTGCGGTTTCCTTGGCCTGAAGCGACTGCGCCAGCATCATCTGACGCGTCTCGACCTCGGCCTGGGCAAGCCGCAGCTGGCCCTGGATCTGCGCCAGCGAGCTCTCGCCGCCCTGGCCTTCGGTCAGCCGGGTGCGCAATGTCGCGATCTCGGCCTCCAGCGTGATGATCCGGCGCTTGACCGGCTCCAGCCGGGCGGCGTTCGGATTCGGGTTCGCCTCCATCTGCGCCAGGGACAGCCGTTCCTGGATCAGCTGATTGTCGAGAGTGCCGATCTGGGTTGTCAGCAGCGTCAGCTCGGTCTCGGAATTGAGAACCTTGAACTGTTCCTGCAGCGCGATGACTTTCTGCTGCGCTTCGAGCAGCTTGACCTCGGCATCCGTGTAACCTTCGTCCGAGGACTGCATCGCATCTTCGCGCAGCCGGTGGGTGAGCTGGTCGACCTGTTCCTCGGCATAGGAAATCAGCTGCTTCGACCATTCGACCGAAAGCTGCGGATCCGGGGCAATCGCTTCCATCCGGATGATGCCCTCGGAGGGGTCATAGGAAATCAGGATATGGGATTTATAAAGCTTATATGCGTCTTCCAGCGAGGCCTCGGGTGGCAGGCGCAGAATCGGGTCGATCGCCGCGCCCATAAATGCCTCGCGGAACCCGACATCGCCTTCCAGCCGCATCATCGCCTCGCGCGATTGCAGATAGCCCTGCACCGCGATGGAATCCTGCGAGGTGGCCAGCGACGTGCCCTGCAACATGCCGCCAAGCGCGCCCCCGGCCTGCGGGCTTTCCGCCTTATGCACCGCGAATTCCGATTTTGTGCCATATTGCCGCGTCGCGACCGACGAGAAATACCAGCCCGCGATCAGCGTCGGCAGCAGGACAAAGATGAACATCCGCACGAAGAGAAGCGCCAGCTTGCGGCGGCGTCGTTTGGCGATGTCCTGCTGCATGCGCAGGATCTCGGCGGCGTGATTCACCTCGATCCGCTGTTCGGTCGAGGGCACCTGGATCGGCTTGATGGTCTGGGGCAGTTGCACGCCGTCGCCGGGCAGGGGTGAGAGCGCCCGCCCGGTTACGCCCCCCGCCTTGCCGCCGCCCCCCTCGCCGGCAGCCGCCGCCGCAGTGCCGGGTTCGGCCGCGACCATATCCAGCATCGATCCGCGTTCAAACGGGTTGATCCCGGCGGCACGCAGCAGGCGCACCGCATCGTGATCCGAGGTCGCGGGCATGTTGTGGCTTTGCGCAAGGCGGCGGGCGGTGCGCAGCTGGCGCCCGGTCAGCCCTTCCTTGCGGATCGCTGCCAGCTCATGCGCGACCGGATCATGCGCCTCCGGACCGGCAGCGGGCTCTGCTGGCTGATTGCTGCCGGCCTTCCCGGCCCTGGCCCCGGATGCGGCCGCGACCGGGCCACCCGCCGTTTCGAATTTCTGATCGCCGAATCCGTCTTCGGGATTGTCGAACAGCATCTCGCCCGGCGTCGTCGTGGCAACAAGCACAGGCGCCGGCCGCGGGGCCGGTGCTGCAGGCGTCTCCTGGCGGCGAATGTTGAACCGCGCGGCCTTAAGCATAGTCATAGAGGCGTTTCGCTTCTTCGAGGGTGTCGAACATATAAAGCTGCCCATTGCGCAGCACCGCCGCCTGGCGGCAGAATTTTTCCAGCGTTTGCGCCGAATGCGACACGATGACAACCGTCGCGTTCTTCAGTCTTTCGCGCAGGATGCCACCGGCTTTGCGGTTGAACTCCACATCGCCGGTCGAGGGCATGCCCTCGTCGATCAGGTAAATGTCGAATTCCAGCGCCAGCAAGAGTGAAAAGTTGAAACGCGATTTCATCCCCGAGGAATAGGTCGCATAGGGCATGCGGAAATAGTCGCCAAGATCACAGACCCAGCGGCAGAAGCTTTCGACATAATCGGGGTCAAGCCCGTAGAGCCGGGCGATGTAGCGGCTGTTTTCCAGGGCCGACATCTTGCCCGAGACCCCGCCCATGAAGCCCAGCGGAAACGAGACGCGGCTGGTTTTGGTGATGCGGCCTTCATCGGGTTTCTCCAGCCCGGCCATCATCTGGATCAGGGTGGTCTTGCCGGTGCCATTCGGGGCAAGGATCCCCAGAGAGCGGCCCTGTTCGACACGGAAAGAGGCGCGGTCAAGGATCACCTTGCGCCTTGTGCCGGTCCAGAAGGATTTGGAAACACTGTCGAACTCGATCATATTGTAACCTGCTCCGGGCTATTGGCCCTCTGTCCTTCCGTCTCACGGCCTCTGGCGCCCGGGGGCGGCAAAGTTATCCACGGACCAGGTGGATAATCCGGCATTTGCATTAACGCGTCCGGATCAGTGTCGCTGCACATTCTGGCCGCATTATGTCTGCGGCGACAGTCCTGTGACACAGAATTGTGAGCCCCGCGATTTTACGGGGAACGGGCGGGTCACGGCGTCGGGGCAGAGGGTCCCTGACCGCGGCGCAGCAGGGCACGCGCGACGAGCACGGCAATCGGGCCGGCAAGAAGACTGATCGCCATGCCCATCCGCGCCGCCTCCCGCATGGCGCCACCGGGCAGACTGGCCTCGATCGCAACAGCGGGCACGGTGAAGCCGATTGACAGCAGCATTACCGATAACACCAGATCGCGCACCCGGAGCCCGCGCGGCAGGCGCGAGCCGAAGATCGCCGCCAGCATAAGGACCACCAGCGCCATCCCCACAGGTCTTCCGACCCAGAGCGCACCAAGCATCACCAGCGTGGTCGGGGCAAAGGCGGCGAGGTCAACGCCCCCCCGGATCAGGCCAAAAAGGAAGAGAATGAGGATGACCGGCCATACGAGGAGCCGGATCAGCCGGTTCAGCGGGTCATGCAGGAAACTCTCGGCCTCGGCGAAAAGCCCAAAGCTGCGATCGGCATGGGCGATGGCCGGCAAGAGCGGCAACAGCCCAAGCGTTGCCGGCAAGCCTGCGGCAGCTACCCCGAACCAGCAGAAGGCGCCCGCGATCGCATAGGGCCAGAGCGCCGCCGCCGCGCGCCGCTCGCGCTCGGTGGCGCCCGCGCCGGGGCTGCGGCCGAAGAAACGGTGCACCACCAGCGCCGAGGCCAGCGTAACCAGGAGCCACATCAGCCGCGGTGAGAAGGCAAGATTGCTGAGCCCAAGGATCACCAGCGCGAGGATATCGGTGGCAATCGCCAGAAGCATCACCAGATGCAGCGCCGGCCGCCGGCCAAAAACCATGCGGCCAAAAAGGCAGACCAGCAGCGTATCACTGCCCAGAGGCGCCTGCCATCCGCCACCTCGCACCGCTTCCTCTGCGGTCTCAAGCAGCGCAGACAGGATCAGCCAGCCCGCGCCTGCCCCGATCAGCCCGCCCGCAGTCATGCCCAGCGGCAGGATCGCACGCCGGCCCGAGAGGGAGCCACGCTCCAGCGTCATCGCTTCCCAGAGCTCTTTGCCGATCAGGAAGAAAAACAGCGCCATCAGAATATCGGCAACGATCATGAAAGGCGTAAGGCTGACCGAGCCGGCCCAGACCCAGTCCGGCAGGACCAGATCAGAGATCCGCCATTCGATGAAATCGTAATAGCTGCCTGGATCCAGGTTGACCCAAAGTGTCGCCAGCCCGGCACCGGCAAGGAGGGCCAGGGCAAAGGTGCGGATATGGGGCGAGATTCGATACATGGCGGGCAGGACTTCGGGCAGCTGACCCCACCGGATTAGCCATGCCCGCCCTGGCCCGCAACCGTGGCGCCCCCGATCACCCCTGGCCTGTTGCAACCTTGCCCTCTTACAGGCGGAGCCTGCGCCCGGTGGTATGTCGGGTAAGCCTCCGGCGGGGATATTTAGAGACAGAAAATATACCTTTTTCTGCTCATTTTCTGTCTCTAAATATCCCGGGGGTGAGTCTCCGCAGGAGACGAGGGGGCTGGCCCCCTCAGCCGGGCTGGCCAAAGAGGACCACAGTTCCTATTTTCACCCCATGGATCTGACCGACGAAATCCGGGCCTGCCGCCTTTGTGAGGTGCGATTCCAGACGACCGCCACCGCGCATGAGCCGCGACCTGTGGTCTGGTTCCGCCCGGCGCCGGCCGGGCAGGGGCCGCGCCTGCTGATTGCGGGCCAGGCGCCGGGCGCGCGGGTGCATCTTTCGGGGCGCCCCTTTACCGATCCGAGTGGCGACAGGCTGCGTGCCTGGACCGGGCTGGAGGCGGCGCAGTTCTATGATCTCTCGCGCATCGCCATTGTGCCGATGGGCTTCTGCTTTCCGGGCTATGACGCTAAAGGGTCCGATCTGCCACCACCCGCAGTTTGTGCCCGGACCTGGCGGGCGCGTGTGATCGCCAGTCTCCCCGATCTGCGGCTTACCCTGCTGGTCGGAGGCGCTGCGATCCGCTGGCATCTCGGGGCGCGCGATGTCACCGCCACAGTCCGTGCCTGGCGCGATTTCGGGCCGCGCGGGATCTTTCCCTTGCCCCATCCCTCCTGGCGCAATACGGGATGGCTGAAACGCAACCCCTGGTTCGGGGACGAGCTGCTGCCGGAGCTGCGCGCCCGGATCCGCAGCGTGATGGAGATGCCATGAGCGAGTCCACGCTTCCCAGTCTGCTAGACGAGGCCCATGCGGCCCTCAGCGCCGATTCCGGCAATGAGGCGGCGCTTTTGCGCTTCTATGACCGGCTTGCGGATGGCGAGCTGTATCTTTTGCTGGAACGCGAGGCGGCGGGAGAGACCCTCGACCCGAAGGTGTTCGACCTGGAATCCGGCCCAGTCGTTCTGGTCTTTGACCGCGAAGAGCGGCTGGCGGATTTCACCGGCGGTATTGCGCCCTGGGCGGCGCTGCCGGGCCGGGTGATTGCGGGGCTCTTGCGCGGTCAGGGGATCGGGCTGGGCGTCAATCTGGGGGTCGCGCCGTCTGAGATGCTCTTGCCTCCCGAAGCGATGGACTGGCTGTCTGAGGCGCTGGACCCCGCGCCGGAAGAAGCGCTTGGCTGCCCGGCGCGGTTCTTCGCGCCTTCCGTCCCGGCGGGGCTGGGCCTGGCGCTTCAGGACAAATTCGCCTCGGCCCGCGGGCTGGCCCGGACCGCGCTTCTGACCGGCGTCGAATATGATGACGGGCGGCGTGGCCATCTCCTCGCCTTCATTGGTGCAAGACCCGAGGCAGAGCCGGCGCTGGCGCGCGCCGTGCAGGAAGCGCTGGTGTTCTCGGGCCTCGACGCGGCGGCGCTGGATGTTGCCTTTTTCGAACCGGATGACAGGGCGCTGACCGCCTTTGCGGCTGAGGCGCAGCGGTTCGACCTTCCCGAACCCGAAGCGCCGGTCCCACAAGAGCGGCAGGCCTCGCCCGGGCCCGGGATGAATCCGGAAAAACCACCTTATCTGCGCTGAGAATGGGGTATTATTAAACCCCATAGTTCAAGACATTGATTTTATTATATTTTATATGAAATCAACCGCTTGACCATGTCGGTATCATCAGCGATAAGCCCCCATCCGAATTCGCGGGGGGATTCCCTCGCCTCTATCCTTGATGGAACCACCGATGAAAACCTTCACCGCTACCCCGGCGGATATCGAGAAGAAGTGGATCCTGATCGACGCTGAGGGCGTCGTTCTGGGTCGCCTCGCCACGATCGTCGCCAATATCCTGCGCGGCAAAAACAAGCCGACCTTCACGCCCCACATGGACATGGGTGACAATGTCATCGTGATCAATGCGGACAAGGTCCAGCTGACCGGTAACAAGCGCGAAGACAAGCGCTACTACTGGCACACCGGCCACCCGGGCGGCATCAAGTCGCGCACCGTGCGCGAAGTGCTGGAAGGCAACCACCCCGAGCGCGTCGTGATCAAAGCTGTCGAGCGCATGATCACCCGCAACAGCCTGGGCCGTCAGCAAATGTCGAATCTGCGCGTCTATGCCGGCGCAGAACATGCCCATGAAGCTCAGCAGCCCACCGTCCTCGACGTCAAGCCGCTGAACCCGAAGAACACCCGGAGCGCGTGATTTAAATGGCCGATATCAAGTCTCTCGACGATCTGAAGGCCGCTGTGGGCACCGCTGCTCCGGCCGCCGCTGCCGAGGCTGCTGTGCGCGCCCCGGTGCGTGACAAGCTGAACCGCTCCTATGCGACCGGCAAGCGTAAGGATGCGGTTGCCCGCGTCTGGATCAAGCCGGGTTCGGGCAAGTTCCTGATCCGCAACAACAAAGGCGAGTATATCGATTACACCGCCTATTTCGCGCGCCCGGTGCTGCAGATGATCCTGCGTCAGCCCTTCCAGGTGGCGAATGTTGAAGGCCAGTATGACGTCATGGCGACTGTCGCCGGTGGCGGTCTCTCGGGTCAGGCTGGTGCGGTGAAGCACGGCATTTCGAAAGCGCTGCAACTGTTCGAGCCGTCGCTCCGTGGTGCTCTGAAAGCCGCGGGCTTCCTGACCCGCGACAGCCGCGTCGTGGAACGTAAGAAATACGGTAAGGCCAAAGCCCGCCGCTCGTTCCAGTTCTCGAAGCGCTGATCCGTTTCACATTACACGAAAGGCGCGGGGGGGAAACCTCCGCGCCTTTTGCGTTCAGCCGCCGCTTCTGGCTGGCTGTGGAAGCCTCCGGCGGGGATATTTAGAGACAGAAAATGAACTCTTTTTCTGCTATTTTCTGTCTCTGAATATCCCGGGGTGAGCGGCGACGCCGCGAGGGGCAGCGCCCCTTTCAGCGCCTGGGATCAGTCCCCTGAGGCGCGGGCAGGGCGGGCCGGGTCCAGCGCGCCTCATTGGCCTCTATAGCCGCAATGCGGTCGGTGGTTTTCGGGTGGCTGCGCAGCCAGACCGGCACTTCGCCTCCTCCGCCGCCGGTAAGGGTCTCGAGCTTGCGGAACAGGCTGATCTGCGGCCCGGAGCCGTAACCCGCGCGGATCATCAGGGCAGTGGCCCAGGCATCCGCTTCGAATTCATCGCGCCGCGACAGCCTGGCCAACAGCGTGCGTGACAGCAGATTGGCGATCATGCCGCCAATGCCGGGGAGAAATCGGTTAAGGACGCCCGCGAGCAGGATGCCGACCGCATTCTGGCCGGTGAAATCGATCATGCGCCGCCGCGTATGGCCATGTGCCACATGCCCAAGCTCATGCGCGATCACCGAAGCCAGTTCTTCTGGCGTCACATGGCCCTGTTGCTTTTTCGTCAGAAATCCCCGCGTCAGAAAAATGCGACCATCATGTGCGGCAATCCCGTTCACCGGCTCGATGTCGAGGAGGTTCACTTTGACCTCTGGCAGGTCGAGGGCCCGGGCAAGCCGCGCCGCAACCGCCTGGATTTCAGGATCATCCAGCGGGCGCGATTGCTGATCCAGCATCCGTTTCGAGCGCCAGACCGAAAAGCGCATCATCAGGAAGCCATAGGCAATCAGCAGCAAAAAGGGCATGAGGCGCAGGATCATGCGCTGAATATAGGGCAGTCGGGCGGTTTGAACAGCCCTCAGGCGGCAAGTGCCCGCGCAACCCGCTCCTGGAAATACTGCACGCCCCGTTCATGGTGGCCGGAGAGCGGGCCGGAAGTATAGGCGCCGGCGGCGTAATTGCGATGGGTTTCCACGCAGACCTGGTAATCCTCGCGCACCACCGCAAGCGTGCCCTGTACCGATTTCTGCCGCGCCTCCTCGGCCCCGGCTGCGGTATCGGCGAAGAAGAAATGGTAATGCTGATCGGTATGGCCGACCGAGGTCGGGTTGATCCGGCTGACATTCATGCCGCCGTCAAACAGCGACAGCGTCCAGTTCGGCCACATCCAGAGCCATTTGCCGCGGTAGAACAGCCCGTCTTTCGGCGGCGCGGTCATCTTCACATAGCCTTTATGGGCGGTGGTGACGAAGGCCTCGAACTCTATCGCCGCGAAGAACCCCGGATGGGTGCCGGGGATATGGTAGCCTTCGACGAAATTGTCGGTATAGACCTTCCAGTTCGCGTCGAAACTGACCGTGGCGGTGTCGGTGGCCCGGTAGCTCTCCATCGGCTCATCCGCCAGCTCTTCGGGCAGATCGCCCAGCTGGTCCGGCAGGCTTTCCACCGGGTCAATCGCGGCAAAGAGCAGCCCGCGCCATTCCGACAGCGAGACCGGCTCCAGCGGCCAGTCTTCGGGGATGATGGCGGGGTCCTTACCATACCATGGCGCCTGAACCAGCCGGCCCGTGTCGGCGAACGACCATTTGTGATAGGGGCAGACGATCAGCCCGCATTTGCCGGCTCCATCCGCGAGGAGCTTCGCTCCGCGATGGCGGCAGACGTTTCTGAACCCTCGCAGCACCCCGTCGCGGCCCCGGATCGCAAAGACCGGGATCCCGGCAATGTCGATCGCCAGATAATGCCCGCTTGCCGCAACATCCGAGACCGGCCCCATCAACTGCCAGGAGCGGTTGAAGATCCTGGCGCGTTCCTCCTGAAACACTTCGGGCCGGACATAAAGGCCCGGGTCGAGGTTCAGATATTGCTGGCCTGGAAGGACGTCATCATGGCGGGTATCGGCTGGCATCGGCTTGCCTCCATTCGTGCCATCACTGGTGTTTGTACGAATGTGCCATCCTGCCCCGCGCCTGGCAAGAGGCGCGTTCAGCGCAGCGCTTTCACGCCGCGCGTGATGCCGTCCAGGGTCATCGGCACCATGCGACCCTCGAAAATGGCGTCAATCATCCGGGTGGACTGGCTGTAGCTCCATTGTCCTTCGGGCACCGGGTTGATCCAGAGATGATGCGGCCATTGTTCGGTGGCGCGGGTCAGCCAGGTCTGGCCGGATTCGCGGTTCCAGTGCTCATTGGCGCCGCCTGGATGGCTGATCTCATAGGGTGACATGGCGGCATCGCCGACAAAGATCGCGCGCCAGTCAGGCCCGTGGCTGCGCAGAATATCCCAGGTGGGCGTCTGATCCGTCCAGCGCCGCTGATTGTCTTTCCAGACGCCCTCATAAAGGCAGTTGTGGAAATACCAGGTCTCGAGATGGCGGAATTCGGATTTCGCTGCCGAAAACAGCTCTTCCAGCACTTTCACATGCGGGTCCATCGAGCCGCCAATGTCGAGGAACAACAGCACCTTGACCGCATTGCGGCGCTCTGGCCGCGTCTGTACATCCAGCCAGCCCTGTTTCGCCGTGGCGCGGATGGTGCCGGCAAGGTCGAGCTCTTCCACCGCGCCATCCCGCGCCCAGCGGCGCAGCGCGCGCAAAGCCAGCTTGATATTGCGCGACCCGATCTCGGCTTTGTCATCAAGGTTGCGGAATTCGCGCCTGTCCCAGACCTTGACCGCGCGGCGGTGGCGGCTCTCGTTCTGGCCGATGCGGATGCCTTCGGGATTGTAGCCATAGGCGCCGAAGGGCGAGGTGCCGGCGGTGCCGATCCATTTATTGCCGCCCTGATGGCGGCCTTTCTGTTCTTCCAGCCGCTGGCGCAGCGTTTCCATCAGCTTGTCGAAGCCGCCAAGCGCCTGGATTTCGGCTTTTTCTTCTGCGGTCAGGAATTTCTCGGCCAGCTTTTCCAGCCAGTCGCCGGGCAGGTCCAGCGCTTCGATCACCGCCTCATCCGGGATCTGATCGAGGCCTGCAAAGGTCGCGGCAAAGGCGCGGTCATAACGGTCGAGATGACGCTCATCCTTGATCAGAGTGATCCGGCCAAGATGGTAAAAGGCGTCGATATCATTGGTCGCAAGCCCCGCCTCCAGCGCCTCGAGAAAGGCGAGAAATTCGCGCGGGCTGACCGGCACAGCTTCGCGGCGCAGCGTCTCGAAAAAGGGCAGGAACATCGCGCCGCCCCCTGGTGTCAGCCGAAGAAGCGCAGGAGGATGACTTGCGCGAAGAGGCCGGTCACCCCCAGCAAAAGCCCGATCCCAAAGGCATATTGCGCCATATCTGCCGCTTTGCCGCCCAGCTGGCGGGCGCGGATCGCGCCGATCACTGCCCCCAGAAGGAACCCCCCGATTGCCAGCATTCTGTTCGCCCCCGTCCTGCCTGTCTGGGCCGGTCGGGGGCTGCCTCAGCCCGGCGATCAGCCGCGGAAGAGGCCGCGCAGCCCGAGCGCGCTGATTTCACGCGTCCGCGCCCGGATATTGGCCTCAGAGCCGAAGCCATAGCGCGCAAGCGGCTGGCTGTCCACTCGCAGCCGGTCAGCCTCGGCCTTGCGGCCCAGCATGTCGAGCGCCTCCGCGTGGATCAGCTGGGTGGTGGCCAGGAGTCCGTGGTTTTGCGACTGACGGATCACCGGGATCGCCCGTTCGGTGAAGCGCAGCGCCTGGTCGGGCTGGCCATTGGCCAAAGACAGCGCGGCCAGTTGCATGTCGATATGCGCGACATAGACGGCGCCGGCCGGCTGGGTCCGCCAGATCGCAGCGGCTTTGGTGAATTCCGACACGGCTGCGACACGGTCCGATCCGACCAGCAGCCGCGCATGGGCGAAATAGGCAAAGGCGAGGCGGCTGTCTTTCCAGCCCTGGGCATGGGCCATCGCAATCGCCTTCTCGGCGGCGGTTTTGCGGCGTGCAGTGCCATAGCCCGGGTTCAGCGCAACCGCGATAAGTTCCTTCCAGGCCGGCGACGTGATCGAGATGTCCTGGGTCAGCGGCCCGCCGGTTCCGAAAATTGCCGGCATCTGGGCGGTAACCTCGGCCTTCGACATGCCAGAGCGCAGCTTTGGCGAATACCAGGCGCGCAGGATCTTCATGTCGAAATCGGTCAGCACGGCCTGGAAATTATCGTCATTAAAGACCGAATCGGTCAGCCGGTACATGTCGTTCAGGGGGCCCATCGCCTGGGCCAGTTCCTCATGCAGGCAGTCGCGCACTTCCTGCGGGCTGGCATCCGAGGGCGCGAAAATACCGACGGTCTTACGCTCGGTCACGCGGGTCCAGTCGACGCGGTAGGTGCCGCGATTGGCCTGGTATTCCGCGAGGCTGGAGACATTGGGGACCACGAAACAGGCGGCATTCGGAGCGGCACGGCTGAGCTCGCGGCGGGTGCTGAATTCGATGGTGACGGAAGCGGGTTCCGAGGCGCTCACTCGGCGCACATTGATGCCGGCCTCGCTGCGAAACCGCTGCAGCAGGCGGTCGAGATCGGCGCCGGCGGTGGCGGGAACAGTGCCGGTGAGGGACACGGTGACCGGCCCTTCAAAGCGGCTGAAATACGGAAGCTCGCGCCCGCTTTCCAGCCGGAAGCCAAGCCCGAGGAAGGCGGCTGTCATATCGGCGGGGCTGTGACGCACCGAGGCAACCGGCGCCAGACCCGCAACGGGGTCTACGAAAGCCGGGGCTGAAAGGGTGCCTGCCTCGGTGGCCGGAAGCAGCCGTCCCTTGGTTACATCGGCATTGGGCGCGGGTGCGCAGGCGGTAAGGGCCGCCAGGGCGGCGGCAAGCAGCGGAATGTGTCGCATTGAGTGGCAGCTCGATCTTTGCGTGCGGGGGTTTGCCCCCGGCTGTTGCATTGGCCTCCGGCCAGGCCAGCACGCGATGCCCCCGCATCACATGCTGGCCTGAGCCGATGGTGGTCCGTGACGAGCGCATCCGACGGCGCGGTAACGGGGGGGCGAGCAGACATATGGGTGCCCCCCGGAACCGCGTCGTTCACAGCCGTCCCAGGGACCTTCCGGGCAGCGATGCGCGATATCTCTGACGGCAGGGCGATCCGGGCAGGGATGCGCTGGCGGTCAGAGAATGCTGGTGAAGAGGGATGGAGTGCGGCAAGACCCGCCGGTTGCGACCGGTTGGACCAGACATTGTCCGGGCCGCCGGTACGTCCGGTCGCGGTCAGAACGATGTCCATTGTTGCCGACATATAGGTTGAGTCTCCATCACCAAAGCTTCTGTGTTTCTATTCAACACAATCCCTTTGTCGTGATCGGGGCCTGTATGTGTCAATTGCGCGGAATCTGCGTGTTCAGCGAGTCACTAGCCATCGCGGTCACTTTTGCTTCAGGAACCAGATATGGCCCAAAATTGTCACACAATATTTCAATATGTTTCAGAAATTGCAATGTCGTGATGTGATTGTGGCAAGATCGTGGCGTAATCGGGGCAAAGTCGCCCGAATCGTCCCTCAGGCTGGATACAACACAGGGGCAGGATTCGGGCAAAAGCAATTCGGGGTTGATCCGCTGTCGCGCGACCCGGGCCTCAGCGATTCCCCCGTGACATGAAGGCCAGCCGCTCGAAAAGCTGCACATCCTGTTCGTTCTTCAAAAGCGCGCCATGCAGTTTCGGCAGCAGGTGCCGGGGATCCCGCGCGAGGTCTTCGGGCGCCAGATCTTCCGCGAGGATCAGCTTCAGCCAGTCCAGCACCTCCGAGGTCGAGGGCTTCTTCTTCAGCCCCGCTGTCTCGCGGATGGCAAAGAACTCGGTCAGGGCGGCGGTCAGCAGGGTTTCCTTGATATCGGGGAAATGGACACGGATGATCGCGGCCAGGGTCTCGGCATCGGGGAAGCGGATATAGTGAAAGAAACAGCGGCGCAGAAAGGCGTCGGGCAGCTCTTTCTCATTGTTCGAGGTGATGATCACCACCGGCCGTTGCCGGGCCTTCACCGTCGCGCCGGTTTCATAGACGTGGAACTCCATCCGGTCGAGCTCCTGCAGCAGGTCATTCGGGAATTCGATATCGGCCTTGTCGATCTCGTCGATCAGCAGCACGACCCGCCCGGGCGCGTCGAAAGCCTGCCAGAGCTTCCCGCGCCGGATGTAATTCTGCACGTCATGGACCCGGGCATCGCCAAGCTGGCTGTCTCTGAGCCGGCTGACCGCGTCATATTCATAGAGCCCCTGCTGGGCGCGGGTGGTGGATTTCACATGCCATTCGATCAGCTCCATGCCGAGGCTGGCCGAGACCTGACGCGCGAGCTCGGTCTTGCCGGTCCCGGGCTCTCCCTTGACCAGCAGCGGGCGGCCCAGAACCACTGCCGCATTCACCGCCACGGCGAGGTCGGGAGCCGCGATATATCCTGTGGTTGACTGGAATTTCATGTGTTCACACGCCCTTGCCGGATTGGGTGGCCAATGGGCCTCGCGGACCCTATCGGCGCGGTGAATTTATCGCAACTGCTAGTGACATTGCTGCCCACATGGGCTAAATGCCGCGCCAACAGGAGTGCGCATATGACAGAAGCCCACCTGTCGGCGCCCGCCGGCGACAAGGAGAGATCTGCGATGAAGGCCGAAGTTTTCCTGCCCGACGATTACCGCCCCGCCGAGGGCGAGCCCTTTATGAATGATCGTCAGCTGGAGTATTTCCGTCGCAAGCTGATCATCTGGAAGCAGGAACTGCTTGGCCAGTCCGCCGAGACCCTGGGCAACCTGACCGAAAGCGGTCGCAATGTGCCCGATCTCGCTGACCGCGCCTCGGAAGAGACCGACCGCGCGCTGGAACTGCGCACCCGCGACCGGCAGCGCAAGCTGATCTCGAAGATCGACTCGGCGCTGCGCCGCATCGAGAACAACGAATATGGCTATTGCGAAATGACCGGCGAGCCGATCAGCCTCAAGCGGCTGGATGCGCGCCCGATCGCGACCATGACGCTCGAGGCGCAGGAAAAGCACGAACGCCGTGAAAAGGTACATCGCGACGACTGAGGGCGGTCATAGGCCCGTTCCGGGACTGCGCCAGCTGCGGCAAGGCTTGCAACCAGGCCGCTGACACAGGAAAAGAAAGCCGGGCTTTTGCCCGGCTTTGTCATTGCCGGCGGGCTGACCGGTTTCTCAGGATCAGGACAGAATGGCGCTCAAAGACCAGGCGGTGACCATACTCGGGGCGGGGGTTGCGGGTCTTGCGCTGGCGCGGGCGCTGGCGCTGAAAGGCGCGCGGGTGATCGTGATGGAACAGGCCGATGCCATCCGCGAGGTCGGCGCCGGTTTGCAGATCAGTCCGAATGGCGCGCGGGTTTTGCAGGCGCTTGGCCTTGGGCCCGCGCTGGAGGCCGCTGCGCTGCGTGCCGGGGCGGTCGAGCTCTGCGACGGCTTTGATGGCAGCCTGGTGACGCGGCTCGATGTGGCGCGGCTCCGCCCTGATCAAGGCTGGCATTTCCTGCATCGCGCCGATCTGATCTCGCTTTTGCTTGATGGCGCCAAAGCCGCCGGCGCCGAGCTGCGGCTGTTGCAAAAGGTGCGCCGCGTCGATCTGAGCGGGGCGCAGCCGGTGGTTGAGACCTGCACCGGTGCGCTGGAACCCGCCTCGATCCTGATCGGGGCAGATGGGCTGCAATCCCATACCCGCGCCGCGCTGAATGGCGAGGCGAAACCGGTTTTCACCAGGCAGGTTGCCTGGCGCTGCCTTGTGCCCTGCGATCCGTCCGAGCCGAAGGTTGCCGAGGTCCATATGGGGTCTGGGCGGCATCTTGTCAGCTATCCGCTGCGTGGCGGCACGCTGCGCAATATCGTCGCCGTCGAAGAGCGCGACCGCTGGACCGAAGAGGGCTGGTCTATCCGCGATGATACGATGGAGATGCGACTGGCCTTTGCCGATTTCAGCCCGCGGGTGAAGGGCTGGCTCGACCAGGCCGAGGATGTCTGGCTCTGGGGGCTTTTCCGCCATCCGGTCGCGAAGACCTGGGTCCGGGTGCTGCCCGAAGGTGCGGTCGCGCTCATTGGCGATGCCGCGCATCCGACTTTGCCCTTCCTCGCCCAGGGCGCGAATATGGCGCTGGAGGATGTCTGGACCCTGGCGGCGATCCTGGAACGCCACGGCACGGCCGGGCTGGTGGCCTATCAGGTGGCGCGGGCACGGCGCACGCAGCGCATCGTGACGGCGGCCAGTCGCAATGCGCGCGCCTATCACCTTTCAGGCCCATTGCGGGCGGTGGCGCATCTGGGGCTGCGGCTTGGTGGCCGCATCGCGCCAGGTGCCGCGTTGTCGCGGTTCAACTGGCTTTACGATTACGATGTGACGAAGATCGGCTGAGGCTGCTTACGCCGCCAGGCGCACCCAGACCGGCACATGGTCTGACGGCTTGTCCCCGGCGCGCACATCCTTGTCGATGCCGGTCTCTTCCAGCAGGTCCGCCGCCTGGGGCGTCATCAGCACATGGTCGATGCGGATCCCGTTGCCGCGCTCCCAGGAATTGGCCTGGTAATCCCAGAAGGTATAGACGCCAGGGCGCGGGTCGCGGGTGCGGATCGCTTCGGTCAGGCCGAGGTTCAGAAGCCTGCGGAACGCAGCCCGGCTTGCGGGCAGGAAAAGCGCATCCTCCAGCCAGGCCTCGGGCTTTGCGGCATCCTCGGACTGGGGGATCACATTGTAATCGCCTAAGAAAAGCGTCGGCTCTTCCAGCGCCAGCAGATCGCGCGCGCGGGCCTCAAGCCGTTCCATCCAGGCGAGTTTATAGTCATATTTCGGCCCAGGCGCAGGGTTCCCGTTCGGCAGATAAAGCCCGCAGACCCGGACCACACGCGGGCCTTCGACCACGGCCTCGATCCAGCGCGCCTGTTCGTCGCTGTCATCCCCCGGCAGGCCCCGTGTCACGTCGGAAAGCGGGTATTTCGACAGGATCGCCACCCCGTTGAAGCTTTTCTGGCCATGGGTTTCGACCTGATAGCCCATCTCCTCAAAGAGCTCGCGCGGGAAGCCCTCATCGACGGATTTGATCTCTTGCAGACAGACCACATCGGGTTCGGCCTCGCGCAGCCAGCGCGGCAGTGCCTCGATCCGGGCCTTGATGCCGTTTATGTTGAAGGTGGCGATCTTCATGGCATTCTCCCGGAGAGGTGAGCGGCGCGAGGAAAGGCCCCCGCGCCGGAAGGGGTTACGAGCGCAGCGCGCCGCCGGTCGCCTTGGTGACCTTTTCGATGACCTTTGCCGAGACGGCTTCGATATCTGCGTCGGTCAGCGTGGCGGCGGTCGGTTGCAGCCGGACGGTCAGCCCGAGCGATTTCTTGCCCGCGCCCATCTGTGCCTCGGCCTTGTCGCCGGTGAAGTGGTCAAAGACGCGGACAGATTCGATCAGGGCCTTATCGGCACCAAGGGCGGCGTTGACGGCGACCAGCGCCTCGGTCCTCGCATCGACCACAAAGGCGAAATCGCGCTCGACGGCCTGGAGGTCGCTGATCACCAGCGCCGGGCGGGTCGGTGTCTTCACCTTGGGCGCCGGGATATTGGCGATCTGCACGGTGAAGCCGACCGCCGGGCCTTTGACCCCCATTGCGGCCAGCACGCGCGGATGGATCTCGCCGTAAGTCGCAAGCGTGTTCGGCCCAAGGCCAATCACGCCCGAGCGGCCGGGATGCCACCAGGCATCGACCTTGCGGGTGATCTGCACCTTGGCGGGCGCGCCAAGCGTGGCCAGCACCGCCTCGACATCGGCCTTCGCATCGAACAGATCGACCGGTCGGCGCGAGGCCCATGGATCGCGCGGGGCCGAGGCGCCGACCAGAAGTCCCGAGGCCAGCAGCACCTGTTCCCCGGGCTCGCCGCCAGAGAAAACCGGGCCAACCTCGAAAAGCGCCATATCCTGGAAGCCGCGCGCCTGATTGCGCGCCGCCGCCGCCAGCAAACCCGGCAGCAGGTCGGGGCGCAGATGGCTCATCTCGGACGAGATCGGATTGTCGACTTTCACCGCATCCGTGCCACCCCCGAACAGGGCCGCAGAAGCGCCGTCGATAAAGCTGTAGGTCACGCATTCATTATAGCCGAGGCCGGCGATCTGGCGCCGCGCCGCTTTCTCGCGGATCTGCATCGGCGTCAGGATCGGCTTCGGCACGCCCGGGAGCGCGCGGGTCAAAGGCGCGCCGACCAGTTTGGTCAGGCTGGCGATCCGCGCGACTTCCTCGACCAGATCCGCCTCGCCCTGGACATCGGGCCGCCAGGAGGGGGGCGCGGCCATCAGCCCGTTCATCGTGAAGCCAAGGGCTTCCAGCGTGCGGATCTGTTCGGCCTCGGGGATCTCCATGCCGACAAGGCTGATCAGCCGTGCCGGGTCCAGCCGGTAGGCACGGGTGGTGTCGGGGGCGGCGCCATCGCTCACAACATGGCTGGCCTCGCCGCCGCACAGATCCAGCACCATCTGCGTCGCCAGTTCCAGCCCCGGCAGGGTGAAAGCCGGGTCAACGCCGCGCTCGAACCGATAGCGCGCATCCGAGTTGATCTTGAGCGCGCGCCCGGTGGCGGCGACGGTGATCGCATCCCAGAGGGCGGATTCCAGAAAGACCGTGGTGGTCGCGTCGGTGCAGCCCGACTCCTCGCCGCCCATGATGCCGGCCAGGCTTTCCGGCCCGCGCGCATCTGCGATGACCATATCACCGGCGCGCACAGCATAGGTCTTGCCATCCAGCGCCAGCAGGGTCTCGCCGGCTGCTGCCGGGCGGATATGCAGCGCGCTGCCCTCCATCCGGTCGACGTCAAAGACATGCAGCGGGCGGTTCAGCGCGAAGGTGAAATAGTTGGTGATATCGACAAGCGTCGAGATCGGGCGCAGCCCGATGGCTTTCAGCCGGTTTTGCAGCCAGGCGGGCGAGGGCCCGTTCGTCACCCCCCGGATCACGCGGCCCGCGAAATGCGGCGCGGCTTTGGCTTTCAGCGCAGGCTCGATCCTGACCGTCACCGGGCTGTCGAACGTGCCGGCAACCGGCGTGATTTCCAGCGGTTTCAGTTGGCCCAGACCCCGCGCGGCCAGATCACGCGCCACACCCCGGATGCCGAGCGCATCGGGGCGGTTCGGGGTGATCTTGATCTCGATCACCGGGTCATTCACGCCCTTATAGTCGATGTAGCGCGCGCCCAGCGGCGCATCCGCCGGCAGTTCGATAATGCCGTCATGATCGTCTGACAGCTCCAGCTCGCGTTCGGAACACAGCATCCCGTTTGAATCGACGCCGCGGATATTGCCGGGTTTCAGATCAACCCCGGTGCCGGGCACATGGGTGCCCACCGGCGCGAATACACCCACCAGCCCGGTTTTCGCATTGGGCGCGCCGCAGACCACCTGGACCTCAACCGGATCCGATCCCGGCCCGCCCGGATAGGTCGCAACACGGCAAACACGGAGCCGGTCGGCATTGGGGTGCTGCACCGCCTCGATCACGCGGCAGATGCGGAAGGCCCCGAGCCGTGCCGCCGGGTCTTCGATCCCCTCGACCTCAAGCCCCAGATCGGTCAGCGCATCGGCGATTTCTGTGACGGAAGCGCCGGTTTCCAGATGGTCTTTGAGCCAGGAGAGGGTGAATTTCATCGTCAGGTTCCGCTGAGGCGAGGCTATAGGGCAGCCGGTGGTGTCGCAGGTGGGCAGTCGCTTGTATCGCAAGGGCATTAGCGCAACGGCGCTCAAAGGGAAAGGCGGCAGCGGCATTTGCCCTGTAACGGGCAGCAGGAATGACCCGGACGGCAAGCCCGGCGCCGCGACAGAATGCTTGCCCGGAAGGGCCGGGCGATTTAACCATCATTGGACCGTTACCCGCCCGAAAATATGCCGGAGCACATGACTGACAGTATGACAGGCGGCGGGCCGGGCAGTGTGAAGGAAAAGTGCTTTGTATGACGCGCCTCTGATTTCAACCTCGACGATTTCCCGGACTAAGCAGATTGCGGCCCCGACCAGGCCCCCAAACAGGCCCGGGGCCAGATCCGGGGCCAGATCCGGGGCCAGATCCGGGAGCAGAGGCCCGCGCCTCTTCGCCTGGCTTGCCTGCGCCGCGCTGCTCTCGGCCTGTGTCGCGCCCGGTGGAACGGGCGGTGGCACAGGGGGCGGTATGGCCAGCAAAGGCGGCGCGATGAGCTTTATCGGCGGCGAGATCCGGATCGAGCCACCCGCCGGCTATTGTATCCATCCCGGTGCCAGCAGCGATTCGTCCGATAGCGCGGTGGTGCTGATCGGTGAATGCGCGACGAAAGGCGCCGTGGTCCCGGCGGTGATCAGCGTGACCATCGGCGGCGAGGGATCGGCCGAGATCCTGCAATCCGGCGCCAAAGCGCTGTCGGATTATTTCATGTCGCGCCCCGGTCGCGCCGCCCTTGCACGTGATGGCAACCCTGCCTCGGTCGTCGTGCGCCAGACCGCGCTGTCGGGAGGCGCGCTGGTCATGCGGATGTTTGACCGCCAGGTGGGGGAATACTGGCGCGCGGTGCTGGGGCTGCGGGGGCGTCTGGTCTCGGTCTCGGTCATGGCGCCCGAGACGAGCAGCCTGTCCCCCGACCAAAGCCGCGCGCTGCTGGAAAAATCCATCACTTCGATCCGCGCCGCCAATGGCTCGACGGTGAAAAAGCCAGCGGTTGCGGCACCCTGAAAAGGGCGCCAGGGATCTGGCCCGCAGCGGGGGCGATGTTTTCTGCTGCAACACCCGGCCCGGCCTGCTAACCAGGGCATGGGCCAGATGTGGGCCAGACATGGGCCAGGGACTGTTCCGGCGGGCGGCGCACAACGCGGCATCCGGCCCCGGGAATTTTGGCCAGACAGACGAAACGGAAAGCAATGGCAGGGCGACTGAGAGAGAAACTTGACCGGCTCATCTTCCGCCGCGCGCTGGCGCGCTGGTCGGAAAACGCCGGCGCAGCCGCCACCACCCCGCTTGACCGCCTGCGCAGCCTGCGCGGCCTTGCTCGCCAGACCCGCCGCGAGGTCGACCGCGTGCTGTTCGAGGCCGAATACCGCCTGACCCTGCCGCTGATCGGTGCCGGATCCTTCCGCCGCCTGCCGGGCACCGACTGGGCCTGGCGCCCGGATCTGTGGAAAGGCCCGATCCCCGTCCCGGGCATGACGGCGGTCGAGGGCAAATCGCTGATCTGCGAGGGCACCACGCTGTTCCATGACTGCCGTCGTTCGGAACTGACCGTTCGCCAGCTGCGCAATACCCGCGAAGAGGATGTGGCGCCTTTTGGTTTTCGTATGGATGTCTTCCGCTTTGACGGCAGTTTCCTGTCACTGGTGCTGGATCTGCCCGATGCGGCGGCGCAGGGGCTGCGGCTGCGGCACCTGATCCGGCTTGACGCCATCATCGAGGTGGAAAAGCCGCTCGAAGTCTTTGCACGGCTGAACATCCGCCATGGGCCGAATGTCGAACAGGTGGTGCGCGAGCTGCCGCTGAACGGCAAAGACGCCTGTGTCGAATTCGACCTCGCCTATACGAGGGTCAATGAGAAACGGATCGAAAAGCTCTGGATCGACCTGATTTTCGAAGGGCCCGAAATGAACCAGGTGACGCTGCGCGATCTGACGATCAGCCGGCGCCCCAGGGCCGAACTGTAAGGAGTCGACCATGCCGGACGCCGTCACCCTGACCCGCACCCGCATCCGCGCCGGCACCTGGGAGGGGATCCTCTCGGGCGCAGGCGACACCGCCCCGACCCTTGAAGTCACGCTGGATGGCGCCCTGCAACCTGGCGTCACCGTCACCCCGATCCCCGGCCGCTCCGGCGATTACGCGGTGAAAGTGCCGGTCCGGTCCGAGATGCTGTCGGAAGGGGTCCAGACCTTCCTGATCCGGCGCAAAGGCGCCCCGGCCGAGCCGGTGCTTGCCCATTTCACCATCATCACCGGCGTCGCCATGGAAGACGATCTGCGCGCCGAATTCGACCTCCTGCGCGCCGAGCTCGATATGCTCAAACGCGCCTTCCGCCGCCATTGCCTGGAAGCCGCCGGACAAGGCTGACTTCCGGCTGAGCCCGCGCGGGCGGACAGTTCCGGGACTGAAGCATCCCGGGCTTCCTCTTGACGTAAATACTCCCCCGCCGGAGGCGCTTCGCCCCCTGAACGGGGGCGAAACCGTCACATCCGGCCGGTTTTCCTGAGCCGGACATGCCAGGACAACGCATCTTCCAGAATATGCGGCGTATGGCCGCCAAAGCTCAGCGCCCGCTCATAGTAATCCGCAAGGCCCGCCCGCCAGTCGGGATGGGCGCATTCGGCGATGATTCGCACCGCCCGCTCGCGCGGCGCCAGCCCGCGCAGATCCGCAAGCCCCTGTTCCGTCACCAGAATATCCACGTCATGTTCGGTGTGATCGACATGGCTGACCATCGGCACCACCGAGGAAATCGCGCCCGCTTTCGCGATCGACTTGGTCACAAAGACCGAAAGCATGGAATTTCGCGCGAAATCCCCCGACCCGCCGATCCCGTTCATCATATTCGTCCCCATCACATGGGTTGAATTCACATTGCCGTAAATGTCGAATTCCAGCGCGGTATTGATCGCGATCAGCCCCAGCCGGCGCACCACTTCGGGATGGTTCGAGATCTCCTGCGGCCGCAGGATCAGCTTTGGCTTATAACGGTCGAACTGCGCCATCACCCTTGCATTGCAGTCGGCTGACAGGGTGATCGACGAACCCGAGGCGAAACTCAGCTTGCCTGCATCCATCAGGTCGAACGTGCTGTCCTGCAGCACTTCGGAATACATCCGCATGTCTTCAAACGGGCTGTCGATCAGCCCATGCAGCACCGCATTCGCAATCGTCCCGATCCCGGCCTGTAAGGGCGCGAGCCGTTTCGTCAGCCGTCCCGCCGCCATCTCGCCCTCGAAAAACCGGATCAGATGGCCGGCAATCGCCCGCGTCTCATCATCCGGGGGCGAAATCGCCGCCGCCGAATCCTGTTTCTCGGTGATCACAATCGCGGCGATCTTCTCGGGCGGAATGGCGATCCAGGGCGTGCCGATCCGGCTGTCCACCGTCACCACCGGAATCGGCATCCGGTTCGGTGCATAGGTCGGGATGAACACGTCATGCAGCCCCTCGAACCCCAAAGGCTGCGAGAGGTTGATCTCGACGATCACCTTATCCGCCAGAATGGCGAAACTCGCGGAATTGCCGATCGAGGTCGTGGGAATGATGCCGCCCTCCGCAGTGATTGCCACCGCCTCGATCACCGCGACATCCACCCCCGGGATCTGGCCACGCCGGAGCTGTTCCACGGTTTCCGACAGATGCTGGTCGATGAACATCACTTCGCCCGCATTGATCGCCCGGCGCAGCCCCGGATCCGACTGGAACGGCATCCGCCGCGCCGTCACCTTCGCTTCCGCCAGGATCTTATCTAGGTCATGGCCGAGGCTCGCCCCGGTCAGCAGCGTGATCTTCAGCGGATCGGATTTTGCCCGTTCCGCCAGCGCCAGCGGCACCGCCATCGCCTCACCCGCGCGGGTAAAGCCCGACATGCCGACCACCATCCCGTCCCGGATCAGGCTTGCCGCCGCAGCGGCAGAGACCACCCTGTCGCGCAGGGCCCCGTGGCGGATCCGGTCCTCATACATGGCAGTGCTCCTGTGGCATCATGGCTGGCTGACCCCTGCTAGGGGCTGCGCGCCTGTCACGCAACTTTTGTATGCGAAAGTATGCGAAGACCTGATATGCAAAATATGCATACACGCATCAATAAATGCATATCTCAGGCGATCAGAGCCGCCGCTTTGCCACCGCTCACCGTCAGCGCATCCCCGGGCGCAATCCCCAGCAATAGCCCGCGCTGGCCGGCATTGATCCAGACCTTTTCCGCCGTCGAGACCGTCACTTCCAGCGCAACCGGCACCGCTTTGCGCTGCCCGAAAGGCGATATGCCGCCGGTATGATAGCCGGTCAGCTTCTCGGCCTTTGCCGGCAGCATCATCGCCGCCTGTTTGCCGCCAAATGCCGCCGCCACCTTCTTCATCGAGAGGCTCGCATCCGACGGGATCACACAGCAGGCGGGCTTGCCATCCACTTCGACCATCAGGCATTTCAGCGCGAGATGCGGGTCAAGACCAAGCGCCTCAGCCGCCGCCATGCCGATCTTTTCCGCCCCCGGATCATAATCATAAGGGTGGAGCGTGAATACCACACCTGCGCGCGTCAGCTGATCGGTGCCGCGCGTCGCCGCCATTATGCTGCCGCCTGGTCCCAGGTCCGGAAAAAGGTGCCCGCAGGCGAGAGGGTAAAGATCTCGCAGCCGGTGGCGGTCACCCCGATCGAATGCTCATATTGCGCCGAAAGCGATTTGTCGCGCGTCACGGCGGTCCAGTCATCGGCCAGTGTCTTGGTCTCGGGGCGGCCCAGATTGACCATCGGTTCGATGGTAAAGAACATGCCTTCCTCGAGGATGATCTTATCGGCGCTGCGGGTATGGTAATGCAGCACATTCGGCGGCGCATGGAACACCAGCCCCAGCCCGTGGCCACAGAAATCGCGCACCACCGACATGCGCTGCGCCTCGACATGGGTCTGGATCGCGCGGCCGATATCGCCAAAGCTCGCGCCGGGCTTCACCTCGGCAATGCCGCGCATCAGGCTTTCATGCGTGACCTCGATCAGCCGCTCGGCCTTGCGCGGCATCTTGCCGGCCGCATACATCCGGCTGCTGTCGCCATACCAGCCATCGACAATCACCGTCACGTCGATATTGGTGATATCGCCTTCGGCCAGCACCTTCGGCCCCGGGATCCCGTGACAGACGACATGGTTGATCGAAATGCACGAGGCATGCTGATAGCCCTTATAGCCGATGGTCGCCGAAATCAGCCCGCGTCGCCGGATCTCTTCGCGGATGAAATCGTCGATGGATGCCGTGGTCACCCCCGGCTGCACCAGAGGCGCAACCATGTCGAGGATCTCGGCCACCTGCCGCCCCGCCGCACGCATCCCCGCAAAATCCGCCTCTTCATAGATGCGAATACCGTCCTTTGTGATCCGTCCGCGCGTGTCCATCGCCCCTCGCTTTCAAGGCTTTAGATAGGCAATCGCAAATAAAAACACCAGAGCCACCGGGGCCCTGCCATTTTCTGTCTGTAAATATCCTCCGGGGGTGTGGGGGTGGAAAACCCCCACCGCCGCGCTATACCTCTATGCGCAACGCATATGAGGAAGCCCCGCATGGCCAATCCCAAAGCCGCAATGCTGGTGATCGGGGACGAGATCCTCTCCGGCCGCACCCGCGATTCCAATCTCTGGCACCTGGCGGGCGAACTGACCCGCGCCGGGATCGATCTGACCGAGGCCCGTGTGGTCGGTGACGCGCATGCCACCATCGTCGCCGCGGTCCGGGCGCTTTCGACCTCGCATGACTATGTCTTCACTTCGGGCGGCATCGGCCCGACCCATGACGATATCACCGCCGATGCGGTGGCCGAGGCGATGGGGGCCGCGATCTCGCACCGCGCGGATGCGATGGCGCTGCTCAGGGCGCATTATGACCGCCAAAGCCTCCCCTTCAACGAGGCCCGCCAGCGCATGGCCCGGATCCCGGATGGCGCGGTGCTGATCGACAATCCGATCTCGGTCGCGCCCGGCTTCATCCTCGGCAATGTCCATGTCATGGCAGGGGTGCCGAATATCTTCGAATCCATGCTGGCCTCGGTCCTCCCACGCCTCACCGGCGGCGCGCCGCTTTTGTCGCAAAACCTGCGTGTCATGCGTGGCGAGGGCGAGATTGCCGGCGATTTTGGCCGTCTGGCCGAAGAGTACCCCGATCTCAGCATGGGCTCTTACCCGTTCCAGCAGAACGGCGCCTTCGGCACCAATCTGGTGATCCGTGGCACCGATCCGGGGCGGCTTGATCAGGCGATGATGCGTCTTGTGGGGATGTTTGGATGAACTGGCCGGGAAAACTCATAGCCGATGTGATGGAGGCCACCTGGCCGCCCTTTGCGACCCATGATCTGGGGCCGTTCCACCTGCGCGACGGGGCAGGGGGCGGCAAACGCGTCTCGGCGGCCACCGTGCATGGCCCCTTGAGCGAGGCGACGCTCAGCGCTGCCGAGGCCGCGATGGCCGAGCCGCTTTTCACGATTTACGATGGTGACGCAGCCCTTGACGCCGCGCTGGAGGCGCGCGGCTATGAGGTGATCGACCCGGTGGTGATCTATGCGGCTCCGGTCGCGGATCTGCAAAAGGACCTGCCGCCGCTCGCCGCTTTCCCGCATTGGCCGCCGCTGGAGACCGCGCGCGAAATCTGGGAACAGGGCGGGATCGGCCCCGCCCGGATCCGGGTGATGGAGCGCGTGACCGGCGCGAAGACCGCGATTCTCGCGCGGCACAGCGACCGCCCGGCCGGCGCCTGTTTCGTGGCGCTTTCCAGGCATCATGCGATGATCCATGCGATCGAGGTCGCGCCGCATATGCGCCGCCAGGGCGCAGGCGCCAGTCTTCTGGCTGCGGCGGCAAACTGGGCCGCAGATGCGGGGGGCCATTCGCTCAGCCTCGCGGTGACAGAGCAGAACACCGCCGCCCGCGCGCTTTATGATCGCGCCGGCATGTCGATTGTGGGAAAATACCATTACCGGATCCGGAAGGGCTGATTTCAGACTCTTCGGTCCGGTCTGACCGAGGTCGTTACAGGGTTTCCGTTCGCCGTGACCTTCCGCTTGCCCCTGCCGGCCCTTGTGCTGGTTCTTGTCCCTGTGCTGCCCTTCGCCGCGCCGCAGCCCTTGCGCGCGGCAGAGCCATTTCAGCCGCTGTTCTCTTATCCTGTGGCCGGGGCCACCGCGCAGCCTGCGGCCTATGACAGCTATGATCTGCCGGTGGCGCCCTGGCAGAATGACGAGCTGACCGTGGAAACCTTCGAGGGCCAGGTCGACCGCCGCGCCTGGCAGCTGGAAAGCGCCGGCGCCTCGCCCCTGGAATTGCTGGCGCCGTTGCGCGACCAGCTTCAGGCGCTTGGCTACGAGGTTGTGCTGGATTGCGAGGCGCGCAGATGTGGCGGCTTTGATTTCCGTTTCGCAACCGAGGTGCTGCCAGAGCCGGGGATGCATGTCGATCTGAACGAATTCCGCTTTCTTTCTGCCCGCCGGGGCGGTGAGGCCGTGGGGCTGATGGTCAGCCGCTCGGCCAGCGCGGGATTTGTGCAAATGATCTCGGTCGGACGTGAGGCGCTGCCGGCGCCAATCCCGGGTATTGGGGGCCCGGGTATTGGGGCCCCGGGTAATTTGGAGCCGGCTATTTCGGGCACAAGCCCCGGTCGGCCAGATCCTGTGGCGGTTCCCCTGATCAAACCCGTGACGCCTGCCGCCCCCGGGGCTGAGGCAGACGGGCAGTCGCGGCTTGATGCCGGTCTGCCTTTCGCGCTGGATGATCTGGTGTTCGAGACCAGCTCCGCCGCGCTCAGTGATCGTGACTACGGCTCGCTCGCGCTGGTCGCGGCCTGGTTGCAGGCCGATCCGGCCCGGCGTCTCATCCTGGTCGGGCATACCGATCTCTCGGGCGCGCTTGGTGCCAATATCGCGCTGTCGAAGCGGCGGGCCGAGGCGGTGCGTCAGGCCCTGATCACCGATTTCGGCATTCCGGCCGCCCGGATGACTGCCGAAGGTGCCGGCCCGCTTGCGCCGCGCGCCAGCAATGCGAATGATGACGGGCGCCAGAAAAACAGAAGGGTCGAGGCCATTCCGGCCCCGACCTGAGTTTGGCTTCCCGACAAGGCGTGTAACGGGAAAGCGGAATTTCAGATTCCGGGGCACTCAGCCGCCCCGGGAGGTACCTGTGCGGCTCACCTTTGCGGAGTCACCACTTATCCGGCCCTTTGTCGATAAAGCGGCGCGCGAGGAAGTCGATGAAGGCGCGCACTTTCGGCTGGGTGAACCGGCCCGGCGGGTAGACGGCATAGATGCCCAGAACTTCGGTCGGCAGGCCGGGAATGGCCTCTTCGACCTGGCCCTGACGCATCGAATCCGCATAGAGGAACGAGGGCAGATAAGCGATCCCAAGCCCCGCCAGCGCGGCGTTCAGCAGGCTCTGCCCGTCATTCACCGTCAGCCAGCCATTCGAGCGCACCTGGCGGCGTTCCCCCGAGGGCGCGGTGAGCTTCCAGACATTGCCATTGGCCTGGTTGGAGTAATGCAAAAGCTTGTGTTCGTTCAGATCGTCGATCTTCATCGGGCGGCCGTAGCGCTGGAAATAGCTCGGCGAGGCGATCATGCGCTTGGTGGTCTCGGTCAGTTTGCGGGCGCGCAGGGAACTGTCTTCCAGCTCACCCACCCGGATCGCCATGTCGAACCCTTCCGAGATCAGCTCTACATAACGGTTGTTGAGCACCATATTCACGGTGATATCGGGGTATTCCAGCAGGAAATCTCCCAGAATGGGCGAAAGCAGGTTCACCCCGAAATCGGTCGCAACCGAAATCCTGAGCAGCCCCGAAGGGGCCGATTGCATCGACGTCACCAGCGCATCCGCTTCGCCGGCGTCATTCAGCACACGGCGGGCGCGGTCGTAATAGGCAAGGCCAATCTCGGTCGGTGAGACGCGTCTGGTGGTCCGGTTCAGCAGCCGCGCACCAAGCCGTGCCTCAAGCGAGGAGACATGTTTCGAGACGGCGGATTTCGAGATCCCCATCTTCTTGGCCGCATCTGTGAATCCGCCCTGATCCACAACGGTGGCAAAAGCTTCCATCTCGGTCAGTCGATCCATCGGGTTCCTCGGCAGCAGAATTGAGGGCAGAAAACAGGGGTAGCGTCGCAGCCATCGGGTCCGGAGGTCCGGGCAGCGCAGTCAGCGCATCTTTGCCCGGGAAAGACCCTCCAGATCCTGGGCCTTCGCTCTCTTTGCCCCCCAATTCGGGCGGGATCGGGGCAGAGACGCGACCTATCCGGGGAATTTGCGGGGATCGTTGAAGGCACGGAAACGGCGACCCTGGTCCGGATGGCCGGTTCGCCTCTGCCCATCCGACAGGCAGGGCCTTGCGCAAAGCGCGGGCCGGCCCTGGCGGGAAAAGGGCGCAAAACCGCTCCTGGCGGAGAAAATCCGCGTGCAGGGGCGGTTTCAGCGGGCGATCCCCGCCGGTTGGCAGCAGCTCTTTACCCTGCCGCGATCCTGCCCAGATTGGAGCTCGGGGCCGGTAATGCCGCGCCCCGTCAGACTGAAAACGGAAATACCGAAAGGATGACCCGATGAAACGCCCGATGAAACGGATGGCTCTCTTCGCAATGTCCCTTGGCCTTTTTGCAGGCGCGGCAGTCGCGCAGACCGCGCTTCCCATGATCGAGGACCTGGATGCCAGCGGTGACTGGTCGCATGCCGAGCTGCAATCGGTCTGGCCCGATCTGACCGCAGAGGGCTTCGCTGCCATCGATACCGATGCCAATGGCGCGGTCTCGCCAGAGGAATTGCAGGCCGCAGTTGATGCGGGCCTCGTGCAGCTGCCCGCGCAGTAACGCGGCAGACAGGGAGGGGCGGCGTCCGGGCCGCCCCCGAGGCCTTTCTTCTCCCTTCGCGGCGCGTGAAAGTGGTGCCGCCAGCCGCATGGCCTGTTCAATGGCGCGTTTTGCATCCGGCCCGTCGGGGCCATCCGGGTCGCCAATCAGATGATTTGATATCCCGGCTCCTGCCAGCTGCGCGGCCAGACTGCCCGCTGTCCTGCCCGCTGTCCTGCCGCGCGACAGCACCCTGTTGGCAGAGATCACCGCGTCAGTCTCCGCGCGCTTCGGGACCACGGCCCGGATGCCGCCGCGCCACGCGATCCCGGGCCGGTCGGGCAATGCCCTCAGGGCTCTTCCTTCTGCGGTACCCGTTTCGCGAAGTTCGGCTGGTTGTGGCCTCGCCCTCTTCCCGCAAGACCACCTGATGGCCATGTTTCGCCAACATCATGGCGCCAACCACCCCGCCTCGCGCGTCAAGGCGGCCGATACCGGTGCTCAGCTCATCTGTCCCCGCCGGCGCGGGCGATGGCAGTGGCGATATCTGCGGTCTGCTTCCCGCTCGCGTCTTCATCCGGCTCGCGCGGTGAACAGGGGGACATCGGCCCATAGACCTGGCGCCCGGCAAGGGAGGATCTGCCTGGCGATAGGTCCGGCCTCGACAGGAGCAGCAGCGGTCACCGGGCAATGCGTCGCGCTATCCTGGTCGGCAACCACCCCGGGGCGCCGGGCAACACGCGGTCCTCCGGGTTTGGCGTCGTGCCGTCGGTGACAATCATTCCGGTGCCGCCCCATCCCTGCGCCGCCCCGCGCCCGCCCCGGTATGCCTCGTATTTGCAGCCCGCCCGTCTGCGCGGTTTCCGCGCCTGAGGCCGGCAAGTTCCTGCGGCTCCGGGAGAGGGAACCAGCCTGTCATGGCCGCCCTGCCTCAGCGCGGGTGCTGGTGCCACGCGGGGAAGGTCACCCGCAACGCCGCGGCACTCCACAGGCGTCAGGCCGCTTTTCCTCTTGACTGAAATACTCCCGCCGGAGGCATCCGCCGCTTCCACCCGCGCGCCCGCAGGCATGTTCACGCCGCTGTGAAGCCGGCCGGGATCACCCCGCTATCGCCGTGCCCGGACACATGCTTAACTCCACCCATCCATGTCCAGCACCGGAGCCAGACCATGAGACCCGTCACCGCCGCGCTCTTAACCTCACTCCTGTTCGCAACCGCCGCCTTTGCTGCCGATCCGACCCAGCCCGAAGCCATTGAACGCGCAAAGCTGATGAAAGAGATCGGCCTTACCTCGAAGATCCTTGGCGAGATGGCCAGCGGCAAAGCACCCTATGAGGCCGCTGCCGCCGAAGCTGCCAAAACCGTCCTGATTGCCGCAGCCGGCCAGATCGACACGGTTTTCGCAACCGCAGGCGCAGATGACCCGGTCTCCGAGGCCCTCCCTGCGATCTGGACCAGCTGGGAGGATTTCACCACGAAATCCGCGGGTTTCGGGCAGGCGGCCGCAGCGCTTGACACCAGTTCGGCCGAGACGATCAAGGCCGGTATGGGCACGATCGGCGCAAGTTGCAAAGCCTGCCATTCGGTCTATCGCGAATAATCCCCTTTGGCCTCTTGCCCTGAAAAAAGCCGCGCCGGATCGCTCTGGCGCGGCTTTTCTGGCTTAAAGCACAGGGTCAGGCGCAGCTCATACGGATGATCTTGCCGGCCGCATCCAGTTCGACATTCAGCCGCGTCTGGATGTAATCCATCGTCACCGCCTGGCCCGGCGAAATCACCCGCATCGGATCGCGGCGCCCCGCAAGGCTCGCGAGCATGGCCTGATCCTGACCGATCAGATGGCCGGCGGCGCGGGCGCCGCATGTGTCATCGCCAGGCGCGGGCAGGCTCGGCGTGCTATCCGCAGGGGGCGCAGGGACGCAGGCGCTCAGGGCAAGCCCCGCGCAAAGCGGCAGCAGAATCAGAGGTGACAGGGTCATTGCTTTCTTCCTTCCGTCCGGCGAACCGGGACTGGTGTCAGCCGCAGGTTAGGCTGGTGATGTGATCCTGCGCATCCAGCGCGACATTCAGGCGCGCAGGGTTGAAATCTTCGGTGACCATATCGCCGGGGCGGATCAGGCGCAGCGGGCCGTCCACCTCGTCCCCGGGCAGCGAGGTTGCCGGGCCGCCGGTCAGATGCGCCATGCGATCCGCGCCGCAAAGCGCCGGGTCAGCGACCTGGCGCAGGGCCGGGCTGCCTCCGCCTCCGCCGCTTCCGCCGCAGCCCGCAAGGCCAAAGCCCGCAAGCAGCATCAGTCCAAGTCCAAAGGCGCGGTTTCGCATCATCTTCCTCCCGGCGGTGTCGGTCGATTTAACCACATTCCAGCCGGGTTATGATCCCCTGATTGTCGATATACGCATTGATCCGCTGAGGGTTGTAATCACCCTGATCGACGATGCCGCCTGGCGGGATGATCCGTGACGGGCCGGCAAGGCGCACGGTGCGCAGATTGCCGGAGGGCTGGCCAGGGAGCGCGCTGAGGCTTGCGAGGCGGCAGGTATCTGGCTCGCGTTCGGTCAGAACAGGCTCCGTTATGGCGGGCTGGGCCGCTGCCGGGGCTGCGGGGCGCGAGGGCGGGCGGACAGGCTGAGGCGTACAGGCCGCGAGGCACAGAGAGGCTGCGGCAAACCGGGAAACCAGGCGAAACATATCTCTTCCTGCGTTGCTTTCCGCCCCAGTCTGGCCCAGGTTGCGCGCGATTGTTAAGGGAGAAATATCAGCCATGCGTACCCGTGCCGCCGTTGCTCTTGCCGCAGGCAAACCGCTGGAAATCAT
>NZ_JAEFCF010000052.1 GCF_016405985.1 Paracoccus sp. IB05
GTCTGTCAGGGGAAAGGGGAACTCCGGACATAACCGGATTTGCTCAACAAAGCCGATTGCCGGGCCCGGCGGGATACATCTGTTCTCAAAGCCGGTGACAAAGCTCAGATGGGCCGAAATCACTGCGCTGCATCAGGTGAAAAAGCTGCAGCTTCAGCTGGTCGCGCAGGATGACCGAAAGATCCTTCTATTCCCCTGCCATCTGGGCAAGCGCGATTTCCTTGAAGTCCTGCGCGCAAAGCGCCCGGATCTGGCGGGGCATATTCCCGAACGATTCTGACAGTCCCCGCATTTCCGCCCCGGGGCGCGCAGCCGGGCGACCGACGTCCGCATGGTAACAGATTTGCAACTGCAAACTGTGCCTGCATATTTCGCAAAATTTGCAGGTTTTCTGCGCTGCGGCCTTGCGCCGCAGTGCAGCGCCCATAGAGTGCGCCCCAAAGAAACAGTCCCGGGGGAGGTCTGCCATGCCCGAATTTCGCAAAATCCTTATCGCCAATCGCGGTGAAATCGCGATCCGTGCGATGCGTGCTGCCAATGAAATGGGGAAGAAGACGGTTGCCGTCTATGCAGAAGAGGACAAGCTCTCGCTGCACCGGTTCAAGGCAGATGAGGCCTATCTGATTGGCAAGGGTATGAGCCCGGTCGGCGCCTATCTCTCGATCCCGGAAATCATCCGGGTCGCACGGCTTGCAGGCGCGGATGCGATCCATCCGGGCTATGGGCTTTTGTCGGAAAACCCTGATTTCGTTGAGGCCTGCGATGCGGCGGGCATCACCTTTATCGGGCCGCGCGCGGAAACCATGCGCGCGCTTGGCGACAAGGCCTCGGCCCGCAAGGTCGCGGTTGAGGCGGGCGTTCCCGTCATCCCGGCGACCGAGGTGCTGGGCGACGACATGGCGCTCATTCGCAAACAGGCGAGTGAGGTCGGCTATCCTTTGATGCTGAAAGCCTCCTGGGGCGGCGGTGGCCGGGGGATGCGGCCGATCAATTCGGAAGATGAGCTTGAGGCCAAGGTGCTGGAGGGGCGGCGCGAGGCCGAGGCCGCTTTCGGCAATGGCGAAGGCTATCTGGAGAAAATGATTCTCCGCGCCCGCCATGTCGAAGTGCAGATCCTTGGCGATAAGCAAGGCAATGTCTGGCACCTGTGGGAGCGGGACTGCACAGTGCAGCGCCGCAACCAGAAGGTGGTCGAACGCGCCCCGGCACCCTATCTGAGCCAGGAGCAGCGCGAAGCGGTCTGCGAAATGGCGCGCCGCATCTGCAAACATGTCAATTACGAATGCGCCGGCACCGTCGAATTCCTGATGGATATGGACAGCCAGGAATTCTACTTCATCGAGGTGAATCCGCGCGTCCAGGTTGAACATACCGTCACCGAAGAAGTCACCGGCATCGATATCGTTCAGGCCCAGATCCTGATCGAAGAAGGCAAATCGCTTCCCGAAGCGACCGGGGTGGCAAGCCAGGCAGATGTGAAGCTGAACGGCCATGCGCTGCAATGCCGGGTGACGACCGAAGATCCGCTGAACAATTTCATCCCGGATTATGGCCGGTTGACCGCCTATCGCTCGGCCACCGGCAACGGCATCCGGCTTGATGGCGGCACCGCCTATGCCGGCGGCGTGATCACGCGCTATTATGACAGTCTGCTGGTGAAGGTCACCGCCCATGCCCAGACGCCGGAAAAGGCGCTGTCACGGATGGACCGGGCGCTGCGCGAATTCCGGATCCGCGGTCTGGCGACCAATATCGAATTCGTCATCAATCTGCTGAAGCACCCGACCTTCCTCGACAGTTCCTATACGACGAAGTTCATCGACACGACGCCGGACCTTTTCAGCTTCAAGATGCGTCAGGACCGGGCGACCAAGATCCTGACCTATCTCGCCGATATCTCGGTCAATGGTCACCCCGAGACCAATGGCCGCGCCAAACCGGCCGAGGCGAAGGCGCCGAAAGCGCCGGTCGTCCGTGATGTTCAGGCAAGCTACGGCACCCGCAACCTGCTGGAACAAAAGGGCCCGCAGGCCGTCGCCGACTGGATGAAGGCGCAGACCCAGGTGCTTTTGACCGACACCACGATGCGCGATGGTCACCAGTCGCTGCTGGCGACGCGGATGCGCTCGATCGATATGATCAAGGCGGCCCCGGCCTATGCCGCCAATCTGCCGCAGCTCTTCTCGGTCGAATGCTGGGGGGGGGCGACCTTTGATGTGGCCTACCGCTTCCTGCAGGAATGCCCCTGGCAGCGTCTGCGCGACCTGCGGGCCGCGATGCCCAACCTGATGACGCAGATGCTGCTGCGCGCCTCGAACGGGGTCGGCTACACCAATTACCCGGACAATGTCGTCCAGTCTTTCGTGAAGCAGGCCGCAGAGACCGGCGTCGATGTGTTCCGCGTGTTCGACAGCCTGAACTGGGTCGAAAACATGCGCGTCGCGATGGATGCAGTGCTGGAGGCGAACAAGCTCTGCGAGGGCACGATCTGCTATACCGGCGATATGCTCGACCCGGACCGGTCGAAATATGATCTGAAATACTATGTCGGGCGCGCGAATGAGTTGAAAGAAGCCGGCGCCCATGTGCTGGGGCTCAAGGATATGGCGGGGCTGCTGAAGCCTGCGGCCGCCAGGGTGCTGATCAAGACGCTCAAGCAGGAGATCGGCCTGCCGGTGCATTTCCACACCCATGACACTTCCGGCGCCTCGGCGGCGACGGTGCTCGCGGCCTGTGATGCGGGCGTCGATGCGATTGACGCAGCGATGGATGCGTTTTCGGGCGGCACCTCGCAGCCCTGCCTTGGGTCCATCGTCGAGGCCCTGCGCCATACCGAGCGCGACACCGGTCTTGATATCGGGGCCGTGCGCGAGATGTCGAATTACTGGGAACATGTCCGCGCACAATATGCCGCCTTTGAATCGGGCACGGCGGCACCGGCCTCGGAGGTCTGGCTGCATGAGATGCCCGGGGGCCAGTTCACCAATCTCAAGGCCCAGGCGCGTTCGCTTGGTCTGGAAGACCGCTGGCCCGAGGTTGCGCAATCCTATGCCGATGCGAACCAGATGTTCGGCGATATCGTCAAAGTGACGCCCTCGTCCAAGGTGGTCGGGGACATGGCGCTGATGATGGTGGCCCAGGGTCTGACCCGCGCCCAGGTCGAGGATCCGGGCACCGATGTGGCCTTCCCCGATTCGGTTGTCGATATGCTCAGGGGCAATCTGGGGCAGCCCTATCAGGGCTGGCCGCAGGGCATCCTGAAAAAGGTGCTGAAAGGCGAGAAACCTCTGACTGAACGCCCCGGCGCGCTCCTGCCGCCCGTGGATCTGGAGGAGACCCGCGCGAAGGTCTCGGCCGAGCTTGGTGGCATGAAGATCGATGACGAGGATCTGAACGGCTATCTGATGTATCCGAAGGTTTTCCTCGACTACATGAACCGCCACCGGGTTTACGGCCCCGTGCGCACCCTGCCGACGCGGGCGTTTTTCTACGGGATGGAGCCTGGCGAAGAAATCGCGGTCGAGATCGACCCGGGCAAGACGCTGGAGATCCGCTTCCTGACGCTGGGCGAGGTGGATGACGCGGGCGAGGTGAAGGTCTTTTTCGAACTGAACGGCCAGCCCCGTACGATCCGGGTGCCGAACCGCGCGGTGAAGGCGAAGACAGCGGCGCGCCCCAAAGCGGTCGATGGCAACCCGGCCCATATCGGCGCACCGATGCCGGGCTCGGTCGCGAGCGTTGCGGTGAGTCTGGGACAAAAGGTCAGGGCAGGGGACCTCCTGCTGACGATCGAGGCGATGAAGATGGAAACCGGGCTTCATGCCGACCGCGAGGCCATGGTGAAGGCGATCCATGTCAGCCCCGGTGTGCAGATCGAGGCCAAGGACCTGCTGATCGAGCTGGAGTGAGCCTGGCCATGTGGCTTGCAACGGGGGGCTGCCGCCCCCCGAACCCCCCGCGAGTATTTTTCTCAAGAGGAAGACCTGCGGGTGTTTTTCTCTTGAGGAAGAAAAGCATCGCCGAAGCCGTAAGACGGAATTTTTCTCTTGCGGTGGCCGGGCGCTTCGCCTAAATCCCCGTTCACCGAAACGGTGCGGGCGTAGCTCAGGGGTAGAGCATAACCTTGCCAAGGTTAGGGTCGGGCGTTCGAATCGCCTCGCCCGCTCCAGTTCGGAAAGCAAAGGGCGCCTCAGGGCGCCCTTTTGCATTTCACACCCTTGCCGTGCAGGTGAGGGGCGACTATTCCCTGCCGCACAGATCGCGGGAGGCAGATGAGATGCGCAAGGCCACTATCAGCCGCAAGACGGCGGAAACCGGGATTGAGGTCGAGGTCAATCTCGACGGCACCGGTCACTATGACTGCCGGACCGGCGTCGGGTTCTTTGACCATATGCTCGACCAGCTGGCGCGCCATTCGCTGATCGATATCACGGTGCGGGCAGAGGGTGATCTGCATGTCGATGACCATCACACGGTTGAAGATACCGGCATCGCGCTTGGCCAGGCTCTGGTAAAGGCGCTTGGCGACAAAAAGGGGATCCGGCGCTACGGCCATTTCCGGCTTGCAATGGATGACACCCAGGTGGCGGCGGCGCTGGATCTGTCGGCGCGGCCATACCTTGTGTGGAATGTCGATTTCCCCAGCCAGAAGATCGGCAGCTTCGATACGGAACTCGTGCGCGAGTTCTTTCAGGCTCTGTCGACCCATGGCGGCATCACGCTGCATGTCGACCGCCTTCACGGGATCAACAGCCATCACATCGCGGAAGCCAGTTTCAAGGCGGTCGCGCGTGCGCTGCGCGAGGCAGTGGAACCAGATCCGCGTATGGCGGGTGTGCTCCCTTCGACCAAGGGTGCCCTGTGACACGGGTGCGCTGTGCGCGCCGCAAATTTCTTGCAAGAAATTTGGCCGGAGTTTTGCAAAACTCCGGTTTGCGCCCTTTGACTGCGGGAGTGCCCCTATGACCCTGACCGTTCTGGTGGATTACGACAGCGGCAACCTCCATTCCGCCGCCAAGGCGTTTCAGCGCATGGCTGATGAGACCGGGGCCGGTGAGATCATCGTGTCATCGCGGCCCGAGGATGTCCTGCGCGCATCGCGTATTGTCTTGCCGGGCGACGGGGCTTTCCCGTCCTGCCGCAGGGCGCTCGCCGCACAAGACGGGCTGTTCGAGGCAATTGAAGAGGCGGTGGTCACCCGGGCGCGGCCGTTTTTTGGCATTTGCATCGGTATGCAGATGCTGGCCTCGCGCGGGTTTGAACATGGCGAAACCCCCGGATTTGACTGGATCCGGGGCGAGGTCGGGCGGATTTCGCCGGCTGATCCCGCGCTGAAAGTGCCGCATATGGGCTGGAATGATCTGCAGATCGACCGATCGCATCCGGTGCTGTCAGGTGTGAACAGCGGGGATCATGCCTATTTCGTTCATTCCTGGCAGTTTCGCACGGCCTCGGCGGAAGACCGCATTGCCTGGGTGGATTACGCGGGCGAGGTGACCGCGATTGTCGGGCGCGACAATATTTTCGGGACCCAGTTCCACCCCGAGAAAAGCGCGGCCACCGGCCTCAGGATCATCGCGAACTTCCTCGCCTGGAAACCCTGAACTGCGGCCTTAAACTGTCGCGGGGTGTAACAGGCCCGTTTGTCGCACAGCCCGGTATCTTACACTCCGATCCGGTTCCCGTCGCCCGGATGCATGTGCCACAATCACGACAGATCCTCAGAACACCGACCCTGATCGCGAGGCTTTTGCCTCGCAGATGCCTGCTGAGCTACGGGGCATTACGCGACCAGGTGGGCACTGCGTGCCAGTATCACAAAAGGCCGCGCGACAGGTCTCATTGCAGTCTCCTCCTGCGCTGAAAACTCGCCCCCTGAATTCAGACAGACCTCCGGCGAAGCCCCGGGCATATCAAACCTGACGTGGCGGGAGGCCGGGGCAGGGCCGGTGATGGTCTCTGGTCGCCGGCCTGGGCCTTCCCTTCCGGTCCCGCCCGTGCCAAAGGACCGATGATGCCAGCATGACGGAGCCCGGGCCCATGATCCTCTATCCCGCCATCGACCTGAAGGACGGCCAATGTGTGCGCCTCCTGCGCGGAGAGATGTCCGCCGCCACCGTCTTCGGCGATGATCCCGCCGCCCAGGCTGCGAAATTCGAGGTCGCAGGCTGTGAATGGCTGCATCTTGTCGATCTGAACGGCGCCTTCGCCGGACAGCCGGTCAATGCGGCGGCGGTCGAGGCAATCCTCGCCCGGATCAGGGTTCCCGCCCAGCTTGGCGGCGGTATCCGCGACATGGCGACCATCGCGATGTGGCTGGAGAAAGGTCTTTCGCGGGTGATCCTTGGCACTGTCGCGGTCGAGAACCCCGATCTCGTACGCGAGGCAGCCCGCGCCTTCCCCGGGCAGGTCGCGGTCGGCATCGATGCGCGCAATGGGTTTGTCGCGACCAAAGGCTGGGCCGAAGAAACCACCGTCCAGGTTAGCGATCTCGCGAAAAGCTTCGAGGATGCCGGGGTCGCCGCCATTATCTACACCGATATCGACCGCGATGGCGCGATGCAGGGGCCGAATATCACCGCGACCGAAGCGCTTGCCCGTGCCGTCTCGATCCCGGTGATCGCCTCGGGCGGTGTCAGCCGGATGGAAGATCTGATCCAGCTGCGCGATACCGGCGTGATCGCGGGCGCCATTTCGGGCCGCGCGCTCTATGATGGTGCCATCGACCTCGCCGCCGCGCTCAAAGCTCTGAAAGCCTGACCGTTTACTGCCGATAAATATCCCGGGTGGCCCCGCGACAGCGGGGCGGGGGCCGCGCCCCCCATTTTTTTCCCGGGCCCGACCCGCCACAGGAGACCCGACCGGATGCTGAAGACCCGCCTGATCCCCTGCCTCGACGTCGCCGATGGCCGCGTGGTCAAGGGCGTGAATTTCGTCAACCTGGTCGATGCAGGCGACCCGGTCGCCGTGGCTGCCGCTTATGACCGCGCCGGCGCCGATGAAATCACCTTTCTTGACATCCACGCCACCCATGAGAACCGCGGCACGATGTTCGACCTCGTGACCCGAACCGCCGAACAGATCTATGTGCCGCTGACCGTGGGCGGCGGCGTGCGCAGCCATGAGGATGTTCGCGCGCTGCTGCTCGCCGGGGCCGATAAGGTCAGCTTCAACTCCGCCGCCGTGGCAAATCCCGATGTCGTCGCCGAAGCCGCCGACCGTTTCGGCAGCCAGTGCATCGTCGTGGCCATCGACGCCAAAACCGTCAGCCCCGGCAAATGGGAGATCTTCACCCATGGCGGTCGCAAACCGACCGGCATCGACGCGGTCGATTTTGCCCGGCTCGTCGAGGCCAAAGGCGCGGGCGAGATCCTCCTGACCTCGATGGACCGCGATGGCACCAAAGATGGCTATAACCTGCCCCTGACGCGCGCGATCTCGGACGCGGTGAAGATCCCGGTCATCGCCTCGGGCGGTGCAGGCACGCTGGACCACCTCGTTGCCGGCATCCGCGACGGCGGCGCATCAGCCGTGCTCGCGGCCTCGATCTTCCATTTCGGCACCTATACCATTGCCGAGGCCAAGGCCCATATGGCGGCGGCGGGCATCCCGATGCGGCTGGAGTAAAGCCATGACCCAATCCGACACAGACAGCCTCGCCCGCCTCGCGACCACCATCGCTGCGCGCAAAAATGCCGATCCCGAAACCTCCTGGACCGCCAAACTGCTGTCAAAGGGCCCTGAGAAATGCGCGGCGAAATTCGGCGAAGAGGCGGTCGAGGCGATCATCGAAGCCGCCAAAGGCGACCGCGAGCGCCTGATTTCCGAAGGTGCCGATGTGCTTTACCATTTCCTCGTCATGCTGACGTCGCGCGATGTCACGCTGACCGATGTGCTCGAGGAACTCGCGCGCCGCGAGGGTCTCTCTGGCATCGCCGAGAAACAATCGCGCGGCTGAGCCCTGGCCGCGACGCCTGCTGCCATTCGCCATGACCGGGACCGGTGCCCGGGAACAGCCTCCTGCTGCGGCGAGAACCGATCCCGGTGAGACCGGCGAGCGCCCTGGCATAGGGGCGTCGTTATGATCCGGTGCTCCATGGAGCGCGGCCCTTGCATGTCTCGTATCGCGACGATCAGCGGTGCCTGTTCCGCTCGCCTTGTGCATCATTTGCCCCTGCGCGGGGCGCGCCGCATCCAGCTTCGACCTTCTGACCCTCGTTCCTGGCGACGTCAGTCGAAGAGGTCGATCCGGTGCGGATTGAGCCGTCTGAGATCGCCGCGTCGCAATGTCAGCCCGTTCCGGTCGAAGAAATCGAGGATCTCGATCGCGACCTTGCGCCCGTTCTGCACCTGGTCGCGAAAGGCGGGGGCGGTGAACCAGCCATCCGTACTGGCTGCGGCGATATCGCGCAGGATCGCCACCATCTCGCGCACTACAACGCGGGCGAAGAAATGGTCCGTGGCGATCTGATCGGTGAGGCCGAGCCTCTGGCTGTGGCGCATCAGCCGGCGCAATTCTTTCTCTTCCACGGCGAAGTCAGTGGCGAAATCGCGCACCCGGGGCGGGCGGAAGCGCTCTTCGCCCAGAAGCCGGGGGAAGATGCGGGCGAAGAGCGCCTCATCCTCGGGCGAAAGCCGCACCTGATGCCCGGGAAGCCGCAGGAATGCGCCATCCAGCACGAGGCGCCCGGCGCCGGCCTCTTCCTGAAGGAATAAAAGGAAGACATCTTTCGGCAGGCGCGGGCTCAGCATCAGCCGCAACCGCTCGCGGCCAAGGCCGGCGAGGTCGGGATTGGCCGCGTGGAATTCCCCCAGATGGGTGGTGAGCCCCGTACGCAGAGCCTCGATCTGAGCCGGTGAGAGGGCGAGGGGGCCAAGCAGCACCGCCCCGGCCTTGGCCGCGAGATCCGGGCCGGACGCGGGATCAAGCCCGCGGTCACGCAGGAAGACCGGCATATCGACCGGCAGAACCTGCAAGAGCCGCATCAGCGCCGCCCCGGGAGAGGTTTCGCGCGCGGCCTCAAGCCAGGCCAGCCGCTCTGGCGTGCCGCGTTTGCGCGCGGGCGCCCGCAGATCGATAAAGAAACCGCCCGCGACCGAGCGTGTCGCAGAAGTGTCGCGCAGAATGAAACGGTCGCCCATCGTGGCGGCAATCGGGCGCTCCAGCACAAGCTGCGCGAAACCGGTCTCGCCCGGAGCGATGTCGCCGGCAATCGGCACCACGCGGGCGGCAACCTCGCAGGCATGGGTATAAAGATGCACAGGCAGCCATGTGGTGACGGGTCTGGGGGCCGAGGCCAGAACTTCAAGCATGACGTCGATCCGCCCGGCGGGGGCATGCAGCCCGGGGGCGAGAATCATGTCGCCGCGCTGGATCGCGTCTTTCGTAACGCCGTCCCCGGACAGGTTCAGCGCGCAGCGCTGCCCGGCAAGCCCCTGATCAGATTTGCGGTTCTGGGCATGGATGCCGCGCACCCGCGCCGGCAGGCCAAGGGGCGAGATCATCACCTGATCACCCAAAGCCACCCGGCCCGCGATCATCGTCCCCGTGACCACCGTGCCCGCGCCCGCAATGGTGAAACTGCGGTCAACCGAAAGCCGCATCGGCCCGGAAGACCCGCGCCCAGGCATTTCGGCCCCGGCCGCGGCAAGGATCCGGCGCAGATCGGCGATGCCTTCGCCGGTCAGGGCCGAGACCTCGACAACCGGCGCGGCGATCAGGCCGGTTCCGGCGAGGGCCGCGCGGATTTCTGCCCGGACGGTTGCCCGCCGCGTCTCATCCGCGAGATCGGCCTTGGTCATCGCGACCACGCCACCGGGAAGGCCGAGAAGGTTCAGAATTTCAAGATGTTCGCGGGTTTGCGGCATCACGCCGTCATCGGCCGCCACCACCAGCAGGGCAAAGTCGATGCCGCCGGCACCGGCCAGCATGGTGCGGATCAGCCGCTCATGGCCGGGCACATCGACAAAGCCGGTGATCCGCCCCGATGGGGTTTCCGGCTCAGCCGGATCGCCGAGATCGGTATAGGCGAAGCCGAGTTCAATTGTGATGCCACGCGCCTTTTCTTCGGCCAGGCGGTCGGCATCCACCCCGGTCAGCGCCTGGACCAGCGCCGTCTTGCCGTGATCGATATGGCCTGCCGTGCCGATGATCACAGCGCGGCCAGGGCGTCAGTCAGCACGCTGTCGTCGTCGAGACAGCGCAGATCAAGGATCAGCGCACCCCTCTGGATATGGCCGATCACCGGCATCGGGAGGGCGCGCAGCTGTGCCGCCAGCCGGTCGGGTGCGTCACCGCCCTGACCGGTCAGCCGCAGCCCTGCCGATTGGATCGTATCGACCGGCAGCGCGCCCGACCCGATCTGGCTGGCGCAGGGGCAGGGGGTGGCGGCAAAGCCAAAGGGTCGCAGCAGGGCATCAATCCGGGGCGCCAGCCGCTGCGCCTGGGCGGCGATCTCTGCCATCGGGCGCGCAAGCATCCTCAGCGTCGGCAACCGTTCCGCCAGCCGGTCCGGGTCGCGATAGAGCTTCAGCGTCGCCTCAAGCGCGGCGATGCGGATCTTGTCGAGCCGCAGCGCGCGTTTCAGCGGGTTCCTGTTGATCGCGGCGATCAGATCCCTGCGCCCGACGATGAACCCGGCCTGTGGCCCCCCGAGCAGCTTGTCGCCGGAAAATGTCACCAGATCAGCGCCTTCCGCGACGGCCTCGGCCACCGTGGGCTCACGCCGGAGCCCGTAATGCGACAGATCGACCAGCGAGCCTGCGCCAAGATCATTCATCATCGGCACCCGCGCCTCGTGCGCGATCAGCGCCAGATCGGGGGCAGGAACCTCGGCAGTGAAGCCCTCGATCCGGTAATTCGAGGTATGGACCTTGAGGATCACGCCGGTCTCAGGGGTGATCGCGCCCTGGTAATCTTTGGGATGGGTGCGGTTGGTGGTGCCGATCTCGACCAGCTTCGCACCGGCCCGCGCCATAATATCGGGCATGCGGAAGGCGCCGCCGATTTCGATCAGCTCGCCGCGCGAGACCACCGCCTCGCGCCCTTGCGCAAGCGTGTTCAGCGCGATCAGCACGGCAGCGGCATTGTTGTTGACGATGGTGGCATCTTCGGCGCCGGTGAGTTCCACCAGCAGCCCGCGCAGATGGTCGTCCCGCTGACCGCGCCCGCCGGTTTCCAGATCAAACTCCAGCGCCAGCGGATTGGCCATCGCGGTGACCGCAGCGCGCACCGCCTCGTCGGCGAGGATCGCGCGGCCGAGATTGGTGTGCAGCACGGTGCCGGTCAGGTTCAGCATCGGCCTGAGCCGGGTGCGCTCACGCGCGGCCAGATCGGTGGCAACCAGATCCGGCAGGCGCTGCGCCAGCACCGCACCATCCTCGCCGGCGCGGATCGCGTCGCGCATCTCGTCAAGGCGCGCCCGCAGCGCCTCGCGCACGGCCTGGCGGCCATGGCGGGCGACAAGGCCCGCGCCTTCGGCACTGTTCAGGGCCTGATCGACCGAGGGGAGGGCCCGAAACCCCTCCATCAGTAGCCCGTCAGAAAGGGGTTGCATCCTGCGCGTTTCAGATCGGTTTCCTTCATCATCATATCAAGTCCGATACTGCCGACATCATCGGCCACCGCGTCAAGGCTCGGGTTCTTTTCCTGGTAGAAAATCTTGATCCAGGAGTGACAGTCCCGGCAGCATTCGGCTTTCACCGTCGCCTCGGTCGTCTCGGCAGAGCGGTAGGTCAGCCCTTTATTGGTGCCGCAGGCGAGACAATGAATGCGAACCTCATTCCATTGCGTGGCGCAACCCGAACAGACCGCGTAGCGGATGCTCTCGATCCCCGGGGTCGAGGTGACCAGCGATGAGACCGGCCGCCCGCCACATGCGGGGCAGATGCCGGTGCGGATCGGGCGCAGGCTTTCCACCGCCAGCCCGGCGGCCAGACGCGCGAGGTAAACCTGCACGGCGGCCGAGGCGAAGAGATGCGGCGCCGCGCTGTCCTCGGGGATCTCGCCCGCCAGCGCATTGGTCAAAAGCCAGGTCCGCTCCCCCTCATCCGCCGCCGTCACTGCCTCAAGTGCGGTGCGGGCGGGGTCTGGCATGGTGATGCGGGCGGCGGCCTCGCAAAGCCGCGCCAGCAGCTGGTGCAATGCGGGATCAGCAGCCAGCGCGGCGCGGTCGATGGGCGGCATCTGCGCCGCCCTGGCCCGCGCCAGCTGGTCCGGCGCGATCACCGGCGCGGGGCCGGATTTCGCCAGCCGGGCCTGGATATCTGTGAGCTCTGCGAGGAATGTCAGATAGGGCGCAAGCCGGCTGGTCTGGGCCAGAAAGGTGAACCGCCCGGCGCGACGGGTGAAGACCGCGACCGGGTCGGGCAGGAATGCGAACGGCGCCTCAGGGACGCCGCCGATGACCGAAGGGTCGGGTTGGATGTCATTGGTCATGGGTCTCTCCGGCCGCATTTCATCCTCCCCGGACCGGGGACGGGCCGGGGAGAGGGCCGGCGGATCACTCCGCCGGGGTGTTATGATTATCGGGGGCTTTGCGGTTCTTCGCCAGTTCCCGCAGCCATTTGCGGTGATGGCGGAAGGCCCAGCCGCCGGTCACGCTGCCCGTCGTCATCGCGCGCAGCGTGCCCCGGGTCCAGATCGCCGCATAGACATGCAGGATGAAGACCAGGATGATTCCCACGGCAGAGAGCGCATGGACCAGAAGGGCGATGCGCCGCGCCGGGATGGTGGCCGCCCATGGGGCGTAGGGTTCCCACAAGGGCACCTGTTTCTCCCAGATCATCAGCCCGGTGAGGATCAGCAGGAGGATCAGCCCGGTCATCGCCCAGAAGACGAATTTCTGCCCGGCATTGTATTTGCCAAGCTCGGGCAGCTTATCCTCATTGCCCTGGACCACATCGCCGATATGCGCGACCCAGGTCGCATCTTCGCGCCTGGGCAGGTTCAGCTTCCACATCTGCAAAAACAGCAGGAAGAAGCTGAGAAACAGCACGATCCCGATGGCCGGATGCAGCCAGCGCACCACCTGGCCGCCGCCGAACAGGCCCGAGAGGAAGAACAGGGACGGGTGAAACAGCGAAAGCCCCGAGATCGCCAGCAGGATCAGCGACAAGGCCGTGACCCAGTGGTTCAGCCGCGTGATGCCGCGATACCGGCTGACCGTGACCGGTTTCGTGCTTTCGATATGGTCGCCGGGGGCGGAATACTGATGAGACATCACAGCTCCTCCCGGGTCTCGGGCTGAACAGCTGCGGTCTTCACCACCAGCTCCTCGGCCTCATGCTCTTCTTCGGCGGTGACCTGATTGCCCTTCGAGAAGAGCCCATGCAGCACCGCGCCCGCCGCCGCCAGACCGATGGCGGCAAGGCCGACGGTCTTGGTGGCACCTTTCCAGCTTTCCACCACCGGCGAGATGCGCGGATCATCCGGCAGACCGGCGTAAAGACCGGGCTTGTCGGCGTGATGGAGCACATACATCACATGCGTGCCGCCCACGCCTTGCGGATCGTAAAGCCCGGCATTCTCATAACCGCGCGATTTCAGATCCTCGATCCGTTCATTGGCCAGCGCGATCTGGCTTTCCTTGGTGCCGAAAGTGATGGCCTGGGTCGGACAGGCTTTCGCACAGGCCGGCCCTTGCCCCACCGCCACCCGGTCGGAACAGAGCGTGCATTTCTTCGATACATGCGCGGTCTGATGGATCCGCGGCACGTCAAAGGGGCAGCCCGAGACGCAATAGCCGCAGCCGATGCAATTCGCGGACACGAAATCCACGATGCCGTTGGAGTACTGCACGATGGCGCCGGGCGCCGGGCAGGCTTTCAGACAGCCCGGATCCTCGCAATGCATGCAGCCATCCTTGCGGATCAGCCATTCCAGATCGCCTTGCGGGTTTTCATATTCGGAAAAGCGCATCAGCGTGAACATCTCCGGCGTCAGATCATGCGGGTTCTCATAGACCCCCACATTCTCTTCGATAGCCGGATGGGTGTCGTTCCATTCGATACAGGCCGACTGACAGGCCTTGCAGCCGATGCATTTCGACACATCGATCAGCTTTGCCACCTTGTCGAGCTGCCGCTCGGGCGCGGGCACATTGGCGGTGGCCGAAATGCGCACGACATCCGAGGGAAGCAGGTTCGAGGCGAGCGGCTGCACCGGAGGGTTCGCCGCCGCCGTGGTGGGTTGAGGAGCGCGTTCGGTCATGCCAGGCCCTCCGATGCGGGTTCGATATTGACAAGGAACGCCTTGAACTCGGGCGTCTCGATATTGGCGTCGCCGACAAAGGGGCCAAGCGTATTGGGGCCAAAGCCCTTCCTCGCCGCACCTTTAAAGCCCCAATGGATCGGGATGCCGACGACATGGACGGGTTTGCCGTCGCAGATCATCGGACGGATCCGTTTCGTCACCACCGCCTTCGCCCAGACCTGGCCGCGTTTTGACCAGACCCGGACCATGCCACCCTTTTTGATCCCCTTTTCCGCCGCCAGTTCTTCGCTGATTTCCACGAAGAATTCCGGCTGATTCACCGCATTCACATAGTTGTGCTTGGTCCAGTAATGGAAATGCTCGGTGAGGCGGTAAGAGGTGGCCACCAGCGGGAATTCGGCGCTGGTGGCCATATTTGCCATATCATCCGGGAAAACGCGGGCCACGGGGTTGCCGCGCATTTCCGGGTTGAGCGGATTCGCCATCGGGCTTTCGAACGGCTCCATATGGGTCGGGAAGGGGCCGTCGCGCATCAGCTTGCGCGAGAAGAAACGGCTGGTGCCTTCCGGGTTCATGATGAAGGGCCCGACCTCGCGCGGTTTAGCGGTGACGGCGATATCCGGGATATCCGGGCCGACCCATTTCTCGCCATTCCACTCGATCAGCACGCGGGACGGATCCCAGGGCTTGCCGTCAGGGTCGCAAGACGCGCGGTTGTAGAGCACGCGGCGATTGGCCGGCCAGGCGAAGGACCATTGCTGGAACACCCCCATGCCGGACGGGTCGCTGTTGTCGCGCCGCGCCATCATATTGCCGTCCTCGGTGAAGCAGCCGGCATAGATCCAGCAGGCGCCCATCGTGGACCCGTCATCCCTGAGCTGCCCGAAGCCCGAGACCTGCTTCCCCGCCTCCAGCACGACTTTCGTCGGGTCAGTGGCGTCGTAAAGCGTGGTCAGAGCGCGGCCGTTAAGCTCCATCGCCAGTTCAGCAGCGGTGGGCTCTTCGGGATCCGCGTAATCCCAGGCGAGGTTCAGAACCGGTTCGGGTGCCTTGCCGCCCTCGGTTTCATAGAGCTTCCGGATCCGCTGATAGATCTGCGTCATGATCCAGACATCGGACCGCGCCTCACCCGGAGGGGTCGCCCCCGCCCAGTGCCATTGCAGCCAGCGCCCCGAATTCACCGTCGCGCCCTCGTCTTCGGCGAAACAGGTGGTCGGCAGTTCCAGCACCTCGGTCTGGATGCTGGCGGTATCAACATCGTTGTAAATACCGTGATTTTCCCAGAAAGCGGCGGTTTCGGTCGCCAGCGGGTCCATCACAACCAGCAGTTTCAGCTTTGAGAAGGCCTCGGTCATCTTGCCCCGGTTGGGGAAAGACAAAAGCGGGTTGAAGCCCTGGCAGAAGTAGATATTCACCTCGCCATTCTTCATCATGTTGAACATGCGCATCGCGTCATATTGTACGATGTCGAGCTTGGGCAGCCAGTCATAGCCCCAGCCGTTTTCAGCTGTCGCCTTGTCGCCCCACAGCGCCTTCATGAAGGAAACCATGAACTTGCCGTAGTTCTGCCAATAGCTCATCTGGTTCGGGCGCAGCGGTTTATTGCCGCGTGTCGACATATAGGTCGCGAAATCGGGCTCTGTCTCCCGCGGCATCGCAAGATAGCCGGGGATCAGGTTCGACATCAGACCAACGTCAGTCAGACCCTGGATATTGGAATGCCCGCGCAAAGCGTTCATCCCGCCGCCCGGAACCCCGATATTGCCCAGAAGCAGCTGCAGCATCGCCATGCCACGGATGTTCTGCGAGCCCTTGGAATGCTGGGTCCAGCCAAGCGCATACATCGAGGTCATGGTCTTGGTCGGCGAAGAGGTCTCGCCGATCATCTCGCAGATCTTCAGGAAGCGATCCTTCGGCGTGCCGCAGACATTCTCTACAAACTCAGGCGTGTAGATCTCGACATGCTTCTTCAGAAGCTGCCAGACAGAGCGCGGATGCGTCAGCGTCTCGTCGTTGATGACATAGCCATCTTCGCCCAGCTCATATTCCCAGCTGGTCTGGTCGTAGCTGCGCTTTTCGGCGTCATAGCCGGTGAACATCCCGTCCTGGAAACCGAAATCCTCGCGCACGAGATAGCCGACATTGGTGTAGTTGCGGACATAGTCCCACTGCACCTTGTCATTCTCGATACACCAGCGGATCACCCCCATGAGGAAGGCGATGTCAGATCCGGGGCGGATCGGCGCATAGTAATCCGAGACAGAGGCCGACCGGTTGAACCTCGGGTCCACCACGATCAGTTTCGCACCGCGATGGTGCTTGGCCTCGGTCACCCATTTGAAGCCACAGGGATGCGCTTCGGCGGCGTTGCCACCCATGATGACGACGAGGTCGGTATTCTTGATATCGGTCCAGGAGTTTGTCATCGCTCCACGGCCAAATGTCGGGCCCAAACTGGACACCGTGGGGCCGTGTCAGACGCGCGCCTGGTTGTCGAAACCTACAATGCCCAGCGAGCGGACCACTTTCCAGGTCGCCCAGGCTGTTTCATTGGTGGTGGCCGAGGCCGCCAGATAGCCGGTGGTGGTCAGACGGTTCACGGTCAGACCATCGGCATTCTTCTCGATCAGGTTCGCATCGCGGTCGTCTTTGACGGCGCGGGCGATTTTGTCGAAGGCCTCATCCCAGGAGATTTCCTCGAAACGGTCCGAGCCGGGGCGGCGGAGGCGCGGATGGGTCAGGCGGGTCTCGGCCTTGACGTAATCCTTGAGTGCCGCGCCTTTGGGGCAGAGCGTGCCCTTGTTGGTCGGATGGTCGGCATCGCCTTCGATATGGATCAGCTCGGCTTTTTCGCCGGCGGCCAGATCACCTTTGGAATACATGATGACGCCGCAGGCGACCGAGCAATAGGTGCAGATATTGCGGGTTTCGGTCATGGTGGCCAGCTTGAAATCGCGCACATGCGCGGCCTCTGCTGCCTCTGCCTCATGAAAGCCCATGGCTGCCAGAGACGTTGCTGCCACCCCCGCCCCTGACAGCCTGAGAAAGCTGCGGCGCGAAAGGTCGATATTCATGTGACCCCTCCTTTTACTACCTGTCTGCGCTTGTGCCTGGCGGGCAGGGTGCCGGCCGGATCCGCGCACGATGGGTTGCTTCAATCACGCAATAGATAAGACAAATGGTCCGGTCTAAGATCAGGGAAGTCAAGGAAAACACGTTATTTCCGTGCGTACACAACGATTGGCGCGCCCGTCAGGACCCCTGAAACCTGGATCTGCTGCAGGGTTCGGGGCCGTTCCGGCACGCTGGTTTGCAAAGCCTGGCCGTCCTGCCTGCCCCGCATACTTGCCCCGGCGGAGCGGGACTGGCAAAGTCAGGAGGCGGCCGGGACAGGGGTGGGTTTTGCAGCCTCCGGACCGGCAATGGGGCGTATCCCGCGCCCGACGAGGGACCTGTCCGGAGGTCCGTCCAGATTGAGAGGTGACAGCCATGACCCAGATGCAGACCCCGCAGGCCGAACCGCGCCTGACCTCGCTGTCCCATGGCGGTGGCTGTGGCTGCAAGATCGCGCCCGGGGTGCTTTCGGGAATCTTGCGCGGCACCTCTGCGCTGCCGGTGCCGGAGGCTCTGCTGGTCGGCATCGAGACCTCGGATGATGCGGCGGTCTATCAGCTGAACGAGCATCAGGCGATTGTCGCAACCACTGATTTCTTCATGCCGATCGTCGACGATCCGGTGGATTTCGGGCGGATCGCGGCGACGAATGCGATCTCGGATGTCTATGCGATGGGGGCGACGCCGATATTCGCGCTGGCGCTGGTGGGGATGCCGATCAATGTGCTCTCGGTTGAGACCATCGGCCGGATCCTTGAGGGCGGGTCACAGGCCTGCCGGGCGGCGGGGATCCCGATTGCCGGCGGCCATACGATCGACTCGGTCGAGGCGATTTACGGGCTGGTGGCTCTGGGGGTGGTCGATCCTGCGCATGTGAAGAAGAATGCGCTTGCGCAGGCCGGGGATGTGCTGGTTTTCGGCAAGCCGCTGGGCGTCGGCGTCTATTCGGCAGCGCTGAAGAAAGAGAAGCTGAGCGCCGGCGGATATGCCGCGATGATCGCGACGACGACGAAGCTGAATACGCCCGGGCCCCGTCTGGCGCGTCTGGCGGGGGTTCATGCGATGACCGATGTGACCGGCTTCGGGCTGGGCGGCCATGGGCTCGAGATGTCGCGCGGCGCGGGGAAGGGGATCCGGATCGACTGGGCCTCGGTGCCGGTCCTGACGGATGCGGTGGCTTTGGCGGAAGCCGGGTTCATCACCGGTGCCTCAGGGCGGAACTGGGCGAGCTATGGCGCCGAGATCGCTTTCGCGCGGGAGATGTCGAAGGTGGATCAGGCGCTGCTGACCGATCCGCAGACCTCGGGCGGGCTTTTGGTTGCCTGCGCGCCGGAGGCGGTGGCCGAGGTGTTGCGGATCTTTGCGGAAGAGGGGTTCGCCGAGGCGGCGGTGATTGGCGAGGTCGGTGACGGCGCGCCGGGCCTGACCATCGCCTGACTATCCTGCAAGATTGAAAGCCCCGCCATGGCGGGGCTTGTTCCTACTCTCTGATCACTTTGGCTTCGGTCTCCAGCTGGATCAGCAGCGGCGTTTTTTCCCGCCAGGCCTCGTACCAGCCCGTCACCGCGTCACCGAAAATCTCTGGCCCGGGTTTCACGACATTGGCGCCGGCCTCAATGAGCTTCGCACGGTAATCGGCGTCGATCTGCGGATAGGCGGCGCGGATCTGTGCGGTCTCGGCGGCGACGAGCCTTGTGATCAGGGCGCGGTCTTCCGCGCTGTAGCTTTGCCATTTCCGCGCCGAGGCGACAGCAACCATCGGGAAGATCATATGTTCCGTATCCAGCACCACGGCGGAATAGTCATGGAAGCGGTTGTCGAACGTGCCCTCGAAATCCAGCTGCATGCCATCGATCTGGCCATTCGCATAGGCGTCGAACAGGTCCGGCAGCGGCAGCGGCGTGGGGGCGGCGCCGGCCCGGGTCCAGAAGTCGAGCTGCTGCGCCAGCGGCACGGTGCGGATCTTGCGGCCTGCGACAGTCCCGCCTTCCTTCAGTGGTTTTGACAGGAGCGCGATCCGCATCCCGGCCATACCATAGCCCAGCCCGTGCAGGCCGAGGGCGGCGAGATTGTCCTGCAGCCCGGTTGCGGTCGGGCCTTCGAGCAATGTCGCGGCCTGTGTGGCCGTGTCGACGAGGTAAGGCGCGGTCAGGATGCCGAAATTCTCATCCCGATTGCTCAGCTCTCCGACCGTCAGGAAGGCAAGATCCAGCGCGCCAGATTGCAGCTGCTGCAACATCTGCGCCTCATTGCCGAGCTGGCCGGAGGGGAAGACCGCGAGGCTCAGGCGACCATCGGTTGCGGTGTTGAGTTCCCCGGCGAGGTGGCTGGCCGAGCGGGTCCATTGATGCGGCGGCGGCGTGATCAGGCCGATGCGCAGGTCTTCGGCCCCGGCGGGGCTTGCGAGGGCGAAAAGCGCAAGGGCGAGGGGTGTCGGGCGCAGGAATGCCATATCAGCCTCCGGTCATGGTGGATTGCAGCGCGGTGATCACGGTCAGCCCGGCGAGAACCGCAAGGGTCGCGATGAAGAACGGGGTCAGCAGCCAGGAGAGGCGCGTGGAGGACACCCCGGTCATCAGGGAGGCCGTGTAAAGCCCGGCGCCCACCGGCGGCGTCAGCAGGCCAAGCGCCATATTGAGGCACAGGATCACGCCGAATGCGGTGGGCGAGATGCCATAGACATCGGTTGCGACCGGCAGCAAGACCGGGGCGGTGAGGATGATACCCGGGATCGGCTCCAGCACTGTGCCCAGCAAAAGCAGCAGGATATTCAGCAGGATCAGGAACATCAGCGGCGAATGGGCGAGGTCCTGGATCAGGCGCGCGGCCTCGGCCGGCAGATTGCCATAGGTCAGCACCCAGCCGATGATCTGCGCGCCGGCCACAAGAAACAGCACCGCGCCCGAGGTGACGGCGGTGCGCACCAGCGCCGGGGCAAGGTCCGGGATCCGCATCTCGCGGTAAAGAAACAGCCCGATCAGCACCGTGGCCAGCGAGGCCAGAGCCGCCGATTGCGTCGGCGTGGCAAAACCGCCAAGGATCGAGCCGACGACGACGCCGGGAATGATCAGCGCGGGCAGCGCGTCGCGCAGCGCGATGAGACGGGCATTCAGCGCCATCCGGCCGGTTTTCGGCAGGTTGAACCGTCAGCCCAGCCAGGCGATCACCGCGGCGAAACCCGCGGCCAGCGCGAGGCCCGGCAGAAGGCTCGCGCGGAACAGCTGGTCGACCGGCAGCTGCGCCACGGCGGCAAAGACGATCAGGTTCATCGAAGGCGGCAGCACCGGCGCCAGCAGGCCTCCGGCGGCGGTGACAGAGGCGGAAACATCCTTCGGATAGCCGCCGCGCTCCATCTCGGGGACGGCGAGGCGCGACATGACCGTCAGCTGCGCGACGGTCGAGCCCAGCACCGAGGCCATCATCAGGTTTGCCAGCAGATTGATATAGGCGAGACCTGCGCGCAAGGGCCAGATCAGCGCGGCGGCCAGCGCGAAAAGGCGGTGCCCGTTGCCGCCCGCGCCCACCAGCTCACCCAGCAGGATAAAAAGCGGCAGGGTCAGCAGCGAATAGCTCTCGATCCCGGCGAAAAGCTGCTGCGGAAAGCCGGTCAGCAGAACCCCATTGCCGGAAGCGATGATCAGGATCAGCGTGGTCGCGACCAGCAGAAAGGCAATTGGCGCGCCCATCAGCAACAGGACGGTAAAAGACAGACCCGCGATCATGGCAGATCCCTCAGCGTGGTCAGGTCGGCGGCGATCTGCGCCAGAACATGCAGAATCGAGGTCAGCGTGGTCACAGGCATCACCAGCCAGAACCAGATTTTCCGCACCCCGAGCGTCTGAGTCGGGTCGGCATAGATGAAGCTGAAGGTCTCCTGCGCCAGCGCCGCGCCCGATCCGGCGCGGATCAGGCCCGGCAGATGATCATGGCCATTACGACCAGAAAGACCAGCAGCGCCAGATCATTGACCAGCGCAAGCCGGGCGCGGTTCTTCGCGCTCAGCGCCTCGGGGATCAGCCCGACCGTCATATGCTGGCCAAGCGCAATCGCCATTGAGGCGCCGGGAAAGGCGAGGCAGACCATCAGATGCACGGCAAATTCATCGGTCCAGGCCAGCGGGCGGCGCAGCCAGCCCGAGGCGGCGCCCGCGATCATGGCCAGAAAAATCAGCGCGACCAGCAGGGCGCCTGTCGCCTTCTCGACGCTCAGGACAGCGGCGCTGATCCGTGCGAGGCCACCCGCCGGGCGCGGGGCGAGGTTCAGGGGAAGATCGGTCATTATGCTTGCGCGCCCCGTTCTTTTGCGCCTGCTCCGCTTGCGCCTCCCGGAATTTCGCCGTCGATCTGCACCATCAGATGGCCCTGGCTGCAGCGCTCGACCCGGGCAATGACGCCGTAAACCTCTCCCAGCATGGCGGGGGTCACGACTTCGGCGGGCGGGCCAAAGGCGTAAAGGCCGCCTTTGTGCAGGATCGCGATCCGGTCCGACCAGCGCGCCGCCAGCGCGAGGTCATGCAGCACGGTCAGCACGATCCGGCCCTCGGCGGCGATGCGGCGAACCTCGGATAAAAGCCGCACCTGACGCGCGAGGTCCAAAGCCGAGGTCGGCTCATCCAGCAGCAAAAGGCGCGGCGCGCGCACGATGGCTTGCGCAAGGCTCACCATCTGGCGCTGCCCGCCCGACAGCTGATCCAGCCCCGCCAGCGCGAGATGGTCGATCCCGAGGCGCAACAGCACCGCCATAGCGCGGGTCTCGGGCGGCTCGGTCACGGCGCGTTCGCCACTGGCGCGGAGCGCGGTGATCACGGTTTCCAGCACATTGAGCGAGGCGCCCGAGGGCAGGCTTTGCGGCATGAAGCCCACGATCTTCGCACGGGCGGGCGCGCTCAGCTGCGCAAGGTCCTGCCCGTCCAGCGCGATCTGGCCGGTAAAGGGCGCAAGGCCGGCAATTGCTTTCAGCAGCGTCGATTTCCCGGCGGCATTGGGACCGGCAAGGGTCGTGACCTCGCCCGACCGCAGATCGGGCAGGCTCAGTCCGGCAATCACCCGGCGGCGGCCATAGCCGGTCGAGACATCGCGGAGCGTCAGGCTCATCTTCCCGGCCTCCCGCGCAGGATCAGCCAGAAGAAGACCGGCAGGCCGATCAGCGAGGTGACAAGCCCCACGGGCAGCAAAGTTCCGGTGATCAGCAGTTTCGAGAGCGTCGAGGCGGCGGACATCAGAAGCGCGCCGGTGAAAATGCTGGCGGGCAGCAGGAAACGGTGATCCTCGCCCACCAGCATCCGCGCGATATGCGGGCCGGCAAGGCCGATGAACCCGATCACGCCGACCATCGAGACGGCAGTGGCGGCGAGCAGGCTCACGCGCAAAAGCGCCCAGCGGCGCAGCGCTGTGACATCGACGCCAAAGCCGCGCGCCTGTTCCTCGCCCAGTCGAAGCGCGGTCAGCTTCCAGGAGGCCATCAGCGCGAAGGGCACAGTCACGGCGATGACCAGCGCAAGGATCGTGACCGAGCCCCAGTTGACGGCCTGGAGGCTGCCCATGGTCCAGATCACCAGCTGTTGCAGATCCTCAGCCGAGGCGACGAATTGCAACAGCGACAGAAAGGCGGCGGCGGTGAAATTCAGCGCGATCCCGAACAGGATCAGCACTTCCGGCCCGCCACCCCGCAGCCGCCCCATCAGCTGCAAAAGCCCAAGCGCCCCCAGCGAGAACAGGAAGGCATTCGCGGTGATCCCCCAGGCGGGCGGCAGGAAGGGGATCGTCAGCCCCAGCACAATCGCCACCCCGGCGCCAAGCGCTGCGGCGGCGGAAACCCCCAGCGTGAAGGGTTCGGCCAGGGGGTTTTCCAGCACCGTCTGCATCTCTGCCCCCGCGAGCGCCAGGGCGGCTCCGACAAGCAGCGCCATGACGGCCACGGGCAGGCGCACCTGCCAGACAATCACCGAAGTGCCGCGCGGCACCTCGGCCCCGGTCAGCGTCCGGATCGTCTCGGACAATGGCAGGCCGGACGGACCGGTGGTCAGATCGACCAGCACCGCGATCAGCGCGAACACCGCCATTGCGCCCACCAGCGCGGCACGGCGGCGGTTTTGCCGGTGATAGCGGTCAAGAAGTTCGGAGCCGGACATGCTGGATCAGGTCTCTTCCGAAATCCACCAGGTTCCGGGCACCTGAACCGGCGAGAAACGGGTCTCGATTTCGTTCAGCGTCGCGGCGGGGTCGACATCCTCGAACAGATCCGGGTGGAAGGCTTTTGCGAGATATTCGATCAGCGCGATATGGCTTGGCGTGTCGTTGAAGAGATGCCAGACCCCGTAAGCGCGGCCTTCGGCCACGGCGGTCAGCGCGTTGAAGCCGGTGGCGCCGATCAGCGCATCGAAGCTTTCGCGCGCCTCTGGCGCGGTGATATCCGACCCCAGCACCAGGCCGCCGCGCGCCCGCATGTGATCGCCGCCGGTTGCGACATAGAACTCAGGATCAGCGCCGATCAGGAATTCGAGGCTGACATTCCCCAGCACCCCCTGCACCACGTCAGACCCGATATTGGTGCCACCGGCGGTCTCGATGAAATCGCGAAACACCCCGGATCCAACGGTCGAACAGCAATTCGTCGGCGCGGCATGGACATGGAAGAAGACGCGCGGGCGTCTGATCGCAGGATCCGCGAGGCGGTCGCGGATCCGCTTCAGCCGGGTCTCGTAGAATTCGGCGAACTCTTCCGCCCGGGCGGCGCCATCGGTCAGCTCGCCCAAAAGCCGCAGCGACGGGATCGAGTTTTCCTGCGGATGCGCGAAGAAATCGACATAGGCGACCGCGATACCGGCGGCCTCGATCTGGTCACGGGCGCGCTCCATCGCCGGATCGCCTTCATCCATCAGCGAAAGCACCACCAGGTCGGGATCAAGCGAGATGATCGTCTCGACCGAGATTTCGCGATTGCCGGTGCCGACCGGGCGGATCGCGTCAATCGCGGGGAATTTCGCGCGATATGCGGCCAGCGTCGGCTCATCGAGCCCCTTATCGGTGCGCCAGCCGATCACTTTCGCCACCGGATCGTCATGGAGGAGGCCCAGCACCGCCATATGCCGCCCTTCGCCCAGGACGATCCTGGTCGCGGGGGCCTCAAGCACCACCTCGCGCCCGAGGATATCGGTGGCGCGGATCTCGGCCAGTGCTGGCAGTGCCAGCGCTGTCAGCAGCGCAGCGGTCAGGGAAAGCGGGCGGAAGCGGATCATCTGGGTACCTCTGGCACCGGACATCTCTGGCATCGGGGCGCGATGCCTGTGACGGGCGGCTTTCTTACGAGGACAGGGGCGGTGTTCCGCCCCTGTCGCAGAGCGGTCGCGGCCGCGGGCCGCTCAATCGGCTTTCGGTCTGATCCGCCAGATGCGGTCGCCGCTGTCATCATCCTGGCCGCGCGATTTGTTCACCGCCCAGACGGTGCCCTCGGCATCGGCGACCAGTTCATTGGGCAGGCTGCCGGCGTCGAAATTGGCGACCACCTGGCCTTCGGGATCGACCACGGTGATGGTGCCCGCGCCCCGGTTTCCGACGAAAGCCAGCTTCGATTTCGGCTCATAGGTCACGTAAAGCGCACCGGCCCCGGTTTCGACATCATGCAGCACCGAGCCATCGGCGCCGTTCACGATCAGCAGGTTATCGGTGGTTTGCGAGGCCACGAACACCAGGTCATCCGCCGCATCATAAGCCACCGAGGCCGCGCCGATCGAGCCCGGCAGCGGCGTCACCCGGATCTCGCCGGTTCTGGTATCGATCACCGCAAGCTCCGGCGTCGCGTTCGAGGCGGCGAACAGCTTGCCGGTCTCTGCGTCGAAATGGATGTCCTGGGTGCCAAAGCTCTCGCCGCGCAGCTGCGAGGGAATGGTGTAAGGCGCGAGCTTTTCGAGCTTTTTCGAATCGATCACCTCGATCACCGGCGAGCGCGCCGAAGAGATGTAGATACGGCCCGCCGCCTCATCGATCTGGACCGAGAACGGATGCGCGATGAAATCCGGCTCGAACTGTTTCACCAGCGAGAGGTCATCAGCGCTGTAGACGGCGATGGTGTTCTGCCGGGTATTGGTGGTCCAGAGCCGGCCCGCCGCCTCATCAAGGCCAAGCCCGTAAACCGCGTAAAGCGCCGGGCGGCCATCCTCATCCACTGCCGGGGCCGCGCCGCCTTCGGGCGCAGGTTCTGCACCGGGCGTGATCTGTTCGATCACGTTCAGCGTGTCGGGATCGACCTTGGACAGTGCCGAGTCTTTCACCGGCGGACGGCCCACCGCCGAGGTGACATAGAACACATGCCGCGAGGGGCTGTAGGCCAGCTGATAAAGACCACGCGTCACCGGCGCGCTGGTGATGTCGAATTTATCGGCACCCTCAATCGCAAGGTCCGGCGAGATCTTCAGATCCACCACCGTCGCGGCCGATGGCTTCTCGGCAATCACCAGGATCGGTTGCAGGCCGGTCACGGCTTTTGCGTCAAGTTTCAGGTCAAAGCGGAATTTACCGTCATCACCAACGCGGATTGGCCCGCCTTCATTCAGGACAGTATTGCCGCGCATCAGGGTGATTTCCTGGCCCGGGATCATCCGCTCGCCGGTGATCGACACCGCCGATCCCGCAACCACAGCCGCGCCCTGATCCACCGCACCGGCACGCACCACGCCGGGGAAGCCGTCGGTTGCGGCCGAGAAGATGGTCTCGGCGCTCAGCGGGCCCGCCATCACGGCAAAGGCCAGCGCAGAGGCACCAAGAATACTGCGAAAGCGGTGCAGCGGGGGGAATGCCATATTGGTCTCCTCGATATCATGCTGGATCGGCTCAGAAATGGTCCCTGGCGGGTCTGGCGCGGGAAGGGGGCTGTGGGGCGGCGGCCACCGGGCCGGACGCAGGATCTGAAGCGGGTGGTGTTCCGGGTGTCGTCATCAGGGCTGCAATCGGTCAGGCAATTATCGGTCAGACAGGAGACCGGGTCGCGAAATTGTCGCCGCGCCCCCGTCCGGTCTGTCGCCGGTCTTCCGGTGCAGCAGTATATTCTTGAGAGGGATTGTCAACTAATTCGCCCGGGGCTAACTGGCAGAGGATGATGCGCCTGACTATGTGGCTGCCGCGGTTATCCGCGGCCTTTATGGCGAGATTGCTGTGTTTTCCCCTGCCAGAGGAAGAATACCATGTCTGTAAACGGCAAGACCGGCCCCGATCATGCCCGAAAACCGGCAGAGCTGAAGATCATGGACGCCGATCTTCCCAGCCACAGCCTGTCGCAAAAAACCGTGAAGACCGGGCCAGGCCACCGGCTTTATCTCGCGGTCCCGAAGGGCATGGCGCCGGCGGCGGGCTGGCCGGTTCTGTATATGCTCGACGGCAATGCGGCCTTTGATTTCCTGACGGAAGACCATCTGGCGCTGGTGCCCGGGCTGATGCTGGTGGGGGTGGGGTATGATACCGACCGCCAGTTCTCGCGCGAGCGCCGGACGCTGGATTTCACCGCGCCCGACTTTACGGCGACGGACGGGCAGGGGGACGGGATCCGTCCGGATCACGTCCATGAGGGGCGGATGGCGGGGGGCGCGGCGCAGTTTCTCGACCGGCTGACCGGCGATCTGCGTCTGGCGGCAGAGGAGGGCCTGCCGGTCGACCCGGCGCGTCGCAGCCTCTGGGGCCATTCCTTCGGCGGGCTCTTTACGCTTTACGCGGCGCTGACGCGGCCCGGGGCTTTTGCACGCTACGCGGCGATCAGCCCGTCGATCTGGTGGGATGAAGATCTGATCCGCCGGGTTGCGGCGGGGGCGGCAAAGCTCGACACCCCTCCGGCGCTGATGATGGCACTGGGCGATAAGGAAAAGCGCAGCGGCGCCTCTGGCCCGCCGCCCGACGGGCCCGCGCCCGCGACGATGGATTTCGTGAAAGGCCTGGAAGAACATCCCGGTTTCGCGCCGGAAATCTATGTCCTGGCCGATCACGCCCATATCCAGACCATCGCGGGATCGCTGCCGCTCGCGCTGCCTTTCGCACTGGGCTGAAGCGAATGGGCTGAAGCGGAGGGGCGCTCAGCCCATCCGCTTTGCCAGTTCCGGCGCGATCAGGGCAACTGCGGCGGGCGAGATCATCTCCGCATGCAGGAAGGGGATTTCCAGCATCTCTGTCTGGCCGACATAGCGCGCCCAGAGCGCGGCGGTGAGATCGCGCCCGGCATGATCGCGCCCGGCGCGGATATGGGTGACCTTGCCCGCAAAATGCCGCTGCTGATGGCTGCGCACCAGACGATTGGTATCGGTCACCAGCCGCACGACACCATTGAGCACCTCTTCGGGCAGGGCGCCCATGGCGCTGTCTCCGGCGCGCAGGAAGGCGACGACCTTGTCCCGGCTGTCGAGGTCACGATGCGCCTCGGGGTCATGCCCGGCAATTGCCAGCAGCGCCCTGAGCGCGGCCGCCGGATCAGGCTCCGGCTCATCGCGCCAGACATCGGTCGGGTAGCTGTCGAGCAGCGCCACGAGGCCGGGCTCACGCCCCATTCGTGCCAGCTCCACCGCCATTTCCTGGGCAATGATGCCGCCCACAGACCATCCCGCAAGGTGGATCGGGCCTTCCGGCTGCGCCTGCGCCACCAGTGCCGCGTAATCCGCGGCCAGAGCCCCGAGATTCTCGGGCAAAGGCTGCGCCGGATCGAGACCCGGATGCTGCACCGCACAGACCGCGCGGTCAGGCGCAAGCGCACGGGCGAGGGCGCGATAGCCCCAGCCAAGCCCGCCTGCGGGATGGATCAGGAAGAGCGGCGCTTTGTCGGGGTTGCCTTGCGCCAGCCGGATCAGTGGCCCGAGCCCGTCATCGGTCGGCCCCGCTGCGTCGAGTTTCGCCGCCAGCATATCAAGCACCGGCGCGGCGAAAATCGCGCCAAGGCCAGGGGCGCGCCCGGTCTCTTCCTCAATCCGCAGCGCGAGGCGCACGGCCGACAGGCTGTCGCCGCCAAGCGCGAAGAAATCGGCCTCGGCCGGGGCAGGGGCGTCGAGATGCAGGACCTCGGCATAGAGGCGGGCGAGGAGGCGTTCTGCCCCGGTCTCGGCCGCGCGGCCCGAGACGGTAAATGCGGGTGCAGGCAGTGCCTTGCGGTCAAGTTTGCCGTTCGATGTGACGGGGAGGGCGCTCAGCGCGATCTCGGCTGCGGGCACCATATAAGCGGGCAGGCGGGCGGCGAGCAAAGGCGCGAGACTGCCCGGCCGGTAGTCTGCCGCCGTGCCGGTCTCGGGTGCCAGCTCGGGCACAAGATAGGCCACGAGGCGCTTTTCCCCGGCGCGGTCTTCGCGCGCCAGAACCACGCATTCGCGCGCAAGGCCGGTCGCCATGATCGCGGCCTCGATCTCGCCCAGCTCGATCCGGAGACCCCGGATCTTGACCTGGTGGTCCGAACGCCCGAGATAGACAACCGCGCCATCAGCCCGGGTTTTCGCAACATCGCCAGTGGCATAGAGCCGCTGTCCGGGATGGCGCGGGTCTTCGATGAACCGCTCGGCTGTCAGATCCGGGCGGCCAAGATAGCCACGCGCCAGCTGCACGCCGCCGAGGTAAAGATTGCCGGGCATGCCGGCAGGCACCGGGCGCAGGTATTCATCCAGCACCGGCAAAGAGGTGTTCCAGACCGGCCAGCCAATCGGCAGCGGGTTGGACTGGTCCTCGGGCGGCGCAGGCCAGAAGGAAACATCGACCGCGGCCTCGGTCGGGCCGTAAAGATTGTGCAATTCGCCGGTGATGCGGCGGTGAAAGCGCGCGCGCTGATCGGCGGTGAGCTCTTCGCCGGAGCAGAAGGTGCGGCGGATGGCGAGGCCCTCTGAGGCGGGTGCGGCAAGGAAGGCCGAGAGCATCGAGGGCACGAAATGCAGGGTGGTGATCCGGTGGTTGCGGATCAGCCGGGCGATTTCCGAGGGGTCACGATGGGCGCCAGGGGGCGCCATGACCAGTTCGGCACCTGAAATATAGGGAAGGATGAACTCCCAGACCGAGACGTCGAATGTGGCGGGGGTCTTTTGCAGGATGCGGTCGCCGGGGCCGATGCCATAGTGATCACGCATCCAGAGCAGGCGGTTCACGATGGCGCGGTGCTCGATCATCACACCTTTCGGCTCGCCGGTGGAGCCGGAGGTGTAGATGACATAGGCGAGGCTGTCACCGGAGGCGGCGGGTGCCGGAGTTTCGGAGAGCGCGGGTGAGAGGGTTGCGGCACCAAAATGGACCGCTGTTTCCCGCGCGATTTCAGTGCTGGCCGGGCCGCCTTTGGCCCGTGGCGCTGCGGCCTGAGGGCCTGGCGCGGGGGGG
>NZ_JAEFCF010000053.1 GCF_016405985.1 Paracoccus sp. IB05
TCTTCTGCGACCCAGTCAGCCAGCCGGTCAGGGAAAAATATGTCTGATCCCGGCGGACACCCCCGATGAAACCCGCCCTGCCAGGCCTCCCAACCCTGTGAAAGGATCACTGCTTGCGGCCTTTACACAGGCGCGGCGATGAGCCGCCGCTATTGATGCCTGAGCGCCTCGATCGGATCCATCCGCGCCGCGCGCAAAGCCGGGAACCAGCCGAAGACCACACCGACAAAGGCCGAAAAGGCGAATGCCATCAGGATCACCAGCGGATCCGGCACGAAAGGGATCGCCATGAAAATCCCCGCGACGAAGGCCAGACCCAGCCCGACACCAACCCCGATCACGCCGCCCATCAGGGAAAGCACCACCGCCTCGACCAGAAACTGCGTCAGCACCTGGCCCGGGGTCGCGCCGATCGCCAGCCTTATGCCGATCTCCCGCGTCCGCTCGGTGACCGAGACCAGCATGATATTCATGATGCCGATGCCGCCCACCAGCAGGCTCACCGCCGCAACCGAAGACAACATCCCGGACAGGACGGCGGTGATCGAGCTCAGCATCTCGGCGATCTCGCGCATATCGGTCACGTTGAAATCCTCGGCCGCGCCAGGCGCGATCCGACGGCGGTCGCGCATCATGCCTGAGACCGCTTCGATGCCTTCGCTGGTGCTGCCCCCCGCGGCCAGCCCGATCTGGATCGAGCCGATCTCGTCATTGCCGTTAAGCCGCCTCTGCACCAGCCGGACCGGCATCAGCAGCATATCATCCTGATCCTGACCGAAAGCCCCCGCGCCTTTCGCCTCCAGCACCCCGATCACCTGGCAGGAGATCTGTCTGACCCGGATCATCTCGCCCAGCGGATCGGCTGCGCCGAAAAGCCGCTGCCGCACCGTCTCGCCCAGAATACAAAAGGCCGCGCCCCCGCGCGCCTCGGCCGCGGTCATATTGCGCCCCAGGGCCATCTTCCAGCCCGAAACCCCGATCCAGTTCTCATTCGAGCCGGTGATCTGGGTCTGGTGATTGCTGCTGCCGAAAACCACACGGGCGGAAGCACTGGTGACCGGCGCCACCAGCCGCGCCTCGGGCAGATCCTCCAGCGCATCGGAATCGCGCAAGGTAAAGGGGCGGTTCATGCCCGGCTGGGATGGGCCAAAGCCACGCGCGCCGGGGCGCAGGACCAGGAGGTCCGACCCCAGCGAGGACACCGATTGCGCCACCTGTCGCTGCGAGCCCTGGCCCACCGTGACCATCGCGATCACCGCCCCCACCCCGATCACCACGCCGAGCATCGTCAGGAAAGATCTCAGCTTGTTTCTGAGGATCGAGCGCAGCGCCAGCCGGATTGCTTCAAAGATCATGACCCGGTCCCGGCACCTTGCGGCTGCGGCACCGGCTCATCGCGGATGATGCGGCCATCGGTAAAGACGATCAGCCGTTTTGCCCAGGCGGCAATGTCCGGCTCATGCGTCACCATCACGATGGTGATACCGTCATCGCGGTTCAGCGCCTGCAACAAGGCAAGGATCTCATGACTGCGCTGGCTGTCGAGATTGCCGGTCGGCTCATCGGCGAGGATCACCGAAGGATTGCCCGCCAGCGCCCGGGCAATCGCCACGCGCTGCTGCTGGCCGCCCGAAAGCTGCGACGGGTCGTGATGTTCGCGGCCCTGAAGCCCCACCCGCGCCAGGGCCTCGCGCGCGGCCTCTGCCCGTGCCCGCGCGCTCAGCCCCTTATAAATCAGCGGCAGTTCGACATTCTCCTGCGCCGTGGTCCGTGCCAGCAGGTTGAACCCCTGAAACACAAAGCCAAGATAATGCCGCCTGAGCAGCGCCATCGCATCCGCCGTCATCGCCCCGGTATCGGTGCCGCGAAACAGATAGGCCCCTGATGTCGGCCGGTCGAGCCCGCCGATCACATTCATCGCTGTCGATTTCCCCGATCCCGATGGCCCCATGATCGCAATGAACTCGCCCTCTTCGATCACCAGATCGACCCCGTCCAGCGCGCGGACCTCTGCCTCGCCTGCGCCGTAGCAGCGCGAGACGCCGCGCAATTCGATCAGCGGCGGCACCATCAGCGGACGTCCCGTTGCGACAGGATCACCTGATCTCCGTCGCGCAAATCTTCCGAGGTCACGACGATGCTGGTGCCATCGGTTGCCCCCGGCACCGCCCTGAGCCGCACAGGCAGGCCGTCGCGCAGCACCCAGACCCCCGAACCATCCCCGGTCCCGGACCGGGCCGCACCGCGCCGTGCCGGCATCAAAAGCCCCATCAGCCCGCCGCCGGAGCGCTCAGTCGCCACCTCGGCCGGCGGCGCATAGCGCAGCGCCGCCATTGGCACCAGCAGCTGATCTTCGACCCGCGCGACCACAATCGTCGCTGTCGCGGTCATGCCGGGGCGCAGCAAAAGTTCCTCGTTTTCCACCGCCAGAACAGCGGTATAGGTCACAACATCGCTGGTGCTTTCGTCCGGCGCAAAGCGCAGGCTGGTGATCACCGCCTGAAAGCGGCGTCCGGGCCAGGCATCAACGGTAAAGCTCGCCTCCTGCCCCGGCGCCACACGGCCAATATCCGCCTCATCGACCGAAACGCGCAGCTCCATCCGGCGCAGATCCTCGGCCAGGGTGAACAGGACCGGCGCATTCAGCGAGGCGGCGACGATCTGCCCCTTCTCGGCCGCGCGGTCCAGCACGATCCCGTCAATGGGCGATCGGATCACCGCCTTGTCGAGATCGGCGCGGACCGAGGCGAGATTGGCCTCGGCCAGCGTCACATCCGCCGTCGCGATCCCCACCGAGGCCACCGCGCGGTCATGTGCGGCGCGGGCCGCGATGATAACAGAACGGGTGTTCAGGCCGCGCCGGTCCAGCGCCTCGGCACTGTCAAGCGCGTCGGAGGTTTCGGTCACGGTGGCTTTCGCGGACTCGAGCCGCGCCCGCGAGGCGGTCAGCTGTGCCTCGGAATTCAGCACCTGGGCTTTCAGCTTGGTGTCATCCAGCCGTGCCAGCACCTCGCCCGCCGCAATGGCCTGGTTGTAATCGGCCTCGACGGTGGCAAGCGTGCCGGAAAGCTCGGACGAGATCTCGACCCTTGTGGTCGGCTGCACGGTGCCGGTGGCGATCACCGTTACCTCAAGAGCGCCGCGCGTGACCGGCGCCGTCACATATTGCACAGGCACAGGTGCCCGCGCCACCAGCCCCCAGAAGATCGCTCCCCCGGCCAGAAGCGCGAGGAGCAGGAAAAACCAGCGCCTGCCGCGATGCTTTTGCCCCATGCGGGCAAGCACGGCCATATCGGGAGGATTGGGTTGCGTCACGTCGGGCCGCCTCATGCTGCATCGCAGCGTTCGGCCCGGATCGCGCCGGTGACCGCCCGCCGGCTGTGTCGCCATATCATGGCGGGTGCGGGTCGAAAGCGAAATCGGATTGTCAGCCCCGGGGCGAAAAATCCGCCCCTTCGCCCGCAAAGATGGGGTTTGCCCTACCCTTCCCCGGCCGGGTCAGACAGTTGCGAGCCGGGCCTGATGCGCATCCAGCACCCAGGCGAAAACCTGATCGGCATCGCGGGGCAATTCCTCGGCATGACCGGCGGCGTAGTTCAGGAAGCCTTCGAGGAAGTGATCCGCCATGCCGCAGAGCACGGGCTTGCCGTCGCCAAGCGCCTCGGCCACGGAATCGGCGAGGCCATGGCCATCGGCCTCCTGCTTGCCGAATTTATTGACCATCAGCACATCCGCCGCGCCCAGTCGCTGCGCCACCATGACTGCCGCCTCTTCCAGCGCCGACGTGTCGAGCCGGCAGCCGGTCGCCGCATCACCGCGGTCAAGGCTGATGCGGATCTGCGGCCCTTCGGGCAAAACCCAGAGATCCATGTCGCTTTTTGTGCGCCCCGGGCGCAGCGTGTTGATCTGCACCGTGCCCGCCGGGGTCAGACCATGCGCGCTCAGCCGGCGCGCGACCTCCTGGAGCAGGAGGTCGGTTTCGCCCTCGGGGCCAGCAGAAATATAGCCGAGCTTCATGGCAGTCTCTCAGGTCGATGCGTTATGTTTCGACAATTATATCGAACCAATCAGGCAGGTAAAGCCTCAGCGCTGCGCCAGCGCGTCCCGCAGCACCGAAAGCACCCTATCCGGCGGCACATCATCGGCCACGAAAGCCTCGCCAATGCCGCGCGCGAGGATGAAGCGCAGCTTGCCGTCGACCACTTTCTTGTCCTGGCCCATCAGGCGCAAGAGCCCCTCGGCATCGGGAAGATCGCCTTCGATATCAGCGAGATCGGTCTTCATCCCCATCGATTTAAGATGGGCACGGACCCGGCTTGGTGCCTCCTGCGCGCAGAGGCCAAGCCGCTGCGAGAGCTCGAATGCCAGCGCGCAGCCGATGGCCACGCCCTCGCCATGCAAAAGCCGGCCGGAATAGCCGGTCGCATTTTCCAGCGCGTGACAGAAAGTATGGCCGAGGTTCAGAAGCGCGCGCTCGCCCTCTTCGGTCTCGTCGCGCTCGACGATCCCGGCCTTCATCTCGACCGAACGCGTCACCGCCTTCAGCCGCGCCTCGCGGTCGCCGCGCGCCAGCGCCGGACCTTCAGCTTCCAGCCAGTCAAAGAACAGCGGATCCCCAAGCAGGCCATATTTCACCACCTCGCCATAGCCCGCCAGAAAGTCGCGCAGCGTCAGCGTTTCCAGCACGCCGATATCGGCGAGCACCAGCGAGGGCTGGTGGAAAGCGCCGACGAGGTTCTTGCCCTGGGGCGTGTTGATCCCGGTCTTGCCACCGACGGAACTGTCGACCTGGGCCAGCAGCGAGGTCGGGATTTGCACGAATCGAACGCCGCGACGCAGCACAGCCGCAGCGAAACCGACGAGATCCCCGATCACACCGCCGCCAAAAGCGACCACGACATCCTTGCGCTCGACCTTTTGTTCCAGCAGCCATTCGACGGTCTGCGACAGGGAACGCCAGGACTTGGTCGCCTCGCCCGCCGGCAGCGCCATATGGGAGATTTCGATGCCGACAGTGGCAAAACCGGCCCTGAGCCGGTCCAGATGCAGCGCGCCGACCGTCTCATCGGTGACCACGGCCAGCTTCTTTCTGCGCAGCATCGGCAGGATTGCTGCACCCGCATTTTCGATCAGACCGGCGCCGATCCGGACCTCATAGGAGCGCTCGCCCAGTTTGACCGGCACAATATTCAACATGTTCTTCTCCGGATTCCCGTCAGAGTTCTTCCAGCACATCGGGGCGCGTCACCAGCGCCTCGACCACCCGCGCCGCCATCTGTTCGACCGTAAGGCCGGCTGCCGAATCCACCGCCAGATCGGCAAGCTGGTAAGACGGCTCGCGCGCGGCACAAAGCTCCATGAGCGTCTGGCGCGGGTTGGCGGTGCGCAGCAAGGGCCGCGTGGTCTTATGCCGCACGCGCTGCCACAGGACTTCGGGTTCGGCCTTCAGCCAGACCGAGATCCCGTGTTCCGCGATCTGGTCGCGGTTGCGGACCGCCAGAAAGGCGCCGCCCCCGGTCGAGAGCACCGCCGGACGGCCGCGCAACAGCCGGCCGATCACCTCGAATTCGCGGTCGCGAAAGAAAGGCTCGCCATCGCGTTCAAAGATCTCGGCAATGCTGCGATCCGCGGCTTTGACGATTTCTTCATCCGAATCGACAAAGGGCACTTTCAGCAGTTTCGCCAGCGCCGTTCCGACGGCGGTTTTCCCCGCCCCCATCATACCGACCATGGCGACGGTCTTTTTCAGTCGATACATTGCCTTCACCATCGCGTGAACGCGGCGGAGATCACGGTAAGCCGCCGCGCTTTTCGTTCTCCAATGGCGTGATCTTGGCCGGAAAGCCATATATATTCACCCGGCGGGCAGACGATCAGGCAGGAAAAGGACCGGATCGGCAGAAATAACCTGTCCGCGAGGCAGCACAGAGACAGCGCTGAGACAGGCGAATACAAAGGGACTGGTTTATGGGGCGGATTATCAAGGCATTGCTGGTTCTGGCGATTCTCGGCTTTGCGGCGCTGGCCGCCTATGCCTATCTCGTCGATCTGACACCAACACCGGCCGAAGTGACAAAACCTGTGGTGCTGGATGCGAGTTGATCGCTGTTGCGCGCAGCTGCCGCAAGCGCTTTCCCGATCCGCGCCGCATCCCGGCGCCGGGGGGGCGCTGCGCCGGCTGATGGCGTCGGGGGCAGTTGGCCTCGCCTGCAGCATGGGCGGCGCTCCGGCGTTTGCGACCGGTGATGATCCGCTGTCGGCGATCGACTGGCTGTCGCAATCGGTCAGCACGCCGGGCGCGGGCAAAGCGGGCAAGCCCGCCGGCCCGGTCAAGACCATCGAGCCACCGGTGACCAGCGAAGGCGCGCTGCCGGTGACGGTGTCCTCGACCTCGCTCGATATCCCGTCACCCGATTCCGTCGGGCTGATTTCACCATCGGTCTCTGGCCTGCCGCGCAACCTCTGGGGCGCAGGCCTCTCGGATGAGATCGCCCGCGCCGTGATCCGCGACCGGATGGAAAGCCTGCCGGCGCTGCGCCAGCTTTTCCTGACCATGTTGCTGGCCGAGGCCGATCCGCCGATTGACGCCGGCAATGACGGGCGCCTTCTTCTGGCCCGGGTCGACAAGCTTTTGCAGATCGGCGCGCTGGAACAGGCGGCGGCGCTGATCGACATTGCGGGGGATGGGACGCCCGATCTGTTCCGCCGCGCTTTCGACATCGCGATCCTGACCGGGCGCGAGGACAAGGCCTGCGAGAGGATGCAGAAGGCCCCGGGTCTGGCCCCGACGCTGCCGGCCCATGTCTTTTGCCTCGCGCGTGGCGGGGAATGGGATGCGGCCGCGCTGACCCTGACCAGCGCCGATGCGCTTGGCGATGTCGACAAGGCGCAGACCGCGCTTTTGTCGCGCTTTCTCGACCCCGATCTTTTCGAGGCCGATACCGTGCCGCCGCCGCCCAGCCCGGTGACACCGCTGGACTGGAAGCTTTACGAAGCGATTGGCGAGACCATTCCCACGGGGCGGATGCCCATCGCCTTCGCCTATGCCGAGATCGGGCCGCAATCGGGCTGGAAGGCCCAGATCGAGGCCGCCGAGCGGCTGACCCGCGCCGGTACCATCGCGCCCAATGTCTTGCTCGGGCTTTATACCGAACGCGACGCGGCGGCGTCGGGCGGGGTCTGGGACCGGGTCGATGCATTCCAGGCCTTCGATGCGGCGATGCAGTCGCAAGACAAGACCCGGATCGCGGCGACATTGCCGCCGGTCTGGGCGAGAATGCAGGAAGCCGAGCTCGAAGTGCCCTTCGCCTCGCTTTACGGCCCGGCGCTGGCGGCGCTGGATCTGCCCCCGGATGCCGCGCGGATCGCCTTCCGCATCGGGCTGTTATCGCCGCAATACGAGACCATCGCCGGCGCGCATAAGGCGCTGGACGAGACCGAGATCTTCCTGACAGGGCTGGCGCTTGGCGATATTACCGGGCTGCGCGCGCCGGATATGATGGGCCGCGCCATCGCCCCGGCCTTCCTGACGCCGGAACTCTCGGACGAGGCGCGGATGCTGCTGGACGGGATGCGGCTTGGCGAGGCGATTTTGCTGGCGATCGAAGACATCCAGCGCGGCGTTGACGGCAATGTCTCGGGGGTAACGCGCGGCCTGTCACTGCTGCGCAAGGTAAAGCTGGAGAATGTCGCCCGCCGCACCGCGCTGGAACTGATGATCCTCGAGCGGCGGGGCTGAGCCGATGGCAGGCCCGACAGCTGGCGCAAAAGGGGTGAAGCCACCCGTCAATCCGGCCTGGCGCTGGATCTCGACCTTTCTCGATGCCATCGCAGCCGAAGCAGGCGCGGCACGCAATACCAGCCTCGCCTATGGCCGCGACCTTAAGGATTTCGCCGAATGGGTCGCGGTCGGGGGTTATGATATCGCGACGCTCGACCGTATGACCATCGAGGCCTATCTGGTCCATTGTGACACCCAGGGGCTTTCGGCCGCGACACGCGCGCGACGGCTCTCGTCGATTCGCCAGCTCTACCGTTTCGCCTTTGAGGAAGGCTGGCGCGAGGACAATCCCGGACTGCGGATTTCCGGCCCCGGCAAGTCGAAAAGCCTGCCGAAGACGCTTTCGGTCGAAGAGATCACCCGGCTGCTGGATGCCGCAGCCGGACATGGCCGCAACCCGCCGGACCGGCTGCGCAATACTGCGCTGATGGAGCTGCTTTACGCCACCGGCATGCGGGTGAGCGAGCTGGTGACCCTGCCCCAGGCGGCGGTGCGCGGCAATCCGGCGATGATCCTGGTCCGCGGCAAGGGCGACAAGGAACGGATGGTGCCGCTCTCGCCCCCGGCGCGCGCGGCTGTTGCGGACTGGCTGAATGCGCTGGACGCGCGCGAGGCCGCACAGAAAGCTGCAGGCAAGCCGGTCTCGAAATACCTCTTTCCGGGGAGTGGCGCGGACGGGCATATGACCCGGCAGAGCTTTTTCGTGCTGATCAAGGCGATGGCGGTTGCCGCCGGGATCTCGCCGGCAAAGGTGACCCCGCATGTGCTGCGCCACGCTTTCGCGACGCATCTTCTCGCAGGTGGCGCCGATCTGCGGGTGATCCAGACCCTTCTGGGCCATGCCGATCTTGGCACCACCGAGATCTATACCCATGTGCTGGAAGATGAGCTGAAGGACCTCGTGTTCAATCACCATCCGCTGGCGAAACTTCCGGGCAAACCGGGCTGAGCCGCCCCGGCCATCCCCCATCGCCCCCCGGCAGAGACGCGAAAATCCGGCACTTCAGTGTGTTCGTGCCACAGGCCGGGCGCTGCCTCCTGGCGAATTTGATCCTGATCAATTCATCGTTGCGGCCCTTCGCCGCGCCCGCTAAACACGGATCAGCAAGGGAATGAGGCCCCAGCCACAGGCGCAAGCCCGGGCATGGGGCCGAAGTGCAATAGCGGGAGACGCCTATGGCGGATGCAGCCATCCACGGGCATGACCATGACAAGCGCGGATTTTTCGTCCGCTGGTTCATGTCCACCAACCACAAAGATATCGGGATTCTCTATCTGTTCACGGCGGCAATCGTCGGGCTGATCTCGGTCATCTTCACCGTCTATATGCGGATGGAGCTGATGGAGCCGGGCGTACAGTATATGTGCGCCGAAGGAATGCGTCTGACCGCAGCCTTGCCCGGAGAATGTACTCCGAACGGCCATCTGTGGAACGTGACCGTCACCGCGCATGGCATCCTGATGATGTTCTTCGTGGTGATTCCCGCTTTGTTCGGCGGTTTCGGCAACTATTTCATGCCGCTCCAGATCGGCGCGCCGGATATGGCTTTCCCGCGCATGAACAACCTCTCTTACTGGCTCTATGTTGCAGGGACCGCGCTGGCCGTGGCCTCGCTCTTTGCGCCGGGCGGTGACGGGCAGCCGGGGGCGGGCGTGGGCTGGGTGCTTTACCCGCCGCTGTCGAATAAAGAAGCCGGTTTCTCGATGGATCTGGCGATCTTCGCCGTCCACCTTTCGGGGGCATCCTCGATCGTCGGCTCGATCAATATCATCACCACCTTCCTCAATATGCGCGCGCCTGGCATGACCATGCATAAGGTGCCGCTGTTCGCCTGGTCGGTCTTTGTGACCGCCTGGCTCATCCTGCTCGCCCTGCCGGTTCTGGCCGGCGCGATCACCATGCTGCTGACCGACCGTAACTTCGGCACCTCGTTCTTCGTGCCCGAGGGCGGCGGCGACCCGATCCTCTACCAGCATATCCTGTGGTTCTTCGGCCATCCGGAAGTGTATATCATCGTGCTGCCGGCCTTCGGCGTCATCTCCCAGGTGGTTGCGACCTTCGCGAAAAAGCCGGTCTTCGGATATCTGCCCATGGTCTATGCGATGGTGGGCATCGGTGTTCTGGGCTTCGTCGTCTGGGCACACCACATGTATACCGTCGGCATGTCGCTGTCGCAGCAGAGCTATTTCATGATGGCGACCATGATCATCGCGGTGCCCACCGGCATCAAAGTGTTCAGCTGGATCGCGACCATGTGGGGCGGCTCGGTCGAATTCAAGACGCCGATGCTCTTCGCCTTCGGCTTCCTCTTCCTCTTCACCGTCGGCGGTGTGACCGGTGTGGTCCTGTCGCAGGCGCCGCTGGACCGTGGCTACCATGACACCTATTACGTCGTGGCCCATTTCCACTATGTGATGAGCCTTGGTGCCGTGTTCGGGATCTTCGCTGCCGTCTATTTCTGGATCGGCAAGATGTCGGGCCGGCAATACCCGGAATTCGCAGGCAAACTGCATTTCTGGGCAATGTTCATCGGCGCGAACCTGACCTTCTTCCCGCAGCACTTCCTCGGCCGTCAGGGCATGCCGCGCCGCTATATCGACTACCCGGTGCAGTTCGAATACTGGAACTACATCTCCTCGATCGGCGCGTTCATCTCGTTTGCTTCGTTCCTCTTCTTCATCGGCATCGTGTTCTACACCCTGCTTGCCGGTCGCCGCGTGACCGAGAACAACTACTGGAACGAATATGCCGACACGCTGGAATGGACCCTGCCCTGCCCGCCACCGGAGCATACGTTCGAAACGCTTCCCAAGCGTGAGGACTGGGACCGTTCGCACAGCCACTGAGCGCGTGTGACACTCCTGAATCTGAAACGGCCCCGGAGATCTCTCCGGGGCCGTTTCATTTCGGACCTTTGCCTTTGGCGGCGACGCGGTTTATGCGACAGATCAGACGATCAGGCATAAGTTAAGTTCGGATCCACCATGCCCTATCACTGGTCGCGGCCCGCAGACGGGCCGGAACATCTGCACCTGGTGCCCTATTCCGCGCTGAGCCGGCCGGGCTTTGCCTGGTTCATCGGCACCACTGCCCTGCTGATCACCCTGCCGCTGCTTTCTGTGATTGCGACGCCGGTCTTCTGGGGGCTGCTGCCATTTCTCCTGATCGTGCTGACAATGATCTGGCTGGCGCTGAAACGGTCCTGGACCGACCGGGCCATCACCGAGGATCTGGAGCTGAGCCGCGCCCATATCAGCCTCACCCGGCGCGGCCCGCGTGGCCGGCTGCAAAGCTGGGAGGCCAATCCCTATTGGGTCAGCGTGCATCTCTTTCCAAATGAGGGGGAACACAGCGGGCCGGTGCCGGATTACCTGACCCTGCGCGGCGGCGCGCGCGAGGTTGAGCTCGGCGCTTTCCTCACCCCCGAAGAACGCCGCCGGCTGGCGCAGGAGCTGCGCGAGGCGCTGGCCCGCACCAGAGCTGCCGGCCGGGTCTGACCGACCGGGCCCGGGCCTGGCTCCGCCCCTGAACCTGGCCTCAGGCCAGCTTTGCGCGGATCGTGGCGCCGACCTGCGCGAAATCCATCTGGCCGGTATATTTCTCTTTCAGCTCCGCCATCACCCGGCCCATATCGCGGATCGAGGTGGCGCCAAGCGCGGCGATGGTCTGGTCGATCACCGCCGCCGCCTCTTCAGGCTCCATCTGGCGCGGCAGGAATTCCGAGATCACCTTCACCTCGGCCAGTTCCTTTTCTGCCAGCTCCAGCCGGCCGCCTTCCTCATAGATCCGGGCAGATTCCTGGCGTTGTTTCACCAGCTTGCTCAGGAGAGCCAGCAATTCACTGTCAGCGACTCCCTCGTCGCCACGCCCCTCGCCACGCGCTGCAATGTCCCGATCCTTGATCGCGGCATTGATCAGCCTCAGCGTCGAGGTCCGCGCAGAATCGCGGGCCTTCATCGCCTCTTTCATCGCCTCATTCAGGCTGTTACGCAGGCTCATCGCGGGGCTCCTCTTCGGTCCGGTGTCTAATCTGCCATGCGGCGCCGATTCCGGCAAGTCACCACCCCTGAACCAAGGCCCTGATTTTCCATAACAATATCAAAGCCCCCAAAGCCTTGACCCTGCCCTGGCAGAGGCATAGGTTGCGCCCGTTTAGCCAGCATACCAGAATCCCCTCACGCTCCGGAGCCAATCATGCCGCATGCAGCACCCCGTCCTACTGCCTGTCTTGTGCTGGCGGATGGCACGCTCTTTTATGGCTACGGCTTTGGCGCGACCGGCGAGACGGTGGCCGAACTCGTGTTCAACACCGCGATGACCGGGTACCAGGAGATCATCACCGATCCTTCCTATGCGGGCCAGGTCGTGACCTTCACCTTCCCCCATATCGGCAATACCGGCATCACCCCGGAGGATGACGAGACCGTTTCCCCCGCGGCGGCGGGGATGGTGGTGAAATGGGATCCGACCGAGCCCTCGAACTGGCGCGCGACCGGTGATCTGCAATCCTGGCTGGCAAAGATCGGCCGCATCGGTATCGGCGGCATCGACACCCGCCGCCTGACCCGCGCGATCAGGAGCCAGGGCGCGCCGCATGTGGCCCTGGCCCATGACCCGGAAGGCAGGTTCGACATCGAGGCGCTGGTGGCAAAGGCCCGCGCCTGGAAGGGTCTGGTCGGCCTTGATCTGGCGAAAGATGTCACCTGCCCGCAAAGCTATACCTGGGATGAGAAACGCTGGGCCTGGCCCGAGGGCTACACCAAACGCACGGCCCCCGGCCCGAAAGTCGTCGCCGTCGATTTCGGTGCGAAGAAAAACATCCTGCGCTGCCTCGCCTCGACCGGCTGCGAGGTCGTGGTGCTGCCGGCCTCGGCCACGGCCGAAGATGTTCTGGCGCATAAGCCGGATGGCGTGTTCCTGTCGAACGGCCCTGGCGACCCGGCGGCAACCGGCGAATATGCGGTTCCGATGATCAAAGGCGTGCTGGCGAAAGACCTGCCGGTCTTCGGCATCTGCCTCGGCCATCAGATGCTGGCTCTGGCGCTTGGCGCCCAGACCCGCAAGATGAACCATGGCCATCACGGCGCCAACCATCCGGTCAAGGATCTGACCACCGGCAAGGTCGAGATCACCTCGATGAATCATGGCTTTACCGTCGATGCCGACACCCTGCCCGAGGGCGTGATCGAGACCCATGTCTCGCTGTTCGACGGCACCAATTGCGGCATCGCGATCAAGGATCGCCCGGTGTTTTCGGTGCAATACCACCCCGAAGCCAGCCCCGGCCCGCAAGACAGCTACTATCTCTTCGAGCGTTTCGCCGCCGAGATGAATGCGCGCCGCGCCCTCTGAGGGGGCAGGCTCAGAGTTTTTTGGGCCGGGCCAATCAGGCTTAACCGCCCGTTAACCGATCCTTGCGCAATCTCGGACCCGGAAGTGATCCGGGATGCGCAAGGCGATGACAGTTCGGCATTTGATCAGTATCGGTGGCGCCTCCCCCTTCGGCCCGGGGGGGGAAGCTGCGGCCTGGCTGAAATCGCGGTGGAAAGATCCCCTGCGCCGGTCCCCCCTGGTCGACCTGTCGCGGCACCAGCCTGACCAGAGACAGACTTACCAGGAACGACCTTACCAGGCTCAGCCTTCACAGGACAGCGCGCCCGCTTGCACCGCCACCAGGTGTCCTGCAGAGGGGCCGGATTCTTTCGCGATTTCACTGCTGCGCCATGGGCTGATCCGGCCCGAACAGCCCGGCTCTGCGGCATCGGCGCGGCTCCAGCCCGCGTCAGGCGACGGCTTTCATCCCCATGGCACCCTGGCCGAAGATGATCTCCTCGCGGCAGCCCGCGACCATTTCGGTGCGCTTTTTGTCGATCCGCTCTCCCCCCCGCCCGAAGCGGCCGCGATTGACCGGCTCGGGCCTGGTTTCTGTCAGCGGCATGGCATTCTGCCCTTACGGCGCGCCGGGGCGGTGACGGTGGTGGCGACCTCGCGGCCCGAGGCTTTCGCCCGGCTGCGCCCGGTGATCGAGGCACAGATCGGCCCGGTGCTGATGGCGCTGGCGCCAGCCGCTCGCATCGCCCGGGCGCTCACGCTGGTGCGCGGCGCACAGATCGCCCATGCCGCCGAGACCAGGGTAGCGGCGGAGCTCTCCTGCCGCGACTGGGGCGGGATCGGGCTCAGGCTGATGGCCGCCGCAGGGGGGCCGCCCTTCTGGCAAGTGTTGCGAATTTCCCGATCACCACCGGGCTTGCGCTGTTGTTTCTGGCGCTTGGCTCGATGGCGCTGTCGACGCTGCTGAAGCTGGTTTGCGCGATCGCGACGCTTCGTCACAGCCCCGTGCCCCCGCTCCGCGCGACGGCTGGACCGCTGCCCGGGGTCTCACTCCTCGTTGCGCTCTACCGCGAAAGCGACATCGCACCGCGTCTCCTGCGGCGGCTGTCCCGGCTCGACTATCCCCACGACCTGCTTGAAGTGGTGCTCGCGGTCGAGGCGGAAGACGATTCGACCCGCACCGCGCTGGAAAACGCCGGCCTGCCGGCCTGGATGCGGATCGTTGTGGTGCCACCGGGCCGGGTCAGGACCAAACCGCGCGCGCTGAATGTGGCGCTTGACCACTGCCATGGCGCGATTATCGGCGTCTATGATGCCGAGGACGCGCCCGAAGCCGATCAGATCCGCCGCGTCGTCGCCCATTTTCGCCAGAGCGATTCGGGTCTCGCCTGCGTTCAGGGGGTGCTGGACTATTACAACCCGGCGACCAACTGGATCGCGCGTATGTTCACCATCGAATATGCCGCCTGGTTCCGGCTGATTCTGCCTGGCGTGGCGCGGCTCGGGCTGATGGTGCCGCTCGGGGGGACGACGCTGTTTTTCCGCCGCGATGTGCTGGAAGAGCTTGGCGCCTGGGATTCGCATAATGTCACCGAAGATGCCGATCTCGGCATCCGGCTGGCGCGCGCCGGCTACCGCACCGGGCTTTTGTCAACGGTCACCCGCGAAGAGGCGAATTGCCGCCCCTTCCCCTGGGTCAAACAGCGCTCGCGCTGGATCAAGGGCCATATGATGACCTGGATCGTCCATATGCGCAGCCCGCTCAGACTCTGGCGCGAGGTCGGAACCCGCGCCTTCCTCGGCTTTCAGGTGATGTTCCTCTGCGCCGCGCTGCAAACCCTGCTCGCGCCGCTGCTCTGGAGCTTCTGGATCATCGCCCTGGGATTTTCGCATCCTCTGGCCGAGGCCCTGCCCCCCGGCCTCGCCTGGGCGATGCTGGGGGCTTTCCTGTTCTCGGCTGCGGTCGATTTCACCCTGGGCTGGCTGGCGCTGAAACAGGCAGGCCATAAGATCTCGAAATTCTGGGTCTTCACCCTGCATTTCTACCAGCCGCTCGCGACCTTCGCCGGCCTCAAGGCGCTGTGGGAGCTGATCACCCGCCCCTTCTACTGGGACAAGACCAGCCACGGGATCTTTGACACTGTCGAAGCGGCAGGCGCATCAGGGCGTAAAAAGCCCGTTGGCTGAAGACCCCGCATTGCGACATCAGCTTTCCCGGCCCGCCGGGCTCCCGGCTCAGCGCAGTTTCAGCTCGCCCGCCTCAACCCTCAGCCGCGTCTCGAAGGCCCGGCTGATATGGGTTTTCAAAGCCGTCCAGGCGCTGTTTTCGTCCCGCGCCGCAATCGCCGCCACAATCGCCTCATGTTCGGTGAGGGCAACCCCGTCCCGCCCCTCGGCGGCGAAAGAGGTCTGCGCCATCAAAGCCATCGAACGGTGCAGAAGATCCAGCTGCTGCACCAGAAACCGGTTATGGCTGGCAAGATGGATCTGGCGGTGAAAGCGCTTATTCGCCCGGCTGAGCGCCGCCGGATCACCGCCAAGCAGCGCGCGATCATCGGCAACCATGCTTTGCAGCACCCGGATCTCCTCTTCCGTCGCATGCCGCGCCGCCAGCCGTGCGGCAAGACCTTCGAGTTCTGTCCTGACCGCGTAAAGCTCTGCCAGCTGATTATGGTCCAGCGTCGCCACAATCAGGCTGCGCCCGTCGCGTTTCAGCATCGATTGCGTCTCGAGCCGCTGCAACGCCTCGCGCACCGGGGTCCGCGAGACCCCGAATCGCTCGGCCAGCTCGCTTTCGACCAGCCGCTCGCCGGGCCGGAATTCACGCGCTTCGATCGCTTCAAGGATCAAAGTATAGGCGTCTTTCTGCACTGGACCCGCTCCTGTTCGCGCATCATCGCGGCGCTGTGACGACGCCCCGGGGCCAACAGAGCCGCCCTGAAAGCGCGCGCCCCGCAACCCTGGCCGGGAACCCTAGAGGCGGGAACGGCGGCAGGCAAGCCCGCCTGGTCCCGAAGTGCTGCGACTGCGCGCAAGTTCCGGCTGCATCCCGCCCGCATCCATGCTAAGAAAGCCCATGCCAAATGAAGCTTTCAGCACCGTCAGCACCTGGGTCTTTGACCTCGACAACACGCTTTACCCCGCCGGCGCCTGCCTCTTTCCCCAGATCGAGCGCAAGATGACCGATTGGGTGATGCGCAATCTTGGCCTCGACGAGGCCAGCGCCAATGCGCTGCGCCATGGGTACTGGCAGGAACATGGCACCACGCTTGCCGGGCTGATGTCCGGCCATGATATTGATCCGTCAGACTTTCTGGCCTTCGTGCATGATATCGACTTCTCGGGCCTGAGCCGCGACAATGCCCTTGCCCGCCGCATCGCCGCTCTGCCGGGGCGGCGCATCGTGTTCACCAATGCCGACACGCTTTATGCCACCCGCGTGCTTGAGCGGCGCGGGCTTTCCGGCCTGTTCGACGCGATCTATGGCATTGAAGAAGCGGGCTATTTGCCGAAACCGCGCCGCGATGCCTTTGACTGTATCGTCCGGCTTGACGGGTTCGACCCCGGTCGTGGCGCGATGTTCGAGGATGATCCGCGCAACCTGCTGGAGCCGCACAGGATGGGGATGCGCACTGTGCTGGTCGCCCCCGAGCCGCTGCACGAGGATCATATCCATCACAATACCGGCGATCTGCGCGACTTTCTCGACAGGCTTGCGACCGGCTGAATCACGCCCAGGAGGCGCAGAAGGGGCGCGAGACAGATTGCCGCAGTGCGACATCACGCCCCGCTCCGCCGGCTGTTCCCGCGGCTGAAACCCCTTTGAAAATGTGATATGTCCCAATCAGTCATTGAAGATACGGCTTTCACCCCCGTCCCCGGGGCTGCCAGAGCCGTCAGAGGGATCCCGCCATGTCCGACAGCCTCACCGTTACAGCCCGCCCGGCGCGCCGCAGCTTTATCAGCCGTATTCCGCTGATTGGCCGGATCGCGCGCGAGATTGACCGGGATGTGAACAATTTCTTCTGGCTCCTGCCGGTGGTCATCCTTGGTCTCGTGCTTGGGATCAAGCTTTGGGGCATGGCGGCGCTCACCATGCTGGGGTTGGCGCTGGTGCCGATGGTGTTCGCCTTTTTCATCGCGATCTCCTGGCCCTGATGCGTTCCCTGTAAGTGCCCGCCCGGGTGACATGCTGTCCACTGGCCCCTCGCGGGCCGAAGGCGTAGACTGGCGGCAGAAGCAGCCAGAGGGCCACAGGAATGAAACTGGCATGAAACGTGCGGAAACGGGAATCCTGATCTCGGGCGGCGGTATTGCCGGGCTGACAGCGGCTGCGGCTTTCGGATCGGCCGGGTTCGAGGTGATCTGCGTCGATCCCGCGCCACCGCCGCAATCCGAGGCGGCAAGCGATGCCGATCTGCGCAGCACGGCCTTTTTGCAACCCTCGGTTTCGGTGCTGGAAGAGGCCGGGATCTGGCAGCGGCTTGCCCCCCATGCGGCGGCATTGCAGGTGATGCGGATCGTCGATGCCGGAAAGGCAGATGCGGACGGCACGGATGCGACGGCCCGCATCATCCGCGATTTCGACGCCACCGAGATTTCCGACCAGCCCTTCGCCTGGAACCTGCCAAACTGGCTTTTGCGCCGCGAGATCGCCGCGCGGCTGGCCGAGCTCCCGAATGTGACCTTCCGCGCGGGGATTGGCACGAAAGGCCTGATGACCCGCGACAGGGAGGCGCTGGTCACGCTGAGCGACGGATCCCAGGTCGCGGCGCGGCTTTTGATCGCGGCGGACGGGCGGCATTCAGCGATGCGTGAGGCGCTGAATATCCCTGTGAAAACCATTCGTTACGGGCAAAAGGCGCTGGTGTTTTCGGTCACCCATGACCTGCCGCATGACAATGTCTCGACCGAGGTGCATCGCTCGGGCGGGCCGTTCACGATGGTGCCGCTGCCCGATCGGGACGGGCGCCATGCGTCTTCGGTTGTGTGGATGGAACATGGGCCCGAGGCCATGCGGCTTGCCGCCCTGCCCGAGGCAGAGTTCGAGACCGAGATGAATGCACGCTCCTGCGGTATTCTGGGCGGGATGCGGCTGGCGACGAGGCGCCTTGTCTGGCCGATCATCAGCCAGGTGGCGCAGCGGCTTTCGGGACAGCGCGCGGTTCTGATGGCCGAAGCTGCACATGTGGTGCCGCCCATTGGCGCGCAGGGGCTGAATATGTCGCTGAAAGATCTGCGGGTGCTGCTGGATCTTGTCAAAGGATCTGGCGGCGATCCGGGGGTGCAGAGCATCCTGGATGCCTATCACCGGGCGCGGCACGGCGATATCACGCTGCGGGTCGGCGGTATCGACATGCTCAACCGCGCCTCGATGGCCGGAGCACCGGTCCTGCGTGCGCTGCGTGGCAATATGCTCGAGCTGCTTTACGCGCTGCCCCCGGTGCGTCACGGGCTGATGCGCGCGGGGCTTGGCGTGTCGTGACAGTTGACCGAGGCGGGCGCGAGGCGTAAGCAAGGCGCGTGGCGATTTGTTGACCGGATTGCGGGCCACGTTAAACAAGCCGCTAAAGAGGTGACGGGACGTCTTCGCCCTGCCGCGCTTTTCGGTCATTGGATTAGCTTATGGCCCGGGAGCCTTGTGCTGCGATGACGAACTGGAAGACACGCACCAAACTTGTCCATGAAGGCAGCCGCCGCAGCCAATATGGCGAAATGGCCGAAGCGATTTTCCTCACGCAGGGCTTCGCCTATCCCGATGCCGAAACCGCCGAGGCGCGGTTCATCAAATCGGGTGCCGATGAATTCATTTATGCGCGTTACGGCAACCCCACCACGCGGATGTTCGAAGAGCGGATCGCGGGGCTTGAGGGCACCGAGGATGCGTTTGCGACCGCCTCCGGCATGGCAGCGGTCAATGGCGCGCTGACCGCGCTGCTCCGGGCCGGGGATCATGTGGTCTCGGCCAAAGCGCTGTTCGGATCCTGTCTTTACATCCTTGAAGAGGTGCTGACGCGCTACGGGGTGAAGGTCACTTTCGTCGATGGCACCGATCTGGCGGCCTGGGAGGCCGCCGTGACGCCGGAGACGAAGGCCGTCTTCTTCGAGAGCATGGCGAACCCGACCCTCGATATCGTTGATATCAAAGGGGTTGCCGAGATCGCGCATCGTCATGGCGCGCTGGTGATCTGCGACAATGTGTTTGCGACGCCGATCTTTTCGCGCGCCGTCGATCTGGGCGCCGATGTGGTGGTCTATTCAACCACCAAACATATCGACGGCCAGGGCCGCGCGCTTGGCGGCGTGATCTGTGGGTCGGCCGACTATATCCAGAAGGTCGTCCAGCCCTATATGAAACATACGGGCGGCGCGATGAGCCCGTTCACCTCCTGGATCATGCTGAACGGCATGGCGACGCTGGATCTGCGCTGCCGGGCGATGGCGGCTTCGGCGCTGGAGATTGCGACATATCTGGAAGGCCATGATAAGATTGAGAAAGTGCTTTATCCGGGCCTGAAGTCGCATCCGCAATATGATCTCGCGATGGCGCAGATGGGGACCGGCGGCACGATTGTGAGTTTCGTGGTCAAAGGCGGCAAGGACGGCGCCTTCCGGCTGCAAAACGCGCTGGAAATCCCGAAGATCTCGAACAATCTCGGCGATGCGAAATCGATCACCACGCATCCGGCAACCACCACGCATCAGCGGCTTTCCGAGGAGCAGAAGGTGAGCCTCGGGATCGCACCGGGGCTGATCCGGTTCTCGGTCGGGCTGGAGGATACGGGCGATCTGATCGCCGATCTCGGGCAGGCGCTGGCGCTGGTGTGAGGCGCCGGTGTTAGGCGCCGGCGGCGGGGGGCCAGCCCCCCGCGCCCCCCGGAGTATTTCAGTCAAGAGGAAGACTGCGGCGTTTCGAGCTTGCTTTCGCGGCGCCAGTGCCTATCTCATAGGCGTCCCGGCGATTTATCATTCCGCTGGTTCATCCGGAAATTGACGGTGCGCGGCCCCCGGGAAGGAGGCGCGGCCGGAACCGAAAGGATCTTCCCATGACACTGCATGACAGGATTGTTGAGCGCGCGCCTTCGCGCGACGAGGCCGCGGCGGCGCTTTTGCTTTTACGTCGCTGGGCGGAGGAGGCGGGCGAAGAGGAGATCGCGGGGCTTGACCCTTCGATTGGCAATCTGCTGCCCGATCTGTCCTATCCCGCATTGCGCCGCGCCTATCCCGAGGATTTCGCGGTTGATCAGGCTTACCGCGCCACGCTTCCTGATCTGCAAAACGGGCCGGCGAGCCTGATCGTCGGCGCAAAGACGCAGATCCAGCATGTGGGGATCTCGAATTTCCGCCTGCCGATCCGGTTCCGGACACGCGCGGCCGGAGAGGTGATGCTGGAGACCAGCGTGACCGGCACGGTGAGCCTGGAGGCGGAGAAAAAGGGCATCAATATGAGCCGCATCATGCGGTCATTTTACGCCCATGCGGAAGAGCAGTTCAGTTTCGAGGTGATCGAAGCCGCGCTGGAGGATTACCGCCGCGATCTCGACAGTTTCGATGCGCGGATCCAGATGCGGTTTTCCTTTCCGGTGAAGGTGGAGAGCCTGAGATCGGGGCTTTCAGGCTGGCAATATTACGATTTCGCACTGGAACTGGTTGATCTGAATGGGGAACGCATCAAGATCATGCATCTTGATTATGTCTATTCCTCGACCTGCCCCTGTTCGCTGGAATTGTCAGAGCATGCGCGGCGCATGCGCGGCCAGATGGCGACGCCGCATTCGCAGCGCTCGGTCGCGCGGCTGTCTGTTGTGGTGAAGACCGGCGAGATGCTCTGGTTCGAGGATCTGATTGATCTGGCCCGAAAGGCGGTTGTGACCGAGACGCAGGTTATGGTGAAACGCGAGGATGAGCAGGCCTTTGCCGAGCTGAATGGTGCCAATCCGATCTTTGTCGAGGATGCGGCGCGGTCTTTCTGCGAGGTTTTGCGCGCGGATCCGGCGATCGGTGACTTTCGCGTGATGGCGAGCCATCAGGAGAGCCTGCATTCCCATGATGCGGTATCCTTGCTGACCGAGGGGCCGACATTCGCGGCCACCAGCCTTGATCCGCGCCTGTTCCAGTCGCTGTTCCATGTGGGGTAGAAGATGATCCGCCGTTCCGTCCTGGGCCTGCTGGCAGTGCCTTTCGTCATGCCGGCGGTTCTCAGGGCGGAGGGCGCGACGGCCGGCCAGAAGATCGCGCAGGCGGCCGAGGCACAGGAAGGCGTCGTGCGGATATATGATCCGGCCTATGTCGCGCTGGATTTTCCCGGCGGTGATGTGGCGCCGGATCGCGGGGTCTGCACCGATGTTCTGGTCCGGGCGCTGCGGGTGGCCGAGGGCATTGACCTGCAAGTCGCGATCAACCGCGATATGAAGGCGGATTTCGCGGCCTATCCGAAGAACTGGGGCCTGACGCGGACCGACCGCAATATCGACCATCGCCGGGTTCCCAATCTGCGGCGGCTGTTCGAACGGGTGGGCGCTGAGCTGCCGGTCAGTGAAACCGCTGCCGACCATTTGCCGGGTGATGTGGTGACCTGCCTTATTCCGGGCGATCTGGCGCATCTGATGGTGGTGGGGACCGGCCTCGCCGGACCGCGCCCGCTGATCGTCCATAATATCGGCGCCGGCACAAGGATCGAGGACCGGCTTTTGGAATTTCGCATGACCGGGCGCTACCGGCTGACGCCTCCTGTGCTGGAAAAGCTGCGCCGGCTGAGTGCCTGAGGCCCGGAACTCAGCGGGGGTTTGACGGGGGCGCCGCGCGGGCCTAAGCCTTGCCCCATGATCGACCTCAGACCCGTGGCCTATGTGATCGGACGGATTCTGATCGTCCTCGCCATTCTGATGGTCGCGCCTGCGATTCTCGACTGGCGGTCGGGCGATCCGAATGCGCGTGCCTTTTTGCGGTCTGCTCTGATCACCGGCTTTGCTGGCGCGAGCCTTGCGCTGTCGACGGCGAACAGCCAGACGGCGGCACTTGGGGTGCGGCAGGCCTGGCTTCTGACCTCGGCGATCTGGTTCATCCTGCCCTTGTTCGCGGGCCTGCCCTATGTGCTGGGAGAGCCCGGTCTGAGCTATCTGCATGCCTGGTTCGAAGCGGTCTCGGGCCTCACCACCACCGGCGCCACGGTGATCACGGGCCTGGATCAGATGCCCATGGGGATGAACCTCTGGCGCGGCATGACGACCTGGATCGGCGGGCTCGGGATCGCCTTTATCGCGATGATCTTCCTGCCGCTGATGCGGGTCGGCGGCATGCAGTTCTTCCGCACCGAGGGTTTCGACACCTTTGGCAAGGCCCTGCCCCGCGCCACCGATATCGCGCGCCAGCTGATGCTGATCTATGCCGCGCTGACCCTGACCTGCATGGTATCATATCTCATGATCGGGATGCCGGCGCTTGGCGCGGTGGTGCATGGCATGACGACGGTCGCGACCGGAGGTTTCTCGCCTTATGACAGTTCTTTCAATACCTTCCAGGGTGCGGGTGAATATATCGCGGTGTTTTTCATGCTGGCGGGAAGCCTGCCTTTCATCCGCTATGTGCAGATGGTGAATGGCCAGCCCTTCGCGCTCTGGCATGATCCGCAGGTCAGGGCCTATCTGCGCTGGCTGCTGGGCGCCGTGATGATCGTCGCGGCCTGGCGGATCCTTACCGCCGATATGGAGATCGAGCCGGCCTTCCGCGAAAGCCTGTTCAACCTGACCTCGATCATGTCCTCGACCGGGTTCTTTTCCGGAAGTTTCCCGTCCTGGGACGGGCTGATGCTGGTGGTCGCGCTGATCATCGGCATCGTCGGCGCCTGTGCCGGGTCGACGGCTTCGGGGCTCTCGGTGTTCCGGGTGCAGATCGCGTTTTCAGTGCTTCGCGCCCAGGTGCGGCGGATCGCCTGGCCGAATTCGGTCGAAGCGGTCAAATATGACGGGCGCACGGTCGAGGATGATCTGATCCAGGCGCTGATCATGTTCATCTCAAGCTATATCCTGATCCTCGGCCTGTTCAGTGTCGTGCTGACCCTGGTGGGGGTGGATCTGGAATCGGCGATGTTCGCGATCTGGACGACGCTTGGCAATGTCGGCTACGGCTTTGGCCCGCTGGTCGAGCGCACCGGCACATTCGTCGAATTCCCCGATGCGGCGATTGCGGTGATGGGGCTTGCGATGATCCTAGGCCGGCTCGGGCTGCTTGCGGTGCTCGTGCTGCTTTTGCCGGCGTTCTGGCGGGCCTGAGACGGGCCAAAGGGTAACCCGAAGCCCCCCCGCCCGCCTGGCCACGAGGTCAGATCAGGGCTGATCCCAGCATGAGACCAGCACCGTCATCCCGCGTGCCTCGCGGGTCAGCGTCTCGGGCGGCAGCGCAACCGTGCTCGCGCGCTCCAGCGGCGTGATACCGGCCTGGGCCAGCACGCCGGCCACCCGCGCCGCATCGGCGGCAAAGGCGACATCGGCGGGCAGATCGCGTGTGCTGTCGCGCAATGCGGGCAGCAACATGCCAAGCACCGCCCCCGATCCGTCGATCACCGCACCACCTGCATCGCCCGGCCGGGTCGCGACCGTCAGACGCAGCATGCCCGCCGCACCGTCCAGCCCCTGGGCCTCCTCAAAGGCGCCATGGGTCAGAACCGGCGCCGGCAGCCGCCCCTCATAGGGATAGCCTGCGACCACGACGCCCGCACCTGGCCTGGTCTCACTGCTGAATTCCGCCACTGCAGGCGGTGCCAGCGCCGTCACCGGCTGCAGAACCGCAAGCCCGGAGGCCGCATCTTCCACCACCAGCTTTGCCTCGACCGCATGGTCAAGCGTGATGCGGCTGCAGGTCTTCACCGCGTCAACCGTGGTCAGCACCGCCCCCGCTTTCGAGACATAAAAGCCCGAGCGGTTGCGGATCGGCTGGCGGACCTCAAGCCCGGCCACAAGGCCGCGCCGCGCCGCCTCATCCAGCGGCACGAGGCCCGGATCAAGCGCGGTGTCGCCAACCGCGCGGAAGCTCGCATCGAGCACCTCGAACACCCGCGCATCGCGGGCTGCGTTTTGCGGATTGCCGAACGCCATCCAGCCCTTGATCAACCCGCCCGAAAGCCTGGCCCAGGCGCGGCCATCCTGATCACCGGCCTGCCCCGACAGCCGGATCTCGGTATCGCTGCGCTCGCGCGCGCCGCCCGCAGGCATGGCTGTCAGCGAACTGATCACCTCGTAAAGCCCGCCAAGACTGCTGGCATCCCCCGGCTGCGAGATCAGCACAATCGACAGGCCCGAGCCGTTCTTCTCGCGAAAATGCACGAAAGGCGGCTCGTAACGGTCGAATTCCACCAAAGCGAGCGGCAGGGTCGCGTCGATGCCACTTTCCTGTTCCTCGACAAGGGCAAAGCCGAAAGCCGCAACTTCGCCCTGATGCGCCCCGACCAGGGCCGCGCGCTGTGCCGAGGTCAGAATGCCGCTTGTCTCATGCCCGTTGGCTGCCTGCCAGGCGGCCATGGAATTGCGCGTCCCTGGCCCGAACGCGCCGTCGATGCCGCCATTGTAGAACCCGAACCATTGCAGTGCGACCTGCAATTCCTTGCGCTGATCCAGGTCCAGCGCCGCCTCGGAGGCCCGGGCCTCTGCCGGCGTCTCTTCGATAACCGCAGGAGTGGTCACCGGCTCCGTCACCGGCCCGGCGATCACCGCCTCTTCGGGAAGCGCGTCCGGAGCCAGCCCGGTCGCCTGATCCGGCAAAGCCTCAATGGCGACTTCCGGCTGCAAGACACCCTCTGGCACAGACCCCTCTGGCGGCCAGAATTGCGCCCTGAACTCTGCGCCATCGGTGATATAGCTGTCAGCCGGGATCCGCGCGCCCGATTTCAGCGCCGAAAGCACCGAGCCCACCTCGGCCCCGTCATAGGGGCCAAGCACCACGCCGTACCAGCCCGATGGCAGGCCAAAGCCCCAGACATTTCCGAATTCCGCCCCGAAAGCCGCCGCGCGTTCATTGGCCCGTGCGAGGCCCGGCAGCGCCTCGACCTGGATCCAGCGCCGTTCCTGCGCCGCTGAGGGCGCAGCAAATGGCACTGACAGCACCAGTGCGGCTGTCACGGCAGGGATCACCCTGAAGGGCGCAACCAGAGATTTAAAACGGGAAATGATCATACGGTCTCGCTGCTTCCGGCTGGCCGGGGGCGAGGCCACCCGGTCATCACATCGTTCTTCACATCTGCGTAACCAATACCCGGCCCACGCCCGAGAACAAGGGCCAGAGGCACGCGAGCGCCGCTGCTCCCCAGCTTGTGACCGGTCTTTCATCGCTATGCCGCCATGGGCGCCAAATGCCAGGGGGGATAGCGCATGGGCGGATCCGCCTGGCGATCCGGGCCCTGGCGCACCCGCTGACTTTGCTGGCCGCGCTCTGCCTGACGCCCCTGACCCCGACAGAGCTGAGGGCCAGGAACCCACCCTCGTTCTTTTCGATTACTCTCGCATCGGCCCCGATCGATGCAACCCTCGGATACCAGCTGCCCGCGACCGGATTATGCGCCTGATCCGGGCTGAAGAAGGCCATAGAGACCTTCTTGAACCGGCCGGCTTTGACCAGCTCGGCGAATTCCGGTTCGATCTCGCCGATGGTGGCGAAGAGGCGCTCTTCCTGGCTGTCATAATCGAAGGACCCGATCCAGCCATAGGCCGGTGCGTCCGTGGCCGGGTGACCGATCCCGACAGGTGCCGGCGCGGCGACTGGATCATAGCAGTCCGCCACCGCCTTCAGGTCAGGGCGGAATAGGTGACCGCGTCTCCGGCCATCGACCTGAAGGTGCCGGGACGGAATACCTCGATACGGGTTATCAGGGGTTTGGTCATGGATTTGCGGCTCGGTCAGGTTACCGATCCGGTTTTGCATGACGCGGAGAGGGATAGGTCCGGTCAGCCTGTCAGGGGTGTTTCAGGCCTTGCGCGCACCATGCTCCGAGGAACGGGCGCCGGCCAATGGGGTTGCAGCTGTCCGGGTCGATCCGGATTGACCCGGAGAGCGATTCTGACAGGGGGCAGACAGGGCAACCAGGTGATATGTGGCCCGGATCCCGCATGTCGAGCCTATTGCACGCTGTTGGCGATTTTTGCAGGTTAGGTGAGCATTGACCTACACAGGCTTCAGATCAAATGGCTAAAGCTCCTAGAGTCCAGTCCCCAAGCCGTTCGACGATATCGATGACCTCACCCATTACACAGATCTTAGCGGGTTCATGGCAATCGTGGGAAACCTATATTTTGGTTGAGCCATGCCGCGTATCTAAATGATCCGCAAGAGCTGCAATACGGAATAAAAGCTGCAGCTTTGGTCATCGAAAAGCTTTCGAAGGTTGAGCCGGAACACGATGATGCAGAAGAATGTATCGACCCGGTGATAATCTGCTCATGCTACAAGGAGTAAAACGTAGCGATGAGTGGATCATTGGAAGACGTCGTCAAACGGTGGACGGCCAAGCGCAAGTCGGCGCTGGTCCCAGAGATCATTCAGGGCAAGACGACGGTGGCGGAAGCCAGCCGCAGCTTTGACCTTTCCCGGTCCGAGATCGGGGGCTGGATCGATGATGCCCGGCGGGGGATGGAGAACGCGCTTCGGGCGAACCCGCTCGATGTCCGGCAGGAATACGAGCAGCTGCTCCGCGATCTGCAGGAAGCCTATGGCGAGGCCTTGCTGGAACTGCGTGCCCGAAAAAAGCTGGCGGCCCTCATGGAGCGGGAGGACGACAATTGATCCGGGCGCTCCATGAGGGCCTGCTGCCGGACGGGGTCAAAGTATCGCTCGTGAAGCTCTGCGCCTGGTTCGGCGTGCCGCGGCGGAGGGTCTGTTACAAGCCGGTCAGAACCGCGCCGAAGGTCGATCTCCGCTTCGCCGAACCAATCAGGGCGATGATCGGGGAGACCCCCTCCTTCGGCTATCGCAGGGTGGCATTTTTGCCGGGTTTCAACAAGAACACGGTGCAGCGGATATTCCAGCGCAAGCCCTAGCAGATGCGCAAGCGCCCCCTCGGCATGCGGCCCCGCATCCAGGCGCTGCCGTCTGTTGCTACGGCCCCAAACGAGCGCCGGTCCACCGACCTCTGCCGGATTTGGGCCGGCAAGGATGGGGGGACATCACTGGCCCTGGTGATCACTGGCCCTGGTGATCGATTGCCAACTGCGTCCCTGTCCAAGATGCCGGAACTGTTGGGGCTGTAGCGGTGCCGGTAAGCGCTGATCTGCCCCCCGCTGAGTGGCCCAGAGACTATGATAGTCTGGACCACGAAAGGGCCGATGAATGCCGAGCAAGAAGCACAAGCCGGAAGAGATTATCGGCAAGCTGCGTGAAGTTGAGATTGTGCTGGCACCGGGAGCGAGCACGGCCGAAGCCTGCCGCCGGATCGCGGTCAGCGAGCAGACCTGTTATCGCTG
>NZ_JAEFCF010000054.1:0-6156 GCF_016405985.1 Paracoccus sp. IB05
CATTCCCGGTGGCGCAACCAGCCCGCCCCCGTGACCCGAGCCGCGAAACTCAAGCTCGCGGCGGTCCAGACCAGGGGAGCAGAGCAGGTTGGGCCAGAGTCTACGTTAAACTGGATGAGCCCCAGGGCGCAACGTCACCGGGGATCTGAAGACGGTCGAGAAGATCAGGATGATCGGTGATGTCTCAAGTCTGAGCTATTCCTTTATCGCCCCCTTGACCTCTGCCTTCATTTTCAGCGCAGTATTTGCTGGCTTGCACCTTCTATCAGGCATGGTGATTTCTTTGATTGAGTATGAACGGAAGTCACGGCTTGTATTACATTCCGTGCGACTAAAATATGCCCGCAGAACGTCCGAGAACCAGGCGCAGGAGGCCTACGAGGCTAATCGTAAACCAGTGCTTGATGCACAGGAGTCCAGGCTGGACCAAGAACTAAAAATTATTGAGAAGGAAGAACTAATACGAGAATTCTCTGAGCCCTGTGAACAGCAGCGACTAACCTTTCTGGCAACCTCTCTAAACAATTTCGAGCGTATCATTCTAAATCTTCTGGTTGAGAACGGCGAAAAAGTGACTATCAACGATGAGCGACAGAAAAGCGGCCCCGGTATCGAAACCGCGCAGGGTTTGACGCGCTTTGAAGATCACCGCACCGGAGCCTTTTTCAAAGAAGCAATTGCGCGTCTTTCAGAACTGCACATAGCCGAAGCGTGGGATCGCACATTTACAATGACACCACTTGGGTATCGCGTTTATGATTTGACGAAATCCCTGCCGATGCCTTCCGACCTCACCCCCGAAACCGATCCCCCATCAGATCCCTGAGCGCCTCAATCGCCTCCTCACCATTCTCGGTCGCGGCGGTGATCTTCACCACAATCTCACGCGCCATAACGAATTTCGACGCTTTCGCCGGGTCGATCAGGATCGAGAGCCCGCGCTCGGTGCGGGTCACGCTTTCCACCGCCTCTTCGGCGCCAAGGCTCTCGTCTGACACTTCGAACCAGACCGGGCCGCCAAAGGCGTCGCGGCGGAACATGACATAGGGCTCCTCCTCGTCCTCGCCCTCGACGAAGCCGATGAACAGCTGGCCCTCATCCTCGACAACCGAGGCATAGAGGGCTTTGACGGTGATGTCAGACATGTTTCAAATCCATTTTGCCAGAGGTGGCAGCGACATAAGAACAGCATTGGCGTCATGGCCGGTCTCGAGGCCGAATTTCGTGCCCCGGTCATAGACGAGGTTATATTCAGCATAAAGGCCGCGATGGACAAGCTGTGCCTCGCGCTCGGGTCCGGCGAAAGCCTCGGCAATATGGCGTTCGGTCACTGGCAGGAAGGCGGGCAGGAAGGCCTCCCCCACAGCGCGGGTAAAGGCGAAATCGGCCTCCCAGTCGCCGGTATTGAGGTCGTCATAAAAGATACCGCCGACACCGCGTGCGCGACCACGGTGCGGGATGAAGAAATACTCATCCGCCCAGGATTTGAACTTCGGGTAATAGCCCGGGTCATGGGCATCGCAGGCGGCCTGCAACACGCTATGGAAATGCGCGGTGTCCTCGGCATATTCCAGACAGGGGTTCAGATCGGCGCCGCCACCAAACCACCAGGCATGCGGCGTCCAGAACATGCGGGTGTTCATATGCACCGCCGGGCAATGCGGGTTCTGCATATGGGCCACAAGGCTGATGCCGCTGGCCCAGAACCGCGGATCCTGCTCCATCCCGGGCACGCCGCGCGCCGCCATCGCCTTTTGCGCCCGCGCGCCCAGTGATCCATGGACAGCGGACCAGTTGACGCCGACCTTCTCGAATACCCGGCCACCGCGCATCACGCTCATGATGCCGCCGCCGCCATCGTTTTCGCGGCTGGTGGGGGTGACCTCGAACCGGCCGGGCGCGAGATCGCCGGGCGCGCGGTCCTCCAGATCCTCGAACGCCGCGACGATCCGGTCGCGCAGCCTGCGGAACCAGTCAGAAGCCCGTGTCTTGTATTCGGTCAGATCGTTGCCCATTGTCATATCCATCGTCTCGGCCAGCCTTTGCCTATCACCGCAAGCCAGAGCCTCCAACCCGTTTGGCCCCCGGCCCGCCTCATGCCATGCTGGCCGTCAGCAAGACCCCGTAAAGACCTCGCGAGTCGCATCATGAAAAGAACCGCCGCCTTTCTTATCCTCAGCACGCTCGCCGCCTGCGGCACGCCGCAGGAACAATGTATCAGCCGCAATACACGCGATCTGCGGACGGTGGAAAAGCTGATCGGCGAATCGCAGGGCAATCTGCAGCGCGGCTATGCGATTGAACGTTATGAGGTTACGGTGCCGGATTGGCAGCCCTGTATCCGCTACATCCCCGGCACGGCCGAGGATCCGACGCCGCGCCCGGTGAGCACGACCTGCCGCACCTGGGATACCGAGACCCGCAGCCGTCCGCGCTCGATCGACCTCGCGCAGGAAGCAAAGCAACTCGCACAGCTCCAGGCGAAACAGAAAGAACTCGCGCGCCATGCGCAGGCCGTGATCGCCCAGTGCCGCGAGATCTATCCGCAATAGGCGCAAAGACACTCCTGCATTGCTCCGGCTTATTTTCTGTCTGAAAATATCCCGGGGGGAACGCCCTGAAAGGGCGTCGGGGGGCTGGCCCCCCGCTTCCCTTCCATCAGCCGAAAATCTCTGTCTGGTGCTGGCCCAGTCGCGGCGAGGGCGTTTCCAGCGACAGCTCCGCCGCTGAGAAACTCATCGGGCTGCGCACCCCCGGCACCCCGCCCGGCGCGATCTGCATGGCGCGGGCAATGATCTGCGGGTCCGAGAAGACCTCTGCCATATCATTGATCGGGCCGGCGGGAACGCCATTGGCCTCGCAGGCGGCCAGCAGCTCTGCTTTGGTCATGGAGCGGGTCGCGGCAGACAGTTTTTCGGTCAACCCGGCGCGATGCGTCACGCGGTCGGCATTGGTCACGAAGGCCGGATCATCGGCCAGGCCGCCCAGACCAAGCAGGCCGCAAAGCTTACGGAACTGGCCGTCATTGCCGATCGCAAGGATCAGCCAGCCGTCCGAACAGTCAAACACCGCATAGGGCGCGAGGTTCGGATGGGCATTGCCCATCTTCACCGGCGCGGTGCCCGTCGCGAGGTAATTCATCGCCTGATTGGCCATGATCGCGGTCGCGACATCCATCAGCGCCATGTCGATATGCTGACCTGCCCCGGTGCGCCCGCGCTGGATCAGCGCCGCCATGATCGCGTTTGAGGCATAGATGCCAGTGAACACATCCGTCACCGCCACCCCGACCTTTTGCGGCTGGCCATCGGCGGGGCCTGTCACCGACATCAGCCCGGCCATGCCCTGGATGATGAAATCATAGCCCGCGCGATGCGCATAGGGCCCGGTCTGGCCGAAACCGGTGATCGAACAATAGACCAGCCCCGGATTGATCTCTTTCAGGCTGGCATAATCCAGCCCGTATTTCGCAAGACCGCCAAGCTTGAAATTCTCGATCACGACATCGGCGGTCCGGATCAGCTCACGCACCCGCGCCTGATCTTCGGTGTTGCGAAAATCGGCGGTCACGCTTTTCTTGCCGCGATTGCAGCAGTGGAAATAAGCGGCCGAGGTCTCTCCCTCATGGGTGATGAAGGGGGGGCCCCAGCGGCGGGTATCATCGCCCTCCGGAGCCTCGACCTTGATCACTTCCGCGCCGAGATCGGCGAGGATCTGGCCCGCCCAGGGGCCAGCGAGAATCCGCGCCAGCTCGATGACGCGGATGCCTTCCAGCGGCGCGGACATCGGGATCAGCCCGCCAGTTTCGCGTCAATCAGGGATTTGAGATTATCCCAGGCCCAGTTGTCGACTTTTTCACCGTCCAGGATGACGGTTGGCGTGCCGGTCACTTTGTCAGCGGCCATATTCGCCTCGAACTGTTTCAGCATCTCTTCCCCGAAAGCCTCATTGGCGGTGCAGGCATCCAGCTGCTCGTTGGTGAGGCCGGCGGTCAGGCCGATGGTCCGCAGCTTGTCCATCACCACGGTCGGGTCCGAGGAATCGAGCCATTTTGCCTGGGTTGAGAAGACGATGTCCGAGATGCCTTCATAGCGCTTGTTGTCGTCGCAGCGCGCGATCATCCCGGCCCAGAAGCCGTAGCGGTCGAAATAGACCTCCCGCAGGGTGAAATGCACCTTGCCGGTATCGATATAGTCAGACTTCAGCTTCGGGTAGATCGTGTCATGGAAATTGGCGCAATGCGGGCAGGTGAAGCTGGCATATTCAACGATTTTCACCTTCGCATCCGGATCGCCCAGGGTGAAGTCGCGCGGGGTGAGAGCGCCTGAGGCAGGCGCATCGGGGGCCGCTTCCGGGGCGGCTTCGCCTTCGGATGCGGTGGTCTCCTGCGCCCAGGCCGGCGCTGCGGCGAGCGTGGCGGCCATCGAAAGCAGCAGCCGGCGGTTGATCATGGTCATTGTCTCGTCCTCATTTCCTGTCTGGGCGGGATAATATGTTCTGTGCCAGCCGCTCAAGCGCGGCCCGAAGGCCGGGATCGCCGACGCCTTCGGTCTGCCGCGCGGCGGTGGCAGTGAGCTTTGCCTCGGTCTCCGGGTCAGGGCGTGACACTGCGGGGGCATGGGTGAACTGCGCCTGGCCATCGGCAAAGCCGGTGCTGGCGGTCTGGGTCAGATGGATGCGGGAAATCGCGTTATAGCCATAGACGGCGTTGACCCGTTCGCGGATCCGGTCAAGCTGCATGCCAATCATCGGCGCCTGTGCGCCCTGGACGAGCAGCGTGAGCGTGGCCCCCATGCCCGAGCCTTTGCCGCCCGGGCCTGCGGGCGCATAGCCGATCTTCACCGGCCGGGTGATCTTTGCGATATCTTCGCCCACGGTCTCGGCCCAGTGGGTCACCAGGCGCGCCACTGCAAAGCCCCGCGCCTCTCCGGCGCCGCGCACCTGGTTCGAGACCAGCGAGAATGCCGGTTCGAACCCGCGCCGGCGGTGTTCTTTTGACGGAAGGCTGGCGGGCTTGCGCGCCATGGGGTCCTGTCTTTGCCAGATCGGTATGGCCGCGAAAGCGCGCGCGGTGAAAGCGCACACAGACGGTTTCCCCGGCCAAATTCGCAGCCTATCTTAGAGCAAGCAGGCGCGGCGGAAAGCCCGGAAGCAATGCCGTCGGCATCGGAGGCCATAAATCTTGCGTGAAAGCGCTGTAAGAAATCAGCAGCCGGCCCAGAGACCTGGCGAGGAGACCGGCGATATAAGTGTGGCACTCCTGGCCTGGTATGACCGCCATGCGCGCGAGATGCCCTGGAGGGTCAGCCCCGTAGCGCGGGCTGCGGGCCTGCGCCCTGATCCCTACCGGGTCTGGCTGTCCGAGGTGATGTTGCAGCAGACGACGGTGGCGGCGGTGCGGGGCTACTTCCTGCGCTTCACCGCGCGCTGGCCGGATGTCGCGGCGCTGGCGGCAGCGCCGGATGAGGCGGTGATGGCGGAATGGGCGGGGCTCGGCTATTATGCGCGGGCGCGCAACCTGCTGAAATGCGCCCGTGCCGTCGCGGCGCGGGGCGGCTTTCCGGACAGCCGTGACGGGCTGCTGACGCTGCCCGGGATCGGGCCCTATACGGCGGCGGCAGTGGCGGCGATTGCTTTCGACGAGCCCGCCGTGGTCGTGGATGGCAATGTCGAGCGGGTGATGTCGCGACTGTTCCAGGTGGAAACCCCGCTGCCTGCGGCGAAATCAGAGCTGACGGAACTGGCAGCGAGGCTCACCCCGGCCATTCGGCCAGGAGATTATGCCCAGGCAGTGATGGACCTTGGCGCGACCATCTGCACCCCGAGATCCCCGGCCTGTGGGATCTGCCCCTTGATGCTGCCTTGCGCGGCCCGGGCCGCCGGAAATCAGGCCGACCTGCCCCGCAAGCTCGCGAAGCCGGAAAAGCCCGTTCGGGAAGGTGTGGTCTGGCTGTTGCGCAGCCCGCAAGGATGGTTGCTGGAACGGCGCCGTGAAACAGGCCTCCTGGGCGGTATGATCGGCCTTCCCGGCGATGGCTGGGACCAGCGCCCCGCCAAAGCCGCGCGCAACGCTCTTCCGGCCGAAGGCCGGGCGCGCCGGACTTTGTCCGGCGCGCCCGGTCCCGGGGGGGGCAGGGGGGGGGGGGGGGGGGGGGG
>NZ_JAEFCF010000054.1:6165-23667 GCF_016405985.1 Paracoccus sp. IB05
TCCCCCCCCCCCCCCCCCCCCCCCCCCCCCCCCCCCCCCCCCCCTGCCCCCCCCGGGACATCCTGCCCGACCACAGCGCCAGCCGATGCCGACTGGCAGAAGGCTGGCGAAATCCGCCATACCTTCACCCATTTTCACCTCATCCTGCGCGTCATGATCGCCCATTCCGACATCAATCCCGACAGAGGCGAGTTCTTTGCCGCGCATGACTTCAACCCCGACAGCCTGCCGACCGTCTTTCGAAAGGCTTTCGACCTCGGCGCCGCCGGACTGGCCGGGAAGGACTGATGGCAAAGACAGACCCGGCATGAACAGCCTTCTGCCGCCGTGATACCGGTCACGACCACCCCGGGTTTGCGAGCCGGAGCAAAATGCATCCTCTCCCGCAAGATCGGGTATGGAAAAACTATGCTCGCAGCGTCTGGCCTGCAGGTCGCGCCGGGCAGCGGCCCGATCCCGGCCATATCACCTCCGGCTGCCATAAAATGCCCGCCCTCCGCGTGAGAGCTCCGCTCAGCCTCAGCCGTCCATTTCGTCGCGTTGATCCGCGCCCGCTCCGGCGTTACCATCCGCCGCGACCGGAGGACGATCATGGCGCAGCTCTCACCCGACACCCTGGCCCGCCCCGCGCAAGCCCTGCCCTTCTGGCTTTCCCTCGGCACCCTGCCCATCGCGGTCGCTGGCCTCACCTGGGGCGGGCTCTGGGTCCTGGCACTCCCCGCCTATTGCTGGATCCTATTCCCCGCCCTCGATGCTGCTCTGGGCCTGAACAAGGACAATGCGGATCCCGACACTCCCGATGACCAGCTCAGGGTCTATACGCTGCTGACGCTGATCTGGGTGCCGATCCAGCTTGCCACCCTTGCCGCCACCCTCTGGTATCTGCCGCAAAGCGCCATGACCGGCTGGGAGAAAGCCGGCATGGTCTTTGGCATGGGAGTCATGGCTGGCACCATCGGGCTGAATTATGCGCATGAGCTCCTCCACCAGAAGCCGAAGATCGAGCGCCTGGCCGCAGATCTCCTCCTCGCTTCGGTGCTGCATTCGCATTTCCGCTCTGAACATATGCGCGTGCATCACCTCTATGTCGGCACGCCGCGCGACACAGTCACCGCCCGCTATAACGAGGGCTTCCACCGCTTTTTCCCCCGGGTTCTGATCGGCCAGCGCCGCTCGGCCTTTGCCTCGGAAACGGCGATGCTGGCGCGCAGGAACCTGCCCTGGTGGCACCGGACAAACCCGTTCTGGCGCTATTGGGCGTTTCAGGCCGCCTTCCTCGCGCTCGCAGTTGCGCTTGGCGGCCCCGAGGGCCTCCTGATCTTCGCGGCCCAGGCCCTGATCGCGCAATGGCAGCTGGAGCTGGTGAATTATGTTGAACATTACGGCCTCACCCGCCGTCATCTGGGCGAGGGGCGTTATGAACATGCCCTGCCGCGCCATTCCTGGAATGCGGCGCACAGGGCCACGAACTGGCTCCTGATCAACCTTCAGCGCCATTCGGATCACCATTACAAACCCGACCGCCGCTTCCCGCTGTTGCAGAATTACGAGAAAGACGAGGCGCCGCAGCTGCCCTTCGGCTATCCGGTGATGACCAGCCTCGCGATGATCCCGCCCTTGTGGAAACGCGCGATGAACCCCCGGGTGCGCGCCTGGCGCAAACAGTTCTACCCCGATATCAGCGACTGGAAGCCCTATAACAAGGCCAAGAACCCGATGCCGAAAGGCGCGCCGCCCAGGGCATGATCACAAAGCCCCGGATCACTCCGCCCCGGACTGATCCGCTCTGGTGCGCAGCTCGACCTGAAGGATTGCCGGCGCCGGGCCGGACGTCGCGCTGTCATCGCTCAGCGCAATAGCCCCCCGCGTGCCCTGGCCAAACCCCGCCTCAAAAAGCGAGCCGGCAAAGCCACCGCCGAGGCCCGTGCTGCGCACGGCGTCCTGGGCAAGCCAGCTCAGATCCTCGACCTTGCTAAGGGGCGCCGCCGGGGTCATCACCACGATCATCCGTTCTTGCCCCATGCTCTCGCCTCCGATCGCGAAAAGCCCCTTTCTGATCTCGTCGCCCGGATGCAGCCGCCCGGCATAGAAATGCGTGATCGAGTAATCGGCGCCGATATAAAGCACATTCACATCAACCGGCTGATCCATATTGTTTTTCGCCAGAACATGGACCTCGTCATTGGTCACCAGTTCCGGCACTGGCACCAGGGGCAATCCGCGCAGGGTCGGATGATCGGCATTGCGGGTCAAAAGCTCGACCCGGACATCCAGCGCGCCCGGCCCGTTCGCAGGCCCAAGCGCCGCGCCAAGCTTCATCAGGTTCACCGCTTTGGCAATCGCGGTCAGTTTTTCCTGCAGATTGCCGGCAAGATCCTCCGGCGCCACGCCGGCGGTTTCCACCTTCGGCGCCTGAATCCCGCGTTCCGCAAGTCCGGTGCCGGGCAGGATCCAGAGCGCATCCGGCGTCGCGCTGTCCGGGAGCACCGCCAGCGCCAGATCAGCCTCGGAACCGGCCTTCACAAAGTTCAGGCGCGGGCCCGCGATCTCGCGCAGATCCTCCATCGCGGCAGCGAGGGCCAGCGCCGGGGCCGAGCCCCCGGGCGGCAGCGCCACGGTCAGCGAAAAATCCAGGGCCGTCTCTTTGCGCCGCAGCCAGACCCCCTCGGGCAGCTCGCCCGCGAAGGTCCCGGTCGTCGCGCTGAACGTGTCGGCCGAGGTCACCCGGACCAGCCCGAGCGCCTTGTCGCTGCCATCGGCAGCGGATGCCATAACGGCCAGCTCGGTCCCGACGGCGAGCCCATGCAGCGTGCCGGCATTCAGCGTGAAACCGGCATCCGTCGCCACAGCCGGCCATTGCGAGACCCGCGCCCGCGCCTCGCCGCCAAAGACCACATGGTCCAGATCGCCCTCGAACAAGGGCGTCGATTTCGCGGTGCCGCGCAGCGCATATTTGCGCAGGACCTCCTGCGCGACCTGGCCGTAAGTGGCACCGGGATATTCCGCGAGCGTCTCGAACAGGGTGAAGGTGAAAACGCCCTGCGATTTGCGGTCGGGGGCGCCGCGCGGCAGCCGCATCTCTGGCGTCATCTCGGTGCTTTGCGCGGCGTAAAAGGCCACCAGACCGCCAGGCTCCACGCCATCAGCCGCCGCCGTCGTCTCTTTCGGCAGGAAGGAAACCCCGCCCCCGGTTCCATTGCCCGCAGCCGCGCTGCCGACACCGCGGTTCGCGACCTCTGCCATAGCTGACGCCCGGTCGACCGCCGCGTCGATCATCTCATCCGTGATCCCCAGCGCGGCGGGCTCAAGCTGGCGCATCACCACATCGTCTTCGGTCTCGATCGCGCGGGTGGCGGTGCCGGAGTGACAGCTGTCGAGCACGATCCACACATCGGCCCCCTTCGCGCGCAACCCGTCCAGCAGCTGGCCGATCTCATCATCGACCAGCGCATTCTCGACAGTGCCGACCGTATTGTTCCAGCTGCCGATATCGACCGGCAGGAACAGCTCGTCGAGGCCATCGGGTTCAGAGTCGGGATCCAGCGCCGGGGCGCGGGTGCCATGGCCCGAGAGGTGGAGATAGATGAAATCGCCCGGCTGCGCCTTTGCGGTCAGATCGGCAAAAGCCGCGCGGATATTGCCCAAAGTCGCCGGATCGGCGCCCTCCTTATCGGTCAGCACCGTGACATTTTCCGCCTGAAACGGCACCGGCGCCTCGGTCAGCAGATAATTCGCCACCAGGTCCATATCGTTTTTCGGCCCCTTCAGGGACCAGCGCTTTTCGATATTCTGATACTCGCTCGCCCCGATCAGCAGCGCGTAATTCTCGCGTGCCAGTGCCGGGAAGGCGATCAGCCCAAGCGCCGTGGTCAGAAGAAACCTGCGGATCATATCCTGCCCTTTCTGGCGTAATTTCAGTCAGTTGGTCATCAGCGCGAACCCGGCATCCCGCGTGCCGGAATTCACGATGACCAGGGTAAAGCTGCCATCCGCCGCCGGAGTCCAGCCGCAATAGGCGACATGGGTCGGGTCACTGTCGGAACAGACCTCGCGGCCTTCGGAATCGAGAATGGTGATGTTGAGATCAAAGCCCGGCTCAGCCTCGGCATAGACTTCGGCATATTCGCCGCCCCGGAACGAGAGATCCGGCAACCGGGTCTCCGCGCCCCCCTCCAGCGCGCCGATCCGGTAGACCGGGCCATGAATGACGCCCTTCCAGCTTTGTGCGGCGATATCCTCAGCCAGTTCCCTGAGCGGATCGCCGGCACTGGTCAGCGCGACCGCGCTTGCGATCATCGCCTCCCATCCGAGCGGGGCGAAGGCGGGCGCAGCCCCCTGGGGGTCCGGTTCCAGCGGTTGCATATCGACCGACTTGCGCAATTGTGCGGCGGCGAGGATCAGGAGCGGATCCTGCTCCGCCACCCCCCGGGCATAAAGCTCGGCCGACAGCGCCGCCTGACGCAGGGGACCCGGCCCTTCGGCTTTTGCCGCAGGGGCCAGCAGGGCGATCATGACAGAACTGGCCAGCCGGGCGGCGATACGGGCGGAAAGGGTCATGGGATCTGCTCGGGTCACAGGGCTGTTTCGGATTGCGGCAGGATGGGGCGATGGATGCGGGCTGTAAACGCACAATCTCAGTATGACGGGCTTTGTCATGTGACCCCGGGCGGCCCGGCGGGCTAACCTGCCGGCAGCGTTGAGAAAGAGCCGGAGACTATAAGAATGCACCTCGATAAAAGGGTCCGGAACAGGGCCTGGCCCCGCTTTGCGGCCCCGCTGCTTGCCGCCATCCTCGCTGTTCAGACGGTGCAAATGGTTGGGGTTTCCACTGCCGCGCAGGCCGAGACCATTGCGCCCGTCTCTGCGCCTCTCCGGGCCGCAACCGATCTGGCGATGGATCAGGTTCTGGTGGTGCGCAGCGCGGATCGCGAGGATGGCTTTCTCGGTTCCGCCTTCATCTGGGCAGGCGTCGCGAATATCGCCGTAACCAATGCCCATGTGGTGGGCGTGGCGGAAGAGGTGCGCGTCACCGACCGGCAGGGCAATATGGTGATCGGCACGGTGATCGGCCGCGACAGCACCCGCGACGTCGCCATCCTGCAGCTGGAGCCAGGGCTTGCCGGCCCGGATGGTGCCGCGCTGACCGGCATCGAGGTCTCGGACGCGCCGGCCCTGCCGGGGCTTGAGGTCTATGCGCTTGGCGCGCCGCTTGGGGCGGAATTCACCCTGACACGGGGCATGGTCTCGGCCATGGCGCGCCAGATCGACCTCGCGGTGCCGCTGATGTTCCTCCAGCATGATGCGGCGGTGAATCCAGGATCATCAGGCGGACCTCTGGTCGACGCAGCAGGACGCCTTATGGGCATGAACAGCCGGATTGCAGACGGCAGCCGCATGTTTGTCGGCATCGCCTATGCGATTTCCGGCAGCGATCTGCGCCGCATCGTAAACGGTCTGATCGATGAGAGCCTGCTGCCCTTCCCGAAGCTCGGCCTGAATGCGCGGCCGGTGGACCGCAAGCTCGCCGATACGCTGGGGGTTGCGGCCGAAGGGCTGCTGGTCGATGCGGTAAGCCCTGGCGGGCTGGCCGCGGGTGCGGGGATCCTTGCCGGCGACATCATCCTGTCGGTCAATGACACAAAGCTGCAAAATCCCGGCGATTTCGCCTTCCTGCTTGATGCCGTTCTGGCGGCGGGCTCTGCCGGCATCACCCTGTCCCGCGCGGGCAAGGATCTGACCCTGATGCTGGATTTCAGCGCCGCCGCGCCCGAGCCCGGCCTGATCGGCCTCACCTTGCGCGGCCCCGAAGGCGCGCCCCCCGCCCCCGAGCGCATCCGCAGCTATCGTCTCGCGGCGCTTGGTGTGGTGCAGGGCGAGGACGGCCGGGTCTCGGATCTGACGATCAACTCCCCCGCCGCGCTCGCGGGCCTTGCCAAAGGCGACCGTATCCGCGCCGTGAATGGTGCCGCGATGGACGGGCCCGGGCTGGAAGCGCTGGAAATCACCGCCGCCACGCTCTTGCTGGTCGAGGCGCCGGACGGGGTCACGCGGCATCTCTGGCTTGATCCCTGGGGCACTGCGACCGGCCCGCGTGCCATTGGCGGCGCGAATGTGCTTGACCCGGCGGTTGTGGTGTTCTGAATCTGCAATGACCATGACCGACCGCATCCTGATCATCGAGGACGACCCCGAAATCGCCGCCGCCGTGGCCAATGAGGTGCGCGCGCTTGGCTGCGAGCCCAGCCATCGTGATACTCTGGACGGCGGCCTCACCGAATCCGCCAGCGGCGATTACCGGGTGATCGTGCTCGACCGGATGCTGCCCGGCGGCGACGGGGTTGACGCCATAGCGCAGATCCGCGCCGGAGGGTCGCGCGCGATGATCCTGGTGCTTTCGGCGCTTGGGCGCGCGGCCGAGCGGGTCGAGGGCCTTGAAAAGGGCGCCGATGACTACCTGCCGAAACCCTATGAGCCCGAGGAGCTCCGCGCCCGGCTGCGCGCCCTGCTCAGGCGCGGCACGATCCAGGTCGCGGATAATGACCTTATGGCCTTTGGCGATCTGGAAATCCGGCTGAAGGCGCGCACCGTGCATGTGCGGCGCAGCCATGTGCCGGTCTCGCCGCGCGAATTCGCGCTGCTCACCTTTTTCGCGCAGAATGCCGGCCATGTTGTCACCCGGATGCAGCTGCTGGAGACCGTCTGGAACCTGCATTTCGACCCTGGCACCAATGTCGTCGACGTGCATGTCGGGCGGCTGCGGCGCAAACTGGAAGAGGCCGGCGCCCATGTGATCCGCTCGGTCCGGGGCGAAGGCTATCTGTTTGCACAATCCATGGCCGGAGAGCCCGGTGGCGGCTGATCCGGAGCCGCGCCTTGTGCTCAGGCGCACAGTATTCTGGCGCCCAGTATTCTGGCGCCCCGTGCTCAGGGCCCGCGCCACGCTGCGACTGGCAGGCCTGATGGCAGCGGCGGTCGCGGTGCTGTCGCTGGGCGCGATGGCGCTGCAATACCGGCTGGTGGCGACAAGGCTGACCGAGGCGCAAAAGGATCTGCTCTCCGCCGATCTCAGTGGTCTTGGCGCGCTTTACGACCAGCGCCGCATCATCGCGCTGCGCCAGGCAATCGACTATCGTGCGGCCTCTGGCGGGCAGGAACTCCTGCTGCTGACCGACCGCCATGGCCGGATCCTCGCCGGAACCGAAGACCGCTGGCCCGCCGATGTGGCACCGCAAGGTGCGGGTTTTGACCTTTCCACCCCGCAGGAGATCACCCGGGGCACGGGCCGCTGGCTGGTGGTGGCGCGTGAATTGCCTGGCGGTTTCGGCCTTCTGGCCGGACGCCCGCTGGCCCCGGTCGATGCAACGCTGGCGGCGCTGAAGCGGGGGATGATCGGGCTGGCCCTCGCGCTGCTGGCGGCGGCGGCGCTGGTGGGCTGGATCGCGGCGCGCCAGGTGATGGGGCGGATCGGACGGCTGAACCGGCTCGCGGATCAGGTCGCGGCAGGGGATCTCGAAGCCCGCCTGCCCGGCCCCCGCAAAGCGGATGAGTTCGGCCTTCTGGAAACCCATATGCATCATATGCTGGACCGGATCGAAAGCCTGAACCGCGCCACGCATCGGCTCTCGGACACCATCGCGCATGAGATGCGGACACCCTTGAACCGGATGGCGGCCAGGCTCTCGGCCATCAATGGCCAGGAAGAGACCGTCAGCCAGTTGCGCGAAGAAATGCGCGGCGCAATCCGGATCTTCGATGCGCTTCTCGATATCTCGCGCGCCGAGGCGGATCATGGCTCCGGCGGCGGACTGCTGCCGGTTAATCTCTCCACCCTCGCGGAAGGGGTCTGGGAGCTCTACGAAGCAGCAGCCGAAGAAAAAGGCCTGATCCCGGTGGCTGATATCGCCCCTGGCCTGATGGTGCTGGGAGATCGCACGCTGATCTCGCAGATGCTGGCCAATCTGCTGGATAACGCGATCAAATATTGCGCCCCCGGCGACCGGCTGCGCCTGACCCTCTCTCCTGGCCCGCTGCATCTGCTCGAGATTGCGGATAGCGGCCCTGGCCTGCCCAAGGGCATGGGTGACGAGATTTTCGAGCGTTTCACCCGCGCCGACCGTGACCGGGGCATCAGGGGCCATGGCCTCGGCCTTGCGCTTGTGCGCGCGATTGCCATGCGCCACGGCGCAAAACTCTCGCTTCCGGCAACCGGCCAGGGCCTGACGCTTCGCCTGGAATGGCCCCCCCTCACCTCTGGCTGAGGCCGGATGCCTCCGGCGGGAGTATTTGGATCAAGAGGAAATGCCTCTTCCTCTTGACTGAAATACTCCACGGGGGTCCGGGGGTGTGAAACCCCCGACTCGCGCCACAGACCAGAGGTGACAAATACTGTCATCACGCGCAGGCCCCTTGCCCGGTCCGCGAAGTCCAGGCATGTTTTCGCGCATGAAACCGCAGCTCACATATGCCCTGACCGCCAGCCTCCTGTTCTGGAGCACGACGCTCCATGCCGGCACCCGGGCCGTCCTGATCGGGGTTGGCGATTATGAGTATCTGGATGCCGATCTGAAAGGGCCGCCCAATGACGTGCGGCTGATGGCCGAAGTGCTGACCGGCCGCGGGATCGCGCCCGAGGCCATGACCATCCTGACCACCGATCCGGCCAGTCTTCCCGAGGGCGCCACCATCGCCGCGCCGACCCGCGCGGGAATATTCGCGGCGCTTGACCAGGCGGCGGCCGATGCCGCGCCAGGCGATACGCTGGTCTTCTATTTCTCTGGCCATGGCTCCCAGGCGCCCGATCTGAATGGCGATGAGGGGGGCGGCTATGACGAGATCTTCCTGCCGATGGATGCAAAGAACTGGCAGGGCGAGATCGGCATGGTGGAGAACGCTATCGTCGATGACGATCTGAACCTCTGGGCCCAGGGCCTGCTGTCGCGCGACATAAAGCTGGTCGGCATTATCGACGCCTGCCATTCGGCCACCGGCTTTCGCGCCATCGATCCCGATCCGGTGGCAGGCGTTGCGCGCTCGCTGCCCCCCGATGCGCTTGGCATCCCCGATGACCTGCCGCCGGTCCCGTTCACCGGCGCGGCAGAACTGTCCGGCGATTTCGTCTTTCTCTATTCCTCGCAATCGGATGAGCGATCATTTGAATATCCGCTGGGCGATACCGGGATCTGGCATGGCGAATTCACTTTGCGCCTCGCTCAGGTTCTCGCCAGCGCAGAGGATGCGACCTGGCAGCAGGTGCTTGCCGCCACCTCGGATGCGATGATCCAGGGCGTGGCGCGACAACTCCCCGATGCCGAGGGCACGCTTTTGCAGGAACGGGTCTTTGGTGAAGGCGCCGGCGCCGCGCGGTACCGGATCAATGGATCCGTGCTTCAGGCGGGCCTTCTGCAGGGCTTTGCCGAAGGGGGCGAAGTCGAGCTTTTCGCATCCGGCGCCGGGGGCGAGAGCATCGGATCCGTAACGCTCGGCAAGGTCGGCGCGCGCGAGGCGAAGATCAGCGGCCCGCTGCCACAGGTCGCGAAAGGCGCGACGATCTGGGCCGCGCCCGGCAGGCTTCCCGATCCTGTGCCGCTGACGCTGGCGGGCCTGGTGCGCGCCGATCCCGAAGACGGGCTGGATTATGGCACCTGGGATGCGGCGATCGCCGCTACGCCAAAACCGGCGCCGGGTGCGGCGCCGGATCTGGTGCCGGTCCTGACCGGTGGACTGCTGGCGCTTGCCGGCCCCGATGCGGTGCTTGACGCGGGCGGCCCCGGGACATCACCGCGCGTCCTGGTCCTGGAGGGCGAAACCGAGGCGGAAGCGCTGGAGCGCATGCTTTCAACCATGGCCCATGCGACGCGGTTGCGCGACGTGCTGGCCCAGGCCGCCGGGCGCGGCTTTACGAAAACCGAGGTGATATCCGTCGCGATCGAGCGCCGTCCCGGCACCGAAATCATCGACCCGGTGCAAGGTGCGTCCTGCAGCGGAAAGGCCGGGGCAGGTGCGGCGCATGATCCGGCGCAGGGGGTGAATGGCTGCGACCAGCTCTGGCTTACGCTGACCAATCGTTCGGGCAAGGCGCAGGATGTCACGGTGCTCTATCTCTCCTCCGATATGGAGGTGCTGCCGATCTGGCCTTCGCAGAATATCGTGAACCGCATCGCTCCGGGCGAGGCCGCGCGGGTCGGGTTGCAGATCGATCCGGTCAGCCATGCCGGGGTCGAGGAGATCTGGATCCTGGCCGTCCCGATGAACGAGAGCCATGCGCTGCGCACCGATCTGACCTCGCTCGCCAGCGCGACGCTGCGCGGTACGGCTGAGGGTGGCAGCGACACCGCGCTTTGGCTGGAAAGCCAGATCTCACCGAAAGACGAGACCTCGATGCGTGGCTTTTCCACCAAACCCGCCGATCTGACGATGATCCGCCAGATCGTGCGGCTGAACCCAGCCAATTCCGAATAGCCCGTTGCCGAAAAGATGGCCATCACGGCCCCAGCCCAATTCCGCAGAAGGATCAAAGAGATGACCTCGCGCTTCATGCCAGCCACTGTTCTCAGGCCGCTTTCCGCCCTGGTGCTCTTGTGCAGTGTCACCGGCATTGCCCTGGCAGAAAGCCCCACCCACCCCGGTTTCAACGCAAAAGCCAGCGCCGCCGACAGCTCGCCCTACAGCTTTGCCGCCTCGGGCGCCAAGGCCGAACGCGGCGAGAAAGCCGCGAAAGCCGAACCTTCGGGGGCGAAAGTGGTCGGCGGCCAGCCCGCAGCCGATGGCGCCTGGCCCTGGCAGGTTGCCTTCCTGCTCGGAGGTCAGCCGATCAGCACCGACAGCCAGTTCTGCGGTGGGTCCATGGTGATGGATCGCTGGGTGCTGACCGCCGCCCATTGCGTCCATATGGCCGATGACGCCGGCAATGGGGCCGATCTCAAGCCCGGCGATTTCGACATTCTTGTCGGCACCAACCTGCTGGATGGCAGCGGCGACCGGGTGCCGGTCGAGGCGGTTTTCACCTATCCGTCCTATTCGGTAAATGATTTCGACTATGATATCGCGCTGGTCAAACTCGCGCGCAAACCGCAGGGCCCGTATAAGACGGTCGAGGTGCCGGATGCCACTTACGGCGATCTTCTGCGCGAGCCGGGAATCACCACGGTCGTCACCGGATGGGGGCTTCAGGCAGGCGCGGTGCCCTCGTCGCAGCTGATGCAGGCGCAGATCCAGATGCTGGACCGCGAATTGTGCAACCAGGTCCTGCTGGAAGGCCGCGCCGAAGAGGCCGTCGAGGGCTTTGCCTTTGCCGTCAATCTGATGGATGTGCCAGAGGACAAGGCCTATGCACTCTGGGATGAGATCATGGCTGCGGCGCCGATGCCGATGAGCGAGAATATGATCTGTTCGGGCACTTTCGAGGGCGGCAAAAGCTCGTGCAATGGGGACAGCGGCGGGCCGCTGGTGGTGCCGCTGGACAACGGGAAATATATCCAGGCCGGAATCGTCAGCTGGGGTCTGAGCGATGCCTCCGGCCATGGCTGCCCGGAAATGGCGCAGTTTTCGGCCTATACCGATGTGTCGCGCTTTGTACCCTGGCTGAATGAGGTTATCACGGCCAATCCCTGACCGGATCCGGCGGGCACGTGCAATCGTCCTCGCAACACCATGAAAAAACCCCCGGAGCCGGAATGGCCTCCGGGGGTTTCCGGTTTCGGTGCAGCCGCGCGGCTCAGTTGGTCACAAGGTCATAGGCCGCAGCAGCGGCGCCCTTGTTTTCGACCGCGACAAAGAAGAACCCGTCCCAGGAGGGCACGAAATCGCAATAGAGCCTGTCTTCCTGGCCGCCTTCATAGCAGATGACATTGCCATTCTCATCGGTGACCATGATGTCGAGATCGGATGTCCCGTTGCCAAGCACCGCCAGTTCGGCATAGGCGCCGCCGCCAAAGGGGATTTCCCAGCTGTCGGTCCGCCCCGCCGCCAGGCTGGCGCTTTGCGAAAAGGCGCCCCCGATCCGGCCCCTGCCCGTGGCAGTTTGCGCATCAAGAATCACATCGGTCAGAAACTCATCCTGCGCGGCGAGGGTCAGCGCGAGCCCGAACATCGCGCCCGCATCTGCGGGGGAGGATGCGGCGTCCGGGCCGGCCTCGCCCTCACCGCTGGTGCTGCGTTTGAACTCCTTGCCGGGCGAGACCTCTGCCGAGGCGGCGAGGCGGGCGGCGGCCAGCACGGTCAGCGCATCGCCATGGGAACGGCCAAGCCCGAAAAGCTCCTGCGCCAGCGCCAGCGTCGCCACTGCGCCCGCCGCGCCACTTGCCCCTGTGGTGATATTCGGCCCTTTCGCCTCTTCGGCGGCCAGCGGGCCGGCTGCCTGACCGGCAAAAAGCGCCGCAACAAACAGCCCCGCAGCAAGGCGACGGGGGGCGGAACAGGCAGGGAAAGACATGGCGGCTCCTCGTCAGGGGTCGTTCAGGCAGTGTCGCAGCCCGGAACCGGTTTGGGAAGTCACGCAGCCGTGACAAATGCGCTCATCCGCGCCCGTCAGTTGGCGACCAGCAGATAGGCCCCGGCCCGCGCGGCAGAGCCGCCCGCAGGATTGGCAATCACCACCTCGTAAAAGCCGTTCTCGGCCGGGGTGAAACTACAGAGATTGGCGGCAACCGGCCGCATCGGGCAAAGAACGCCGCCCGCGCCATCTTCGACCGCCCAGAGCAATGCGCCCCCCGCGCCCGTATCGCTCGCGCCCGTATCGCTTTGGGGCGCATCGCTTTCTGCCTCTGTGGCGAAGACCGCGATCTCGGCGGGGCTTTGTCCGGCAAAGGGCAGCATCCAGCGATCCTCGCGCCCGGGTCTCAGCTCTGCCGCCATCTGGCTGACCCCGCCGCGCAGCACTGGCGGCGGCAGTTCATAAAGCAGATCGCTGAGCGCCTCATCCTCTTCGGCCATCAGCAGCGCGCCCGACCAGGCCGCGCCGGAGGTCAGCAGATCAGGCGTCGCGCGCAGGCCCGCCGCCTCCTGGCCTTGCAGCACCGGCCCGGCATAATTGCCACTTTGCCGCTCCCAATGGCTCGCCCCGCGCTGGCGGATCGTCGCCGCAAGTCGCGCCGCGACCGCCATGCCCAAAGCATCGCCCTGCCCCTCGGCCTGATCATAAAGCCTGAGCGCAAGCGCGAGCGTGGCCACCGGGCCCGGAGCCTTCGCCTCGCCTTCGGCAAGCGCGGGGGCAGAACAGAGAAGGATCAGAGCCAGAGACGCGCGGAACATGGGACACAGCAGGCAAAGGGGGCATTGCCCGGTCAATTCTGGCGCAAAGCGCGGCAAGAGAGAAGCCGCAAAGCGACCAACGGCAGACGGCCTTCTTTGCCGATTGAAGTGCCGCCCGCACCCCGGCAAAGTCGCGCCATGAAACAGCGCAACCGCATCACCATCGCCCAGAAACAGCGCCTGTCGCTGAACCTGTCTCTGGTCAGCGCGATTTCCATGCTGAAATCGGATGCGGGCTCGCTTGGCGTCTGGCTCGAGGATATGGCCGCGCAAAACCCGCAATTGCAGCTGGTGCCCCCGCCGGCGCTGCCCGTGATCTGGGCGCCGCGCTGGCATGATGCGCTGTCGCGGCAATCGCGGGCGGGTGGCGGCATCGAGGCACTCGCGGGCCCCGCGCCGGGGCTGCAGGCCCATGTTACGGCGGGGGTGGCGCTGATGCGGCTGACGCCTGCCGAACTGCCGCTGGCGCTGGCGCTGTGTTCGGCGCTGGAACCAAGCGGCTGGCTCGGCCCGCCGCTTGGCCGGCTTGCCCGCGAGACCGGCAGCACGCCGGCGGCGCTGGAACCGGTGCTGCTGAAACTCCAGGCGATGGAACCCGCCGGGCTTTTTGCACGCAACCTTGCGGAATGTCTGAGCCTCCAGGCCCGCGAGGCCGGGGCGCTCGACCCGGTGATGCAGGCGGTGCTGGCCAATCTGACGCTGGTCGCCGCCGGCAACCTGGACGCGCTGGCGGTAAAGACCGGCGCAACGACCGAGGAAATCGCGCATCGCATCCGCGTGCTGCGCAGCTATGACCCGAAGCCCGGCGCGCGGTTTCAGCCCGGCTCCGCCCCGGTGGCCGAACCGGACCTGGTGCTGCGCGACGGACCTCTGGGGCCGGAACTCAGCCTGAACCATTCGGCGCTGCCTTCGGTCAGACTGCAACCCGCAACAGTGGCGGGGGACCGCTCTGCCGCGCGTGAGGTGATCCGCCTTGTGGAAAGCCGCAACCATTCGCTGTTGCGCATCGCGACCGAGATCCTGCGCCGCCAGCCCTTGGTGGCGAAACAGGGGCTGCGCGCGCTTTCCCCCATGACCATGAGCGAGGTGGCGGCGACCCTTGGCCTGCATCAGAGCACCGTAAGCCGGCTCGTCCAGGGCACCTCGGTCGATACCGGAACGGGGGTTTATTGGCTGCGCGCTATGTTCTCGCCCGCCGTGCGCAAGGGTGGGCCGGCAGGGGCGGCGATGCGCGATGCGCTGGCGCAGATGATCGCGGCCGAAGACCCGCTCGCGCCCCTGACCGACGCAGCCCTGGCCGAAGCCCTGGCCGGTGCCGGTGCGCCGCTGGCACGGCGCACCATCGCAAAATACCGCGAGCAGCTGGGCATCCCGGCGGCATCCCGGCGCAAACAGGCGGTGAAACTGTCATCCGCGACGCGAAAGCGGGCGGAAAACGTCGCTTCCGGGGATGACCCGCCTTGCCTGCCGCAGTAGCAAGGGGCGCGCGACGAACAGCAGTGAAGGACGGGTCATGGCCTTTTTCCTCGGGGTCGATACCGGCGGCACCTATACCGATGCGGTCATTCTGGACGAAGCGGAGAACCGCGTCCTTGGAACAGCCAAGTCCTTGACGACGCGGCATGATCTGGCCGAAGGCATCGGCGGCGCCGTCGATCGCGCGCTGGTGCAATCGGGGGTATCGGCGCAACAGATCGCGCTGGTCTCGCTGTCGACGACGCTTGCGACCAATGCGTTGGTCGAGGGCCAGGGCGGCCGCGTCGCGCTGATCACAATGGGGTTCGACGAGGACGACCTCGCGCGCGCAGGTCTTGCTGACGCGCTGAAGGGCGATCCGGTGATCCGCATTGCCGGCGGCCACAGCCATGCCGGGATCGAGGCCTCCCCCCCTGATCTCGCACGGCTCGAGGCCGAGGTGACTGCGCTTGGCCCCGAAGTGATGGGCTTTGCCGTCGCCGCCCGTTTCGCCACCCGCAACCCTGCGCATGAATTGGCCGCGCGCGAGCTGATCCGCCGCGTGACTGGCCGCGCTGTCACCTGCTCGCATGAGCTGTCGGCGCGGCTGAATGGCCCGAAACGCGCGCTGACGGCCGTGCTGAACGCGCGGCTGATCGGGATGATCGACCGTCTCGTCGCCGCTTGTGAACGGCATCTGGCCCGGATCGGCGTTGATGCGCCGCTGATGGTGGTGCGCGGCGATGGCGCGCTGATCTCTGCCGCAATGGTGCGCGAGCGTCCCATTGAGACGATCCTCTCCGGCCCCGCCGCCTCGATTGTCGGCGCGCGCTGGCTGACCGGTGCGCAGGACGCGCTGGTCTCGGATGTCGGCGGCACCACAACGGATGTGGCGATCCTGCGCGGCGGCCTGCCTGAGATCGACCCCGAAGGCGCCCGCGTCGGCGGGTTCCGCACCATGGTCGAGGCCGTGGCGATGCGCACCACCGGCCTTGGCGGCGATTCGGAAGTGCATCTGATCAATGAGGGTCTCTCGGGGCGGCTCCGCCTCGGGCCGCGCCGGTTGCTGCCGGTCTCGCTGCTGGCGATGACGGCACGCGACATGGTGCATGAGGCGCTGGAGCGCTGGCTCTCGGGCCCGGCGCCGGGCGAATATGACGGGCGCTTTGTCGTGCCGATGAAGGGGGTCGAACAGGCCGGTGGCCTTGGGCCGCGCGACCGTGCCGTGCTGGAGCGGATCACCGCGCCGATGCCGGTCGCAAAGGCGCTGGCCTCGCGGCTTGAAGCCGCAGCGCTGGACCGCCTTGTCGCGCGCGGGCTGGTGATGCTTTCCGGCGTGACCCCCTCGGATGCAAGCCATGTTGCGGGCGGCCTGCGCGACTGGGACCGGGAGGCCGCCGAAAAAGCGCTGCGTCTGCTGGCATTGCGCCGCACTGGCGCCGGCGAACGGTTCGCGCCCGGCCCCGAAGACATGGCGCGGCGGATCATTGATCAGGTCACCGCCCAGACCGCCGGCTGCCTGCTGGAGGCCGCCTTCGCCGAAGACCCGCGATTCAGGGACGAAGACGCGGCGGCCCTGGCGCGGCATCCGCTGCTGGTGGCGGGGCTCGATCGGCACCAGGGCGTCATGGCGCTGTCAGCGCGACTGGCCTTGCCGGTGATCGGCCTTGGCGCCTCGGCGCCGTCCTACTATGGCGCGGTGGGCGCGCGTCTTGGCTGTGAGATGATCCTGCCAGAACATGCCGGCGTCGCGAATGCGATCGGAGCGGTGGCGGGTCAGGTAAGCCAGCGCGTCTCGGGCCTTGTGACATCGCCGGCCCAGGGGCGGTTTGTGGCGCATTTCACCTCTGGCCCCAAAGCCTATGGCGACCGCGACGCGGCGCTGGCGGCACTGGAAACCGAGCTGCGCGCCGAGGCTGCCGCCCGCGCGCGTGAGGCCGGGGCCGTCGACCTTCACCTGACCGCCAGCCGCGAGATTTCCGAGGCCGGAATCGAGGGGCAGATCCTGTTCATCGAAGCCACCGTCACCGTCACCGCCACCGGCAGGCCCCGCATCGCCCATGGCCCTGGCACAGATGAGTTCGCAAACTGAGGCAAAAAGCGTGCATACCCCCTTGACGCTCCTGACCGGCCCGCATATCCCCGCGCCCAGTGGCTAGGTAGCTCAGCTGGTTAGAGCGTGCGACTCATAATCGCAAGGTCGAGGGTTCGAGTCCCTCCCTCGCCACCACTTTCAATCTTAAATTATTGATTTTAAACGGAAATCTCAAAGACCCATCGAGTTATCCGCTTATCTACCCGCCTATAGCAAAACGACTGATAGTCACCAATCCACACCCTTAACGCCACCGGGGCGGCGAGGGAAATCACCCCTTAGCCATAACCGAGGGGTGATCCTGCTGTTACGCGAATCAGCCCAGAACGCTGTAGACGTGACAGTAGCTGCGGTTGAGATACCGTCCGATCTCCCGGAAGCTCGCGCCGCCGTCCCGCAACTCAGCCATCTTCTGGCGCTCTTTCGCAGTGAGCAGGCGTCCACCTCGGACAGCCCCATCTGATGCCCAGGGATCAGCGTTGGCTGCAACCACCCCGGGTGGGATGATCTGGACGGGGCAGCGCACCGGGACCCCATAGCGGGCGGCGACCTCGGCCCGGACCTTGTCGGAATAGCTCATGGGCCGGCCTCCGCTTCTTTGGCGCCGTAAAGCATGTTGATCCCGGCATTGAGCCGGATCAGCGCGGCCTTGGACCTGTCCCGGTTCTGTTCCGGTCAGGTGCTCATGTTAGGCGGCCCTCTGC
>NZ_JAEFCF010000055.1 GCF_016405985.1 Paracoccus sp. IB05
AGGCCCTGGATGATGCGCCGGACGGCCAGATATCCCTGACCGATCCCGACGCGCGCGCCATGGCTGCCCGCGCACAGCACAGCGGGCATGTTGGCTATCATGTTCAAAGCGTTATCGATGCCGAGCCCCATCTGATCGTGACCCAGGAGGTCGCCACCCAGGGCTATGACCGGGATCCTCTGACACGGATGGGGAAGCAGGCCAGGGATGTGCCGGAGCTGGAGGAGATGCACATTCCTGCCGATAAGGGCTACTTCAGCGCCCGCGAGATCCTGGCCTGCCATGAGGCAGCTATACTGGACCAACGCATGCAAGGGGGGGCTCTGAAGGATCGCTGCATAGCGGGAGATGAGCGCCGGGTCTCACGGTGGGAGCACGAGCATCTTATCGATGCGTCGAACGCCAGGTGGCGCGGCCCCGCTGCACCGATGCGGGTTCGCGGGTCAAAGGCTGAGCATCCCTTTCGGCACCCTCGAAGCCTGGATGGCGCACAGCCATGTCCTGACGCGCGGCCTGAAAAGAGGGGGGAGCGACATGGCACGCAACGTCCTCGCCCAGATTATCAGACGCATGATCCCGCTGATCGGGATCGGAGGGCTGATGCACGCGATCCAGAGTGGATCCGGCGGCGCCGACGGCAGATTTGCGGTCGGAACGCCCGCTTGCGAAGCCGTTTCCCGAAATCCACAGCCTGGGCCTGAAAATTCGGCGCGCCCCACCAAACACCAGACTTCACCTGTCACGGACAGGCAGTTTCCACAGAGCCTCCGCCCGGGTGGCGAGGAAGCTGTGGATGGATTCTCAACTGCGGTTCCCATCTGAGAACGTGCATGCTAAAATCCGGGCATGAAAGCAAAACATTCCGATCAGGCGGCCAGTCAGGCCGCGAGAATGACCCAGGCGCTCCGCGATGGCGGGGTGCGGGTGACCCGGCAGCGTGAGGCGCTGGTCCGGGTCCTGACCGAATCCGCCGATCATCCGGATGCGACCGAGCTGCATCGCCGCGCGCAGGTGATCGATGATACGGTGTCTCTGGCGACGGTCTACCGGACGCTGACCGTGCTGGAACGCGAGGGTGTGATCCATCGCCATTCGTTTGAAAACGGCTCGGCCCGGTTCGAGGTCGCGGCCCAGGGGCATCACGATCATATCCTCGATCTCGACAGTGGCGAGATCATCGAATTCCACAGTGAGAAGATCGAGGAATTGCAGCGCTGGATCGCCGCCGAGATGGGCTATGAAATCGTCCATCACCGGCTGGAGCTGTATTGCCGCAAGGTGTGAGGGGTTTGGCCGGGGAGTGGGGGGCCTGCCCCCCACGGCCTTCGGCCTCCCCCCGGAGTATTTGGGTCAGGAGGAAGGGCTATTCCGCGGCATGATTGCGGCGCGGCGCTGGGGTGAGACTCTCGAGCCTTGCCGAGAGGCTTTCGATGCGGGCGGCGAGGTCCTCGGGGGCGGGGGCCTCTGGTTCGCGCTCCGGGCTCCCGATCAGGCGGCCGAAGATCCGGGCGAAGAGGCGCGAGATATCGTCCATGATCAGGTAGAAGGCCGGCACGATCACGAGGCTGAGGATCGTTGAGACGATGATGCCGCCGGTGACCGCGATGGCCATCGGTGCGCGGAAGGTTCCGCCCTCGCCAACACCGAGCGCCGAAGGCAGCATCCCTGCCGACATCGCAATCGAGGTCATGACGATGGGGCGGGCACGCTTATGGCCGGCCTCGACCACGGCGGCGATCCGCTCCATGCCGCGCGCGCGCATCTCGATGGCGAAATCGATCAGCAGGATGGCGTTTTTCGTGACAATCCCCATCAGCATCAGAATGCCGATCAGCACCGGCATCGAGACCGGATTGTTGGTGATGATCAGGGCGATGGCAACGCCTCCGACCGAGAGGAGCAGCGAGGCAAGGATGGTGACAGGCTGGATGACCGAGCGGAACAGAAGGATCAGCACCGACAGCACCAGCATCAGCCCCATGATCATCGCATTGGCGAAACTGTCGAGGAGTTCGGCCTGGATCTCGGCATCGCCCGAGGGGCGCAGGATGACGCCGTCTGGCAGGTCGAGCGCCGAGGTCAGTGCCTCGAACCGGGCGGTGGCATCGCCGAGCGCAACCCCGGGGGCGAGGTCGGCGCCGATCTGCGCGACCCGGAGCCGGTTCAGCCGTTTGATCTGCGCCGGGCCCTGCGAAATGGTGATATCGGCGACCGAGGCCAGCGGCACCAATACTCCGGTCGCGGTCTGCACCTTCAGCGCGGCCAGCCGGTCCGGATCGCCGCGCGCCTCGTCATTCAGCCGCACCCGGATCGGGATCAGGCGATTGCCGATCGAGAGTTTCGCAAGCGCCGCGTCGAAATCGCCGATGGTGGCGGTGCGCAGGGTGGCCGCAATGGCGCCGGTGGTGACGCCAAGCCGTGCGGCCTCGTCAAGGCGGGGCGTGACGCGGATCTCGGGGCGCGGCAGCGTGGCCTCGGTCGAGACATTCATCAGGAGCGGCTCGCCGGCCAGCGCGCTTTCCAGCTCTTCGATGGCTTTGGACAGCGTGTCTGCGTCCGGCGAGAGGATGTCATAGGCGAGAGGGCGGCCGCCCGGGCCTCCGGGGCCGCCGAGCTTGAAGGCGCGGATATCGGGGATCGCGGCGAGGCGGGTCAGGACTTCGGCCTCGATCACGTCCTGGGGGCGGGTGCGGGTGTCAGAGGGCGGCAGTGTCGCCCAGGATCCGATCAGCGGCAGCTGGCCGGCCACGTCTGAGAGCCGTCGCAGGAGGCTGACATCGCGGCGTTCCAGCAGCACGGTGATGGTGGCGCGACGCAGTTCGCGGTCGCCCAGAGGCGAGGCGCCGCCGGTGACGAGGATATGCTCGATGCCTTCGGTCGGGGCGATGGCCGCGCGCATCGCTTCGGTGACGCGGTCGGTTTCAGAAAGGCCCGAGCCGGGCGGCAGTTCGACCGAGATGGTGAAGCGGCTTTCGTCATCGGGCGGGAAGAGGTTGCCGGGGATCCGCGACATGGCGATCACCGAGCCGGTCACCAGCACGATGGCAAAGATCAGCGTCAGATAGCGGGCGAGAAAGCGCCAGCGGCCCATGCGGGCCGGGCCGGTGCTCAGCCGCACAAGCCGCATATAGAAGCGCATCACCGGGCCATCCCGATGGTCATCCGTATGGGCTTCGGCATCCCGCGGGCGCATGATATAGGCCGACATCATCGGCGTGATCAGCCGCGCAACCAGCAGTGAGAAGAACACCGCGACCGCGACCGTCAGCCCGAATTGCATGAAATACTGTCCGGGAATGCCGGGCATGAAAGAGACCGGCACGAAAACCGCGATGATCGTCGCAGAGGTCGAAATCACCGCGAGGCCGATCTCATCCGCCGCATCAATCGAGGCGCGCCAGGGCGATTTCCCCATCCGCATATGGCGTGCGATATTCTCGATCTCGACAATGGCATCATCGACGAGGATTCCGGTCGCCAGCGTCAGCGCGAGGAAGGAAAGGAGGTTCAGCGAAAAGCCGATCATATCCATCACAAGGAAGGTCGGCACGGCCGACAAAGGCAGCGCGACGGCGGCGATAAAGGTCGCGCGCCAGTTCCTGAGAAAGGCCAGCACGACCAGAACCGCAAGGATCGAGCCCTCGATCAGCGTATCAAGCGCTGCCTGATAATTGCCCTGGGTATAATAGACCTGATCGTCGATCAGGGAAATCTGCACCTCCGGGTGATCTGCACGCACCCGGGTCAGCGCCTCTGCCACGGTGGCCGCGACCGAGACCTCGGACGCGCCTTTCGAGCGGTAGACCGCCAGCGCCACCACCGGATTGCCGTCCTGGCGCACAAAGCTCTGCGGATCGCCGTAACCGTTGCGGACCTCGCCCAGATCGGCGAGGCGGACGAAACGGCCATTCGGCAGCGCGATGGTCGCATCCGCCAGGCCCTGCACCGTCTGCTGGTTCCCCAGCGTGCGGATCGCCTGTTCGCCACCGCCGAATTCGGTCTTGCCCGATCCGAGATCGGCATTGGTCTGCGCCAGCTGCTGGCTGACCGCAAGCGCAGTGATGCCGTAGCTGCCAAGGCGCAGCGGGTCGAGATCGACACGGATCTCGCGATCAACCCCGCCATAGCGGCTGACCTGGCCCACGCCCGGACGGCCCTGCAACGCGCGGGTCAGCGTATCATCGGTGAACCAGGACAATTCCTCGATGGTCATGGCGGAGGAGGAAACCGCGAAGGTCTGGATCGCCTGACCTTCGACATCGACCTTGGTGACGATGGGGGCCTCGACATCGGCGGGCAGATCACCGGTGATGCGGTCAATCGCATCCTTGACGTCCTGGACCGCCGTTTCTGTCGGTATCTCCATGCGAAATTCGATCATCGTGGTCGAAAGCCCGTCCGAGATATTCGAAGTGACATTCTTCACCCCGTTCAGCCCGGCGACGGCATCCTCGATCTCTTTGCTGACCTGGGTTTCCAGCTCGGCAGGTGCCGCGCCGGCCTGGGCGACGGTGACCGAGACCAGCGGCAGATCGATATTGGGAAAGCGCGTGATCGGCAGTCTGTTGAAGCTTTGCCAGCCAAGCGCCATCAGCAGCACAAAGGCAAGGATGGGCGCGACGGGGTTGCGGATCGCCCAGGCGGAGAAATTCATCTGATATCCCTCACTGCACCTGATCCTGGTTGCCCGGATCTTTGGGAGCCGGATCTGCGGCGGGTGAGGCTTCCGTGACCGGATTGACCTTCTCGCCCGGGCGGATGAAGGCGCCGGCGCGGGTGATGACCAGATCTCCGGGGCGCAGATCGCCCGCAGCAAGCCCTGCAAGCCCCTGATCGCGGATCATCACAACGACCGGCATCTCTTCAACGATCCCATCCCGTACCCGCAGGAGCATCTCGCCACCCTCTTTGCTGCTGATCGCCGAAAGCGGCACGGCGGCGAGGTGATCCTGGGCCAGCGTTATCGTCGCCTCGGCAAACATGCCTGCCCTGAGCGCGGGCTCGGGCGGTAGGCTGATCCGTGCGCGGCCCTGGCGGGTGGTGGTGTCGATGGCGGGCTCGATCAGGCGCATCCTGCCGTCAAGGGGGCCGGAGAGGCCGGCGGCGCGCAGGCGGGCGGGCTGGCCGGGGCGCAAAGCGGGCAGCGCGGCCTCTGGCACATCGGCGCGCAATTCCAGCGCGCCGTCTTTTTCCAGCACGAACATCGGCGCCCCTTGCGCCGAGGCGACCGCGCCTATGGTGGCATTCCTTGCAGTGATGCGCCCGCCATAGGGGGCTTTCACCTCGGTCCGGGTCAGCATGAGATCGACATTGGCAAGCTGCGCCGCCGCCAGATCGGCCTGCGCCTTTGCGGCCGCCAGGGTCTCATGCGCCAGATCAACCCGCGCTTCGGCCGCCTGGAGCGACGCCGCCGCGCTGTCGGACGCGGCTGAAGTCGCGGTGCCCTGGGCTTCAAGCCGGGCGGTGCGCTCAGAGACCCGTTTTGCCTCGTCCCGCGCGGCGCGGGCCTCGATCTGCTGCGCCTCAGACTGGGCAATCGCCGCCTTCGCCTGGGCCAGACCGGCAAGGCTTTGCGCGCGCTGGAGGTCGAGCGACGATGAGGACAGCACCGCCAGCACCGCGCCGGTTTCGACATAATCGCCGATATCGGCGCGCAGTTCCTCGATGGGCTGGCCCTCGATCAGCGGCTGTACCTGGACCTCTTCGACCGCAGCGATCAGCCCGGTGACGATCAGGCGCTCGGTCAGATCCTGCATCGTGACCGGGGTGACATGGATCGCCGGCAGGGCAATTTCGGTCTCGGGCTGGTCTTCAGCCAGCAGCGGGAATGCGGGCAGGGCGGCAAGGGCGGCAATCGCAAGAAGCTGGCGCATCGGTCAACCGTGAGCAGGAGCGAGGGGGATATCGTCAAGGATCTGGTCAATGCTGCGCCGGATGAGCCGGGACAGCGTCGGGTCGGGGCTGAGGTCAGAGCGCTGGCCATAGCCGCGCAGCACCAGGACCACAAAGCGGGCCTGCGAGCTGAAACGGGCGCGGCAGATCTCTGGTGCAAGACCGGAGACAGCGGCGAAAACCTCAAGCAGCATGTCGCAGACGGTTTCTTCCATCCGCAGACAGGCCGTTGAAATCTCGGATTGCCGGAGCGCGCTCGCCGAGATCTCAGCCGCCAGCCGGCAGTCATCCGGGCCGGTCTCTTCCAGATGCTGCGCGATGCCAGCGCGCAGCGCCGCCATCTTGTCGGGCGCCATCAGCACGGCTTCGAATTGCGCGCGCACCTCATCGACATCCTGGGCGACCAGCGCTTCGACGATCGCGGTTTTCGACGGGAAATAGCGGTAGAAATTACCGACACTCATCCCGGCGGCGCGGGCGAGGTCATTCATCGACGTGCCGTCAAAGCCTTTCGCAGCAAAGGTGCTGCGGATCGCGGTAAGGATCCCGGCGCTGCGGGGCTGGATCGCGCCAGGACCGGGGGCGGGTGCGGCAGGGGATTCCATCAGGGGCTTTCTTGCGGCAATAGGAGGGGCAGGGTGTGAATGAACGTTCATTCTCATAATGCAGGCCGCGAGCGACTCTGCAAGTGCAAATCCTGCCGGACTGTGGCAGAAGCCGCCCATATGGGCCGGAGACGGGCGAAAATCCGCAGGCGGGCTCAGGATGCGGCAGGAGATGGTGATGCAGGAGCGGTTCTCGTTCGAGGTGAAGGCGACAGATGGCGCGGCGCGGCAGGGGGTGATCCATACGCCCCGTGGTGATATCCGCACGCCAGCTTTCATGCCGGTCGGCACGGCGGCGACGGTGAAGGCGATGATGCCGGACTCGGTTGCCGCGACCGGGGCGGATATCCTGCTCGGAAATACCTATCACCTGATGCTGCGCCCCGGGGCGGAACGGATCGACCGGCTTGGCGGGCTGCATAAATTCATGAACTGGCAAAAGCCGATCCTCACCGATTCCGGCGGCTTCCAGGTCATGAGCCTCGCGGGTCTGCGCAAGCTCACCGAAGAAGGCGTGACGTTTTCCAGCCATGTTGACGGATCGAAACACATGCTCTCGCCCGAGCGCTCGATGGAGATCCAGAAGCTGCTGGGATCGGATATCGTGATGTGTTTCGATGAATGCCCGGCGCTGCCGGCGACCGAGGAAGAGGTCGCGAAATCCATGCGGCTCTCGATGCGCTGGGCGCGGCGCTCGCGCGATGCCTTTGGCGACCGGCCCGGACATGCGCTCTTTGGGATCATGCAGGGCGGCGTCACCCGCGATCTGCGCGAGGAATCCGCCAAAGCCCTGACAGAGATCGGCTTTGATGGCTATGCGGTCGGCGGCCTTGCGGTGGGCGAGGGGCAGGAGGCGATGTTCGGCGTTCTCGATTACGCGCCCGGGTTCCTGCCGCAGGACAAGCCGCGTTACCTGATGGGGGTCGGCAAACCCGACGATATCGTCGGCGCGGTGGAGCGCGGCATCGATATGATGGATTGCGTGCTGCCGTCCCGGTCAGGGCGCACCGGCCAGGCCTGGACGCGGCGCGGCCAGGTGAACATCAAAAACGCCCGCCACCAGGACGACCCGCGCCCGCTGGACGAGGCTTGCACCTGCCCGGCCTGCCGCAACTATTCCCGCGCCTATCTGCATCACGTGCTGCGCAGCCAGGAAATCATCGCCTCGATGCTGCTGACCTGGCACAATCTGCATTATTACCAGGAGTTGATGGCGGGCCTGAGGGACGCCATCGGGGCAGGGCAGCTGTCCTCCTTCGTTGCCGGCTTCCACGCCAAACGCGCAGAGGGTGATATCGAGCCGCTCTGAACTGGTGCCGGCTGTAAACTTCAGCGCGGCGGCATTTGCGGGGCTCCTGTGGCGAGCAGGGAGCGGTCCGGGCGCCCGTTTGCCCGTGCGGCGTAGCCGTCATTCACCTCGCGGGCGATGCAGCTCAGCGCCAGGCCGAGGCGCAGCATCGGATATGCGCCGCGAACGGTTTCCTGCCATGAAATCTCGCTCCCTCCATCCGGGCCGGGACTGACCTTGAAAAACAATGTGCCGCCGAGCGTTCTGAGGGCCGTTTTCCCATCGGGATCCCAAAACTGAGCTTCCATGCTGATCTGCCGTCCCGGCATATAATCGTGAACCGTGACCAGATGCGGGAAATCGCCTTTTCTTTGAAGCATGAAATCGGCACCGATCCCCTCGGGCGCGGCGCTGACGGTGCTTTCGGGGTAAAAATAGCGGTCCAGCTGTCCAGGCAGCGGGTAAAGCAGCTTCCACGCCTCTTCCGGTGGCTCTGGCGAAGTAAAACGCCCGCGAAAAGGGCCTGCATCGCTGCGCATCCAACCCGGGCAGGGGCCGATTGAAAAACGACAAACAAGACAGAAACAGGCAAAGAGGATGCTCCATTCCGCCCAGCCTGCAACCTCGCCCCAATGGGTCAGGTCGCGCGGCTTCGGCAGATTTGGACCGATCAGCGCCATCAGCGGTGGCATGATCCGTTCCAGAACCGTGACGATCAGCGCCGTCAGGGCGAGGGAGATGAGCAGCACCTCGATCGCGTCGAGAAAGCGCGGCGCGAAAGCCGCAAGAAGCGCGGTGCACAGGGCGATAAAGCCAAAGCTGAGGATCGCGATGGTGATCAGCCCCTCTGACGTTTGCAGTCTCTCGACCATGCCCGCGTCGAACTGGTCCATCGCATAAAGCGCAAAGCAAAGCGTCAGGGTCAGCAGGGTGCCGCCGAAGAGCATGCGCTTATATTGGTGAATGATCCGCCTGAGCATGGCCCGGCTCCTGGTTGGTGTCACCTTTTTGTTATCCGGCTTCCGGGCGATGATGTGGCGCGAACAGGGAAAAAATGTCCCGCCACGGGCTTTGGTGGGGATGGAGTTCCGGGTGACTTCGCCATTTCGGATGCCAACCCCTCTTGCAGAGCCATGCCCGCACGCTATTCTGCCTTGCTGACCCCGCGAGAGGGGGGAGACTTGAATTCATACTGTGGTCAACACAGATTAACAGGCGATCCGATGGAGATGGCGATGGCTGCCGATACCCGGGGCCGCACTGTCTGCCGAAATGAAGGATGAATGATGAGCGATATCAGAACCTCCACTTACCCCGTCCTGCCGCTCCGCGACATCGTGGTCTTTCCCCATATGATCGTGCCGCTGTTTGTGGGCCGGGAAAAATCGGTGCGGGCGCTGGAAGAGGTGATGCAGGATGATCGCCAGATCCTCCTGTCCAGTCAGCTTGACCCGACCGTGGATGACCCTTCGCCGGAAGGGATCTATCGCACCGGCGTGCTTGCCAATGTGCTGCAGCTCCTGAAACTGCCCGATGGCACCGTGAAGGTGCTGGTCGAGGGCAAGTCGCGGGTGAAAATCACCGATTTCATCGACAACCCGTCTTACTTCGAGGCAAGCGTCGAGCCGCTCTCAGAAGAGACCGGCGATCAGGAAGCGGTCGATGCGCTGCTGCGCGCCGTTGGCGAAGAGTTTGAACGCTACGCCAAGATCAAGAAGAACATCCCCGAAGAGGCGATGGCTGCGGTTTCCGACACGCGCGAACCGGCGCGGCTGGCGGATCTGGTGGCCGGGCATCTCGGGATTGATGTGGCGCAGAAACAGGATCTTCTGGAGACGCTGGTGATCGCCGAGCGGCTTGAGAAGGTCTACGGCCAGATGCAGGGCGAACTTTCCGTCCTCCAGGTCGAGAAGAAGATCAAGACCCGCGTCAAGACCCAGATGGAGAAGACGCAGCGCGAGTACTACCTGAATGAGCAGATGAAGGCCATTCAGAAGGAGCTTGGCGACGGCGAGGACGGCCAGAACGAGATTGCCGAACTGGAAGCGCGGATCGCAAAGACCCAGCTGTCCAAAGAGGCAAAGGAAAAGGCCGAAGCCGAGGTCAAGAAGCTGAAGTCGATGTCGCCGATGTCGGCAGAGGCGACCGTTGTCAGGAACTATCTCGACTGGCTCCTGGGCGTTCCCTGGGGCGTGAAGTCGCGCACCAAGAAAGACCTGCCGGCGGCTCAGAAGGTGCTGGACAGCGATCACTATGGTCTTGAAAAGGTCAAAGAACGCATCGTCGAATATCTCGCCGTTCAGGCGCGGGCGACGAAGCTCAAGGGCCCGATCCTCTGCCTCGTCGGCCCGCCCGGCGTGGGGAAAACCTCGCTTGGCCGTTCGGTCGCGAAAGCCACGGGCCGCGAATTCATCCGCATCAGCCTGGGCGGCGTGCGTGACGAGTCCGAGATCCGCGGTCACCGCAGGACCTATATCGGCTCGATGCCCGGCAAGATCATCCAGGCGCTGAAAAAGGCGAAAACCACCAACCCGCTGATCCTGCTCGATGAAATCGACAAGATGGGCCAGGATTTCCGGGGCGATCCGGCATCCGCGCTGCTTGAGGTTCTTGACCCCGAACAGAACGGCACCTTCGTCGATCACTATCTCGAGGTCGAATATGACCTCTCGAACGTGATGTTCATCACCACGGCGAACTCTTACAATATGCCGGGGCCGCTTCTCGACCGGATGGAGATCATCCCGCTTTCGGGCTATACCGAAGACGAGAAACGCGAGATCGCCAAACAATATCTGCTGCCGAAGCAGGTCAAGGCCAATGGTCTGAAGAAGGGCGAATTCGCCGTTTCCGACGAGACGCTGAACCATGTCATCCGCCATTATACGCGGGAGGCGGGCGTCCGGAACCTCGAGCGTGAGATCGCGAAACTGGCACGTAAAGCGGTGACCGAGATCCTGAAAGGTCAGGCGAAATCAGTCGACGTGACCACGGCAAAATCCGAGGAATATCTCGGGGTGCAGCGTTATCGCTACGGTCTGGCCGAGAAGGAAGATCAGGTCGGCGTGGTGACGGGGCTTGCCTGGACGAGCGTGGGCGGTGATCTGCTGCATATCGAGGCGCTGAAACTGCCCGGCAAGGGCCGTATGAAGACGACCGGCAAGCTCGGCGATGTGATGAAGGAATCCATCGACGCGGCCTCGTCCTATGTGCGCTCGATCAGCCCGCAGCTGGGGATCAAGCCGCCGAAATTCGACACGGTGGACATCCATGTCCACGTGCCGGATGGCGCGACACCTAAAGATGGTCCCTCGGCCGGTCTCGCAATGGTGACGGCGATTGTGTCGGCGCTGACCGGTATTCCGGTCAGGAAGGACATTGCAATGACGGGCGAGGTCTCGCTTCGTGGCAATGCTATGCCGATCGGTGGGCTGAAAGAGAAACTGCTCGCGGCACTTCGCGGTGGCATCCGCACGGTGTTCATCCCCGAAGAGAACGAGAAGGATCTCGCCGAGATCCCGGCCAATGTGAAAGAGGGCCTGGAGATCGTTCCCGTGACCCATGTGCGTGAGGTTCTTGCCCGCGCCCTGACCCGTCAGCCCGAGCCGGTTGACTGGGATGAGGCCGCCGAAGAGGCCGCCGCCGCCGCCCGCGCGGCCGAAAGCCGCGACCGTGCACAGGTCGCGCATTGATCCCGGCCTGAGCGGCTGACAGCAAAGACGGCGCGGCAGGCCCCACCTGCCGCGCCGTTTTGTTTTTGCGGCGCTGCAATTTCATTGGCGGGCCAAGGGGCGGATGGATAAGCTCGGTGCAGATGCAACATATGCGGGAACTTGGCCATGCCAGCGCTTAAGACTGCGGTGAAACCGAAGGCGACCCCGGCCAGAAAGGCGCCGCCCGCCAAAGCGGCAGAAGCCCCGGCTGCGCCGGCTGACAAGGCCGGTGAAGAGGCCCGCGTGAAATCGGCGGGGCTGAAGCTCAAGGATCTGCTGGTCCGTGTGGCGGAGCAGAGCGATGCTCCGAAAAAGACGCAGCGTGAAGTGTCCGAGGCTGTTCTGGCAGTGCTTGGAGCCGCGCTTGCGGCCGGAGAAGAGCTGAACCTGCCCGGTCTCGGCAGGCTCAAGGTGGTGAAATCATCGGATAAATCGGGCGGGGCGGTTCTGACAGTCAAAGTTAAGAACGCCGGACAAAAGAAAGAGGCAAGCGGGAAAGAGCCTCTTGCGGAGGACGGAGAGGATAGCTAAAAGCCCCTCACCGGGCGATTAGCTCAGCGGTAGAGCGCTTCGTTCACATCGAAGATGTCAGCGGTTCAAATCCGTTATCGCCCACCATGTTTCCGATGGCGCTAAGGCAGGTTTAACAACCCCTTAGCGCCTTTTTCTTTGCCTGCCGACATCTTCGGAGATACCCCGAAGACGTCACGCGGTCACCACGCGGTCACCGGATTTTGGGGCAGGCACGCCGACACGGTCACCACCCCCTTGTCCGGCATACCGCTCGAATCGAAGGCCGATCCTCATCACAGGCTGAGCAGCAGATTCACCCGAAACACGGTATCGCGCCCTTCGATGACCGTCGCCAGCGCCGTCACGAAGTCGCGCAGGCTGCTGCCCGCCTGCGGCGCGGTATCGCCTTCGATCTGCCATTCGACAAGCTGCGGCATCGCCAAGGTCACGGTGGCCCATGTTGCGCCTACGGTCTTGTTCTTCGTCATCTTTGCGGCTCCTGCTTCGCCCCGATTTATGATGAAAAATTAGCAGGCTGAAGAGATGTCGCACAAAATGGGGCGCTGCGGTTTGCCGGAAATATGTGGCAGTCGAGGGACAATGGCTACGGCAAGGTACGGGGTGCCCCGGCGGTATCGGGCCGGGAATCGCCTGCATCACCTACACGCGCTACACTTGGCCGTGGGGTCCGCTTTGCGGGACGAAGCGGTCGCTCAGTCAGTCGCCTATTCAGATAATTTTTCGTGAGGGGAAGTAAATGAAATACATATTCGATAATGAAATAATTAAACCAAACCCATTTGGGGAAACATCTGAAGAACGCATCGCGCATCTGGAGGGCACAATTGGATGTATCTTTCATGATCAATATAGAAATTACCTTAAAACTTACAACGGTGGAAAATTTAAAAATGATTGCTTTGTATTTAGCGGAGGTGTCGATGGTCGTATCCATGGCATGTATGGAATTCACGATGGCCCCGATTATGCCAATCTCGTCACCCGATGGAATTTGGCTGAGTACTATGACATAGGGGAAAAAGTCGCATCGGAAAGCGGCTATTTTGTGTTCGCATCCACTGCTACGGGGGATTTGCTCTTGATGCACGGTAGGGATGATGGTGTGTATTTTTTAGATCATGAGAATATAAACTATGAGGCTGGTAATGCCACTGAAATTAATCCCGTAAAGGTGTCAAATAGCTTTAATGAATTTGTTGGGGTGTTGCGGAGTGATTAAGCGTTGATCTTGACGCGGCGTTCCGCCAGCGGCGCTGGACCGGGCCAGCCGTGGCAGCTATGCGGGACAAAGCCGCCGTTAGCAGGCGCTACGTGACGAAGCGTAGCATTGCCTCCGGACCGACCCGTCGGGTGGAAAAGGCCCGTACGACTGTTCAACAACTTAGGTTCCCATTCCCAGTCTATCTGTATTTGAGACCCATGCGGCTATATTCCGTAAAAATTCCCACACATCATCCTGTGCCGGTCTGACATATGCGGCAAGGGATGGGTCCGATCCCAGTGCTGCGAACATCTCCCCCAGCCAGACAGATTTATTACGGTGACAGTTCAAATGGGGTAGCCATGATTCAAGTTCCCCAGTACGCACCGTGAACAGGCCATAGGTCTCCATCTGGTTGAAAAAAGCTACCGCTGTAGCAAGCTCATCGCCAGTTAGCAGGTCGATCCCTCCCTGTCTTTTATAATCAGGGTTGGCGGCATTAAGATATGCTCTCACGGTTTGACGTGTGTTTCTTAGGCCTTGCCGCAGTCCTTCTGGTATGCCAGCCGCATTAAAGTACTTGGTGCAGACCTGCCCGTCTTCTTTGATCCAGTCGATGTCAACCACCAGCGCTGACGGGACACCAACTTGGCGTAGCTCCGCCACGATTTCTGAGGCCGTTTGCTTATTGTGAGCATTGAGGAATGTTGCATGGCGAACGCTCGGCGGGGAATATAGATCTAATCTATTATTGATCTCCTCATAGAATGCGCGATCGGAGTCCGCCTCAACGACTACAGCCGATTCGTAAAATAAAGCCGACACCACCCCCACAGATCGTAGCAGGGGATCGTTCATCATTTGTGAGAGCCGCATCGCAGGTAATAGCTGCGCCGTTCCTCTTCCCGCCCGATGTGTGAGTCGCACAACATCGATCGGTGCGCCCGCTGAAAGGCAGCCCATTAGGAAATGCGGGCTGTGCGTCGCAGCGAAAAGCTGCTTGTCTGCGCCGATTTTGAGCCCTATCTGCCTGCCAAGCGTGTAAGCTAAGCCGGGATGTAGAAACGCTTCCGGCTCATCAATGATTATAACCTCCACATCGCCCGCAATGACCTCCGACAGAACACCTACGAACGCTTTCGTCCCATCGCTCGATGCGGAAAGAGGGTGCGAATCTCGAAAAAACTCGATGGCCTGATCAGTAAAAGCGCGCTCGATCTCAGCAGGCGGTCGCGTTTCTGACAACGCATATGCGAATGACCCCATCTCGGTTGGATCAATCACGAGGTGCATCTGGAACGAATCATAGATGATATCCGATAAAGCATGTCGAAGAGCATCATCTTGGAACAAAGCTGCGATCGTCGACTGGGCCGGATCGGTCAGCCTTTGTGCCGGAGACTGATTTACAAGCCCCAGACGGCTCTCGCCCGTCAGATTGAGCGCGAACATACTTAATAGATGCTGAGAAATGTATTGCAGGTTGGAGTGTTGATCGCGCTGCCGCCGATTGAATCGAGTCAATAAGTCATCAAGAAGATATTGCTCATTAACCTCATGACGACCCATGTTCCTGCGCACGAAGATCCGCCGCTCGGGTGTTGGTCCAACTTCTGGAACGCGGAATTTTGAAATCTTTTGCTCTGCGCGCTCCCTCGTAATATTCGTGATTCTCACCTCAGAAACCACATGTCGGTTGTGAGCCTGATTGAAGATGAATTCATTGGTGATGTCGCGAAGAGCGGAACTCTTCCCGCCGTTGTTAGGGCCGACAAATACGGTCACGCGCCCCGGATCAATTTCCAGCGGTGGCGACTCTGGCTTAGGCCCGCTCTTGAATATCAGATGTTCCAGCAGCATATTCGGCAGCAATCTTTCCATGAATAGTTCTATTACTTGCCAGCTACTCAAAAAATCTTCACTTTCGCAAGTGTTGTGTGATGGCGGCCTCAATGCTCGACGAAGGGAAGGCAAGCCGCCCGCACTTAGGGATCGCCAATGACCGCTACGGGCCGCGTTTTCCGCTGCCGCAGCGAAAGGCGCGCCTTGCCGCAGTCTGCCTGAGTGTCGGTGATGGGCTCAAAACGTCGATCTGCCTCCCCACTCATCTGCCCTTCATCGGTTCCACCATTTCCAGCCCCACCAGACGGCTGCGCCGACGATCCACAGGGCAGCAAACAGCAGCGCGGCCATCGCCACCAGCGGCTGGATGAGAAAAAGGCAGGCTAGGGTGAGCCAGACTGCGCAGGTGGCGAGGATCAGGCGGAATGTGTCGGGGCTCATGGCTGTGCCTCCTGCGGTTCGGCGGACTTGGTGCCGAAGGCCCGTTCCCAATCTTCTGGTGACATGAATGCCTTCCATTCCTCCGGCGTCAGCGTGATTACCTTACGTGGGCGGCATTTTCCACTGGGTGCCGGTGCAGGTTCGGCCTGCTTTCGCTCCGATGGCGGGCCAAAGATGATTTCCGCCTGCTCCGGCGTGAGCTCAATCCGTCTCACGGGTCTGCTATCTGCCGGGCAATTCTCTGCCGCCTTGGGGATTGCGTCCGCAATCGGACCTCCGATCCGCCCCGAGGCAGTGGGGTTATGCACCAGCCAGTCGAAATCCATGCGGCGCAGAAAATCATCGCTATGGCGCGCGAGTACGAACGCGCCAATGAATGCGGCCGCCCCGAGAAACTTGTTCACCGTTTTCATGGCTGTTCCCCGCCTAACGCCCCCTCACTGGTAGTTCGAGTTGCAGTAGGTGATGCCGGTATAGCTCTGGCAGGTGGTATTCATCTGCCCGCCGGGGCGCGGCCCATAGACATAAACGGGCCGGTATGCCGGTGCCGTCACCGCCTGCTGCTGCAAGTTGCGCATCGCGTTTTGCTGCATGGCGAGCAGCGCGCAGGCTTCCCGGATACCCGAGCGGCAGGCCTTCACCGGGTCACCGGGCAACGGCCCCAGCTTCTTTGCCGGGGCGCAGCCTGAGAGCGCCACGGTCGCGCCGATCATCAGCCATTTCATCGCCTTCATGTCGGATACTTTCACAAATCAGAACTACGCTTCAATTATTTAGGAAATTCAAAGCATGATCGATTTATGCTGTCAATCTATGAAGCCTAATCCGGCATCATGGACAGCGATCTCAAACACTTCATCGCCGGGCAGGTGCGGACCTTCCGCAAGGCGCGCGGCCTGCAACAGGCCCGGCTGGCCGAGGCCATCGAGCGCACTGCAGAAGCGATCTCGAATATTGAGCGGGCGAAGTCGCTCCCGGCGCTCGACACGCTGATGGCGATTGCCGGGGCGCTTGATGTGCCACTGCGGGATTTCTTCCCCGAGGCCGGGGCGGTGGAGAACAAGAGCCCGAACCGGATGCGGCTGGAAGCCGAGGCGACGGCGCTGCTGCGCGGCCTCAGCGACGAGCGCATGAAGATCGCCCTCAGCCAGTTGAAGGCGCTGGACAGCGCCTGAAAAGGGGTTCCGCTATGCGGACGAAACGGTCATTCCTGCTTTCCCGGTTGTTGCTGCTCTGCTTCCTCGCTGAAGCGCCCCCGTTTTTGCATAAGCAATAATGCGCTGAGGGCTGCTGGCTCCAGCCGGGAGGGCCAACCTGAGGCAATCAACTCCTCATCTGTAATGTCTGACGCGGTGTCATCGCAGGCATCATCCAAAAGGGCGCGCACCGCAGAGATGGCAACCAATTCGTCATCGCTAATTGCACTGTTAGGTGCCCAGGAATTTTGCCGGTCGTCATCACGATGTGGTAGCCAATCGTAGAACCATTCGAAAAAATTGCCTACTCCAACTTCGCGCACACTTTCGTCCCCTCCAGCGAGAATTTCCAGCACCTCCATGATGCGGTTGCGAACCCGCTGGTCGACAATGCGTGGGGAAGGATTGGATGTCATGGCCGCACTATGTCGTCGTGGTCGAACGTCCGCAATGGGCTCAAACTGCGGCCCGCCCCGTCTGCCCCCCTCCTATCTTCAGCATCCCCACACGGGGAGAGCTCTACACCCCTTCCGGCAGGGCCACGGTGACCCGCCAATCCCCGGTCTCGAATGCGCCGTCGCAGGCGATACACCAGTCGATATAGCCGGTCTCGATGCCAAGGATCACCGCGATCCGGGCGGCGGGCAGATCGATCTCCTCGCCGCTCCGGGTATCGGTGAGACGGTATCGCAGGGTCACCGGACGGGGCACGGAGAGGGCCACGGGAGCGCCCTCTCCCCCCGGCGCGGGTGTGATCGCCGCCGACATCAGCGCAGGCCCCCGGCGACCGCGCCATAGGCCTCGTCGAGCAGCCGCAGCGCGCCCTCGCCGCCCCGCACCGCCTGCGTATAGTGGCCCAGCGTGACCGCCGGATTGGCATGACCGGCGAGCTTCGCCACCAGACCGACCTCGACCCCCTGCGCCTGCAGGGTCGAGACGAAGGAATGGCGCGCGCTGTGATGCGTGACATAGCGAACGCCTGCTGCCTTCAGCCCCGGCTGCCAATAGCGGCGCAGGAAGTTGCTGTAGAGGATCGCCGCGCCGCTGCCCTCGGGGCGTTGCGGCCAGGCGCGCGGATGGCCGGGGCCGCAGAAGACGCGGTAAAGACGGCCATCGAGGCGCGGGCAAATCAGCTTCCATTCCAGAAGCATTTTGCGCAGGCTGGCGCAGATCGGGATCTCGCGCTCGCCCGCCTCGGTCTTCGTCGCCAGCGTCATGCTGCCATCGCGCTCCTGCACCCGGCGGATCCGGATCACGCCCGCGTCAAAGTCGACATCCTCCCACAACAACCCCAGCTGTTCCGAGGCGCGGACGCCGGTCAGGAAGGGGAAGGCATAGAAGATGCCGCGCGCAGGGTCGGATTTGGCATGGTCGATCAGCTGCGCCACCTCGCCGGGATCGAGGATCGACTTCTTCGGCTTCTGCTTCCGGCGGGTCAGATTGCTCGGCATATTCGGCACGGGCACCCCGAAATCTTCCTGCGCCAGCGCGAGGATCGACTTCAGCATGCCCTTGACCTCCTTCGCGCTGAACTCGCCCACTTCTTCGCGCACGGTGGCATGCCAGGCGCGAATTTCGGCAGTGGTGAGCTCGCTCAGCTTCTTCGGCCCGAGCATCTGCAAAATCTTGGCATCGCGATGCGGTTTGACGCCGGTTTCGGTGAAGACCGCGCGCTCTTTCGGGCTGCCCTGCAGCAGCGGCCCGGTGATGATGCGGGTCAGGATCGCGTAGGTCTTGCGGGTCTGGGGCTTGATGTCGGGGGTCTTGACGCCGAGCCAGTGGGTGACCGCCTCGGCAACAGTCGGGTTGGCATTCGGATTAAAATAGCGCTGGCCTTTCATCGCGGCGACGATGCGGTCGCGTTCGGCCTCGGCCTCTGGCTTGGTGGCGAAGGAGAGACGGCGCTTTTTGCCGGTCTCGGGGCACATCCAGTTGACGGAATGGAGGCGCTGGCACTGGACCTTGCCCGAGGCAAGGCGGCGCTTGCGGTTCCAGATGCCGAGTTTGACGGTGGTGGTGGTCATGGCGGGTCAGATCCTTGTTTGTTGGCGGCAAAATCAGGAAAACACGCCCGAAGATGTCGCGCAATTCATTGAAAACGCTCGAAAACGGGCGAGACAGTGACCTTGTGATGACCGCGCCACAAGGCGCGGGCAGCGGCGATGGACAGGAAGAGCGCCGGGAGGCCGTGCAGGGCATTCGGGAGGCTCTGGCGGGCCTATCGGGCGGGTATCAGGGCGACCGGAGGGCCAGACGAAGGCCCATGACGCGGGGCAGGATTACATCGCTACCGACGAAGATGTCGGGGCAGCTGCGGCGCTGAGAGCCGGGGCGGCGGTGACACGGGCGAAGGGTGGGATCGCCGCCCCGGGGCCGAGATACCCCCTAGGCGACCAGCATAGTGGGCGGGAGTATCGGCAATCAGGGACCCGCAAACACGGGGTCGCGGCAACCGAATGGTGTTAACGTGGGAGGCTGCAAGATCAGCCGCACCAATGCTTCGCGAACTCGGAGATGTCGGTCTTGTTGACACCCAAATCCAAAAGCGAGCCATCGGCGAGTTCAGCATGGAAAGCCCAATACGGGCCATTCTTACGACGGGTCCAGCCAATCACTTTCCGCCCCCGAAGTTCGGCCAATTTTTTCGGGCGGGTCGTGATGATCGCGAGAAGAATATCAGAAACCGGCGCCTAATTGGCCAGCCCCCGGAATTCGTCGTGATCCGGCAAAGTGCGGATGCGATCCAGAAAGGCATGCAGGTCTTTCTGAGTAGCAAAGGTTTGGTTGGCGATATTGATAACAGGCATGATGCCCTCCTGATTTTGAGAGAGGTTGAGATTTAGGGGGGCGTTATGGGTGTTATATATGTTATAGGTATCCGGGAGGTCGGGACGACGCAGATCTGCCCGCCCCCCGGTGCTATCGGCGCGCGGTCAGACCGCAGCGTGATATGTCACACCCATAACGCCCATAACGCAGATCAGAACTCGGGCGGCTCATCGGTTCCCGGTTGTGCCGGGCGCGAATACCCCCGATGCGCCTTGCCATTGATCCGCAGGGTGTCGGGGCCGCTCCAGCCGAGTTCACCCATGACGCGCGCGAGACGTTTGTTGTGGAAATCCTGCCGCTGCCCGGGCGCAATATTCAGGTTGCCCGGCCCGAACAGGGTGCTCGTGCTGACACGCGCCTCGCCATTGACGACCGAAAGCTCCTGAATGACTTCCAGCTGATCGAGCCACGGGTCACGGGGCATCCGTTTCGCCTGTGCTTCGGCAGCATCCTTCCAGAGCGTTTCCGGCAGGGTGAGTGAGTAATCGGATTTTTCCAGTTCGGACGCTTCGGCCCAGATCTGATCGCGATCCCGTTCCAGCGCCTTCAGGTCAATCTCGCCGGTCAGTACCGGCCAGAAGCGGCGGTTGCCGGTGACATCCTTCAGATAGGTGTCATCGTTGGTCGTGCCGATGAACACACATTGCCGGGGATGGCTGGTCGTGAACCGGGCATAAGCGGCCCGGAAGCGATCCGTATCGCGCGAGAGGAAGCTTTTCAGATCATTGGTATCCGTGTGCTTCAACCCGGAGAGTTCCGCCACCTCATAGAGCCAAACACCCATAAGCAGTTCGCCCTGCACCTTCTGGTCGAGCCCGATGATGTTCTGGTCGGAGAAATTCTCCACACCGGCAAGAATCCGGAGCGCAGAGGATTTGCCGCTGCCTTGCGGACCTTCAAGAACCAGCATCGTGTCGAATTTTGTGCCGGGCTTGCGAACCCGCCGCACCGCAGCCACAAAAACCGCTTTAGCGAAGGCACGGTTCAGCGCCGTATCCTCGGCGCCGAAATAGTCCGTAAGCAAACGCTCAAGACGTGGTTTGCCATCCCATTTGAGGCCGCCCAGATAATTCTGGACCGGATGATAGGCGTTATCCAGTGCGATGGTATGCGCCGCATCGCCGATATTGACCTTTCCCGGATCAAAGCCAAAGGCATCGGTGGCTCGCTTACGCAGATAGGCAAGCGCGTCGTCATTCATGTCGCCCGCAAATTCCTGCACCGCCACGCCGGAAACGCTGATCCGCAAACGGAAGAGATCGTAAAGTATCTCAACGCCGAGGCGCAGCAGGCAAAGGATGGCATTGCGAAAACTGGCGCGAGGACGACCGTCTTTCATTTGGTCCGGCCAGCCCTCCTCTGTGGCGATAGCGCGCTGCTCAATCAGGGCGATGCGTTTTTCGTCGCCCAGCTGTATCGGCGATTTTATTTTCTCCCAGAATTTGCAAGCCTTGCAAAACTCCTCGCCACCGAAGCGATCAGAAATCGTATCGCAGCGGAGCGGCGCGACATTGGCTTCGATATGACCGAACTTGTGCTCGGCTTCCCGTTGGTCGTATTTCGGATGCGTCGCGCTGTACTCAAGGAATATCTCGCGACCGTTCAGGCAGGCGGCAGTGATCGAGCCCCCTGCCGTCCAATCCGGCTCTGATGCCGATGCGGCCCCTTCTCCGGTAAGGTGTTCATACCATGCGCAATGCTTGCAGATGAGGTCGTGATCGGCGGGCGGATAATCTTTGCGCTCCGATTTGCCCGCTGTCACGACTTCCGCGAGCTTCAGATCCGCCACATCAACCCGCGCATCCGCATCCCAATTTAACACTTCAACAGGGCGCGGCTCGCCGTATTTATGGTTGAAGGTCAGCGGTACACGGTAAACGCGGGCGAGGTCTGAACAATCGTCAATCTCCCGGTCATGCGCCTTGAAGTGTGCCGCGACCTCGGCCTGAAACGCTTTCAGGAAGCCCTGCGCGCGTTTGCGATCCGCATCGGTGCGGCAGACAATCGGCTCTTTCAGCACAAAGATCACATGCAGCCCGCCGCCGCTGTTCTGGATCAGCGTGGGCTTATGCTTCAAGTTCTCAAGTATCCTGAGAGCTTCCTCCTCGTCCTTCGGATAGTTCTTCGAGGAGTTCTTTTCGCTCGTAAAATCAACATCCAAGAAGAACGCACTCACCTGAGCGACGGTAGCATTGCCGCCACGTTTACCCGGGGCGAGATCTGCCGACTGGGTGGCATTGCCGATATACAGGTCGAGACGCGGTGCATCCTGAACTGCGGCCTCAATCAGCTTATTCACCGAAGCGGCATCGAAGTGACGCGACTTCTTGGTCTGCTTATCCCACAGCACAAGGACGCCGGGGAAATCGGTGCCGAATACGGTGCCGATGTACTCGGGCAGGAAGGTCGCGAGTGTCAGGTCAGTCATTGTCACGACCCTCCGCAGCCAGAGCAGCATAGGCCAGCATGGCGGCGCGGATCTCAGAGATCAGCACCCGACGGCGCGACGAAAACGGCGCGTGGCAGGGCAGCAGATTGCGGTTGATCGCCCGGCGCAGCGTGGATGCGGGGATGCCCAGCACCCGTGCCGCAGCCGGGATGGAAAGGTAGCGCTCGGCATGAGCGCCGGGGGAAATGGTATGCGTCATTTTCGGCATCCTCTGTTCTGGGAACGTGGGTGCCGATGGCCATCGACGTGACCTTAGTGCAGGAAAATGCGTGCTATTTCATCTCGATAGGAGTGCCACCTCTAAGGGGTGGCATCCTTTTTCTTGAAGGCCCGGGGGGACAATCGGGGGATGCGAGGTTCCTCCTGACGTGCGCTCGACAGGAGAAGTAGATAGCGTGGGCTGCCAACTTTTAGGCTACGCATCGTCGATGTAAGTTCACCAGATCGACCAAGGCATCGTCCAAACCACTCCTTCGAAAATCCGTCTGGGACTTCTACTTTATCCTTTAGGATGTCATTGATGAGGCCTTTGAATGACGCGATGGCCGCATTCGGCGTCATCTTTCCTTTCTCAATATGAAAATGACGCCAATGCACATACCACTTGAGCTGTGCGTCGATGCTCTGCGTCTTTCCAGCATTTTTTCGCCGAACATCGTCAGTGAGATCAGAACTGAGCGCGAGCGAGCTGTTCAAAAGGTAGCCGTGACACGCAGAAACAATGCCCCAATGGTACAGGAGGTTTGGTGTCAACTCCTCCTGTTCAATAAGCCGCTCAAGTACGGCCAGATGTTCGAGCGCCATCTCGTGAAATCCGAGCAGCATCGACCTGTCTTCCGACGCCCGATACCGTATTATGAAATTATTGCCGTACTTATCAGAATCAGCCCCATCTAATTTAAAGTACTTTTCCGACTTGGCATCTTCCTCTCTTTCAATAATCCATCCTTTTACCTCCCTCCGGAGGTCACAAAACAGATCCTCCAGTTGATCCCAATCAAACTCAGCGTCTTCGCAGCCGTATACATCTCGATAATGTGGCAATTTGACACCCCCGACTAAGATACGCCACTAATGGTCACGCTGCTGTAGCGCTGCTCAGGATAAAGGGTGCGCCAATGGCTGTTTGCAGATGATCCGGGCCTTATCCCTCGGGTTCGCCGACCATTCTTACCGTCCATCATCCTGATCCAGGCGCCTTCCCACCCGTCAACAAGCAGAACCACTTCCTGACCCGGCGAAAGTTCATCGAGCATCTGAACAATCTGCGGCGCCCCTGAAATATGGGCAAACCATATCACAGCATCCCTGATTTGAACTGTCCCTGCCATTGCCTCCTCCGCGCAGACTGGCGAAACCAAGACAAAGAGTAGAGCGCAGCTGGACCTGTCCCGGTTCTGTTCCGGTCAGGTGCTCATGTTAGGCGGCCCTCTGC
>NZ_JAEFCF010000056.1 GCF_016405985.1 Paracoccus sp. IB05
AAGCTAGCGGGAAAGGGACACATGCGGCCTCAATCAGAATAGCGCAACAAAGCCGTGCGAAAGATCGGACAGGATGAGAATGTATGACATGTTTGGTTTCCTTTCAGGATGGGAGGAGAGAGATCAGGCGGTGAGCCGCTGAACGAGGGTCGGCAGGCAGGGATGCAGCAATGGCTCAAGGCGATGATCCGTCACGGCATCGCCGACCGACAGACCGCCGGGCAGCCATGCCGGGCGGATTTCGATTGCGCCCGGAAGGGCAGACGCAGGAACGCCTAGGTCAGACAGCGCCCGGAAGAGCTTTTCGCCGCGCTGTTGCGCATGGAGGTCCCACTTAGCCACGGCTGCCTTATCAGACACCATGCGGCCCCGGATGCGGTGGGGAGCGGCAAGAGGGGTCTCGTCTCCTGCCATGGCCGCGCAGACCGCATCCAAGGCGGCGTCGGCCTGCCGGATCGAAACATCCAGCTCGATCCGATTGACAAACTCCGGCGTCACTGGGCGGACAGCGGCCTCAAGCTGGCGGCGGGCGCGCACATCGCGTTCAAGGTCGCGAGCAAGTTCGGCCTGCAACCGACTGGCAGTCGTGCTTGCCCATGCCTCGGGCAGTTCCGCGACATCGAACCGGGTTTCCTCTAGAACCTTGTCAACCGAACCCCGGGCCAGGATCTTTTCCCGGAACATGGTGGCAGCCCGCTCCGCGATCCGATCCGCCCCGAGTGCCCCGGCCTCCGCAGCGGCGATCCGATCCCCGCTTAAATCGCGCTTGATGATGTCGAGCACAGCGGCCAGCGCGAAAGTCTTGCCATACTGACGAGCACCGTGCTGCATCGTGTCATCAAGCGTTTTGATCCTGGGCCGATAATCTGCAACGAAGCGCGCAGCCTTCTCCCCCCCGCTCGACAAGGCCCAGTTCCGCCCCGGCCATCTCAAGCCACTTGCGCGAAAAGTCCTTGTGACGGACAAGCTCGGCGGGTGTCAGACGGGCGATCGAAAGCTTTTTCGCCGCGTCAATCCCCGCATACTGAAATTCGACCCGCAGCCAGTCTAGCGGCGCGGACTCATTGCCCTTGCCGCGCTGTTCGAGGCCTTTCTCATAGACCCGAAGAGTTCCGCCGCCCTTGCCATACAGGTAGAAGGTGCGGCCCGCCTCTGGCGTCCCCATGATATGCGGAGCATCAAGACCGCACCCCGCAGCAAATCGCTCGGAGGAGTGCAGGAGGGTGCCAAAATCCGCATCATACTCCCCGATCAGGTCAAGGCAGGTGTCAACGCGGATCGCACGGAAATTCGGATCGGCCCTTTGCAGGTCCGGCACGAAGCGGGCGGCAATCTCTGCCATAGTCAGGTCGGTCTGGTCTATCAGCCGCCTGGCCCGGGCTGTCCGGAGTGTCTGGGCTGTCTCGACGGGGGAGGCCCCGATATGCCGCATGAAAAGGCGCGAAAGGTGGCGACTGCCGATGCCAAGCCGCTCGGCCAGTGTTTCGACACCTATCTGATCCAGCATCCCGTCCTCGATCATCTGTAAGGCCCGCTCCGCCGTGGTCTTGGTGCCTTTCCAGGCCGGACAAAAAGGGGGCGGTTTCCGGGCGGCACCGCAGACAGGGGCGATAGCCAGCACGTTCTGCTGCCGCAGCGGTCGGAAAGTAAGAGATATTCTTTGTCAGCGGGTGCTTTACCGTGCAGACCGGGCGGCAATAGATGCCGGTCGTCCTGACTGCCGTAAAGAACAGCCCATCAAAGGCAGGGTCGCGCCACAGACGTGCCTCGTTGCAGGTGTCGAATTCGGGCATTCACCAACACTGTCAGAGGCTGGCCGAGCTGACGAGACAGGCCGGATTATGAGGTCCGAAAATTGCCAGACGCCAGGCGGAAATGTGAGATAAGTAAGTAAAATCTATCAAGAGCGGGTGCTGACGATGCGGATGACATATCAGGATTGGGCATTGCTGCTCCTGCTCTCCGTTCTTTGGGGGGGCGCGTTCTTTTTTGCTGCCGTTGCGGTGCGGGAATTGCCACCTCTGACAGTCGTTCTGGCCCGAACCGGCCTTGCCGCATTGGCGCTGGCGTTCGTCCTGTGTGTTTTGGGCGAACGTTGGCCATTCAGGGGGAAAGCTATTCCCGCCTTTCTGATTATGGGCCTTCTCAACAACCTTTTGCCTTTCAGCCTGTTGTTCTGGGCGCAGACCATGATCCCGAGTGGTCTGGCGTCAATCCTGAACGCGACCACGCCGATCTTTGCCATCATCATCGCGCATTTCCTTCTGGCGGATGAGCGTATGACGCGGAACAAGGCGCTCGGTATCGGTTTTGGCTTTTTCGGCGTCGTGGTTCTTCTGGGTGGCAATCTGCTGGACGGGCAGGGTTTTGCCATTGGCGGAATGCTGGCCTGCCTTGGGGCCGCTCTGTCATATGGCTTTGCCGGAACTTACGGTCGTCGCTTCAGGTCGATGGGGTTTTCTTCGGCACAGGTCGCGCTCGGCCAGCTTTTGGCGACCACCATCATGATGATTCCGCTGGCGTCTCTGATCGACCGTCCGTGGACGCTGGTGCTTCCGAGCTTTGCAGCCATCGCTTCTGTCGTTGCGCTGGCCGTAGCCTCGACGGCGCTGGCCTATGTGGTTTTCTTCCGGCTGCTGGCTTCCGCAGGCGCCGTCAACACGGCGCTTGTCACCTTGCTCATCCCGGTCAGCGCCATCGTCCTTGGCGCGCTGTTTCTTGGCGAAGCTCTGGCCGCGCGTCATTATGTCGGGATGGCTCTGATCGGCGTGGGTCTTCTGGCTATCGACGGCAGGCTGGTCAGCAAGATAATGTCGTAAATTTGCCGTTCCGGCCATCCGCTTCGTCCTGTGTGGCTGGACCACCAGCTTCGCGCTGCGTGAGACGCTGATGTATCACATGCTGCTGACCGGCACGCTTATGTCTTGATCAACCGCGCCAACGGCAGGATTTACGGGCTGATCGCGCTGCAGCCGGACCAGGGCGTGGCCGAGTTCGGCCAGGCAAAGATGGCCATGGGCGGTCGAGCCACACTTCGGAACGGGGAACAGAAGAGGATGGACCAGCCCGGGATCTTGCAATCACCCGGACTGAATCAGCTCCGCACTGATGATCCGGGCGGCGATGCAGGGCATGGCCCTGAACCACATCCAGCCCGGAAAACCACAGCAAAACGCTTAGGCCGAGCGTTGCAACAGGACGGTCCGCCATGAATGGCTGGATCGCTGCATCTTTGAAACCAGCAAGGAGGCGCAGCTGATCGCAACCGACCGGCTCCGGACTTGCAACAATGCGCGCCCCAATATGTGTATCCGCGGCATCAGACCCGCTCGGGACAACTGAAGAGGACTGCCTGAAATCTGCTTCTGCGTCCGGTTAAAATGGGCAGGATTGCCCGCGCGGGACCGGCTTAGCCACAGTGCCGCTCAGATCCAGTCGAGATTAACATGGGTCGGCGGATATGTTTCTGCCACGCGCCGGCGCAGGTCACGAAATCTCTGGCGCAGCTCGGGGAATTTGCGCTCATGTGTCTCGGCCACGAGGCTTTTGACCCGGGCGAAAAGCCCGTCGCGCTCCATGGTCTCAAGGATCTCCAGCTCCGCGCCCTCGATATCGAGCTTGAGGAAGCCGATCTGTCCCTTTTCGCGCAGGAAGGCGGGGAAATCGATCAGCTCGACCTCGACAGAATTTCCTTCATCAATGCCGCGCCCGCCATCGAGGATGGTGTTTTTCACCGAGGCCCCCACCGGATTGGCGTCGAAATTCCCGGCGCGCATCAGGCGGACGGTGCCGGAGCTGATGCCGACGGCCGCATTGATCAGCGTCACATTCGCGGTAGCACCGAATTTTTGCTGCAATGCCGCAAAGCACTCCGGGTCGGGTTCAAAGGCGATCACATCGGCGCCGGTGGCGGCAAGCTGCGCCGTCACCACGCCCATATTGGCGCCGCAATCCACCGCCAGATCCCCCGGTCGCAGCATGGCGCAGATGCCCGTCAGATAGCCCTCGGCCCAGGCCTTGCGCATATTGCGCTTCTGGCGGCGGATCATCATCTCCGCCCGCTGTTCGGTCTTTGACTTCGGCGCGCTCGCGTCAGTGACAGGCTCTGCCTCAGGCGGCGCGGCTTTCCTGCGCGCGGCCATTACTCCTCCAGCGCCTTTGCCGGATCGACGCCGATCTCTTCGCACATCCGCGCGGCATAGGAATTCGCCAGCGGCACGTTCTTGCGCCACCAGGGCCTGGTGCCATTGGTATAGAGATGCACCGAGAGCGTCTGATCGGTGAAATGGCCCTCGACCCGGCCATAGGGGTCGTAAAACACGTCATTCAGCTGGAAGGGCACCGGGTAGAGCACATCAGGGCTGAGCGCCTTCTCATAATCGCCGGTCTGCTGGGCGAAATATGTAAAGGCCTGGGGGCCAAAGGCGGTGCGTTCGGCATTATAGATCCGCACGGCCTGGGGCAGCGCGTGGTCCTGCTTTTCGATGCGCTTTTTCTGCTGTTTGTTGAACCAGGCCGGCGCCTCGGGCAGGTTGTCATAGTAATCCAGCAGCTGATGGATCAGCTCGCCATCTTTCGGAATATAAACCACGCCGCAATTCAGCGCGCCGCGAAAGCCGTGGCCGGCATAGATATTCTGCATCTCGTCGGGGAAGGGCTTATGGCAATAGGCGTCGCAGTCGATCCAGACCGCGTCGGTTTTCTGGATCATCTTGTAGCGGAACACGTTCGAGAGAAAGCTTTCCGAGGTCTGGGCCACGATGCCCATGTCGATATCCATGATCTCGGTCGCGGGGCGGACCTCGATCCCTTCAGGGACATTCGAGACTTCTTCGGTGCAATAAAGCGTGGTCGGATGGCCGTGGCGCATATGGCTCAGAAGACAGAGCTGGTTCAGGTAATGCAGGCGCGGGCCAATCCAGAGAGAGGCGACCGGGCGGCGAACCGGGGGGCGGCGTACTGGGGTCGACAAGGGCGGAACCTCAACCGTTATTGTTTCAATTCAGGATACAGTATTGCCGCATCCCCCAACAGAGTCCTGCTCGGATCCCGGCTGGATTATTCCCGATCCTCATCACGCGGCGAGGGTTTTCCTGTGGCGCAATGGTGGCGGGAAGGTGATTTTTCTTCCTGCGCTAGGATGGCGCGCCGCTGGCCGGGTGTCTCGCGATGCGGAACACTGTCAGCCCGGCATCAAAGCCGGGGGCGGCAATATAGCCGGCCTCCATCACCCTGGCATAATCCTGAAGCCGGTCGCGGCCGGCCTCGATCAGGCGGCCATAGAGGAGGATCTGGGCCGGGCTGACCCGGGTGAGAATATCGGCCAGGCCCTCGGGCGAGATACGCGGATCGGCGAGCAAAAGCGCCTCTGGCGCAGTCCTGGCGATCATCTCAGGCAGAGGGCCGTCTTCCAGCAGAAACAGCCGCTCCCCCGGGCGGCGCCCGTTTCGCGCCCATACCAGATCCAGCACGCGGCGCAACTCCGGCTCACCCTCGCTCACGCTCAGATGCAGATCGGGGCGCAGGGCGGCGAGATGCGCGGCGAGAAAGCCTGCGCCTGCGCCGATCTCGGTCACCCGCGCGTCTTTGGCAAGGATCTGCGGCAGGCGCCTGGCAAGCCCGCGATCGAATTTCCCCTTTGCAATCAGCGCGAGGCCGGGGGTCGAAAAGACGCCAGGATCAAGCGGCAGCACCACGCCATGGTTTGCCACCCATTCCCCCGCATAACCCGGATTGGCGCGCGGCTGGCTGAGATAGCTGCCCGATGGCAGCGCCTCTACCGCCTCGCGCGGCGCGGATCTGCGCTTTTCGCGGGCGGCTTCGTTGCGCGTCTTTTCGATATCGCTCATCAGGGCTGCGATCTTTTCCGGGTCGCGCGCCTGGGGCGGTTTGGCGACGATTTCCTGAATCGGCACCTGGCTCGCACGCGCCAGATCGGCGACCAGAGCGGTATAGGCTTCGGTGCCACGGATCTCGCTCAGCCGCTGATCGACACGCGCCAGCGCCGCTTTGTGCAGCCGCGCCAGCACCGGGTCTTTCAGCAATTCAAGGATGATCTCATCACGCCGCGCGGTATAGCGCAGCATGGTGTCATCCCTGACCTCATTGCGGTCCTGGAGTGACCAGTAATCGGAATTATACTTGTCTTTCTTATTGTTCACATTACCGCGCAGCTTGCGGATCGCGTAAGAATCGACCGATTTCACTGCATAATGATTGAGCTGCACCCAGTCATAACCGACCGTCCTCGTGATCGACCGCCAGCCGCGAAACTTGAAGTAATCCTCCATCTCGCGGCCCGAGCCGTTCAGCCATTTCACCTCATCGGCGAAACCGGCCTTGATGGCTTTGGTCTTCATCTTGGGGCGGTGGATGCCAAGCTTCCAGTTTTCCGGGTCGAATTTGAAAAGCGTCTTGACCCCCCAACCCTTGTTCCAGTCCTGCGGCGCGGCCAGCAGATATTGTTCCGAGACCGGGGCGGTCGACCAGTCAACCACGCCGCCCGAGCCGAAGATGCGCCAGGTCACCACGATCCCGTTGGCGTCCTGGGCTTTGGCGGCGGCGATCAGATCATCCAGCGTGCCATCGCCATAGCGGATCGAGAGAAACTCATCGGCGTCAAACACCATCACCCAGTCGGAGAGGCCCACAACCGGCTCCTCCTGCGCATAGTTCAGCGCAGAAGGCTGCGGGCGGATGCCTTCGGGAATGTCATTCCTGCGGTGATGGGCAAGGCCGAGTTCTTCGAGCCGGATCAGCATGTCATCGGTGCCGTCGGAACAGTCATTGGTATAGACGACCAGATCCGAGAAGCCGACGGCAAGGTGATGCGCCACCCATTCGATCACATAGGGCCCTTCATCCTTCATCATCGAGACGGCGGTGACCTGGCCATGCGGGCTGGCATGGCGCTTCAGTGCGAAGGGGGTGGTCGCGAATATTTCCGAGGCGCCCCGGGGCAGGCCCGGACGCACGTCCGGGTCAGGGTCGCGGGTGGCTTTGGCCTTCCGCATCTGCGCCCCATGAGCATTATTCGGCTGACCTTTGCCCGCTGGGGCTTTGTCCTTTCCCGCCTTTGCCGCGGCTGGCCCGGCAGAGGCCTTCGCAGAGGGCTTCGCAGAGGGCTTTCCTGCCAAAGCCCCGGCGGCTTTCGCTTTCTGACCGGCCCCGGTTTTCGCCTCACCCATTCTTCTTCTCCTGCAGTCGGTCTCTGTTTAGCCTGACATTCCGGGCAGCGATAAGGCGGGAAAGCTGAGAAATTTCGACCGGTCTTACGAACGGACTTTACCGGATTGCAGAACAATCGCCAGGTTTCGTATGGATTGCGCCCAACTGCCGCCATAGTCTTGCGGACATGATCGGGCAAAGTGCAGTAGCAAAAACACGGGCAGTGAAAGAATGACCGAGGCAACCCTTACCATCGTCGCAACCTGTCATGGTGTCGAAGTGCCCGACGCGCCCATCCTTGGGCCGCGTATGATCGAGGCGATGAACAATCACCGCTATGAGCGCCAGGAAATCGAATGTGGTCTCGCGGTGATCCCGAAAGGTGCCCGGATCCTCGAGATGGGGGCAGGGGCAGGGGTTGTCGGCGCGGTTCTGGCGAAGAACTGCGCGCCGGTCTCGATCCTGTCCATCGAGGCCAATCCGGGCCTTCTGCCCCATATCAATCGTCTTTACGAGCATAACGGATTGCAGGATCTGATCTCGGTGCGCCATTCTGTGGTCTTCAGCGCGCCCGATGCGCCCGGGACAGTCACTTTCAACGTGGCGGGGAATTTCCTCGGCTCGTCGCTGGCGGAACTGCCGGGCAAAAAGACCCGCGCCGTCGAGGTGCCGGTGCTGCGCTACAGTGATCTGACCAAAGAATACCCCCATGACACGATCATGATGGATATCGAGGGGGGCGAGCTGGATTTCCTGCGCCATGCAGATCTTTCAGCGGTGAACACCATCGTTCTCGAGATGCATAAGGATGTCTATGGCCGCGAAGGCATGCAGGAATGTCACCAGCTGTTCCGCACCGCCGGGCTGAGCTTCGACGAGGAAAACAGTGCGTCGCGCGTCCATGTCTGGCGCCGGGGCTGAATGCTGATGACTGCTGAGCGGGACATGACAGGCGAGGGCGATCTGGACGAGCTGGAGGAGGGCGGTCCGGCCGGGGCGGCTGCAAAGCGCAAACCCGCGAAAAAGCGCGCCCGCCCGGCCTTTTTACCGCGCCCGGAGCCGTCGCCTTCGGTTGCGGCGGCGATGGCAGGCGGCAGTTTTTTTCTGCAAGGCGGTCTGGTTGACGCCTGGTATAACGAAGCCGCGCCAGGTGGCCATTCCGATATACTGCTGGTCACCTTCGACAATGCGACCTCGATCCATACGCATGATCCGCATCAGCCCTGGCTGCTGGGCCGCGCGCTGAAGATCAATGTCCCGATCCTCGGCCTTCTGGCGGCCGAGCGCGACTGGTATCGCAATGCCGATGCGCAAAAGATGCTCTCGGCGCTGCAAGAGGCAGGGTTTTTCCAGCGTTTCCGAAGGGTTGTGTTTATCGGAACCTCGATGGGCGCCTATGCCGCGCTGGCGTTGTCGGTGCTGGTGCCCGGCGTCGAGGTGGTGGCCTTTTCGCCACAATCGACCCTCGCCCCAGACCTTGTTCCCTTTGAAGAGCGCTATCCCGGCCCGACCCGCGCCTGCGACTGGCAGGATCTGCCTTTGCGCGATGCGGCAGAGTCGCTTGCGCCGGCGGCGCGGATCTGGCTGATCTATGACCCGTTCAACCGCACCGACCGGCTGCATGCCAACCGGCTTAAGGGCGACAATATCGAACGGGTGCATTTCAATTTCGCAGGCCACCGCATGCTGCGCGAATTCCGCCAGTCCGAGATGCTCAACGAGCTGATCACCGGGCTGGTGCTGGGGGTGATGGACCGCGCCGCCGTGAACCGTCATCTGCGGCAGCGGCGCGAGATCGAGGTCTGGCAAAATGCGCTTTTGCGCAAGGGCGAGGCGCTTGGCCACTCCGCGCTGACCGCCCGCGCCGCCCGGCGGCTGTTCGCGATCTATCCCGAGCGGCGTGAGCTGCGCAAACTGGCCTGGAAGCTTGAGCGCATGGCCCGGGGGGAGCCGACCGAAAGTCGCGACGAACGCCGGGTCCGCCGCGAAAAAAAGGCGGCTGCGCGCAGGCTCCAGGCCTGGCAAGACGGCAGCGACACGAGCCTGAACGTCTCGCATCCCGATCTGCGCCCACCCTTTACCGGCGAGATCCGGACGCTCTCGAACGCGCTGATCCTGCCCGAGCGCGATCATGATACGCCGCTGGCCTCCGGGGTTCTGCATGCCGATGGCAGCTGGTGCGAGCTTTCAGAAGCCTGGATCAGGGCGCGCAAATCGACGCCGGCGCCGGTGCTCTCGGATCGCGATGAGATCCGGGATCTGCCCGGCACCCATCTTTACGGCGGCCATTTCCGTGGCCATTTCGGCCATTTCCTCGTCGAATCAACCGCAAGACTCTGGGCGCTCGACCATCTGGGGGAACAGCCCGAAAGCATCCTCTATCTGCCCTATCGCGGCGATGTGGCGGCGATTGAAAAGGCGATCAGGGGCCAGGCACCGTTCTTCCGGCTTCTTGGCATCGACCTGCCCGTGCGCACCTTTGGCGAAGTGCAGCGGGTGGAGCGGCTGATCGTTCCCGAGCTTGGGTTCGGCTGGCTTGAACGCTATGCCGGCTCGCCCGCTTACCGGGATTTCATGCAAAGCCGCCTGAGTGCTGCGGCGCCGGCAGAGGGGGGCGAAATGCTCTATGTCTCGCGGGCGCGGCTGCCGGCGATCAAGGGCGGCATTCTGGGGGAAAGGGTGATCGAGGAGAACCTGGCCCGCGCGGGCTATGAGATTTTCCACCCCGAACGCCATCCGCTTGAGGTGCAGATCGCGCGCTATAAGGCGGCGGGTGTGATTGTCGCGCTGGACGGATCGGCGCTGCATCTGGCGGCCTATGTCATGCCAAAGGCCGGGCGCGTCGCGATGATCCTGCGCCGGTCTTCGGCCAATACCGCCGATTATGACCTGCAATTCCGCAATTTCGCCGATGTGACGCCGGATGTGATCAATGTGATCGTGAATGACTGGGTCGCGGGAGAGGCGGCGCGTGCTGATTTCCGTTCGGTCGGCGAGGTGGATTTCGCGGCCTTGTTCGACCGGCTGAAGGCGCTGAACTATCTCCCCGCCGATTTTCGCCCCGAACTGCCCGGCGAGGGCGAAGTCCGCGCCATGCTGGAGCCTTTCCAGGGCCGGCGCGGCGATTCATTCCGTCCGCTGATGCGCGGTGAAAAACACGGGGATGAAGAAGACTGATCTCATTTCGTGGCCCCTCCAGGCCGTGAAAAGGGGGGGCGAGTGATCGCCCCCCCTTTTTCTTTCCGGTCAGGGATTGGGTCGCTTTGTCCTGTCAGCCTTCGAAAAAGACAAAGATCTTGCGGGTATGTTCCTGGATCTCCCAGGTGCCTTTCCAGCCTTTCGGCAGCATGATCGCATCCCCCGGCCCGAGCGTCTTTTTCGTGCCATCGAGATGGGTCATGACGATCTTGCCCTCGAGAAAGTAGCAGAATTCGGCGGCAGCTGAGCGGTCAGCGGTGAACTGGCCCGGCGTGCATTCCCAAAGCCCGATCTCCAGCACCCCATCGGGCGAGGTCCAGAGCGCATGCGCGGCCTCTTGCTGGCCCGGGTTCAGGGTGGTCGGCTTGTCTTTCAGCTGGCCGAGGTCGATCCCTGAAAGGGCTGTGAAAACGGAAAGGTCGATCATGGCTGTCTCCTGCAGGCGCGGCGGCGCGTTTCAGCGACCGGTCAGTTTATTGGCGAATTTGGCGAGGGGCGAGCTTTTGGTCCCGCCCGAGCGGGCTTCCTGGCGGTCGGCCAGGTGATACAGCCAGTACATTCCGTGGACACCGAGCCAGCGGAAGGGCTCGATCTCCCATTTTTTTGGACGGCGGTTGACCCAGGGCAGGCTGGTGCGCTCGGTCTCGCGGTCAAGGACCAGGTCCGCGAGCGTCTGGCCCGAGAAATTCGAGGTCGAGACGCCGAGGCCCACATAACCCCCGGCCCAGGCCATGCCGGTATTCGCGTCCATGCCGGCGGTGGTGCACCAGTCACGCGGCACACCCAGCACACCACACCAGGCGTGGTCGATCGAAAGACCCTTGGTCTGCGGCAGCATCCGGTAAAGGATCTCGATCAGCGCCTCGACGGTCGCGGGCTGGGTCTGGCCGTTCACATCGGTTTTTGACCCGAACCGGTAGGGCACACCGCGCCCGCCCATGGCGATGCGGTTGTCGGCGGTGCGCTGCGAATAGCAATAGGCGTGGCTGGCATCCGCCAGCAGCTGGAACTTCTCCCAGCCGATCTCATCCCAAAGCGCGTCGGGCAGGGGCTGGGTCACGATCTGCGCCGAATTCAGCGGCAGCCATTCGCGTTCCTGCCCCTTGATTCCATGGGTGAAACCCTCGGTCGCGCGAACCACGCGTTTCGCCTTCACCGTGCCACGACTGGTGACCACGCGGCCCTTTTCGATGCTGGTGACGGCAGTTTGCTCATAGATTTTGACGCCGCGCCGCTCGACCACTTCGGCCAGTCCGCGCACCAGTTTCGCAGGCTGCACCCGCGCCACATTATGGCGCACCAGCGCGCCTTTCGCATTCGGCACCCGGATGCGCGAAGCGGCCTCGGCGCCGTCGATCAGCTCGAGCCTTGTCGCGGGCACCTGCCACGACATCGCGGTCGCGTAATCTTCCTGCAGCCGCCCCCATTGCGCCGGGGTCTGAGCAAAGGTCAGGCAGTCGGTCATCAGGAAGTCGCAATCGATGCCTTCCTTTTGCGTCACCCGCTCCACCTCGGCCACCGTGCCGCGCAGCTGACGCTCGAAGTCGATCACGCCTTCGCGGGTGCCGGTCGAGAGGTATTTGTTGCGGCTCCAGCTGAATTCGCCCGAACACCAGCCGCCATTGCGCCCAGAACCGCCAAAGCCCGCGAATTCCTTTTCGACAATCGCGATCCGCAGTGTCGGTTCGATCTCGGTCAGGTAATAGGCGGTCCAGAGCCCGGTATAGCCCGCGCCGACAATGCAGATATCGACCTCGATATTGCCGGGCAGCGGCGCGCGGTAGCCGGGCGTGCCGCCGATATTCTCATACCAGAATGAGACGCCACCGTTTTTCTTCGCTTGCATGTTCATCACCTGTTAGTGGCCCAGGACCTAATGTCCGCCTATCGAGCCGTCATCGGTCAGAAGCCTGCCATCTTCCGGCTTCCAGGCCAGCTCGATGCCGGCGCCGATCCCGAAAGCCTCGCCTTGCGTGGCGGTGCGCGCCACGATGGGCGTGCCGTCCGCGAGGAGAACTTCATATTTCATCGCAGATCCCAGATAGATCGCCTCGCGCACCGTGCCCTGGATCACATTGCCGCGCCCATTGGCCGCGCCCGTGCCGGGGGCCTGGACGGCGACATCTTCGGGGCGCAGAAGAATGACCTGCGCGCCATCGGATTTCGGGGTGCCGGGGGCCGAAATGGGGGTGCCGCCGATATCCAGCGCGGTTTCCGCGCCATTCACCCGGTGGCTGCCGCGCAGGATCGAGCTTTCGCCGATGAACTGGCCGACAAACAGCGTCTGCGGGTTCGAGTAAAGCTGATGCCCGGTGCCGACCTGCTCGATCCGGCCCTTGTTGAAGACCGCGATCCGGTCGGACAGTACCAGCGCTTCTTCCTGGTCATGGGTCACATAAACGAAGGTCGATCCGAGCTCGCGATGGATGCGGCGGATCTCCAGTTGCAAGACCTCGCGCAGCTTTTTGTCAAGCGCACCAAGGGGTTCATCCATCAGAAGGACCGAAGGGTCAAAGACCATCGCGCGGGCCAGCGCGACACGCTGCTGCTGGCCGCCGGAAAGCTCGGACGGGTAGCGATGCGCGAATTTCTCAAGATGCACCTTGGCCAGCGCGCCTTCAACCAGGCGGTCACGCTCGGCCTTTGCCACGCCGCGCTGACGCAAAGGATAGGCCACGTTCTTTGCCACCGTCATATGCGGGAACAGCGCGTAATGCTGGAACACCACCCCGATATTGCGCTTATGGGCGGGGACATTGCTGATCGGGCGCTCGCCAAGCCGGATCTCGCCTTTCGACAGGTCAGTAAAACCCGCGATCAGGTTCAGCGTCGTCGTCTTGCCCGATCCGGATGGCCCGAGGAAGGACATGAACTCGCCCGGCTCGACCCGAAGCGAAACATCATCCAGCGCGGTGAAATTGCCGTAGAATTTCGAACAGGCCTGGATGTCGATGGCCGCGCCCTTGCGGCTGCCGGTTGGTGCATTGGTCATGATTTGCGCCCTTTACGGGTTCCGAAGATAAGGCCCAGTCCGATGACGAGCGTGGTGGTCAGGAAGATCAGCGAGCCGACAGCGGCGACGGTCGGATCGGCGTCGCGGGTCATCGACGAGAAGATCTGCACCGGCAGCGTTTTCAGCTGCGGGCTGGTGATGAACAGCGACACGATCACCTCGTCAAACGAGGTGACAAAGGCGAAAAGCGCGCCGGACAGGATGCCGGGCCGGATCAGCGGCAGGGTCACGGTGAAAAATGTGGTCAGCCGGTTGGCGCCAAGGCTCGCGGCGGCGGTTTCCAGCCGCTGGTCAAAGACGGCGAGATTCGCGCCGACCGCGATCACCACGAAGGGGATGGCCAGCAGCGTATGCGCCAGCACATAGCCGGTCCAGGTCCCGACAAGGCCCTGGGTCAGATAGACCGCGTAAACGCCCACGGCCAGAACGACGCCCGGCACCACCATCGGCGTGATCAGCAGCATCCGGATCAGGCCGGCGGTGCGGGATTTCATCCGCTCGATCCCGATGGCGGCCATGGTGCCGATCACGGTCGCCACAACCGACACCATCACCGCAACCTTCAGCGAGGTGGTGAAACTGTTGAACCATTGCGGGTTGGTGAAGAAATTCTCGTACCATTTCAGCGAGAACCCACTTGGCGGGAAGGCCAGCGATTTCTTATCGGCGAAAGACATCGGCACCACGACAATGGTGGGCGCGAGCAGCCAGAGCGCAATCAGCGCCACCGTCAGCCCGAGGATCAGCCTGCCAGGATTGAAGCGTTTCACCGGCTGCCTCCGCTCATCTTGTATTTCTGCCGCATAAAGGGGGCGGCGAGGGCGAGGAAGCCGAAGGTTGCGATCAGAAGCACAACCCCCATCGCGCCGCCCCGGCCCCAGTTCAGCAGTGACAGCACCTGTTGCTGCACCAGGGTCGAGAGCATCGAACTTTGCGTGCCGCCAAGCAGCATCGGCGTGATGTAGAAGCCAAGCGCGAGGATGAAGACGATGGTGGCGCCGGCGAAAACACCGGGCAGCGACAGCGGCAGATAGACCTGGAAGAAGGTCTTGACCGGATGGGCGCCCAGGCTTTTCGCCGCCTGGATCAGCCGCAGGTCGATGCCGCGCATCACAGCATAGAGCGGCATGATCATGAAGGGCAGCAGGATCTGGGTCATGCCGATGGTCACGCCCAGCTGGGTGCGGATCAGCTTGACCTTGTCAAACCCAAGCGCAAGCAGCGTCTTGTTGATGACACCACTGTCTTGCAGAAGGATCACCCAGGCCAGCGTGCGCACCACGCCCGAAACCCAGAACGGCACCAGCACGCACATGATCAGAAAGAGCCGCAGGCGCGGCCCCACGACCGACATCGCATAGGCGTAGGGATAGGCCACGATTGCGCAGACCAGCGTCACCACGGCGGCGATGCGGAAGGTCCGGATCAGCACGGTCATGTTCACCGGCGTGTTGAAAAACCAGTAGTAATTGTCGAGAAACGCATCGCCTTCGGTAAAGCTGCGGCTGATCACGGTGCCAAGCGGCACCGCCATAACGAGGATCAGGATCGCCAGCGCAGGCAGTGTCAGCAGAGCAGGGTGCGACAGGAACTTTCGGGGCGAGAGGAAGCTGGTTTCTGGCTCTGACATGGATCCTCCGACGGGCTGCCGTGATGTCTCGGGGGGGCGGCTGCCGCGTCAGCGCGCGGGGGCCGGAAGGGAGCTGCGGCGACCCTGGCAGAGATCGCCGCAGCATGACCGCGCAGGCTCAGGCGCGCGGGGTTCGGTGAGGCTTAGTTGCCTGCGATGAATTCAGCCCATTTCTCGCTGAGAACATCATAGTTATCGACCCAGTATTGCACGTTCTGGTTATAGGCCATCGCCTGTTTTTCGGGCGTATTGGTCATGAAAGAAGCGGTCAGCTCATCGACCTGCGGCTTCGAATCGATATTGATCGGCGAATATGAGGTGTCTTCGGCCATTTTGCTTTGGGCGTCGGCGCCGAGATAGGCATTGATCAGCGCATGGGCGGCGTCGACATCCCTGACGCCGACCGGGATGGTGATCTGATCCTTCACGACAACCCAGTCCTGCCAGACCGGCTGATAATTCGCGCCATTTTCCAGCGCGGCCTTGCCCCGGCCGGACCAGACCATGACCATATCAACCTCGCCCGATTCCATCATCTGCGCGCTTTCCGCGCCGGTGGTCCACAAAACCAGACTGTCGCGCATCGACCGCCATTTGTTCAGGCCACGGTCAATATCTGCCGGGAAGAGATCAGCCTTTGCCACGCCGTCATTCAAAAGCGCGAGCTCGATCATATAGCCTTCGGGATCGGAATAGCCGGGAATGCCGCGGGTGCCGGGGAATTTCTCGGTGTCAAAGAAATCGGCCCAGGAGGCCGGGCCATTCTCGGGCCATTTTTCCTTGTTATAGAGGAACATGACCGCATAGTTCATCGCCGGAACTGAACATTCTCCGACCTGGCCTTCCGGCACTTTCGAAATGTCGAGCTTCGAGAAATCGAGCTTCTGGAACAGGGTGCCACAATGGACAAAGGGGGTGTAGTCGCCGGTATCGACCACATCCCACATCACATTGCCGGATTCGACCTGGGCCTGGATCTTGGCGTTTTCGGTGGGGCCGTCCGACAGGAGCGTGACCCCGGATTGCGCCACGAACTGTTCAAGGGCCGCGATCTGGCCATCCTGGAAACTGCCACCATATGACACGAAGGTCAGCGTCTTGCCGGCAAGCGAACCCTCGGCGGTTTCGCCTGCGACGGGGGTATCGGCCTGCGCCTGAAGGGAAAGGCCAAGGCCGAGGATCAGCGACAGGCCGGTGAGGTTCTTCAGCTTCATTGCGGTTGCTCCCTGAGTGTAAGGTTTTGTTTCTTCAGTTTTTTACGTGGGTCCGGTCTTCGCCGGATCTTTCGCTGAGCCCGGCGCGGAAAGTGTCGAGATAGCCGGTGGTCGAGGTGGGCGGTGAGGTCACGAAGAGGACCGAGGCCGGCCCCTTGCCGGTATTTGCGACCCGGTGCGGGACCGAGCTCTGGAATTCGATGCTGTCGCCCTCGTCGAGCTGGTAGCTCTGCGGGCCAAGGTCAATCTGCACCTTGCCGGCCAGGACGAGGATCATTTCATGTGAATCGCCGTGGCTATAGGCCTCGTCGCCGGTCGAGCCGCCCGGCTCGAATTCGGAGACATAGGCCTCGAACTGGGTCAGGGGCCGGCGTGAGAGCAGCATCTTCCGATGCCCGCTCATCTCGGGCAGGGTGGGGCGGTCCTTGCGGCGCAAGACCGGGTTTTGCGCGCCGTCGGTAAAGGCGAAAAGCTCGGCGATCGAACAGCCGAAAGCATTGGCGATGCGGATCAGCGTTGAGGTGCTGGCACCGGTCAATCCGCGCTCCAGCTGGCTGAGAAAACTGGCCGAAGTCCCCGTTGCATCGGCGAGCTGGCGTAGCGAGAGGCCGCTGGCCTTGCGCAACCGGCGCAGCCGCTCTGCGAGCAGCCGCTGCTGGTCTGAGGTTTCCGCCGTGATTGTATCGCTGAGCTGTGACACCAGAATCTCCGCCCAAATGCCCGGGCTGGGGCGTGGGATAGCGGTCCGAGATTCCCCACTGCACAAGTGTTAAGTGATACTTTATTTATGGGCAATGATTCTGAACGCGCGGTGAAAACGTACTCATCAAACCGACGCGCCTGACGTGATGGCTGCAATGAAAAACGCCACCTGTCGCAGGAACAGGCGGCGTTTGCAGGGGGAGGGTCGATCAGCGCCCCAGACGGCTGAAGCTGTTCCGGGGGTCTTCGCCATACCCGCCCAGCCAGTTGCGGAACACCGCCTCGAGATGTTCGGTGATCTCGACCTTCTGGGTAAAGCCACGGGCATCTGCATCGGCGGCGTCCTGACCAACCAGAGCGGCAATATCGGCTTTGATCGGGAAGCTCCCGGTCAGCGGCGCGCCCGTCCGTCCGTCATGGATGCGGGCGTCAAAACGGATGTCATGCACCCCGACATTGCCGCCCATGCCTCGTGCTTTCGGTGTCAGGGCATGGAACTGGGTGACCACGACGCGCAGGGTGACAGGCTGTTTGCCGCGCAGGCCGGTGGTCCCTTTCGCGATGGCATCGCGGAAGATTGCGGCCACCTGGGCATGCCGGTCGCCGGTCGGGTCGCCATGCCAGACGATATCGGCATTCGGCATATAGGAATTCTTTTCCGAGACGGTCAGCGTGTCGGGCACGACCACATCGATCTTTGAAACACGCCAGTTGCGGGCGACAGACTGATCAACCTGGCTGTAATTTGTCTCGAAGCCGCCGCCGCCCCCGCCGCAGGCGGTCAGAGCAAGGGCGAGGCCCAGGCCGAGGAGGGTTTTTCCGATCATAACTGTTCTGCTCCAGAAGAGGGGCGATGCCCTTTTTTGTACACTCTGCAACTGCCATAGTGGCGGCCTCGGTCGAAACCTGAGCCCGGGCGGGATCCATATTGCCATCAATCTGCGTGATGATAGGGGCGGATTCGTGACATGTTCTTGCCCTTCTGGCGTCACGGCACCGGTCAACCCCGCTCAGCTTGCGACAATGTGAGAACCTGGATAAAGGGTGGCGCGCCGGCAAGGAAAACGCCCTTATGCGGGTAGCGGAGGTGCTACTTTCCGGCCACCCCGGCCATGATCACCCGGTTACGCCCCGCATGTTTAGCCTGATAGAGCGCATGATCCGCCTGCTGCATCAGCGCGTCCGGAGAGGTTGCGCCGCCCGGCCGTGCGACGGCCAGACCGATGCTCGTGGTGACTGCAATCAGGATCGGTGCGTCACCAACCCGCACCGGTTGTTCGGAGATGACAGTCAGCAGGCGCTCTGCCACTGATTGCGCCTGTTCTGGCGTGACGCCGTTGATCATCACCACGAATTCCTCGCCACCCACGCGCGCAAACAGATCACCTGGGCGCAGCATCCGGACAACCCGCCGCGCGGTCTCGCGCAGGACCTCGTCTCCGGCGGCATGGCCCCAGGTGTCATTGACGGATTTGAAATGATCGAGATCTATCATCATCATCGCGGTGCTGCGATCCGCTGTGGCAAGTCGTCTTGAGGCCTGTTCGTGGAAGGCCGCCCGATTGGTCACGCCGGTCAGCGCGTCATGACTGGCCAGATAGCGCAGCCGCTCGGTCAGTTCATTGCGGCTGCGCATCACGATGGCGAGGGTGATCGGCACAAGCGCAATCGCCGAGGCGCCGAGGCGGAACGAAGACAGCGCGGCCTTATCGGGGAGGCCGTCGAGATAGGGAACCAGCCCACTGGCGATCACCCCAAGTGCCATGACCCCGAAGACCAGCGTCAGCACAGCGGTTGCAAAGACAGACCAGGTCAGCCCGCACCAGAGGAGCGCGAGGACCGGGAAGGCCACCGCACCGGGGCCTCCGATCAACAGGGAAGCGATGAAGGTCAGCACGACCATCATGGCGGGAACCAGGTCGCTTCTGTCCACGAGATCAAGCCGATACCAGAATTTCCTGATCTGCGCCAGGGGAGGAGCCGAGAGGATCACAGGGAGAAAGGCGATGAAGGTGACGAACTCACCCGCCGTCCAGTAGACAATCCCGCTGAGCGCATCGCCGCCCCAGTATTTTGTGCCGGCGACCCCTCCCAGCAGGCCTGAGGCAAATCCGCCTGCAAGCGAGGCCAGCACGATCCACAGCATTGAAACCGGCTGTCGCAACTCGCTGATCTCGGCCGGCAGGCGGGTCAGGATGGCATAGGCGGTCGAGATACTGATGATATTGGCGATATTGAGGATCAGGGCCTTTTCGAGACCCGATCCGGTCAGCAGATCGCCGATCATGAACCCGGCGAAGCCCGCCAGCCAGCCGGGCGCCTGCGCCATGATCGGATTGCGCAGCATCAGCCCAAGCATGATCGCATTGGCGGGCCAGATACTGGCCAGAAATCCTACCGGCCGACTGTAGATCCCGAAAAGGGTTGCCAGGAAGATTGCGGCAAACAGCACCCCGGCTGCCCGCCAGGCTTCAGGTACCGCCGCTATCCGGAGTTCCATATCTGCGTTCATCCGTAACCCCTTACATCCCTCTGTCTGTCTGCCGGCCGGCTTTTGCCTCCCCCAGCTTCCGACCTCTGCTTTTCGCACATATCCTGTCGCATCCTGGCCACTTCCTGTTGTCAGGAGGGGAACATCTCTGCACCACCAGAGTGATCCGCGTCACAGAAGAACGGCCCGGGCCGATACCCGGACAATCTGCACATGCTTTCGAAAAAAAAGTGTTAACGCGGATCAGATCAGGCGCCAGGCGGGAGCCAAAGGCGGCTCCCGCCTGGCGGCTCTGCGCTTGCGCCGTCGGGGCCGTGTCACTAGTTTTGATCCGCGAGGGAAGGGAATCGTCTCCGGTGGGGCGGTCGGTCTTCAAAACCGGTTGGGGCAGCGAGACTGTCCCGGGTGGGTTCGACTCCCACTCCCCTCCGCCAATTTTTCTTCATAAGTATATGAATTGGATAGAGAATAATTTTATGATTTTTGTTTAGTCCCACATTTTGACCCACAATTGAACATGGAACGAGCAAGACCTCTACGGAACATATCGGCACGATTTGCCGCCTCTTCTTGAGCCGCCCCCGACCGAAGCCGGGGGTGGGGCAGGGGGGGGGCGAGTCACCCCAAAACGCTGTAGACGTGGCTGGAGCTGCGGTTGAGATACCGCCCGATTTGCCGGAAGGTCGCCCCGCCACTGCGCAGCTCAGCCATCTTCTGGCGCTCTTTCGCCGTGAGCTGTCGACCTCGCCGCACAGATGCGGCAGGCGCCCACGGGTCATAGATCTCCGCGACCACCCCGGGCGGGATGATCTGGACAGGGCAGCGCACCGGGATACCATAGCGGGCAGCGACCTCGGCCCGGACCTTATCGGAATAGGTCATGGCTTGGCCTCCGCTTTTTCGGCGCCGTGAAGCATGTCGATCCCGGCATTGAGCCGGATCAGCGCGGCCTCACACCCTGATGCCAGCGCCTTCCTGTCGTCGTTTGGATTGTAGCGGGTGGTCATTTCCAGAAGCTGGACCAGATCGCGGGCGCGGGTCAGTTCATCGAGAGCGTCGAGGATCTGGGTCAGAGTGCAAGCGCCAGCCGGGATTGTGCAGCCCAGCACCACGGCAGGCGCGAGCGAAAGAATGTCGCGCCGCTTCATGCTCCCCCCCTCCTGCGCTGTTCATTGATAACCGCGCTTCGGATGGTGCTGTGATCCCGGCCAAGAGCCATGCCGATCCTGGGATAGCTCATGCCGTGGCGGCGGGCGATGTAGCAGACCAGGGCGCGCAGGCTGAAATCCTTCTGCTTGCGGCCGGGTCCGAAGATCACCGCAGGCTTCACTCCGGCCTCTTTTGCCACCTGGCGGGCGATCTCGCGCACAGTCGCCCGCTCCATGCGGAGCGATGCTTTGTCACCCTCGGTTATCATGCCGACACCCCCGTTTTGATCAGGCGCAGGGCGTGGCGCAGATAGCTGGCGGCCTCGGCGATCTCGCGGGCACCCGGCTGCGGCGCGGTGATCGCGTCCAGCGCAAGGGCAATGTCGTCGTGCAACTGGTCACGGCGAACGGGCGGCAGATGGAACTGCCCCATATCGTGCTTGGTCATGGTTTTTACTCGCTGGTTCGGGCTTTCCACAGCCCTTGCCGGTGACAGACCGGCGGCCGGGGGGTGGAAACCTGCCAGCGAGACAGGTCGGACGCCTTTAAGGTTTCCCTCTGGACATAGCATCCGCTCCCGGCCTATAATGGTCGAGTTCGGATCGCCCGCCAAGGCACCCGTCAAGTTTGCCGCCCTTTCCTCGCCAAAGGAAAGGCACCTCGCCAAAGGTGATGCGGCTATCGCTGGTCAGGGTTTCCACACCCACTGAACAGCATTTCACTTACTTCGCCGAAAAGCAAGCCTGCCCTTCGGGGTAGCGGCTTGGCATGTCCATTGTGGACGCTCCTGGCTTTCTAGGACCGCTGACACACCCTGAAATCTCAGGCCATCCGCCCATCCACGCTGGACAGTGATCGCTCCCCAGGACGGGGGAGCAATGCCGGAAATCTCGGCAATGAGACCACTGTCGGATTTTCCGATACTGCCTTCTCCCTGCGGTGCAGGACGGACTCAGAGCCAGATTTTGGGCTTAGGCCAGACGACAGATCAGGCGTCTGGGGGTATATCCAAACTTGGATACCCCCAAACCGGGGATCTCCGGTCTGGCTTGCGGTCCCCAGATTCGGGGAGCGCAAAATCTCGTTTAGCTGGCAGGGTTTTCCCCAATTCCGGGGATAACTCTCACCGATGATGGAAGTTGCTTTGAGCCCTTAGCTGCCATTCGGAGAAGGCGCGACTTGAGAAAATTCACGGACCAGAGCCATGAACAGCGGATACTCGTCATCGTTCGTTTCACATTGCTCGTGAATGATTGCAGCCCAACCGATGCTACGCATCTCGCCATACTTGGTTGCAACGAAATGGTGGAAGCTCCTTTTATCGTTGCCTGCGCTAAAGAACCGATCTGCAAAACTATCATCATCAGGGAAGAAGTAGCGGTGTGCTTGCCATCCACCCAAGGTCCTCTTGACATCAAGGATGCTGTTCGACCCGAAATACATTCCCAGTTTTTTCTCAGCCGTAGTCAGGAAACGAAAAAGGGCACTGTCTACCACCGTGCGAATCCTTTCATCGGGGTGCTGGCACAGGTCCAGAGGCTATAGGCAACCGGCAGTTTTGTCCCGCATCGCCGATCAGAGGTCCAGCGCAGTGGGGCCGGGGCGGCTGTCAGTCTCGACGTACAGAGCCCATTGCGGACGGTGAAGCCCCTGTTATCCTGCTAGGAATAAAGCGTGGTGGGAAGTATGTCAGACAGTCCAGCCTACACCCGGAGCGAGCGCAACCAAGCTGTTAATCTTGCGGCGTTTTTGGGGTGGGTTGTCGTGGCTGTGCCCCTTGCATTCACCACCTTCAACCCGCTGGTTTGGGTCTATGCGGCTGTAATAGGGTTGCCGGTCTCGTTCGTGCTCTGCTGGCTGATCGGAGCGCCTATTCTAACCCGTATTATGCGCAAACCTGTCAGCTTTGTGGCTGCTGCCCGCTGGGGGGCGACCATCGCCGCCGTGATCTATATTCTGTATTTGTGTGTTTTCACATTCATTTACGGTGGAACAGGACAAGATCGAGGTCCAGATTTAGGCTCTCAATTCGAAGAGGCGAACAGTGTCATTTCGGTCGGCTATGTGCTGGCACGAGCCACGCCCCTTGTCTTTTTTTCGCTTCTGGGGGCGATTATTGGCATCTCGGTAAGGTGGGCTATCGGCGCGGGCACTGCAAAGGACTGACTGGCCGCTCCGTCCCGCATAACTGGACCTGTCCCGGTTCTGTTCCGGTCAGGTGCTCATGTTAGGCGGCCCTCT